>DIUC01000072.1 GCA_002435785.1 Saprospiraceae bacterium UBA6168 | reverse complement strand
GAGGCCAAGGACTGGAAGACGAAGACTGCGCCCTACCGGGTGTCGAACAATATTGCGAAGCGCCAAGGCTGGAAGTTCGAGCAGGGCCGGATGCCGGACGGCAGCGGGTGGGTGTTTAAGAGGGTCGGGTAAGTACCTTTTTCACGAAAAAAAGGGAAGCTGCACCACGCAGCTTCCCTTGTATATCGTTGACAACCAATGGGTTGGCAATTATTTTTCGGTTGAAGAAAAGGAGGCACTGATATACTCCCGGTTCAGCCTCGCAATATTTTCCACCGAAATCCCTTTTGGACATTCCGCTTCGCAAGCCGTGATGTTTGAGCACATCCCGAAGCCCTCCTCGTCCATCTGGTGTACCATGCTCTGTGCACGTTTCTTGGACTCCACTTGGCCTTGCGGCAAAAGGGCGAGGTGCGAAACCTTGGCGCTCACAAAAAGCATGGCAGAGGAATTCGGGCAGGCGGCCACGCAGGCCCCGCAACCGATGCAGGCAGCGGCCTCGAACGCCTTTCCCGCCACCTCCTTCCCGATGGGAACGGTGTTGCCGTCGGGCGCTTGGCCAGTGTCCACGCTCACATAGCCCCCGGCCTGTATGATGCGGTCGAAGGCGGAACGGTCAACGACCAAGTCCTTCAGCACTGGGAACGCCTTGGCCCTGAACGGCTCAATGACGACCGTTTCCCCTTCCTTGAAGTGCCGCATGTGCAACTGGCAGGTGGTCGTGCCGTTCATCGGGCCGTGCGGTTGGCCATTGATGACGAGACTGCAAGTACCACAGATGCCCTCCCGGCAATCATGATCGAAGGCCACGGGTTCTTTTTGGCTGGAAATGAGTTCCTCGTTCAGCACGTCGAGCATTTCTAGGAACGACATGTGCTCGTTTGCCACCACTTTGTAGTTCTCGAAGTGGCCTTTATCCTTGGCGTTTTTTTGCCGCCAGATTTTTAAGTTCAGTTTCATTTTTGATAAGTTTAGAAGGGTTTAGAAGGTTTAGAGGGTTTAGAAGGGTCAAAAACTAAACCTTCTAAACGCGCTTAACCCACTAAACCTCACTTATAGCTTCTCGCCGCCACTTTGATGTTCTCGAAAATCAGCGGCTCTTTGTTCAGTTCAGGCTCCACGGAGGTGTCCTTCCAGCCCCACGCCGAAACGTATGCCATGTTCACATCGTCCCGCAATGCCTCGCCCTCTTCGGTCTGGTGCTCCTCCCGGAAATGGCCGCCGCAGCTTTCCTCCCGCTGGAGGGCATCGAGGCACATGAGTTCGCCAAGCTCCAGGAAGTCGGCCACACGGGTGGCTTTTTCTAATTCCGGGTTGTACTCGTCCATGGAGCCTGGCACATAGAGGTCGGCGTAAAATTCCGCTTTCAGGTCCTGAATCAGGCGGCGGGCCTTAGTCAAGCCCTCGGCGCTGCGGCCCATGCCGCAGTATTCCCACATGATTTTGCCGAGGCGGCGGTGGAAGCTCTCGGCGGACTGTTTGCCGCCATTGCTGATGAAACCAGTGAGACGTTCACGCACGGCATTTTCAGCTTCCTCAAAAGCTGGCGAAGCCGTGTCTAACTTCGGCGTCCGGATTTCATTTGCCAAAAAAGAACCGATGGTATATGGTATCACGAAATAGCCATCCGCCAAGCCTTGCATCAGCGCCGAGGCACCGAGACGGTTGGCGCCGTGGTCGCTAAAATTGCATTCGCCGAGGGCGAAAAGACCGGGTATGTTGGTTTGCAGGTTGTAGTCCACCCATAGCCCGCCCATAGTATAGTGGACTGCCGGGTAAATCTTCATCGGGTTGGTGTAGGGGTCTTCGCCCGTGATTTTCTCGTACATCTCGAAGAGGTTGCCGTACTTCTCCTCTACGACTGCCTTGCCCAAATCCCAAATCTGCTGGGCGCTTGGATTTTCGATATTGGAGGAGTGCGCCTTCGTTTTTCCGTACCGTTGGATGGCATCGGCGAAGTCAAGATAAACCCCCAAGCCAGTTGGCACGATTCCGTGGCCTTTGTCACACTCGACTTTGGCGGCACGGCTGGCCACGTCACGAGGCACGAGGTTGCCAAATGCAGGATAGCGGCGCTCCAGGTAGTAGTCACGGTCGGCTTCGGGTATGTCCTTGCCCATTCTCTTGCCTTGGCGGATGGCCTCGGCGTCTTCAAGTTTCTTTGGCACCCATACTCGGCCATCGTTGCGCAAGCTCTCGGACATGAGCGTGAGTTTGCTCTGGTAGTCGCCGTACTGTGGGATGCAGGTCGGGTGGATTTGCGTGTAGCAAGGGTTAGCCATGTATGCACCACGCCTCACTGCCCGCCAAGCGGCGGTCACGTTGCAGGTCATGGCATTGGTACTGAGGTAAAAGACGTTGCCATAGCCGCCAGTAGCCAATACCACGGCATGGGCGGAGTGGCGCTCTAATTTGCCAGTGACCAAGTTTCGAGTGATGATGCCCCTTGCCTTTCCTTCCACCAATACCACATCGAGCATTTCATGGCGGTTGTACATGGTCACTTTGCCCAAAGAAATCTGGCGGCTGAGTGATTGGTAGGCACCGATGAGGAGCTGCTGCCCCGTTTGGCCACGGGCATAGAAGGTTCGCTGCACCTGCGTTCCGCCAAAGGAGCGGTTGTCCAACATGCCGCCGTACTCCCGAGCGAATGGGACGCCCTGTGCCACGCATTGGTCAATGATGTCCACGCTCACCTCGGCGAGGCGGTGGACGTTGCCTTCCCTTGCCCGATAGTCGCCACCCTTGATGGTATCGTAGAAAAGGCGATAGACGCTGTCGCCGTCGTTTTTGTAGTTTTTAGCGGCGTTGATGCCACCTTGCGCAGCGATGGAGTGCGCCCGTCGGGGGCTATCGTGAAAGGTGAAGCATTTGACGTTGTAGCCAAGCTCGCCCATGGAGGCTGCCGCTGCTGCCCCAGCAAGGCCTGTGCCCACGACAATGACATCGAGGCGACGCTTGTTGTCAGGGGAAACGAGCGGCATGCTGCTCTTGTATTTCGTCCATTTTTCGGCGAGCGGGCCGGTTGGTACGTTACCGTTTAGTTCCATAATTTATAGGTTCAAAAGCTTTTCAACTTCTTTTTTCAAAATGGGTATGTCGTCATTTGCGGTTTGCCAGGGTTGCTCGTAAGAAATTATATCGTAGCCATGCGAACATAGTATTTCACATGTCATACAGCCATTTCTTGACCCTTTTTTCCATAAATCAACGTTTTGGTGGCCTCAACTTCCTCCCGTAAGATTGGGTTGCGTATTGGCTTTTCTTCCATAAGGTCAACATTTCTTCCGAACAGTTTTTCAAGCGCTTCCTTCAATCCAAAATAATGCTTGAACAGGGAAATCTTGTGCTTTTCACTAAAGGAAACTATCAAGTCCACATCGCTTTTTTCCGAAAAAGCATTCGTCAACACCGACCCAAAAGCAAAAAGCCGCTCTACATGATAGGCTTCGCAAATCGCCTGAATTTGAGTCTGGTATTTTTCTATGAAATCAACCATCACGCATTTCTAAGATAAAACACAATCGGAATCACCGCAAAGCCCAGCGGCACCAATACCGAGTACGCTGCCCCTATGAACTTGATGATGGGCGAGTATTTCGGGTGTTTTAGCCCCATTGTTTGGAAGGCAGACTGGAAGCCATGCCAAAGGTGAAAGGCTATGACAATCATGCTCACCACATAGAAAACCACGAAGCCGGGATTGAGGAAAGTATTGGAAACCAGCGCATACAAGTTCCTTACCTCCTTGCCCTCAATGTTGACCATATCTATGCCATAGCCGATTTCTCCGTAGTGCATCATAGCCCAAAACTGCACCAAGTGGACGATGATGAAAACCAAAATCACCACCCCAAAGGCCCACATGTACTTTGCGAAAAAGGGCGAGGTTTCCGTGGCACGTGTCACGGTTACGGCGTAACCCTGTGCACCACGGGCTGCCCGGTTTTTCCACCAAAGAAAGGTCCCCAAGACGGCATGGAGCAGGATGAAAAAGAAATTGCCCTTGGAAATGAACTGAATCAAGGGGTTGTTGCCCATAAAGTCAGCATACACATTGAAAGCCACCCCGCCGTCATTGTGAAGCAACTGCAAGTTGCCAGCAAGGTGAACCGCCAAAAACAGGATTAGGAAAATGCCTGTCAAGGCCATCAAAAGTTTCTTGCCAATGGAAGAAGTGAGAAATCCGAAAAACCAATTGTTCATCTTCAACTTCGTTTTGTTGATTTTTTCAAAACGGTGGCAGCAACCATGCTGCGCAACGCCGGGCAAATGTACCCACTTAAATGTTTTTATCAAAAATGAGTTGCAGAGCAGCGAAAAGGCGAGCTTATTTAGAATCAGTAAAAATTTAAAGAATGATAAATGAGGAATGGTGAAATGATGAATAGCGAGCGCCCACTCATTCATCATTCCACCATTCCTCATTTATCATTTGTATCTACCCCTTAACGTTGTACTTCACTGGCGTCTTGGTATTGTAAAAGAAGAACGAGTAAATATCGGCGATTTCGTCAATAACCTTGGAGGTTGGCTTGCCTGCGCCGTGGCCAGCGTCCGTTTCGATGCGGATTAGTACGGGGTTGTCCCCTTTGTGCGCTTGCTGGAGAGTGGCGGCGAACTTGAAGGAGTGTGCCGGCACTACCCTATCGTCGTGGTCGCCCGTGGTGACCATTGTAGCTGGATAAGCAGTGCCAGGCTTGAGGTTATGCACGGGCGAATAGCCCTTGAGGTAGTTGAACATTTCGGCACTCTCTTCCGAAGAACCGTACTCCGGTGTCCAGCCCTTGCCCACCGTGAACTTGTGGTAGCGCAGCATGTCCATCACGCCGACGGCTGGCAGTGCCACGGCGAAGAGGTCGGGACGCTGGGTCATGCAAGCACCGACGAGCAGGCCGCCATTAGAGCCGCCAGCGATTCCAAGGCGTTCCTTCGAGGTATATTTCTGAGCGATGAGGTATTCTCCTGCTGCGATGAAATCATCGAACACGTTTTGCTTTTTCATCAACATGCCGCCTTGGTGCCAAGCCTCACCGTACTCGCCGCCGCCGCGGAGGTTGGGCATGGCGAACACGCCGCCGTTCTCCAGCAACAAAATCCTCGATGTGCTGAACGAGGGGGAGAGGCTGATGTTGAACCCGCCATAACTATAAAGGTAGCAAGGGTTGTTCCCGTCCAACTGCAGCCCTTTTTTATGCACCAAAAACATGGTTACAGGCGTACCGTCCTTGCTCGTGTAAGTGACCTGCTTTTCTTCGTAATCGGCGGGGTTGAACTTCAGCTTGGTTTCCTGAAAAACGGAGGACTGACCCGAGGTCACGTCATATTTAAAGATGGTTGGCGGGTACAGAAACGAGGTGAAGGTGTAGAACAACGACTTGTGGGACTCCTTGCCACCCGGTGCACCGGCAGTGCCAAGGCCGGGGAGTGTCAGGGCTTTTTTGCCAGTGCCATCATAGTTCATCTCATAAATCCGGGTAGTGGCTTTTTCGAGGTAGCTGGCAAAGAGCTTGCCGCCGCCCGTGGAGCAGCCTTCCAACAGGTTTTCCGATTCGGGAATGATTTCCTTCCAATTGGCTTTTGCGGGCTTGGCGAGGTCCACCTCCACGAGGCGGTAGTTGGGAGCGTCAATGTCCGTGACGGCCAGCACCTTGTTGCCGATGTTGTGGACGACGGAGGTCTTGTTTTTGTAGCCTTCAAACAAAGTGGTTATCGGCCCATTGCTGCTCAGGTCCTTGTGCAAAACGGCGTAACCATCCGTGCCGGGGGCGGCAACAATAAATAGGTGTTTTTCATCTTCTGAAACCTGCGGCATGTGGTAGTAGCTGGGGTTTTTGTCATCCTTGTAAATCAGCTTGTCCTTGCTTTGCGGCTCGCCGAGCTTGTGGTAATAGACCCAGTGGTTCATGTTGTTGCCGCTGAGCTCGGTGCCCTTCGCTGGTTCGGGGTAGCGGGAGTAGAAGAATCCGTCCTTCCACCAAGCGCCGCCGCTAAACTTGACCCATTTGAGGACATCGGGCAGTTGTTTCATGGTAGCCACTTCGTACACCTGAATCTCGCTCCAATCGGAGCCTGCGTCCGAACGGCTCACCGTCAGGTACTTTTCGTTGCCCGAAACTCCTGAAATGCCAATGGCCGCAGTCCCTTTTTCGGAGAGCTTGTTGGGGTCAATAAAAACCTCCGGCGCTCCGTCAAGCCCTTTTTGGCGATAGAGGACAGACTGGTTTTGCAGCCCATCGTTCTTCGAGAAAAAATAGTACTCCCCTACTTGATAAGGTGCGCCATACTTGGGATAATTGAACAACTCCTCAAAGCGGTCACGCACGGCAGCCCGAAAAGGGATTTTGCTGAGGTAGTCCTGCGTAACGACATTTTGAGCCTTCACCCACGCTTCGGTATTGGCGGCGGTGTCGTTTTCGAGCCATCGGAAGGGGTCGGCCACAGCAGTGCCGAAATAGTCGTCTTTGACATCTTCCGTGGCCGTCTGCGGATAGCTGACTGGGATATTGGGGAAATCCATGTTGGTGGTGGTGTTTTCTTTGCCATCGTTGGTGCAGCCCGATAACCCGATAACTGCAAGGACGGGAATCCAAAGTTTTTTCATGAAAAGTTAGTTTTTGAATGCAAGGGAAAGCCCCCTGCAAATTGAAGGCGAAAAGTAGGCAAAATTCCAAATTAGTTGATGCCCAACCGAGCAGGTAATACCCTTTTGGACATTTTAAAGTCCTTCATTATGTCGGATGGTTTTCGGTTACCCGTTGGACAAATTGTTCAAAGCCCCAAATCCTAACACCCAGGTTTGGCATTGGCCTTAATGGATACCACACCGTAGCCATTTTCGATGGTGCGCTTTGCGACCCGGTTGGCTATCAATTGCAAGACCTTCGCTAATTGGTCAAGGTCCTTTCCACGTGTCATCACGGTGAGCAAGAAGGGCTTTCCATCCAAGAAAATGGTCGCAGATTCGTGCAACTCGGCTTCAACTCCCGGCTTGACATATTCCCCGAACTTGTGCCAAATGCGCACGTCTTTTGGCAGGCCCTTGGCGAATCCCTCCTTGAAGCTGCAATTTGCCAGCATTTCGGCGGCATACTCGGAATACTCTGGACCGAGAAAGGCAGAATTGAAAATGGTTTCCATGAACCTGGAGTAATCCCGTGTATTCATTCGGTAGTCAATATTGTCCATTTCTGGCTTTACTAGGCCGATGTTTTCAAACAAATTGGTCACCCTCCCAACTTCGATATTGCTGGAAAGCAGGTTGGTGGCGAGGTTGTCCGAATGCGCTGCGGCGTAGAAAAGTAGGTCATGCACCGAGTAGCTTTCACCAATTTTGATGGTTGGCGCTGAAAAGTGCTGGGTAAAGTCTGCCCTGTCACTTGCTTTATCGAAAACCAACCGTTGTGTCAGCAAGCCAGGGGTTGCCTCCGCAGCCTTTAGAACGGATAGCATCAATGGCACTTTCATCAAGGAGGCAGGGTGGTACAATTCCGGCTCATTGATGGAAATCCAATCACCATTGTCAAATTCCTTGAAAAACACGGAAACATTGGTGACAATGTTTTCCTGCCGCAGGCTGTCTATCATTTGCATCATTTCAGTTTTCAAGGGCTGCATCCTGCTCGACTCCTGCTGGGGAACTATGGCTATGACGGGTTGGATGTTCTGGAATCCCTTCAACCGCCTTATTTTGTAAAGGCTAACATCATCGGGAGAGCCGAGTTGTTGGCCTTGCAGTGACTTTGATTCATCATTGCTTTTCAGTGATAGCACTGCTACCATTGCACCCATGCCGAGCGCAAAAAATGCAATGGCTATGGTGCGTCTTCTTATGGGGGTGGAAGCTGGTTTTGTTGTTTTGTTTAAACTCATTTCAGAATAACGGATTGATGAAAATGCATTTTATTTAAGCATTCTTCAAACGCATTAAGACAAAAAAGGAACTGAAAAATCCAGCATTAAACAACTATTGTCAACACAATGACAATAGCATGAATTTGGCTTGTTTATCACCAAATCACATGAACGATTGAGGGAATACCAAAAACCAATGGAAGTGTTTTCCTGATTTTGCCAGAAAACAACGGAGAAGCTCGATTTGTCAAAAATAAAAACATTTTGTTTTTAAAATGTTTGACAATTAAAAACAAATCCATTTACTTTGCTCCTGTAATTCATTCTTTTCAAACAAAAACTTGGTGAATCATGGCAGAATATCGGCTTCAACACGACCCCCAGAAAACAAACACTGCAACTGAACTGCTGAACTGGTTTGGCAAATACTGGTTCCAATTGGCCATCGCCTTCTTTGTTTGGCACCTGTACGGCGATCGTGCGCTGCTAAACTCCACTCAAGAAAAAAAGGAGTCCCTGGCAATTGAACAAGCCGGAAAACCACTAAAGGTGAGCGCTGCCTTCGTTGAGGAGCTGGCGGTAATGCCTCCAATGCCCACCGAAGAACGACCAGCCAAGGCTCCAGCTAAAAAGTGGAAGTCCACCGATTTCAACAACCTGAGCTTTGTGCTTAACCCCGGCTTGGCCCAGACCAAGTCCGTGGACGATGAAATCGTAAAGGAGAAACTTCAGGTGTGCCGCAAATACATTGAGCGCTTCGCTTCCACAGCTATTGCAGAGATGAAACAATTTGGGATACCAGCCAGCATCACGCTGGCGCAAGGGCTGATTGAAACCGATGCGGGGAGTAGCCGCCTTGCCTCGGAATCCAACAACCACTTTGGCATCAAATGCCGGAGCAAGTGCCGCCACTGCACTTGCCGGAATTATTCCGACGATGATGTCTATGACATGTTTCGGGTGTTCGACACCTCTTGGGAAAGCTTTCGGGAACACTCCAATTTGTTGCAGATTGACCGCTACAAGCACTTGAAGAAATTGGGAACCAACGACTATGAAGGTTGGGCGAAGGGCCTCAAAAAAGCAGGCTATGCGACGGACAAGAATTATGACAAGAAGCTTATCCAACTAATAGAAGCGCTGGATTTGCAGCAGTTTGACAAATAGGAATTGTTCAACTTGGTCAATGGCCAGTATGGTTTCACAAAATGCCTACTGCCCATTGGCCAATTGAACGGCATGTTTCGTTGCTTCCGCAATACTATCGAACACAGGCACGCCATTTTGCTCCGCAACTTCGATTAAATACGAGCGGCCCCGGTTCAAGTCCTTTCGTTCCTGCTCGTTCAAGGGCAGTCCATCAAAAAGGTCGTCTTCTTGGATGCTGCGCACGACCAGGGACAGTAGGCCGCCAGTGCCGATGCGATAGGCCGCTTCCACCAAGCTTGCTACGCCCCTCGTTTCCTCGGTGACGACGAACAGCCAAACGTCCGCCTCCTCCTTTGCTTTCGTTTCTATGGCTTGGTGCGCTGGTGTCCATTCTCCTGCGCCCAATTGCGGGTTGAAGAAAGTCACCCCTGCTGTTTCAAGGATTGGAATGGCGATTTTCGTTCGCCAAGTGGAATGTCCGGCAGTGCCGCCGAGGAAGATTTGCATGAGGGAGAGGTTAAGAGATTGAGGGTTTGAGGGTTTGAGGGAGAGAAGGATTGAAGGATTGAAGGATTGAGCGGCCCTGCCTCAAACCTTCACCCCCTCAAAACCTCAAACGCTAAATCTCTGTCAGCGTCCGTAGCAAATAGCCCCAATATTTTTGGACAGAGCTGATTTGCACTTTCTCGTCGGGAGAGTGTGCGCCACGGATGTTTGGGCCGAAGGAAATCATCTCCATTTCGGGATAATGCTGGCCGACGATGCCACATTCAAGGCCGGCATGGCAGGCGTTGACGTGCGGTTTCTCGCTGAACATTTCTTCGTAGAGGCCGCTCATCAACTTCACCAAACGGGAGCCGGGCATGGGCGTCCAGCCGGGGTAGTCATTGCCGAGGGCAACTTTGGCGCCTATGAGTTCGAAGGTGCTTTTTAGTGCATTGGCGAGGTCAACCTTTTCGGTGTCCACGGAGCTGCGGGTGAGGCATTGAATGGTGTATTGGCCTTCTTTGGCCAAAACCCTTGAGAGGTTGTTGGAGGTTTGGACGAGGTCCTTGATGTCGGGGCTCATGCGGTAGATTCCGTTTGCGCAAGCGTAAACCACGGCCATTAGTTTCTTCTGGAAAGCCTTTGCCATCACGCTGGTCGGCGTATCGGTCGCTTCGCAAACGACTGCCAAATCGGGGTCGGTGGTGCGGTATTCGGCCTTTAGCGAAGCGGCTTCATGTTCGATGAATGCTTGAAATGCAACGGCCTCCTCATAAGGCAACATGACGACTGCAAAACACTCCCGTGGGATGGCATTGCGCAAGCTGCCCCCATCAACGGAGGAAATGCGGATGCCAAATTGCGAAGCGGAACCTGATAAAAGCCGGTTCAAGAGTTTGTTGGCATTGCCCCGGCCCAAGTGGATGTCCACGCCGGAGTGGCCGCCCGTCAATCCTTTTACACCGAGCCGAAAAGGGGACAAGCCCTTTGGTACGGGTTCTTGCATATAGTCGCCGTTGGCGGTCACGTCAATACCGCCTGCACAGCCGATGGTCAGTTCCCGGTCGTCCTCGGTGTCGAGGTTGAGCATGTACTTTGCGTGGAGGAGTCCGCCTTCGAGGCCCTTTGCGCCAGTCAGCCCCGTTTCTTCGTCAATGGTAAACAATGCCTCGATGGGCGGGTGCGGGATGTCGTTGGCGGCCAAGATGGTCATGATGCTGGCCACGCCTATGCCGTTGTCGGCACCGAGCGTCGTGCCCTCGGCTTCTACCCAATCGCCGTTCACCACCATTCGTATGCCCTCTTGGTCGAAGTCGAAATTGGTGTCGGCGTTCTTTTGGTGCACCATGTCGAGGTGGCTCTGGAGCAGCACGACGGGCTTGTTTTCGAGACCTTTGGTTCCAGGCTTGGTGATGATGACGTTCCCGGTGGCGTCCACGGAGGTGGGCAGGCCAAGGCCCTCACCAAATTCAACGATGAACTTGATGACCCGCTCCTCTTTCTTGGAGGGGCGAGGCACGGCGTTGAGGTCGGCGAAATGGTTCCACAAAGGGCGGGGTTCAAGGCTTCTGACTGCGTTTGACATTTAAATTAAGTTTTGTTGCGGCGAAGATAGTAAAATCAGTTTCTTGTCAGCGGGTCAATCGCCAAACTGAAAGTAAACGGTCATTCTTGGCACAATGTCGCTCCTGCGCTGGACCACGTTTTGGTTCTTGCGTTCGTATTGGTTGACAATCACATTTGGCATAAAGTGGACTTTCTCCTTCATTGTATAGTGCAAGCCTATCCAGTAGGAGTGCTCGTCGTAGTGTTGCGAAGGATTGGCGTAAACGCCCGTGGGCTGGTATTCCGTGGCGGGATTGTAAAAATCGTATCGGATGAAGCTGCGCCAGTTTTCACCCAAAAAGCCGAGCTTGTTGGAAAGGAAAAACGAAACCGACAACGGATTGACGGCTTGCAATTCACCAGAAACCTCCTCGTCCATAAATGCTTTGGAAACCTCAGCGCCAAAAGTCCAAACCGGCCGTTCCACAGAAACAAAGCTTCGCAAAAGCATGGTCCGAGAAGTGGGAGCTTTGCGGGCATAATCGCCCAATAGTTCCACGGTCACTTGATTCTTCCAAAATTTCTTGTACACGGCGCCATAATATTCCAAATACTTGTCAATGCCCGGCCTGTTGCCAGTCCCGTTGCCGACCATTAGGTTGAATCCCGCCGTTTTTTGCTGGTCAAAATCACCAGAAAAGGAAAGCCCTTGGTCAATGACCTTGCCGAGGCCCCGCAAATCGAGCGCATCCTTTTCAACGGAACGGTAGCCCCAGGTCTTTTCCGGCAGGGCAAAAATCGGAGTGGGTATCAGCCCGACTCTTGCCCTTGAGTTTGGGATTGCTGGCACCAGGTTGTTCCATTCCAACAGCCCGTGAATGACTGCTAACCCCAGTCGCCCCTCCCTTGTGGTGGTGCTGGCCTTGCTTTCTACCAACACTTTCGCCTTGAGGTTTTCCGAAATTTTTGAATCGTACCCCAGAAACAAGCGCCGCAGGTTGGAGCCGACGGTTTTTTCCTCCAAGCCCGCATATTCCGTATTGCCCCAGTAGAGCGTATCGCCTTGCGCCTTGTAAATCAGGTCGCCAAAGGAGTAGCCCCAAATGCGGTGCTTTTGGTCGGTAGTCTGGGCGTTTGATTCCACGCCCATCGCTACAAGTGCCCAAATAATTGCGGCAAAACAAACGAAGTTCTTCCCTTTCCAGCACGGTTGATGGGGGCGCTTGGCATGTTCCACGGCACGACAAGCATTATAAATAGGTGTAGTAGCGCAATAATCCATGTTGCCAACTTTCTGACGAAGGTATCGGTAGCACGGCACTTGTTCAACCACCTACTGGTGCCTAAAAGATGATTTTTGTCACGTTGGAAACGCTGGGCAATGGAATAGTCTGGGCTTGGGATGAAACGGTCTGAGCATTTTATCGAATAGATTGGGCTTGAGATGAAACGGTCTGAGCTTGAAATCAAATAAAAATCAACCCATCCGGAGTTGTACCCTTTAAGAAAATGGTATTGAAGGTTGCCTGTTTGAACCTTGCACCCTGCACACAGTTATAGTAGTGAATTTTACTTTCATCCTTAAAAACTTTCATCATGCCAGACAAGCATCAAACAGGACTGCCGCTCAAAAAGGACAAAGACATGGACAAAAATGCGGAAGGCTACCCACTTTATCCGCCAAGCGAGGATATTTACAAGCAATCACACGAAGAAGCGGACATAGACCCTGAAAATCTGACCAAGGAAAAAACCCCCAATGAACTACCGGGTGCTCTTAACGAGAAGGGATTTGATGACGATGTGACTGGCGGTGACCTCGACGTGCCAGGCTCAGAATTGGACGATGAACAGGAAGAGGTTGGCAGCGAGGATGAAGAAAACAATCTTTACAGTAATCAATAGAAAAAACTGGTCGCCGAGTAGGCCGGGCTTTCCAATCCCTATCGGGCTTGGAAATCCCTGCTGACCCGCTACTCCACAAACAACGGCGTGTTCGTTATTTACCTGAATCACTCATCTTCTTCTTCCATTTCAACTGAACAAGGCTTTGCCAAAAAGACAGCACTGCCCTTCGCTCCGGTCAAGGTATTCAGCACCTTCACTGTCACATTTTCACCACAAATACAATCCGATAAGTGCGCTCCCGTGCCGATGAGCTGCCCATTCCTGAACCACTCCACCGTGTAAATTGCTTGGTTGTATGGTGGATTGCCTGGTTTCACAGGGTTTGTGGCCCAGAGCGTGGCTCCCTCCATCAAGCAGTAGTTGGGCACTATCGCAACGGCAAGGGTGGCGCTGCCAGGCACGGGACTTGCCAGTGCATCGGCTCCAACAGCGGTGATGCAATCTTTCTTATTGGGTTTTACAGTGGCCATTATCTCCGTCAGCTTGTTTTCCATACAGCAGGTGGCGCAATACCATTGGGTCTCGCAGGTTTCGTTTGCCAAATCTAAGTAGGCTTTGTAAAGCTTGGGAAGCAGGGAACTGCAAGGCTCATAAATACAGGCCGTGGGCTGTTCATCTTGATTGATGATGTGAAAAAAGGCATTATCAAGCGATGAAACATCGCCAGTTTCGTTGGTCATCAGTAGGGCATCCGTCTCGATATTGGGCAATGCGGGTTCATCGGGCACACAAGCGAACATGGTCGTCAGCACCAGAAGGATGCAGGTGCGGAAAATGATTCTGGTCAACATGGCAAAAGATATTTAAGGTGAATAAATGGTGATTCACAAAGGGAATAAACCCGAGCCATGAGTAAGGAAAAACAGCGTTTTACGTCAAGAAGGTAATAAGATTAGCCATTGTGATACCAAGGATGTATGGCTGAAAGAATGGTTGCTCCAATCGGTTGGAAATGTTTAGTTCCCTGCCATTATCGTAGCTTTGAAGGATTGGAAAGCGTGATAGGCATTTCTAAGCCTGAGTGGGCCGGGCTTTCCAATCCCTATCGGGCTTAGAAATCCCTGCGTACCGAAATCATGAAGAATTCCAGTTGACAAAAATTTCCATTTCCCGCCTTTGCCGTCTCCTCCAAATGCCCGACCATTGCATTGAAAGCGGGTTAGAGTGGTTGGCGCTGTGGCGAGTTAGGCAATGATGGCCTAAAACGTCAGCCCGCCAAGCACCCAGCACGCCATTAAACTATAACAACATGAAAAGGACCCACACCATTTTGCTGTGCCTTTGCACCTTCCTACTGCTGCAAACTGCCACGGCGCAAGACGCCAAAATGAAATCTTACATAGATGGCCTGATGAAAAAGATGACCGTCGAAGAGAAAATCGGGCAATTGAACCTCGTTGTTGCCGGGTATGTGCCCACCGGAACCACGGTTAGCACGGATACCGAAACGAAAATCAAAAAAGGCCAAGTAGGTGGGATGTTTGGTGCGCATGACCCTGTCCGCATGAAGGCCATCCAAGATATTGCATTGAAAGGCAGCCGCTTGAAAATCCCTTTATTTTTCGGTTTGGATGTGATACATGGGCATCGTACCATTTTCCCCATACCGCTTGGACTTTCTGCAACCTGGGACATGAATTTGATAGAGAAATCTGCCCGAATCGCTGCGCAAGAAGCCACCGCTGAAGGGCTGAATTTGACCTTCTCTCCGATGGTAGACATTGCCCGTGACCCACGCTGGGGCCGCATCAGCGAGGGAAGCGGCGAGGACCCCTATCTCGGTTCACAAATAGCCAAGGCAATGGTAAAGGGCTACCAAGGCGATGATTTGTCAAAAAACAACACGCTCATGGCTTGCGTAAAACACTATGCACTTTACGGCGCCGCCGAAGCCGGACGTGATTACAACACCGTGGACATGAGCCGCAGCGCCATGTTCAACTATTATATGCCACCCTATCAGGCCGCCGTGGATGCAGGTGCGGGCAGCGTCATGACCAGCTTCAACGTGGTGGACGAGATACCTGCCTCCGCCAACCGCTGGCTGATGACCGATGTGCTGCGCAACCAGTGGGGCTTCAAAGGCTTCGTGCTAACCGATTATACGGCCATCAACGAGATGTCAATGCACGGCCTCGGCGACTTGCAGACGGTGAGTGCGCTGGCGCTAAAAGCTGGCGTGGACATGGACATGGTGGGCGAAGGCTTCTTGACCACCCTCAAAAAATCATTGGACCAGGGCAAGATAAAAATGGCGGACATTGACCTCGCCTGTCGTAGGATTCTGGAGGCAAAATGGAAAATGGGCCTGTTCGATGACCCCTACCGCCGCCTCGACGAGCGCCGCCCGGCCAAGGAAATCATGACGCCCGAAAACCGCAAGGCTGCAAGGGAGATTGCAGCGCACAGTTTTGTTTTGCTGAAAAACGAGAACCAGATTTTGCCTTTGGCAAAAACAGGAAAAACCGTCGCCTTCGTTGGCCCTTTCGCCGACAACAAACGGGACATGCTCGGCACCTGGGTTATTGGCGGCGAGTGGGAAAAATCGGTGAGCGTGATGGAAGGCGTGAAAAACGTCGCTCCGCAATTGGCCACGCTGTTTGCCAAAGGCTCCAACATTACCGAAGATACCGCATTCATCCGTCGCCTCAATTTCTTTAACCAACCAAGGGTGACTATAGACCCGATTTCACCGGAGACTTTGCTCCGCAATGCCCTCGAAGCCAGCACCAAGGCCGATATCATCGTGGCCGTGTTGGGCGAGTCGGAAAGCATGAGTGGCGAATCAAGCAGCCGCACGGACATCGGCATACCGGACAGCCAGCGCAGGTTGTTGGAGGAATTGGTGAAAACGGGAAAGCCCGTGGTGCTGGTGCTGTTCACCGGTAGGCCACTGACGTTGGAGTGGGAAGACAAGCATTGCGCAGCGATACTCAATGTCTGGGCACCCGGCCATGAGGCTGGCAATGCCATCGCCGACGTACTCTTCGGCGACGTGAACCCAAGCGGTAAGTTGACGGCGACCTTCCCAAGGAATGTTGGGCAGATTCCCCTCTACTACAACCACAAGCCTACAGGCCGCCCATACAGTGGCAGCGGCGAGACGAAGTTTTTAACCAATTACCTTGACAGCTCGAACGACCCGCTCTATCCGTTTGGGTATGGGATGGGGTATTCGCCGTTTGTTTACGAGCAGATGATGCCCTTGTCTGCGAGTATGGCTGGGAATGCTAAACTTGGGGTGAGCGTCAAGGTGAGCAATGTCGGAAAATATGCCGGGGAGGAAGTGGTTCAATTGTACATCAGCGACCCCGTGGCAAGCATCAGTCGGCCCGTCAAGGAGCTAAAGGCATTCCAGAAAGTGATGCTCCAGCCGGGGGAAAGCAAGGTGGTTCAGTTCACCATCTCCACAAATGACTTGAAATTTTACAACAGCGACCTCAAATATGACTGGGAGGGCGGTGAGTTCAAGTTTGGCATTGGCAGCAATTCGAAGGACGTAAAAGAGTTGACGGTGGTTTGGGATAAGACTGTGAAGCCTTAAAGAGCTGATGTCAGCAATTTCACGCAAGGGTGCATTTAAAGATGCAACACCCTTGCGTGAATCAAATTTTCGAGATTGCTTACCCGTCCGGTTTGCCGTCCTGGCAAAATACGCTGTGAATAGATTCAGCTATTTCCTTCTTTTCATCACCAAACTGTCCGCCGGATAATTCGCTTTCAATGAATCCATATTCGCTTGCGCCCATCCCGTGATGACAGCCCGCTGCTCGTCCGTCAGCTTGGCTTCCGGGTGCAGCCCGAACCACGTATAACTCTTGATGGGCATTTCCTTTTCCTTCACCATTTCGATGACTTCTTCAAACTTGTGGTTTTGGACCGCCACAGGAAGTTGGGTGATGGTGGAAAAGTTGAGGTGCTGTTTGCCACCCTTCACATGGCTGTTGAGCCACCAAGCGGCAGGCTGGAAATTGGCGTAGGATGGATAAGCCGTGTTGTTGGAGTGGCAGTCATTGCAGGCCACCCGGAGGATTTCCTTCACGTCGTCGGGCACGGGGTATTTGGTGGCCACGCCGTAGGTTTCATCGTTGGAAAGGTTGCGTTCTGGCTTGATGAATTGGATGACGACCAATATGGCCACTAATGCGAGCAAGATTTTGATTTTCATGTTTCTCGTTTTGAATTTTGAGTAAGTGAGCAACGGTGTAAGATTATGCAATTTCACCAAAATAAACAAAAACCTTGTTGCCCACTTACTCAAAACCAGTGCATCATTACGGGTACGTTAACCCATCATATCGTTGCCCTGCATGTTCATCTTCATGTTTTTGCGCTTGAACAGCGAGGTGTCCATCTTGCCGAAACGATAGGAGAAGTTCAACCTGAAAATTTGTGGGTCACGGTAGCGGTAAAGCTCCTGTGTGAAGAACGCAGATTCCGTGTAAGTGCCATTTCTGCGGGTCTTGAAGATGTCGTTCACGTTGAGGGTGATGGTGCCTTTTTTGTTCAAAACCTCTTTGCGGAGCGCAGCATCCACGAACCAGTTTTCAAGGGAGTAGCCCTGTGCAGTATTGGTGGGGCCAGCCTGCCAAGGCATCCGGTTTCCACTGTCTGGAGTGAAGGAGGCCCTGCTGCGGTATTCGCCCGAAACCTGCAAGGAAAAACCTGCGGGCAGTTTCACCTGTATGTTTTCTTTGACGAACCAGCTAAATTGGTCTATTTCCAACCCAGCTTGCACATTGGTCGCATCTACGTTGGACTGATAGACATTGACGTTGGTGGTCAGGTCAATTACCTTGAAAATATTGCTCTTGAGGGTGGCTTCGGCGCCATACGCCTGGCTGCTGTTGGCATTGATATAGCTGGCCACGTTGACCGTCCTGCCGAGGTCTTCGTTGTATTCGGGTTCAATTTGCGTGGTTATCAGGTTGGAAGCTCGCTTGTAATACACCGACATCAAAACGTTGTGGCCCTTGGCAAAGATTTTCTGGTAAGAAAGCTCCATGGAGTTCATAAATTCAGGCAACAGCTCGGGGTTGCCCCGGCGAAGGTTCAGCGAGTCGGAGAAGTCAATGAACGGCATGGTCTGGAAAAAATTGGGGCGGTTCACCCGACGGGTATAGGCGATTTGAATATTGTCGGTGTCGTTCAGTTTTTTGGTGACAAAAATGCTTGGGAAAAGGCTCAATGGATACCCGATGGTAAAGGAAGAGTCCCGGTCGGTAAGTTCTCCCTTGTAAACGCTGCTCTCCGCCCGAAGGCCCACTTGGTAGCCCCATGTCGGGAACTGGTGGCTGAACTGCCCGTAGGCGGCAAACACATCATCGTTGAACTTGTAATGGTCGGCGAGGCTGTAAACGTTTTCCCAGACGCCATCTTTCAAGAAGGAATTTTCTTGGTCATTCTTGTTGTTCCTCATGCTCGCCCTAAGGCCGCCTTCGAGCTTCATCTGCTTGTTGAGCGGATTAATAAAGTCGGTTTGCAGCGTCAAAAAAGAACCATTTCCTTCATTCTTTTGCCGCTCCCTGCTCTGGGTGCCGCCCTCATAATCCGTTGTATAGTTGCTTTCGCCAAAAAACTTGGTGCGGTTGTAGTTCACGTCCGCCGTCCATTCTGCGCCATCTTTTGGGAAAAGGTGCTTGAATTGCACGGAGGTGCCAAGGTTGCGGAAATTGCGGTCTTGCATTGAGTTGCGCACGTATTCACTAAACGGAGTGCTCCCGTCCAAGAAGGTGTCCTGGCGAACCGTGAGCTGGTCGAATGGCTCAAAGTGGCCACGGGTCAAGCTGCCGGAGAGCGTGAGCGTGTTGCGGTTGTCCATGAACCAATCGAAGCCAGCCCGCCCATTGGCGAAGTAGCCCTCCATCGTGTTGTCCGTGATTTGGGAGGTATAAACCCTTGGGAAAAGGTCGGTTGCGAAATTGTCACGGTAGGTTTCGCCATCCGAGAAGCCCTTCATACGGTTGAAGCTGCCGCTCAAAAACAGGTTGGTCTTCGTGGCCCTGGCATTGATGTCGCCACCGCCGTTGAAGCCGGTGCGGGTATCGGTGCCAGCCCGCACGTTGCCGTTGTAGCCGAGCTTTTTTTCCTTTTTCAGTACGATGTTGATGATGCCCGCCGTGCCGCCACCTGCGTCAAACTTGGCAGATGGGTTCGTGATAACTTCCACGCTCTCGATGGCATCGGCAGATATTTGGTCGAGGCTGAGGGTGGTTGGTCGGCCATCCACGAAGATTTGCGGAGCGCCATTGCGGAGCGAAACATTGCCATCAATGTCAACAGATAGGGAGGGCACGTTCTTGAGGGCATCTTGTGCATTGCCGCCAGCGGTGGAGGCATCCTTGTCCACCCGATATACTTTTTTGTCCAACGCCAAAGTCGTTTGTGAAGCCTGTGCTGTGACGGTCACTTCGCTCAACGTGGTGCCTTCCACCACCAACTTGATGTTTCCGAGGTCTTTGTCAAAGTTTGCGCCAGCGCCTATGCCGCCAGGCATTCCACCACCAGGCGCTGTGCCCGGCGCACCGGTCGGCGGCTTTATGCCAAAGCTAACTGGTCTCCTGATTTCGGCATAGCCGATGAAAGAAACCTTCAGGGTAAAGTCGCCGACAATGGGAAGTTTTTCAAGGCTGAAGTCACCGTTATCTGCGGTGATTTGGCCAGTAATCTGGCGCTCCTTCATGGTCTTGGTCAAGGTGTCGAATTGCATCCCGTAAATCTCCACCGTAGCATAACCGACGCCTTTGTTTTTTTCGTCCACTACTTTTCCATAGAAGCGGCCAATGTTCATTTGTTGGCCGCCGCCAGGTGAGCCGCCGCCGGGAGCGCCTGGCCAAGTTTGGGCTGCCATTTGCGAAGCGCTAAAAACGAACAGTAGGGAAAATAAAATGTAGAAAATGTTCCTTGGGGATTTGTAAAATGACTTTTCCATGATAATAGTTAGATGATTTTGATTCTTACAACGTAAAGGAAGGGTAAACGTTTGGCATCCGAATAGGTTATCGTTTAACGCTTAGTTTGAGCAGATGAAATGGACGGCATTGGCGATTATGATGGAAAACAAGCGCTAATGCTCGGAACCGTGGCTTTCATCTCCACAATTTCATGCTTAATCGCTTCCCTATGGATAGGGTCAACGAATTGCCTAATTTTGGGACGGCATTAAGGGCTATTCGACTCAATGAAGCTATTCGGCAATAAAATATCCTCAGACGTTTTGTTTAAGCTCGTCTTCCATTTGGTACTGTGGTCCATTTGGATAGGGCTTCCCATTATCAATAGTGGCGACAACGAAAAGCACCGAAATTTTTCCATTGCTGTCATCCCCATCGCCTTGACCAACATCCCCTTGTTTTTGCTCAACTCCGAGTGGCTCATTCCCAAGGTTTTTGGAAAAAAGGGGATTTTGGTCTATCTCCTTTCGCTGTTGGGCCTGATTGCCTTTTTCGCTTTTTTCCAAAACTTCCTCAAAGAGCTGATAATCCCGCACGAGCTTTTCCGGAAGCACAACGACTTGTTTTGGGCGGTGGTGCCGGTGCTTTTCGTCACGGCCATCAGCACGGGGTATGGATTTATCACGCTGTTGTTGAAGCAGGAAAAATCGAGGCAATTGGAACGGGAAGAGCGGCTCAATTCAGAGCTGTCGTTTTTGCGCTCGCAGATAAGCCCGCACTTCATTTTCAATGTCCTCAACAGCATCGTTTACCTCATCCGCTCCAAGTCGAGCCAAGCAGAAACTGTTACCATCAAGCTCTCGGAACTGATGCGCTACCTGCTGTATGATTCTGGCGATGTGCAGGTGCCATTAGAAAAGGAAGCCGAGTACCTGAAAAACTATGTTGAGTTGCAAAAAATACGCTTCGAGGAAGACGTGGACATCCGCCTGACGATTGAAGGCAAGCCCGGCCCGCAGCTCATCGAGCCAATGCTGATGATTCCGTTCGTGGAGAATGCCTTCAAACATGGGGTCGGTTTGATTAAAGACCCAGTGATTGAAATCCTATTGAGAATTCAGGATAAAACGCTTTATTTCAGAGTAAAAAACAAAACCTCTACTGTCAACGCAGAAGACAAGGACACGGCATCCGGCATTGGCTTGCGCAATGTGCAGCGCCGGCTCGAACTGCTTTACCCCGAAAAGCACGAGCTGACAATCGAGCGGAATGGCGAATGGTTCGAGGTGGCCATGACCCTGAAAACCCATACTTAATTTCCATTCATTTTGGTTTGCTTGCGCAATTTCCCGTTCGTTTTTCCCACCTTCACGGCTGAAACAATAAAAATTCCGCTCATGTCCTTTTCGTGCTGAATCGTATCGCCAAACCCCAGTTCGGCGGTGAAACTTCCCTGCCGAACTGGGGTTCAGCAGTACGCATCAGCATCAAGAGAATATGAGCGAAAATTTCAGACGATGAAAATCAACGACAAGTACGACCCCGGCTATTACCGGGCCAATGACACCCGTTACGACCTTATGCAGTACCGCCGCTGTGGGAAAAGTGGCCTAATGCTGCCTTTGCTTTCCGTTGGACTCTGGCACAATTTCGGGCATACCGATGACCTTGAAAATGCCCGGAACATCCTTCGCACCTCCTTCGACCACGGCATCACGCATTTTGACCTCGCCAACAACTACGGCCCCCCTTTTGGCGCAGCCGAGGAAAACTTTGGCCGCTTGTTCCGGCAGGACTGGAAGCCGTACCGCGATGAATTGATACTGTCCACCAAAGCGGGCTGGGACATGTGGCCCGGCCCCTACGGCAACCTCGGCTCTCGCAAATACCTCATCGCCAGCCTCGACCAAAGCCTCCAGCGCATGGGCGTGGACTATGTGGACATCTTCTACCACCACCGACCCGACCCGGACACGCCCTTGGAGGAAACGATGGGCGCATTGGACCATATCGTAAGGCAGGGAAAAGCACTTTATGTCGGCATATCGCAGTACCAAGCTGCCGATGCGGAGCGTGCTGCTACCATTTTGCGGAGCCTTGGCACGCCGTTGCTCATTCACCAGCCCCGTTACAGCATGTTCGACCGCTGGGTAGAGGGCGGCTTGTTGGATGTGCTTGAAAAACAGGGGGTTGGAGCCATCGCATTCAGTCCATTGGAGCAGGGCATACTCACCGACAAATACTTGAAGGGCCTACCAGAAGATTCTCGCCTCGTGAAAGATGGTCGCTACCTGAAAGAGGCCCAGCTCACACCAGCAGTGCTCGAAAAGGTGAAGCAGCTCAATGAAATCGCCAAGGGCCGAGGACAGTCGCTGGCGCAAATGGCCATTGCCTGGCTGCTCAAAGACCCTCGAATCACGACGGTTTTGGTGGGCGCAAGTAGCCCTAAGCAGATGTTGGACAATATTGGGACGTTGAAGCATTTGCATTTTGGCGAAGAGGAATTGAAGGAGATTGCGAAGTGGATTTAACGCTGGGCTTTGGCAGCCAATAATTCGCTTTCAATTTTAAAACAAACCAGTTGGTTGGCTCATTCGCTTGTTTCTCGCCAAACAAGCTGCTATCTTTCGCCCGAATTATCGAAAACCCATTCAACAATGAAACGTCCTATCTACACCTTATTACTCCTGTTCTTCAATTTCAACTTGATAGCACAGTCGGAAGCCATCAAGAACTTGGAGGCGACGACTGTGAAACTCACGGGAGAAGATTACCTAAAAAATGCCCTGACCATTTCGGAATGGCTCTACAACGAAGGCTTATTTGAAAAATCGGCTGACTGGGCGGACAATGCAGCCGCAGCCGCCAAGAAATTGAAGAACAACAGCTTGCTTGCCACCAGCCTCAACCAACGTGGAAGGTCGCAGATGAAAGTCCCCTCCAAAAGGGACAATTTCAAGAACAAAGCGCTAAAGAGCTTTGAGGAAAGCAACTCCCTCACCACCGATGCGGAACTTAAACTCGACAACCTCCTCAACATGAAGGAGTTGGCTTCGCAATTGAACAAAAAAAAGGATTTGGAGCGCATCGAGCGGGAAATCGCCTTGTTGTCGGGAGGTAATGCCAACCTCGCTGGTAGCGGTGGGCTGCTTGCCAAAAGGAAGCAAGAACAGGAAGAATTTGAAAAAACGCAAGCCCAAAACCAGCAACTCACAGCCGAGGTAAACAACCTCGCCGAGGAAAAGGCCAAACTTGCTGGACAGCAGCAGGGCCTAAAAAAAATGATTGCCGCCAAAGAAGCCGCCATCCAGAACATGTCGGCGGCACAGGTGCGGCAGGAACTGCTCTTCTCCGAGCAGTCCAGGATGCTGGACTCCATGCGGTTTGCCGGGGCGTTGGACTCTATGGACCTTGCACAAAAAGACATGGTAGTGGCACAGCAACAAGCCGAACTGCAACAAAAGCAAGCGGAAATCGAGCTGCAAAGCAGCCAGCGCAACTTGCTACTTGCGGTGGTGGGAATAGTGCTGTTGCTCGGTGGTGCCTTGTTTTTCCGGTACCAGACCATCAGCAAGCACAATGCCGTCTTGTCCGAAAAGAACCGCATCATCGAAGAGGAACGCAAGCGCTCTGAGGAGTTGCTGCTCAATATCCTGCCAGCCACCATCGCCGATGAATTGAAGAAAAATGGGATGGCCGTGGCCCGGCGCTACGAGTCGGCGACGGTGCTTTTCACGGATTTCAAAGGATTTAGCGCCATCTCAAAGCAACTTACCGCCGAAAAATTGGTGAACGACCTCCATTATGCCTTCCAAAACTTTGACCGCATCATCGGCAAACATGGCCTCGAAAAAATCAAGACCATCGGCGACTCCTATATGTGCGCCGGGGGCCTGCCAGACCATGACGGCCACCCACGGGACGTGGTGAAGGCTGGACTTGAAATCCAGCAGTTTTTGAAAGCATGGAACGAGGAGAAGAAAAAAGCGGGTGAGCCAGCCTTTGAAGCCCGAATCGGCATTCACACTGGCCCATTAGTGGCGGGCGTGGTTGGGTCCCGGAAGTTTGCCTACGACATCTGGGGCGACACCGTCAACATCGCCTCCCGAATGGAAAGCAATGGGGAAGCTGGGTTGGTTAACATTTCCGCCAGCACGTTCTCCTTCATCAAAAACGATTTTGAGTGCCAATACCGTGGCAAGGTACCCGCTAAAAATGTGGGGGAAATTGAAATGTACTTTGTGAATGAGGGCGTGGAAAATTAGCGCAGGGCAAGCTAATAAGGAAGTACCTCGTTGCGCAAAGTATGCTTCGGCAGGGTCTAAGTGCTTAGCCACCTAAATGTCCTTGCCATTTTTCTATTTGCTCGAACTACTGCTTTCCTAGGTGCTACTCAGGCACTGCTTGGGCGGAAAAGTGGAAGACTTGCAATAACGGGTAATTATGATTCATCTAATTTTTATTTTGAGTAGTTCAGGGGTATCATCATGAAATACTACCTCTAGTTTAATGGCAGTTCCTCGCTCTTTCCCTTCCAACATCAAAGTCATGGATTTTTCGTCTTGCTTTACTATGTTTTCCTTCGTAATTTCCTTTACTTGATACTTGTAAAGCCTATCTTGGATGTAAACCAGTTTATGCTCTAGTGAAGGAAAATCAATATTATCATCAACATTTTTCAATCCCTCATATAGATGAGTAGCATTGTTAATGAAAATATCTTTCCCGCTTATAAAATAAATTCTATTTTTTTTCACATCTAATGCAATTAAATAATAATCTATCCTATTGTCCAAAGGATTCCCTTTCCATACATCATACGGAAACCCGATAGGGGTGCCATTATATCTCTTAGGTATATCATAAATTTCAGGCGGTTTAGGTGGACAACCATTACAAGACAAATGAAATTGTTGGTCACCTTGTTTAATTGTGGGGAGGTAATAATAATCATATCGACAGTAGCAAGTGGAACATTCCTCCATAATATTACTACAAAGCACAGTGGCTGTGTCCTTCCAAATCCTATAGAATTCTACTCCATCAGAAATTGATGTTGCTACCAAACTACGTCCATCAGGCTTATATAAGCAGCTAACAAATTTTGGGACAAAAGAATAATAATTAACTTGTTTATCATAAACTGTAATAATATCCATATTATAAATCGTTTCAGAATAATTTGGCAATAGGCTATCCCAGTAAACCGAATTACTCTTAACAACCCATGCACTCGTATCTAAAAACAATTTGCTATTAATATCCATTTCTTGAACCAACTTATACAAATAAATATTCTTTGTCAGTTGGTTCAGAATAAATTTACGTTTTACTTCAAAAGGTTGATTCTTTAACAATATTCGACTCCTTACTTTATTCGCATTATCTAGTTTATTTTGACTTCCATTCGGTCCTAAACTAAATTCTTCACTTCTTAAATATTGCAAATTGACTTTTTGTGGTTTATCCTTATCAATTGCCAAAGAATAAAAATGCATTTTATCTCCCAACAATTTCCTTCCAATATACTTAAATGTTTTACCATTTTTTTCATCAAAACTGATACTGTCTAAATCCCTACTAGCAAGTTTCACCTTTAAATAAGGTATGTAGCTTTTAGGTTTATTGCGCCGAATTCTAAAATCTTTTAGAATATCATCATCAATATAACACCCTGAAAGGCATTTAAAATCGTTGTGCGTATCCAAGGAGACTAATGCGTACTTGTGTATTCCTAAAAGCATGACCCCATCATCCAAACTCACAATGGAATCATATTTTTCATTTTTTGTTAAAGAGACCTTGAACATTTTTTCACCTTTAGCATGATAGTCACTATTGAAATAAGGTTCGATATTGAATAAATCAAAATAATCAAAATATGAAAATCCTGGCAGAGAAAAGTTAAATGATGTAGATAATAATTTGTTATCCAATTGAGCATCATACAAGTTGTTCTTAGCACTTATCATGGATTGCATCATACATCTTTTTACAATACCATTGACAATTGTAGTTTTTACCGAATCAGAGCGTATTGATTGACCCTTAACAGCATTCAGGGTGCACATGGAAATAATAGTCCAAATAACAAACTGATTAAATTGAAATGATTTTATCAACATAAACTTAATAATTTAAAAGAAGTGTGTTCAATCTGACAATCTTCATTGTGTTTAGTCCCAACAGTTAATTCCGTTGTGCCAAGTCATCCACAATTCTACAAAGCTACATACCCACACGTGAAAAACCAAAGTTCCAAAAAGTGCTTATCGAACTACTGCTTTTTCGCTGGTACTCAGGGACTGCATGAGGGAAGGTGTGAGACTTACGCCAACGTGGGGGAAACCAAGACCAGCATGTGAGCAATCGGATATGACGAGCATTCCATGTTTCAATTGCCGCTATACAAGAATGAATACGCTAGCGGGTTTTGTTCTTTTCCGACAACACGAGGCAGCCAGGGTCATTTGATGATATTTTGAAATGAAAATGTTATGACAATTTCTCATGCAAAATGAAAAAAATGGCTGGAAGGAAGAAAAAAAAATTTTGAAAGGTCGTCCGCAGCCATCATTGAGTTTGCCGCAGGCGATAAGACCATTCCAACGCAAGTGAAGGACCTTGGCGCAGTACCACTTTGTTCATTTTTCACGCGTTAGTGTCCAGAACATGCGCGTTAGTGTTCAGAAAACGCGTGTTAGTGTTCGGATCATGCGCGTTAGTGCCCACATCACGCTGTTTTCATCCTCTGCAAAGGTGTTAGACTTCATTTCGGCTGATGAGGCAAACAGTGTGGCGGGCGGGCTACCCATGCTGCCAGGCAATCAGCCCGATGCCCACCAACATCAAAAGCGCCCCGCCAGGCGGGTTTTGTAGTGCTCCTCCAAGAGCAGCCTTCCGCCGAGCAGCACACCAAAGACGATGTATAGTTCCCTCGCTGGCGCAACAAAATGGATGGGCGCCACCTGCATCGCATACAAAACGAGGATGAACCTCGCTGGCGCATACCTTGTCATTACCATAAAATAACGGCGCTGCTCGTCACGAGCTTTGCTCGTTGACGGTTTTTGGTTGTGGCCTCTGGCCGCTCTCAACTCATCGTCGGGACAGGCTGTGCGTAGGCCAAGTAGCTTATATTCCCGCCATCTGCACATAACCGATGTCGTTCCACAAGTCATCCAGCACAATCACATCCAATACGCCCTTGCCACCGGCATAAGGTCAATCCACTCAACGATGGTCAAGGTGAGGAAATTGAGACCATGTTGGTCCAAGATGCGGTATCTCCTAGCAGTTTGTTTTTGTTGGGCGAATGTAGTGTGTTGTGCTATTTTTGCAAAGCATGGGCGGCTTGGGAAAGCGAGGCCGGAGGCCTCAACCAAAGACCGCCAACGAGCAAAGCTCGTGTCGAGCAGTGCCGTTCTTTGAGGGGAAGGGAGGGGGTGTGCGAGCGGGGAGGTGGAAGACTTGAAACAACGGGGTAATTTAATAGGCTCAAATAATCAATTAATTTTTTTCTTTTCTCAATTCGTTAGTCCATCTCAATATCAGGTCATTTTTTATGTATGTATTTGCCTCAATTTTTTTCAAGTATTCAATTCCGGTTTTAATGTTTCCTTTTTTGTAATAGCACCAAGCTAAATCAGAGTATAGCCCATCCTTCTCTCCTTCATAATAATTAAGCTCATTAAGTTCTTCTACAAGCAGTTTTATGCCCTCGTCATACTGTTTCGAATCCCTAAGAGCGGTTGCCAACAATCTTATAGTTGGTCGTCTAAATATGCTTTCAGGATATTGTTTAACAAATTTATTTCCTAAATAAATTACTCCCCTAGAAGAACCTTGGATTTGCAAAACGTTAAAAAAATCTTCCTGTGCATTGACCTCATTTTCTGGAATGGCTTCAAGATAGAAAGAAATAGTATTAGAATTCACAGATGTATTTTCATCAATCTTATAAACTGCAGTGACAGAATATTTTCCAGATTTGGTCAAATAGGGGAATTGCTCTCTAATATCGTAAGGATATCTGATTTTCTGTTCTGGAAGCAAGGCTATTTTTCCTGTATGTATAAATTTTTCATCAAACGCCCCTAATTTAACATTATCATACATGATATTCAATATTAAACTTCCGCTATTCATTGTAGGTGAGAAAACCATTTGGGTATCTTTTGACACATTCGAAATCTTAATTAACAGCTTTATAGGCTGTAATGGATTAATATTATATTTCTCAGCAACTAAAGCGAGTTTAATTCGCTCCTGTTGAGAGAAAAGAATGTTTTGGCCACAGAAGAAATTAAGAGCCGCAACTAGAAAAATAATTTTAATCTTACTCATTTTATTTTAAGGTTTTGAACAGCATTTTGATCAGTCCCAATAAATTCATTAAAATAGCCATGACCATCTGTAGAGCCAGCTCTTCGGAGTTTCTGGGTGTACAGGGCAGGGCTACTTGAAGTCATTATGTTTGCAGAGGCTTGCTCCTCCGTTGTGCCAAGTCTTCCCACCCCGCCCACAAAGCTACACACCCACCTGTGAAAACCAAAGTTCCAGCAAACAACTGCTACAACACCGCAAATGCTGCTTCGCTGAACATTTACTCGAACTACTGCTTTCTCGCTGTTACTGAGGCACTGCTTGGACGAAAAGGTGGAAGACTTGCACCAACAAGATGTTGGTGCGGGGAATTTTTTTTCACCATTTTCGAATTTTCTCAAAATAATTTCCAGCCACCTTGCCAAATGTCCTAAGAATCTCCAGTAAAATGATGCTGCAAGCATTTGTATTTTACCAAGCGTTGGTCTGACGGCTGGAATAAAGTTTGCATTTTACCAAGCGATTGGTCTAGCGGCTGGTAAGCCATTTGCATTTTACCAAATGGCTGTCCAGCGGCTGGATAGGCGTTTGCATTTTACCAAATGGCTGTCCAGCGGCTGGATTAAGGGTTGGATATTGCAGGATGAGGGTAGAGGGATTTTTTGAGGTTGGAGGAGAAAATGGGTGCAGCTTGATGGCGCAGATAGATTGAAGCAAGCGTTTGAGCAAGGTACTGCTACAAAACCACAAGTGTTGCTTTGCTCAACACTTGTTCAACCTACTGCATTCTCGCTGCTACCATGCTGGGCAAAAAAAAAAGCCGGAAGGGTGCACTACCCTACCGGCTTTTGTTTATTGAAAACGGCCTATCTTAATCTTCCGAATCGTCCAAGCCCGCCGTGGTCTTGTTCATCAAAAAAGCTTTGAGGAACCCGTCCAAATCGCCGTCGAGAACGGCATCGGTCTGGGAGGTTTGGAAGCCGGTCCGGTGGTCCTTCACTCGCCGGTCATCGAGGACGTAACTGCGAATTTGACTTCCCCACTCGTTTTTCATCTTGCCAGCTTCCACCTTGTCCTTCTCGGCTTTTTGCTTTTCGAGTTCCATCTCGTACAGTCGGGAGCGAAGTAGCTGCATGGCCTTCTCTCGGTTCTGCATCTGGGAGCGCTCCTGCTGGCACTCTGCCACCAACCCGGTGGGCAAGTGTCGCACCCGAACGGCGCTTTCGGTCTTGTTGACGTGCTGACCGCCCGCACCGCTGGCTCGGAAGGTGTCCCATTCCAGGTCGGCAGGGTTGATTTCTATTTCGATGCGGTCGTCAATCATCGGATGCACGAAGACGGACGTGAACGAGGTCATGCGCTTGCCCTGCGAGTTGAACGGGCTTACCCGCACCAAGCGGTGTACGCCATTCTCTCCTTTAAGCATTCCATAAGCGTAATCACCATAGATTTCAAAACCAACGGACTTGACGCCAGCGGTGTCGCCTGGGGTTTGCCAGAGTTGGGTGGTCTTGTAGTCGTTGGCCTCAGCCCACATGACGTACATGCGAGCCAACATGGAAGCCCAGTCGCAAGCCTCCGTGCCACCAGCACCAGCATTGATTTCGAGGACAGCGCCAAGCTCGTCTTCCGGTTGGTTGAGGGTGCAGCGGAACTCCAGGTCGTCCACGGCTTCTATGGCCTTGGCATATTGGGCATCCACTTCTTCCTCCGTCGTTTCTCCTACCTTTTGGAATTCGAGCAGCACCTCAGCATCGCCGATGGTGGTTTCCACCGTGGTGTACTGTTCAATCCATTTCTTGTTGGTCTTGATGACCTTTAATATGGCTTGTGCTTTGGACGAATCATCCCAGAAGTTGGGGTCGCCCGTGAGTTCTTCTTTTTCCTGTATCTCTTGAAGACGTTTAGCGACGTCAAAGATACCTCCTCAAAAGACCCAGTCGCTCTTTGAGCGTCATCAGTTGTTCACTGGTCATGGCGTTTAATTGGTTTATAAAATGATTGGAACAAACAAAAACTGGGAATTGGGGAAATCGAAATGGAGACCGTTTTGTTCCCTGCCTGCAAGGAAAAAAACCATCCTCCATTTCAATCCACTGACCCCAATTCCCAGTCGTTATTAGTTAACTTTCTGAAGTTCTACATAAAACATCAACTCGGACTTAGGCGGGATGCCACCAGTTCCGTTGTCACCATAGCCGAGCTCAGATGGAATGAAAAGGACAGCTTTAGCACCTTCTTTCAACAGTGCAATGCCCTCGTCCCAGCCTTTGATAACTTGGCCCTGGCCCAATGGAAAGCTGAAGGCTTGACCACGCTTGTAGGAGTTGTCAAACTCTTTTCCATTTGGCAACATGCCATAGTACATCACGTCCACGGTTTTACCAGCGACAGCTTGAGCGCCTGTGCCTTCCTCCAACACGAGGTATTTCAGGCCAGAAGCGGTGGACTTGATTTTGTCCTTGTTTTTGCCGCCGACATAGTCCTTGACGATTCCGCCAAGCTGGGCGGCGATGGCAGCTTCTTGCCCCTTCATGGCATTGGCTGCTTCTTCTGTCTGCGCACGTTCCGCAATTTGGGTTTCGTCGTATTGGGCTTTGGTCTTCACATCCATCAGCACGATACCGTAGGCCAATTTCTTGGCGTCTTTAAGCGTAGGGGACTGGCGCATCAGGGAGTCAATTGGAATGACCACCGTAACACTGTCGCCAACTTTCATAAAAGCAAGCACATCGGCCACTGGATTGGCTTTTCCAACGCCTTTTTGGTCGGCGGGTATTTGGGTCAAATCGGGTACGACGAGGGGCACGGTGCGGCCCATCTTGTAGGTGCTGTTTATCAAGGAGTCATCCTGGAAAACAGAAATGTGAACGTAGGCATAGTCGCCGACGGTCGGTGCTGCGCCAGTGGCGTTGGTGTGCTTGACGTATTTGTAGCCGTTCGGTGAAACAAGGCTATTGTCACCGCAAGCAGCAATCAATACAGCAAGCGCTGCAAAAAGGGAAAACGTAATCTTCTTCATGTTGAAAAAATTGTTAGGCTGCCTTCCCGGAGGGAACCTTGGTACGGCGCACCTTAAAGGTCATTGTTTAAAAGCTCTTCCTGATATTCAGGTAAAATTTGTTTGAACTTGCTCACTGTTGGCCGCAGGCCAATGTAGGAATAACCGCCAGAAGCATTCTTGTGCCCTCCTCCCTTGAAGTGCTTCCGGGCAATCTCCTGCACCGAAAAGTTGCCTTTCGACCGCAGCGAAATCTTTGTGATGGTCGGCTGTTCGTGGATAAAAACCGCCATGATGATGTTTTTCATTTGGAGCAAGAAATTGACCAGCCCCTCGGTGTCGCCCCGGCTAATCTGAAATCGCTCGTAGTCCTGTTTGGTCAAGGTGATGATGGCGGTGCGAAACTCCTCCAACACCTCCATTCTTTCGTTCAGCACGAGGCCGATAAGGCGCAGGTGCTTTTCGTCCATGCTGTTGAACACCAAGTCTTGGATGTGCTTGTCGTCCACACCGAGTTCCACCAAATCGGCCACCAACCTGAAAAGTTTGGGCGAAGTGGCATATTTGAATGAACCCGTGTCCGTCAAAATGCCCGTGAACAGGCATTCGCCAATGGTCTTGTTGATTTTGGCCCGGTCGCCCAACAACGTGATGAAATCAAAAACCAGCTCACAGGTGGAGCTTGCCGTTTCATCGTGCAGGTCATAATCGTAGAACGGCTCGGGATAAAGGTGGTGGTCAATCAGTATTTTTTTTGCTTTGAGCGGGGCGATGAGTTCGCCCATCCGGTCTATGCGCTCCAACGAATTGAAGTCAAGGCAAAAAACGATGTCTGGTTTTTCGAGCGCCCGCTTCACCTCTTCCTGGTGAAGGTCGTAGATGAGGATTTGGCCGGCACCCGTCATCCAGTTCAAAAAGGTGGGCGACTCCGAAGGCACCGCCACTTTTACGGTATGCCCCAGCATTTCGAGGTAATGCCGTAGGCCAAGCGAAGCGCCAATGGCGTCTCCGTCGGGGTTTCGGTGCGTTGTGATTACGATGTCTTTTGGTACCGCCAGCAGCGATTTTACTTCGTTGATATTTTCCATTAATGTCATGCCTCAAAAATTCGGCGGGCGAAGTTCCCAAAAAATGTAATTATTCCAAAATTAACCTACCTATTTAACCGAAAAAGGCGGAAAAGTTTACTTTTGCGCCCGATTTTGAAACAAGGATTGGATGATTGAGGGATTGAGGGATTGAATTCACCGTGTGATTCTTCCATTAGACCCTGGTTTTCATTCAATCCTGCATTCCTTCAATCATTCAATCCTTGAAAATGTCAGGAAATAAGACTTTGACCATGATTAAGCCCGATGGCGTCCGTGACGGCCACATCGGAGCCATCCTTAACGACATCACTGCGGCGGGTTTCCGCATCGTAGCCCTGAAAATGACGCAACTGACCTTGGCAAAGGCTGGTGAATTTTACGCCGTGCACGCCGAGCGCCCATTTTATGGCGAACTGGTTGAGTTTATGTCTTCCGGTCCCATCGTCGCAGCCATCCTCGAAAAGGATAACGCTGTGGCCGATTTCCGCACCCTCATCGGTGCCACCAACCCCGCCAATGCAGAACCCGGCACCCTCCGGGCCAAGTATGCCAAGAGCATGGGCGAGAACGCCGTTCACGGCTCCGACTCTGACGAGAATGCGGCCATCGAAGGAGCGTTCCACTTTGCTGGCGTTGAAATGTTCTAACCCAACAAAGCGGTTTCAACCCCGACAAAAAATAAGCCTCCTGTGGAAATACAACCACAGGAGGCTATTTTTATGCGCTCCTCATTTGAAAAGGAGGCTTTGGGTAATCATTTGCCCAACATGCCACCGCTCATTTCCTGAAATTCTTCCATCGTCATTTTCTGGTAGCCAGTTGGCACGTCAAACGCCGCATTAGGCAGCTTGCTGGAAACCTCCACGGCCCTGAATACCATTGTGGCGCCCTCGCCTGCTTCGATTATCATTTCCAATGGGTAGCCCTTTAGTGCCACTTTTTGTGACTTGGCCTTTACGCCCGTTGGCGGCTGTATTTTTTCGGTGATGTAATATTCCATGTTCACGCCATTGTCCATTTTGACCTTGGCCTTGTAGCAGGAGTATCCAGCGATTTCCTTTTTGTCCTTTTCGTCGTAAACTACGTTAGAGATGTCGTCCACATTCATCATGTTGTAGTTGCCGGAGAGGTCGTCTTCACTCAAGCCTACCAATTGGATTTTTTGGCCGAGCATGTCCATCAAAATAGCAGCGTCTTTAGGACTGTTGACGGGTACGAAAGTCTGGATTTTCATCATGCCGCCCATCATGCTCATGTCCATGCGCTGTTTCTCTGCGGAAAAATAGAAGTCCAGCGTAGTGCCACCAAGCATGGCCATTTCGGGAGAGGCTTGCATGTCGTCGGTCGAAAGCTCAAACTTTACGGCACCTTCCTTGATTTTTTTCTGGCCAAACGCCGTGGAAGTCAAAGAAACCATCACCAACATCAACAAACTAAGATTCAGGATTTTCTTCATTTTTAGAATTTTATGTGTGTATTTTTCCGGAACCGCCGGAACGTCTTTGCAAAGTTAATGGAGTCGAGGTTTCAGAGTGGAATGTTAGCGCAAATCCATACCTCGACAACATTCAAGCATTTTTTCAAACCCGCCAGAGGTCAATATGTTTGATGAAAACCTTGGCAAGATTCTCAGCATCCGAAAGTGCCCGGTGATAGACCCCCGAAAACTCGAACCCCTCCAGTTCAACCACCTTTTTCAGGCCCTTGTAAGTCCGCCACTTGCGAAGCTCGTGGTACTGTCGCCGGACATTCAGGTGAAAAGGCTCTATCCAGTCAAACTCAAGCTGATGTAGCTGGGAGTCCTGTATCAACATGGTCTTGTCAAACGAACCCCAGGAGCAGAATGTGCAATCCTCATCATCGAACACGCCTGCCCATTCCTGAAAATCTTCGACCACATTTGGGAAAGTGTCCGCACGGTTGATGCTGATTTGGTCAATGGTGGTCAGTTGCCGGCAAAAAGGGGACAAGTTTGGGTGCAAAACGGGCCGGACAAAACTGTTGAACTTGCTCTCCACCTCGCCATACGGGTTGATTTTCAAGGCGCCGATTTCAATAATCTCCTGCACCATCTCCGTTGGCTTCCCCTCCCAACAAGTCGCCTCCAAGTCATAGACAATATAGTTCATCGTGTTTAGTCTCGGTTTTATTTGAAAAATGTTGCTAAAGATTGACCAAGTGCCTTTTCTAACCCCTGAAAATCTGGCGCTTGAATCTTATCTGAACAACTCCATAAACCCCTTCTGAACGGTGGTCACACCGTTGTCGGTCCATTCGAGCATGTAATAATAAGTACCATCCGGCAGGTCGGTGTCAGCGCCCCAAGTTCCCGGCCAATTGTTCCGGTAAGCGGTGGCCTCGTACACCAAACTACCCCAAATATTGTAAACCCACAAATGGTTGTCCGGGAACTCCTCGATTTTGGCGATGTAAAAGAAATCATTTACCCCGTCATTGTTGGGCGAAACGGCGGTAAAAATGGTAAGCTCGATACATTCTATGAAAATACTGACGGTGGTGGTGTCGCAGCCGTTCGGGTTGCAGGCCACGTAGGTGAAATTGTCCCAACGGGCACAAAATGGGTTGTCGGGGACGTAGGTGAATGAGTTGTCCAAGTTGAGCACCACCGAACCTGAAATGGGTTCATCCAATACATAAAGGTCCACGATGCCACCAAAAATGGTATCGTTCGCCAAAAAATCAATGACCACAGGCGTTCCTTTTATGGTAGTCGTGGTATCAGGGCCAAGGGTAGGCGGGTCGAAATAGGGTTTGACGAGCAAACAAAGATAGGTGGTGTCGCAAAACCCAAATTGGTCGCAAAACACGATGCAAGCACTGTCCCTACCCTCCTTCAAGCCTTCGTAAAATACGCAGCGCCCTGATTGGTTGATGACCAATTCCACGTTGTCGGTGCGTTCATCGGGGCAGATTTCCCGTATGCTGCCGTTGGCAAATGGCCCGGGCAGCTCCGAAACATCCAAGCAGTAGAGCTTGGTCTGCCCCACGAAAATCGTGTCGCAGTACGTCTCCGGAGTTGTTTTCCGAACAAAAATGCGCAGCTCCACAAGAGCAACATTGCCGAAAACATCCTCAAAACGGAAACAAGCAGTATCAGCGCCAACCGCAAACCCATTGTACAGGATGCAGTTGCCCAGTACGTTGAAACTAACATTGTCGCCGTTGTTCTCAGGGCAAACATCCAGGATGCTCACCACGTTGCCCGGCAGCCAGCCTTGCGGCAAACAGAAGGTATCGGTCTCCAAAAGCAAAAAAACGGTGTCATAAACGATGCTGCCCGGCACTACTGTAACTTGGAAGTTGATGGTGTCACAGTTGCCAAGGTCGTCGCAAAGCTCGATGCAAGCGGTGGAAGTGCCAACGGACAGTCCAACGTATTCAATGCAGAAACCAACACTGTCGAGGTCGAACCCGACTGCATTGCCAGCCGAATTTGGGCAGATGTTTTGGATGGAACTCAGGATTCCAGTTATATTCAACAGGTCTTCGTCAAAACAGAATAGCCCTGATTGCGTCAGCGTGATGGTATCAAATATCCCGTTGGGAAATGGATGTGAAACAGTGGTCGTTACCAAGGTAGTATCGCAATTGCCGAAGGCGTCGCAGGCTACGAGGCAAGCAGTTTCTTGGCCGACCAAGTTGCCCGTCAGCACCAAACAGCTATCGTTAATCATTTGATAACCAACAAATTGGCCGTCTTGACAGACATTTGTCAAGGCCACGATAGCACCTGAAAGTTGGTTGGAATTGACGCAAATAGTGTCGGATTCCCCTATCAATAGGGCCACTTGAAGGGTATCCGTAGTGGTGCAGTTTACAGTCACCAAAACGGTATCTGAACAGCCTAATACGGTATCCGTGGCAATGAGTTGGTGCATCCCCGCCCCTACTTGTAGTCCAATGCCAATGCCGCAAACGGGAAAGCCGCCCGTGTACGGAAGCCCATTGTCCGTGAAAAAATAATTTGGCAAAAACGGGACAGGCACCTCCGCACAAACGGTTGCCAGCGCTTGGCAATTTGGTACCTGTAAGTTCAATTGTTGCGAAGCGAAAACGCCCGTTGCACTGGATGGCACGATGACCTGTATCGTGTCAAATGTCGTCACGCCGCATGTCAGCCGCTCGGTGGCCAGCACATACCGGAGCGTTTGCCCCAAGTGGTTCACTGGGTTGATGGTCAAAACCGGGTTGGGGATATTGACAGCGCTCAAGTGACCAAGACTTGCTGGCGCAATGGCCGACCAAGTGTGCTGATAACCCAACGCATCGCAGGCAGCGCCCACGCCAAACGTTGTGGTAAACAAGCTTGAAGTGTTGCAAAAAGTCAGGTCATCGCCCACATTCAGGATTTGTGGGATGGGCAAGGACGATGTTTGGGAACTACATCCACCGCTGCCACTCGTTTCAATTTTCAATAAAAGCTGGCAGGACTGGTCAGCTTGTACCTGAAGCAACTGGTTGAAAATCACAGGATTGGCAACGGAGACACCGCCAGTTACCACCTGCTGCCCCACGACGGTTTCGTTTGCCTGAACGTTCCCGTCCCCGTTTTCGTCCCACACGAACGACAAGGTATAGCTGGCACTTGCGAGCGGCAAGGTGCTGGACAAATTGCCAGCAACGCTCACCTCCTCCCCTGCCCCATTGCAGGTCGAAGTGACGGCTGTGAAGTTGGTTTGGATTGGCAAAACTCCGCTGTGCTGTACGCTTAGGGCCAACGAATTACTGCTGCAAGGGGCATTGTCATTGGGCGTCCAGCCAGTGGGGTAAGGCTTGCAGTTCCATCCGGCCTTTGCTTGGAGGTTTAAATCGTCGCAATTGGTGGTGGTAGCCGTGACCCGAAGGACAAGGCATTGCCCAGCGTTGACCCCAGGCGTGAACGCAAAAACATGTTGCCCGTAGGGCAACAAAGCGAGTTGAACAGGATTGCCGGGATTGGTGATATTGGCAATGGAAGTAACGGTGAGCAGGCCAGTGGGAGCTTCCACCGCCAGCCAGTTAGCACCGGACCCGGTCTGACCGGAGGTATTGCAAATCGCCAAGTCCCAAGTCACCAGACCATTGGTCGGCGTTGCTGCTGCTGGCGTATTCGCATTCAAGGTGAAAGTCGGCGGTTGGGTGTAGGCCACAACGCTATTTGCCAAGTCGGTTTTGTTGCTGACGCAATTGCCATCCCCGATATAGCGGGCATAGTACCTATCGGCGTAGCTCACCGCCGATTGCAAGTTGTAAATATTGTTTAAAGCGGCACTCCCAATTGAGCTTTTGCAAGTGGGCGTCAACTTTACCCGAAGGTCAAAAATATAGGTCTGTACGACATTGAGCGAGGTCACACTTGCAAGGGTATCGAACCTTGCGACGTAATGCCCATCTGGAAAATCGGAGAGCGGCCTTATCGGGAAGTGACTGCTACCATGCACGGGGTGGCCGGGCAATGACACTTCCACTTGGCCGCCCGCGAAAGCAGTTGCCAGCCCCGGGTCAAAGTCAAAGACCAGGGAATCCACCTTGGCTGCTGGCCGGAGTTCGTTGCCAAACCAGTCCGAGAAATAGTTGTTGGGGACAAAGACCCGCCAAGTGAGAGCACCTTCGTTGCAGCCAATTGGTAGGCCATTGAGGGTGTTGGGAAAGTCAAAAACGACCTCGTTCTTCCCCAAGGTGAAGGTCTCCGTAAGGGTATCGCAGGACAGGCTTGAACCATTTTGAATGGCAAAGGCATGGGCGGCCAGGTTGGGCACAGGCGAGAAGACGTTTGGCAATGGGCCGTTGGGGTTGACCGAAAATTTGCCCACAAACCGGAGCGTGTCGCCGGGCTGGAGGTTCAGTCCAAGGCCAATAAGGCAGTTGTGGAGGTTGAAATGGAGCGTTTTTGTTCCCTGTGAGGAAGTCACCGACATGGCGCTTGGCGAAACCGGGCAGGTAAAATTGCTGCCCCCATTGGTGAATATCGCCTGCCCTTCATCGAAAAGGAATACCTCATTGGCTGATGTAGTGCCGTTCGGGTTGGAGTAGGTTATTTTGAAACCCACGCTGTCACTTGCGGAAATGCCACTAAGCACGGCGACAAGGGACATCTCGATGGAATCGCACCCCAATGCCACTTTGCGGTTGGCGAGGTTGGGGTTGAACGGTTGCGTGAAGTTAGCGTCAACAAACCCGAATGTAGTCCTATTTACTTGAAAATCAAGGATTTGGAATCCGGGCGAAAAGCTGCTGGAAGGAAGTTCAATGGATGATTCATCGGCGGGGCAGACAAGCAGGTGCCCCCCAACAAGCTGGGCGGAAGTAGTAACTGAATGGGAATTTTCCGAATTGGCAAAGGAGTTTTTTACAAAAAAATCATTGAGCCGAAGGGAAAAAAACACAGCCAGAAAAAGCACTATCTGCACGGGTTTATCCATCTGAGGTTCATTGCGAAACTTGATGGTGAAAGGCTAAAACTATACCACTTAGCCCCCGAAACCCTATTGTATTCAAGAAGGCAACAATTTGTGCTCCAATAAACCTAATCCTTTTTCACTGCTTCAATACGATTGAGAAACGCCGACGCTGTGGACTCCTCCACTGGCTGTATCTCGAATTGCTCGCCATTTGGCAGCTTGATTATCTTGTCTTTGTCCTTCATTTTCAGCAACTGCTCCATGAAGCGGGTATTGTTCGATACCAAGTTCAATATGCCCTGTTTGTACCCAAAGAAATAGTACATCTGGCTGGGCGACTTGAGATAGACGTAGAGCCTATCGTCGTCGTTGGTCGGCATTTTCACTTCGATATAGGCGTTGATGACTGTGTTGAGCATTTCACCATCCAAGCTCACCAAACCGATTTTGGATTTTGTGGAAACGAAGCTTTGGTAGTCAGCATCCCAGTTCAAGGATACCCGGTCGAAGAGCATGGTGTATGGGTTGTGCTTTTTGGGCAAGGTAAGCGACCCGAGGCTGATACCATCAATTGCACTCTGAATATCGTCGTTGACAGGGAAAAGTTGACGAATCACCTTGCGGAAAAACGGCATGTCCTTGGCGTAAACGATTGGCGTGGCATCAAAGGTGCTGGACTTGAAGTCGGCGGCAATGATTTTGAGCAAATCGGATGGGATGGTGAACTTTAAGCCAACCATTGCATCCATTTCGAGGTCCGACTTCATGGCTGAACTGCCAAGAATGGTATCTGTAACCATCTCCCCGAAAGTCGTTTTCACGTAGCCTGCGGCATCAACGCTGACGTTCTTGAGTGCGGAACCGAGGCTGAATTTGCCCTCCATGTCTATCTTGCCCGTTTTGTTGTCGTACACCAATTGGTTACCATTCGGAACGGCACCACCACTCATCATGCGAGTAGAGTCGGCAAAAATGAACTTGTCCGCTTTTTCGTCATACTGCATGACGCCCTGCACGGCTAAGAGGGGGCGGTCCTTGCGGAAAAACAAGGGCATCATCACCCGTGGGTAGCAAGTGGCGGTCTCCTTGCTGAGAAACAGGCCAGTGAAGACTTGCTCACCTTCCATATTCACCGGAATCTTGTAGGCGATGGTCAGGTCATTTTTGTCGCCCTCACAATTAATTGAAAACCAATGCTTTGCGGGGAGGGTTTCGGATTGTAGCTGCGCAAAGCCATTGAACCCCAAATTGGGTTTTTCGGCGCTCAGGTTGATGGTGCCCTGGAACTTGGTCTTGTGGTCAATGTAAAAATTGTTCCGTTCGGTGATTTCGCCGGTGGCCCTCGTCACCGAGCGCTTGGTACTGCGGTTGCCCTCTCCTATCCTCGTCCCAGTGATTTCCGCAAACTCGATTTCTTGGATTTTGTCTGCAATATTATACTCATAGAAACCCTTGGCCCGATACTCCTTTTTGCCCAAAACATTCACGGTCGCCCTGTTGATGACGTGGTACTGGTTGATGGTATCGGCCACGATTTTGGCATTTTTTAGCTCGCTGATGACGGCGCCAGCCTGAACTTCCACATCGCCGGTTTCGGTATAAATGAAGGCGTCGGAAGAAACGATATAGGGGACTCCTGCCACTTTCAGCAAGTTGGTCTTGAGGTCGTAGAGGGCATTTTTACCTTGAAAAAACAAGGAATCCTGGTCGGGGTGGATGGACACGAAGTTGCCCAATTTGCCCTCAAATGCCCGGAAGGTCACGGTCTCCTTGGCCATGTCCCAATCAAATTCGTTGAAGGTGGTGACGTACTGGTTGTAAGGCAACGTGGTGGTAAGCACGTCGGCATTTGCCTTGAACCTGCCCAACTGCTTGTCAAAGTCAACGTCCCCGTTCAAGTTGCTGGTGGAAAGGGCAATTGCGCCTGCATCTATGGCCTTGATTTTCAGGTCGGTGGTATCGGCCTTTGCGGAGTATGCGCCGAAGCTGAACAGCTTGGAGGTCATGCTGGCCTTGTCCCAATCAAAAAGCCCACGGCCCTTCAAGCCGCCAGGTGTCAAAATCAACGTTCCTTTCAAAGTGTGCCGCCCCTCCTTGAACAACTCGAATGGAGCTTCCTTGGAGGTCACATACATACTGTCCTTGTAGGGCCGCCAGTCCAACAGCACGTCGAAGCCACGCACCTGCGGCACCTGAATGGCTGCCTTTCGGTCTTCCTCCATGTCGAACCGGTCGGCACTCCCCGTCATCTGGTGGGGCTTGTAAATCAAGTCTTCGGAGTCAATCTTTGCGCCGAGGTAGTTAAGGGTGCCCTTTCCCAACATGCCCTTGTTGCTCATGTCAATGGAGCCAGCAAATTTCCCTTTCCCTTGGTAATTGGGATAGCCCTCCTTCGGCGTTTTTGTTACGAAGCCGAGCGAGGAATCCTCCCTGACCACGAGGGTTTCATCAAAAATGGGGAAAATATCCGCTGAAATCATTTTGCCCTTGAAATGGATGTCGGACTGTGTGTATTTGTCCAAGCTATTGAAACTGAATGGATTCAGCTTAAAATAAAACGAATCACGTTGGTAAGCTCCGCCCTGTGTCCGCTTGTAATCGTAATAGACAAAGGCGTTTTTTTTGCTCTCCATGGAAGGGAACATCTCAATGGACTCTCGACCTGATTTGTTGGAAGGAGCGTCAATGAGCAGGACCCCAGTCAGGTGCTCAATGCGGGAAGCCATGGAGTAGGATTCTGGGACTCCGTTCTTGTCCACCTTTCCCGTTGGCAGGTAAAGGTCAAAATACCGGATGGAATCCAATCCGATTTGATATTTGTTGTAATCAAAATGAAAATCCTTGCCCTCAATGACGCCAAACCCTGCGAACACACGGCCATGAAAATCCATGTCCCGATTGCTTTTCATGCGCACGTTGTCGCCGTAAGGCTTGAGGCCGACCCTTTGCGATTGGCTGAACTCGATGTTTTGCACGCCGTTGATAGAGGTCGAGTTGTCCTTCATGTCCAAGACGGCGTTCGTCAACTTGGTGTCGGAGATGATGCGCAGGTAATCAAAATCCACCTTTTTCTGGCTGGCCTCGGCATAGTGCAACACCTTGTCCTTCATTTCCACCATGTTATCATCCGCATTGTAGTTGATAAATCCTTTTGACACGAGGTCATACAGCAACGAATTGATGTTCTCGATGGAAAACTTCGGGTTCAGCCGCTTGGCCAACGACTCGGCGTGTATGGTTTTTTCGCCGGTCTCTTGGTAGGCCACCTTCATGAGGGCGATGGGATTGGTGGTGGAAATATTCTGAAGTCTGTTGTAGTCGTTTTCGCTAAAAAACTTCAAGGACTCAAACACGACTGGCACTGCCGATTTTGCAATGCCCATGTTGGTCCGACCAATGTAAATACTGTCAGTCTCCAATTCAAAATCCAAGCGCTCGGCATCCAAGTTTATCTGCTGAAAGGAATTGAAGAAGGGGTTCCGGTCGCTGCCCCGTTTGCCCCTCGCCAGTTGCAACTCCCTGGTTTTCAGTTCAAAGCGAATGTTTACCGAAGGGTGATAAAGCGAATCTTTTCCAAAATAAATAGCAGATTCCACGCCTTCAGCCACGATTCGTTCTTCTTGTTTTATGATGAAAAGCTCAGATTGGCCTTTATAGACCAATTCTTTTTTCTTGTTCAAGAGTTTGAGTTCAGCCTTTTCGAGCCGGTTGCCAAAACCATAGACCGTACTGCCCTGCAACCGAAAGCCGCCCCTTAGCTGCACTCCTTCACCGATGTTTTTGATTTCCAGCACCCGTTCCTTGGACTCAAAGCGTGGGTAACTTCCTTCGGTGGCTTCGTTGGAGGTCACCAATTTGTCCTCGAACTTGCCGTCCACTGCCGCTTTGCCAAAATAAAGTGGATAGTGCATCTTCACGTTGGCCACTTCGTAAAGGCTCTTTTTGGTTTCAAACTCGTACTCCGACAGTTCAGCGTAAACATCGTTGCCAAGCCCAAGCCGCTCCCAAGAAACGATGCCACCCTTCCCTTTCCAGATTTCCTCCACCGGGGAGTACACCCCTGCCGTGGATTTTATCATGATGGAGTCCTTGCCACGGGTGGCTATCAGGTCGAGTTTATCGTATTTTATGAGGGGTTTGCCATCCTCGAAAACAAGGTCGTACCGGGAGGCATTCGCCAGCCAAGTGGTGCCAAGGTCGGATTTGCGGAGCGCATTTTTCTCAAAAAAACCGTAGCTGAAATCCAAAAAGTCACCAAAGGGCTTGAGTTTTCGGTTCTCGATGCTGGCCAACATTCCATCCAACACCTCGTGCCAGTTTTTGAAGCGGCTCTCGCCAAGCTCCGATTTTTTGACCAACAAAAGCGATTCGAGATAGGACGTGAAATAAGGGTTGGCAGTCATGCGCTGGTCCAACATCTTGTCGCCCGTTTGGCGAATCCGGGTGATTTCATCGGGACTGAACACCCCGCCCTTAAAGGACTTTGCAAAGGTTTTGAAGAGTTCCTCCAGCTTGGGATTCTTCGATGCCGTCATGAACAATTCCAGCTCCTTGAGGAAAGCCGTGGGTTCTTCTGGGAATTTCTCAAGCCGCTGGGCCGAAAGTAGGAAAGGAAATGCGAGTATTGCGAAAAGGAAGCTAAACCTAATTTTCATCTTGAATCGTTGATGCTGAACTATCCACTTTTCAGCGTTTTCATTGCCAACCAGTTGTTCTTTTTCTTGGTTTCGAGGATGGCGAAACCGTGATTTTGCAGTGAACCTGCCATTAACTGCTCATCGTCCAAAACAAAACCTGAAACGACCAAAATCCCTTCAGGTTTCAGCAGTTCGTATAACGGGCCAAGGGAGTCCAAAATTACATTTCGGTTGATATTTGCCAGAATGATGTCGAATTCGGTGCCCGGCACATCGCCCAAAATGCCGTGGATGGCCTGCACGTTTTCAGCACGGTTTACCTGACTGTTCTCAACGGTGTTTCGGTAAGATTCCACTTCGATGTCCACTGCTTCAACATGCCGAGCGCCAAGCCGAGAGGCCAGTATGGCCAAAACACCAGTGCCACAGCCATAGTCAAGGACTGTTTTTCCGGTGAACTGGATGCCCTGCATGATTTCGATGACGGAAAAAGTAGTCTCGTGGTGGCCTGTGCCAAATGCCATTTTGGGGTTGATGACCAGCTCGTGTTCCATGCCGGGCAGCGGCTCGTGGAAGTCCGCCCGGATGCCACAAAAGCTGCCAACGATGACAGGGTGGAAGTTTGATTCCCAGATTTCGTTCCAGTTCTGGCCCGGGATATGCGTCTTTTCAAACTGAAAATTGAAGCACTTTTGCAGTTCCGTGATTTCAGCGTCCACCGCTTCCTGTCCACCAGCATCTGGCAAGAAAGCATTGAACCCCGTTTCATTTTCCTCGAAGGTATCAAAAGGCAAATGGCCCAGGAGCGCAATCAAAACCTCGTTTTGGGCTGGGTCGGTGTTAATGCTGTATTGGTAATAGTCCATGCGTTGAAATTGTCTAAGTAACGTGTAAAAAATAAGTTTTGAAGTTTTGGTTTAGAAGGTTTAGAGAAGTTTAGCAGGTTTAGCTTTAAACCTGCTAAACTTCTCTAAACCTTCTAAACAAGTTATCTTTTACACGTTACTAAGTGGGTGATTTGAAGCCAGCTTTGGCATTGAAAACTAAGTGCCATTGTGCAAAATCCGCTTAGTGGCTGCTGTTCCAATGCTTCACGGTGGAGGGCGCAACGCCGAGGTTTTTGTCAATTTCGAGCGAAGGCGCCGTGGCCCGCAAACCCATTTTTATCATGGCAAGGTGGTGTACTGCATGGTCGTAGGCATACATCATTTCACGACCAACGGTTGACAGCACAACGGGGCGGGTCTCGTTAAGTTCTGAGGAAAAATCGGCCACCACTTCCACCATTGCCGCTTCGTCGGAGTTGGTGACACTTTCAAAAAAGTCGTTTAGCACAGCGGCTGCGTAAGCTGGCTCCGTTTCCACCCGGGTATCACGTTGCCGTTGGGCATAGTCAATCCTACCATCGCCAACTCCCCTGCACAGACAGCCATAAAAGTCAACGATATGGCGGAAATGCTGGCCAATGGAGGAGCCATTGAACAGTTGCAGCGGCTTGGCGTAGGTCTCAGGGGCTATCCTGTCGAGCAGGTCCGTCATCTGACCGATTATTATTTCTGTTCCTTGTTTGCAATTCATTGCGGTGAGAAAAGTTAGGTATTCAGTGTAGGATTGCGAAGTGGATGGGAAAAAGGCAAGTCCATTTACCCTTGGCTAAAGGTATCGTTGGATGTTTTGCAGGTCAAGTTCGATTTGGTTCATGATGCTTTGGTGGGTATGCTCAAAACTTTGATTGGTTGCTTGTATCTTCTTCATCTCGGCCTCCATTTGGCTATCGGCATCGTCAATGGTGGCCTGTGACTTGGCAATCTGGTTCTCCAAATTCAGGATTTGCGCCTTCCATGCCTCAATCTGTGCCTTCAGCTTTACCACTTCGTCCTGCTTGTTGCTCACCCGCTTTTTCAATTGCCCTTGCAGGGCAACGTTGAACTGCTCTTTTTCGTCAAAAAGCACCTTCCTGTAATGCTGGCCAGTGGTCAGCAATTTTTCTTTGGTCAAGCCGACAGTCGAGGCCGTGGCAAAGGCAGATTTGTAGGCCGTCTCCTCGGGCAGGTTCATTTGCGCCAGCCGTCCAAGCGACAGCTTGAACTCCAGGTAATCGAACCCGGGCAAATTGTTTTTCTCAAGTGCCCGTGTCAATGACTCGATGCTCTTGTGGTCAAGGCCGGTGGTATCGCCAAAAATTTCCTTCAAATCTTGCTGCATGGCTGTTTTTTTGTGCGGCAAAGATAGAAATTCATTTGGATGCTTCGCTGTTAAGGATTGTGGTAAAAGATGAAGTGCTCAGATTCACCCATTGGTGGTTTTTTTTGGCCGATGAAAAGGTTGGAATCGGCCAAGGCTCAGCGATTATTAGGGACTAGCACCAGGAATCGGGGCTTTCCATTCAACTTGTTCATTTTGAAATATTCCACAATCAAAAATGGTTGTTGGCATTTCTTGTTTCTTTGCGGGCTAAAATCCAGTTCAATGCTCACGCAAAAAGCAAAGTACGCCATCAAGGCAATCACTTATTTAGCTCAAAAAGGGGAATTGACCAAGACCCAAGAAATTTCCGAGGGCGCAATGATTCCGAGGAAGTTCCTCGAATCTATCCTATTGGAACTAAAAAGCCGTCAGCTTGTCGGCAGCCATCAGGGAGCAGCAGGCGGTTATTTTCTGCTAAAAAATCCTTCCGAAATTAGCCTCGCCGACATGCACAGGATGTTTGAAGGCCCTATCGCCCTACTCTATTGCGCTTCGCTCAATTTTTACCAACCTTGCACGGATTGCGCCGATGTGGAAAACTGCAAGCTGAAATTGGCGCTAATAAATGTGCGCACCAAGACCCTTGAAGCAATGGAGGGCATTACTATTGACCAGTTGATAAATGCGGGCGATTGATTTTTTTGAAATTTTAATCCCACTAATTTGGTAGGATAAAAATAAGTGGCTTATATTTGCGGCGTGTTTCAAAGCGGCTCAACCAAATTAGATTTGAAACATGCAAATTCCAACCCTTCACTCAAACAGTTGAACAATGGATAGCTTGAATCATTCTCCGACGAATTCATCGCACTTGTCAACCAGCACTTTCCGCCCTTCCAATGCTTCCATGCGATGTCGCAGCATCGCACTTCCCAGTTGTTGCTGATACCTTTTAGCAACCCATCCATTCCATTCTTAAAAATCTGATTCACAACAAATTGTAGCGCTACCTAAAGCGATGCTCAATTGGCATTTTGCAATCTATAGTTGCTTTAATGGTGCTGTATTTTCATTCAATACCAACCTACTGTTATGAAAAAATCTTTACGAAAATCACTTGCATTGGCCAGCTTATTGGCCATTTTCGCTTTCTTGCCAAGTGCCATTTTGTTTTCCCAAAACGGGGTTGTGGCAGGCGTGATAAAAGACAATGAAGGCGCACCCCTCATCGGCGCAACGGTGGAAATAAAAGGCACGAACGTTTTTGCCGTGGCAGATGCCAGCGGCCAGTTCAGCATTGCCGCTAAGCAAGCACCGCCCTTCGCCTTGGTCATTAGGTTCGTGGGCTTTGAACCCCAAGAGGTTCAAGTCACCGCGTTGTCAGGCACACCATTGGAAATAACCCTCCTCAACGACCGCTTGCTCAACGAAATCGTCGTCACCTCCCGGCGCCGCAAAGAAGCGGTGCAGGACGTGCCCATCCCAATCACCGTGGTGGGCGGTGCGCTCGTAGCAGATGCGGGCGCTTTCAATGTGAACCGCTTGAAAGAACTCGTGCCGTCCGTGCAGCTCTACTCCTCCAACCCCCGCAACACCGGCCTAAGCATCCGTGGCCTCGGCACGACCTTCGGGCTGACCAACGACGGCATTGACCCCGGCGTGGGCTTCTACGTGGACGGCGTGTACTTCGCCCGACCAGCCGCCACCACCCTCGACTTCATTGACGTGGAGCAAATCGAAGTGCTGCGTGGACCGCAGGGAACGCTGTTTGGAAAGAACACGACCGCTGGCACCTTCAACGTGACAACTCGCAAGCCCAGCTTTACCCCCGGTGCCAATTTTGAACTCAGCTACGGAAACTACGGCTACGTGCAAGCCAAAAGCTCCATCACGGGGCCGCTCACCAAGACCCTCGCCGCAAGGGTTTCCTTCTCCGGCACACAGCGCAACGGCCTTTTGTACAACACCGCCACCCAAAAGCCCGTGAACGACCTAAACAATCTCGGCGCAAGGGCACAGTTGCTGTTCAAGCCTTCGGAAAAGGTGAGCATCATCGTGGCTGGCGATGCCACCCGTCAGCGCCCGGATGGTTTCGCACAGGTGTTCGCAGGGGTAGCACCAACCCAGCGGGCGGCATATCGGCAATTCGAGAACATCATCGCCGACCTCGGCTATACGGTTCCAAACCGGAACCCATTTGACCGAAAAATAGACCATGACACGCCGTGGCGGTCCGGCCAAAACCTCGGTGGCGCTTCGCTCAATGCCGACATTAAACTCGGCGCTGGCACGCTGACTTCCACCACTGCTTGGCGCTACTGGGACTGGGACCCCTCCAATGACCGTGACTTCACGGGTTTGCAAGCATTGGCTTTATCGCAAGCCACCTCCAAGCACCGCCAATGGTCGCAGGAAGTTCGGTGGGCAGGCACGTTTTCCTCCAAATTGAGTGGTGTCTTTGGCGTGTTTGCCTTCGGCCAAAACTTGAAGTCCGACCCCGTCCACACCGAGGAATCCGGCGTACACCAATGGCGCTTTGCGCAAAGCTCCACCAGCGAACTTTGGAAGACCCCCGGCCTGTTCGAGGGCTACGGCATTAGGACGACCCAAAACCTCAACACCTTCAGCGGGGCGGTATTCGGCCAAGTTGATTGGTCCATCACCGACCGCATCAGCTTGTTGCCCGGCCTCCGGTACAACTACGACGACAAAGACATTGAGTTCAAGCGGGAAACTTATGGAGGCCTGCAAACAGAAGACCCTGCACTGATTGCATTGAAGCGGGCCGTTTACACCGACCAAGCCTTTGAGGCAGAAATTGACGACACCAACCTCTCCGGCCAATTGACGCTGGCGTTCAAAGCAACCAAGCGCATCAATACTTTTGCCACCTATTCCACGGGGTTCAAGCCGGTCGGCCTCAACCTTGGCGGCTTGCCCACCGCAAATGGCGCTCCCCTACTGGAATTGGCTGTGATAAAACCGGAGGCCGTGAACCACTTTGAAATTGGCGTGAAAACAAGCCCTACTCCTGCCTCCACGCTGAACCTTGTCGTTTACAACACTGACATCAAGGACTATCAGACGCAGGTGCAGTCCCCGGAATTGGGCATCAACCGTGGCTACCTCGCCAATGCCGAAAAAGTGCGGGTACGTGGCCTCGAATTGGACGGCAACCTCAAGGTGCAAAAGTTCCTTTCGTTTTATGGCTCGCTGGCCTATACCGATGGGAAGTACGAGAAATTTACGAACGCACCGCTCCCGCTCGAAGAAACGGGCCAGCAGGTGGATGGCGTGCAAGTCGCTTTTAAAGATGTTTCTGGTGAAAGGTTGCCCGGCATTTCCAAATGGGCAGTTTCTGTGGGTGGTGAGCTGACTTTGCCCAGCAAATTCCTTGGCAACAACTCGGACTTCTTCGTCGCCTTCGATTCCTATTATCGCTCCGAGTTTTCTTCCAGCCCATCTCCCTCGCAGTACTTAAATATTGATGCGTATGCGTTGCTGAACGGTAGGCTGGGCTTTCGGGCGGCAAAAGGCGTGTCGGTCTTCATCTGGGCACGCAACCTGCTGGACAAGGATTATTTCGAGCAATTGCTGCCGGGTGCTGGCAATGCGGGCCATTATGCAGCGGTATTGGGCGACCCGAGGACTTATGGGGTGACGCTCAGGTATAATTTATAGGTCATTATAGTCATTGGGCATTGAGGCAATTTTATCCCAATGACAATAATGACTAATGACTATAATGACCAATGACTATAATGACCAATGACCATATTGACCAATGACTATATTGACCAATGACCATTATAGCGCCGATGCAGGCACCGAATTAGATGGGTCGCTTCGCACATTATTCGTGCTTAAAGTAATGAGATATACACTGATAGGCGTACTGGAAGGAAAGCCGGAAGCCACAAACTGGAGCGTGCGTCCTTTTACTTTATAGACGCCCACGATATGGTCATTAGTGCCTATTGTATAATGGACTTCAAAGCCTTGATTTCCTGGCACCGCTGAATGTATGGTAATCAATAATTGGCCAGCCACCGTGGTAGCCACAGCACTGTCTAACTGTGCTGCCTCAATAGACGTGCGCCGGGAACGGCCCCGCTTGCTGGGCGTGAAGCCCGACAATTGTTCCAATACAAAATCCCCACCGCATATCTCCTCTACCAAGGGTCGCATTTCATTGAGTTTCTTGATAACCAGCGCTTTTTTTTCCAACATAATATCATTCGTAGCCTTGGTGCTTTCATTAAAAGGCAATATGCTATCCCGCAGTGCATTGTTTAAGGCAAGGAGCGCAGTCACCGCTGTGGCAAGGCTCGAAAAAACACTGTTCCCAAGACCGTTGATGACACCTGTGGTGAAGTTTTTCAGTCTGGAAGCGCCAAATTTTCGATAATCAGTAAGTAAAGCCATAAATAGTTGGTTTTGGATGCCAGACTTCTCTTCCCTTTCTATCGTGATTAGAAGCACGTGGCAGTTAAAATTGTGTAACGCAAATTTATTTCAACAATATTTAAAATTGCAAATGTTTGATTTATTTTTTTTGGTTTTGCTGTAATTTTCTGTGACGTAACAAATGACCAAGATGTAAGTGCAATTCATATTTCTTCTGCTCCAGCAAAAACCCTGCTTGGCTTGGAAAATGGGCCTGAACCAACCGCTTGAATCCAAGAATCCAGCATTCATAGGCATTTCAGCCTGTTGCCAATGGGAAGTGCATCGTTTTTTGTACGGAATAATCGTTTTGCAGCCCGCATTGCAAAACGATTAATGCGCACAAAACGCTTTGCAGCCCGCATTGCAAAACGAGCAATGCGGGCTGCAAAACGATTAATGCGGGCTGCAAAACGATTATTCCGTACAAAACGCTTTGCAGCACGGAAAGAAAACGATGGATTTTGGGGTGGAAAACGGGAAATCTGTGACATTGAAAGTAAGAAATAATCTTCCCGAAAAGCAACAGTTAAATTTTGAAATTATTTAACCAGCTAACCCTACCAAAATACTATAATTTAACTTCCCTTCACTACCTTTGCCCCATTGAAGGCGTCTTCCGCTAAATCATCTGACAAAACATGGAAAAACTTGACTTTAAGCATATCAGCTACGTCATCATTGCACTAAAAATCAGCATCATATCTTGGCTGGTCTGGCAGTTCTTCCACTCCACAGAAGCTCAAACCATCAGCTTTGATGGTCAATTTTGGATGTTCTGCATGGCGGGTTTCTTCGCCCAAATCATAGACGGGGCCTTGGGAATGGCCTATGGGGTCAGTTGTTCTACTTTTTTACTGAATTTAGGCGTACCACCAGCTATTGCATCGGCAAGTGTGCATACCGCAGAGGTGTTTACCACAGGCGTGTCCGGCCTTTCGCACTTATACATGAAGAACGTGGACAAAAAACTGTTCATCCGCATCGCCCTTCCGGGCGTCATCGGGGCCATGCTCGGTGCATTTCTGCTGTCAAAAATATTGGAGGGTGATACCGTTAAGCCTTTTATTTCCGCCTATTTGCTGGTGCTGGGCGTCATTATTTTAGTGAAAAGTTTCAAAGAGCCGCTGTTCAAGGACGAAATAAAACGGATGGCACCGCTCGGCTTCATGGGCGGCCTGCTCGATTCCATCGGCGGCGGGGGCTGGGGCCCGGTCGTCACCTCCAATATCATCCACCGGGGAAAAACGCCGAAATTGACCATCGGCACGGTGAACACGGCGGAGTTCTTCGTCACCTTTGCAAGCACGGGCGTGTTCCTGTTTTTCATGGGGCTGGAGGGTTGGAAGACCATCCTTGGGTTGATTGTCGGGGGGGTGGTTGCAGCGCCATTGGGGGCATATCTGGTGCGGTTCATCAGGCCGAAAACACTGATGTTTCTGGTGGGAGTGGTCATTATTTTGACTTCGCTGCTTTCTATATATAAGAGCCTGAAATAGCGGACAACACCGCTTAACATGGCATTCATCCGGTGTTTAGAAACGTGTAAAAGATAACTTGTTTAGCAGGTTTAGAGAACCGTAGCAGGTTTAGCTTTAAAGAGGCTACACTTCTCTAAACCTGCTAAACCAAAACTTAACAACGTATTTTTCACGCATTTCTTAGCGGTATTCCTTGTAAAATTAATGACAATTTAATCCGCCTCAATTTGTCTCCTTTTATCTTGCAGCCAAATATCCTTGCAGGTATGGGTTATGCACTGAATCAATCGGTTTTTCACTAAAAATTGCAGGATGAATAAATACAAGAACCTCCTTTTCTATATCGTCACCATCGGCTGTTTTTCGGTGCTGATGTACCTTATTGTCCTGAAAGGCAAGGCAAAAGAAGCGGCCAAGGCCATCGAACAGCTATCGCCCGACGCCACCTCTGCCATAGGACAGTTTCAGGAGACAATGAGCCACAACCTCACGCATCCATTGGCCATCCTCTTGCTCCAAATCATCACCATCATCGTGGCCGCCCGTATCTTCGGTTTTTTGTGCAAAAAAATCGGACAACCTGCCGTCATAGGAGAGATAGCGGCGGGCATTATTCTTGGGCCATCGCTTGTTGGGATGTTCTTTCCAGCATTCTCTGAGTTCCTGTTTCCAGTAGCCTCCCTTGGCAATTTGCAGTTCCTCAGCCAGATAGGGCTTATCCTGTTCATGTTCGTCATCGGCATGGAACTCGACCTGAAAGTGCTGAAAAACCAAGCCAACGAGGCCATCGTCATTAGCCATGCAAGCATCATCATACCGTTTTCGATGGGGGTTGGGCTGGCTTATTTCATCTATGAAAACTTCTCCGGCGAAGGCGTAAATTTCCTGTCATTCGCCCTGTTCACTGGCATCGCCATGAGCGTGACGGCCTTTCCCGTGCTGGCCCGGATTGTGCAGGAGCGGGGCATGGCAAAGACCCGCATCGGCACGGTGGTCATCACTTGTGCTGCCGCCGACGACATCACGGCCTGGTGCATCTTGGCCGCTGTCATCGCCATCGTCAAGGCAGGCAATATCGGCAGCTCGGTTTACACCATATTATTGGCAGCGGCCTATGTGCTTTTCATGCTGAAGGTCGTTCAGCCATTCCTGAAAAGGCTTGGCGATATATATTCGAGCAAAGAGGGCTTGAGCAAACCCGTGGTGGGCATCTTTTTCATCATGCTGTTGGTGTCGGCTTACGCAACGGAGGTGATTGGCATCCACGCTTTGTTCGGGGCGTTCATGGCGGGCGTCATCATGCCGGACAATATGCGCTTCCGCAACCTTTTCATCGAAAAAGTGGAGGATGTGGCGCAGGTGCTGCTCTTGCCGTTGTTCTTTGTGTTCACGGGTTTGCGCACGCAAATCGGCTTGCTGAATGAGCCATATTTGTGGCAAATATGCGGCCTCATCATCCTCGTGGCCGTGGTCGGCAAATTCATCGGGAGCGCCCTCGCCGCCCGGTTTGTCGGGGAAAACTGGCGGGACAGCCTCACCATCGGCGCCCTGATGAACACCCGTGGCCTGATGGAGCTCGTGGTGCTCAACATCGGCTACGACCTCGGCGTGCTTTCGCCAGAGGTATTTGCGATGATGGTCATCATGGCCCTCGTCACCACCGTGATGACTGGCCCTGCCCTCGACCTCATCAACCGATTCTTGCCAGAGAAAACGCCCGCCATCTTGCCCGGCTCCATCGGCACCGCCGACAAGTTTGACATCCTCATTTCCTTTGCCAACCCAGAAACGGGCAAGTCCATGTTGCGCTTGGCCAGCAGCCTCACCCGAAAGTCCCCGGCGCAGACCAACGTAACGGCCCTGCACGTGACCGCTGGTTCTGAGCTAAACCAGTTCAATACGGAGGAGTACGAGCGGGACAGTTTTCAACCAATCGAATCGGAGGCTCAACTACTCAGCCTGTCGGTAAACACGCTGTTCAAACCCACGCAAAACATAGACCAAGAGATAGCCGACACCGCCAACGTCGGGCAGTTCGACCTGCTGTTGATAGGCATGGGCAATTCCGTGTTTGAGGGCACCTTGCTTGGCAAGATACTCGGCTTTACCTCCCGCATCATTAATCCAGAAAAGCTTTACGAGGCCATCACGGGAAAGGAAAACCTGTTTGAGGACGGCATTTTTGACGACCGCACCAAGCAGTTGATAAAAAGCACCAGAATGCCAGTCGGGATTTTGGTCGACAAGGGGTTGGTAAAGATTGAACGGGTATTCATGCCTATCTTCGAAGCAGACGATGGTTTTCTACTCGAATATGCCCAGAAGTTGATGTACCACAACGAAGCAAAACTCACCCTGCTCGACACTTCCGGCATTTTGCAACAATCACCACAGCTCAATAAAATGGTCGGAGACCTGAACAAAACGGCCCCGCATCAACTTGGTTTTTACGATAAAAACATCATTGAAACGGAGTTTCTGCAACAACAGGATTTGATGCTCATCAGCCTCGATAGCTGGAAAAAGGCGGTGGAGTCTGGCAGCGTTTGGCTGTCGAAATCACCTTCGGTATTGATTGTGAAACCAAATTAAAATATATCATGCAAGGAATCATCACTACCGACAATGCCAGCACCACCATCCTCATCCGCTTGATGGTTGGTGCAGTTTTCCTATCGGAAGGCATCCAAAAGTTCCTGTTTGCCGATGAATTAGGAGCAGGCAGGTTCGCCAAAATCGGGCTTCCCAATCCCGACTTTCTTGGCCCATTTGTTGGCACGTTCGAGATAGTTTGTGGGACACTTATACTGCTCGGCATGCTTACCCGCTTGGCGAGCATTCCACTCATCATCATTATGCTGGTAGCCATCTTCACCACAAAGTCAGCGGTTTTGGCCAATGATGGTTTTTGGTCAATGTTGCACGGCAGCCGCACCGATTGGGCAATGTTGTTAGGCAGTATTTTTTTGTTGGTAAAAGGAGGTGGGGCTTATTCAATTGACCAAAAACTTCAAACGAAATAGCATGGGTGAAAATGCACTTCCCACTTTCGCTGAGGCACTGCGAGTCTATCTCAAAATCGCCCTGTACAGCTTCGGTGGCCCTGCCGGGCAAATCGCCGTCATGCACAAATACGTCGTGGAGGAAAAAAAATGGTTGGGTGAAAACCGTTTCCTCCATGCCCTCAACTACTGCATGTTGTTGCCGGGGCCAGAGGCGCAGCAGCTTGTCACCTACATCGGTTGGCTCCTGCATGGGCGTCGGGGCGGTATTGTGGCTGGGGCGCTGTTCGTGCTGCCGGGCTTTTTAGCTATCCTTATATTGAGCATCATCTATGCGCTTTGGCAGGACGTTGGCTTCGTGCAGGGCATTTTCTATGGCATCAAGCCTGCCGTGTTGGCCATCGTAATTGGTGCAGTGATAAAAATCGGAAAAAAGGCGCTGAAAAACGAGGTGATGGTGGGCATGGCCGTGTTGGCCTTTTTGGCAATTTTTTTCTTTAAAATCACTTTCCCCATCATCGTTGTGGCAGCGGGGTTGATTGGGTTCATCGGCGGAAAGGTTTGGGAAGATAAATTCCTCGTGGTGAAGGGTCATGCCGACGTGAGAGGAAGTGAAGAAGGATTGATAGACCGCCTCATCCAACCCATAAAACCCTCATTGTCAACGACTTTCAAAACAGCGGTCTTTTGGCTGGCGCTGTGGCTGCTCCCCGTGGCCCTACTTGCATTGACACTTGGCATGGAAAATATCTTCACCAAACAAGGCTTTTTTTTCAGCCAATCGGCACTCGTGACATTCGGCGGGGCGTACTCCGTGCTGGCCTACATCTCCCAAAAAGCCGTGGAGACCTACGGCTGGCTGCAGCCCGGTGAGATGCTCGACGGCCTCGGCATGGCCGAAACCACGCCAGGGCCGCTCATCCAAGTGGTGCAGTTTGTCGGGTTCATGGGAGCGTTCCGTTTTGCCGGATATCTTGACCCCGTTTTGGCTGGTGTGTTGGCTTCTGTGCTGGTGACTTGGGTGACGTTCGTGCCTTCCTTCCTGTTCATCTTCACGGGAGCGCCCTATATCGAACAGTTACGGGGCAATAAATCGCTCACGACTGCGCTTTCCGGTATCACTGCCGCCGTGGTAGGCGTGGTGCTGAACCTGGGAATTTGGTTCAGCCTACACACCTTGTTCAAGCAAATGGGGGAGTTGAATTTTGGCGCCCTGCATGTCCCATTGCCCGAATGGGGTTCGGTGGATTGGGGTGCGGTATTCATCACCGTTGCTGCGATGTTCTTGTATTTTGGGATAAAATGGGACATGTTGAAGACGATTGGTGCTTGTGTGGTCATCGGCCTGATTATCAAGCTGTTGGTCGTCAATCCCGGCTTGTGATTCAACTGCGAAAAAGCAGTTAGACCTTGCAAAAGGTTGGTTCAGTTTTGCAGGAAAGAAACATTAAAAAGGGCAATGGAAATTAGTGAGCCGGATGTTAGGCTGCCGTTAAACGAAAAAACCCCTACTATTGCAGGGGTTTTCAAAAACGGTGGTGAGAGAGGGGTTCGAACCCCCGACACATGGATTTTCAGTCCATTNNTCCATTGCTCTACCGACTGAGCTACCTCACCTTTCTGATGCTGATGACTCATTTGCCAAAAGCGAGCGCAAAGATATGTGCATTTTTAATTTTTCAAAGTCCTCGTAAGATTTTTTAGAAAAACATCTTTCAACGACTTAGTTCCAATCCCTGCCAAATTATGTGCAGGGCTTTAAAAACAAACGATTTCATGGAAAAAAACCAGCCAAAAAAAATCCTGAAAAAACTTTTCATCGGCTTCGCAATTGCTGTCGCAGCCATGCTGGCCTACTACCAGTTTTGGTTTTTGCGGTTGCCAGAGCGCAGCATCCCGACCGATACCAGCGCATTCATCAGCCCAGCCAATGGAAAGGTGGCCGCAGTGCTGCACTGGACCGCCGACTCTTTGGCTTGGGAAAAAGATGCCGGAGTGGTACAGGTGATGACCTCCGACGTTGATTCCAGCGGTTGGCTCATCGCCATCGAGATGGACGTGACAAACGTACACTACCAGCGTGCACCCATGGCGGGCCGTTTTTTGCAAAAAAACTACGTCAAGGGCAGCTTCAACAATGCGCTGATTCAAACTAACCGCTTCGGGCTGCGCCTCGAAAACGAGCGGAACGACCTGCTGTTTGAAACCGAAAATGGTGTGCGCTACAAGGTGGTTCAAGTGGCTGGGCTGCTGGCTCGCCGCATCGAGGACTTCATGGAACCGGGCCAAACCGTGGCTGCGGGGGACGTCATTGGTTTGATAAAATTGGGCAGCCAAGTTGGTCTAATCCTGCCCGAAAACACGGTCCCAATGGTCGTGCCCGGCCAGGTGGTGACAGACGGGGAAACCATTATTGCGAAGCAAAAAACGGAATAATAGCCCCCGAATATCTCCTCACCTATTACTGAATCCGATAGGCGACCGTCAAGCCCGCCAGAAAGATGGCACCTTGCCCAGTGCCTTCGCCCTTGGTCTTGGCATTTATTTCAAAACCAAATGCGGCGGCTGGCGTAAGCACAAGGTACTCGCCCATCGTGAATGCCCACCCAAACTCAAAGGTTGGCTGCACCACGATGAGGTCAGTAGAACCCGTGGTTTCTCCGCCCGTTTCGAGCTTCGTCACCCAGTCTATCTTGTTCACCCAAAGGTCGGTGCGCAAGCCAAGGCTCGGCCCTGTGAAATAGCGGTTGAAATAGTGCTTCAAGCCGAGCGAGCCACCAAAGCCACTGCCCGTTTCATCGTCGTGCTCGCCGTTGTCGCCGTGGTCAATGATTTGATAGCCGACCCGCACGCCGACAAGGTCTTTTTTGGTGAAGCTTTTTTCCACCCGGAACCCGGGAATGAAGCCAGTTGGGTAGGCTTGTACCTCCAAGCCAATGTCCATGACCTTGTTTTGACCGAAACAGGCGGCCACTGTGAAGAGTAAAATAATCGTGAAGTTGTGTTTAAATTTCATGTTGAGAGTTTTGATTCGGGCAAATTTAGCGTTAAATCCACACCACAGAAATTAACTTTGGGGCCAGAAGGTAAAATAGGACGAAATATGATTTCGTCAGCTTTGCTCCGCAACTTGAAATATGCCCACAAATTTTCCGACCAACCCAATTCTCGATACGGCCCTCCGCAAAAAAAACGTGCAAATCGAGGCCGATGCCCACGACCTAAAGAACCTTGCCGTGAAGGTGCCAACGCTGTTCATCGTCAACCAAGCCTTAGATGATGTGGATGAGTTGGTGCTCATCCGGCTGCTCGACGGCAGCACCATCCCTTTCAAGGTCATCGAGCGGGGCAGTTTGTCCGAGCCTTCACTCGTCCCATACTTCCTTCATTTGAACTATAACCTGTTGCAGTGGGAAGATTATGTCCGTGAACTGTTCAAGGAATTGGTCAAGGCCAAAACAAATGGCTATTCCCTTTGCCTCATCCTCCATTTCACCGACCGGACATTGGACAGCCCGGTGCGTGACCAGTTCATGAACCGGCTCATGCGGGCGGTGATGCGGGCGGAAATCCCCGTCGTACCCGTTCGCCTAAAAGCGCCCTTCCCAGGCTTTGTTAGGCCGAGCATCGGTGGTCGAATCGTGCAGTGGGTGCGGGGCGAACCCTACAAAATCACCGTTCGGGTTGGAAACCAGATTTCGGTAGAGGAGCAGCAGAAGTTCGACAAGCCAAAGGATTTCAAGCGCTTCATCCAGTCCAAAATCTACTCGCTCGGCTCCGGACTGGAGGTGAAGCCGTTTTACCTGCGCAATTTTTTCAAACTATCAGAACAGGAAGAACAATTGGCTGAACCCATTGACAACCAATTGATTGTAGATGAAATTGGGCATTTGAAATTCCAGTCCCTCATTGCTTCGCAAGGCGAATACGACATCTTTGTGGCAGAGGCGAAGGACATCCCACAAACCCTCCAAGAAATTGGCAGGCTTCGAGAATTGACCTTTCGGGTAGTTGGCGAAGGCACAGGAAAGGCACGTGACCTTGACGAATACGACCTTTATTATCGCCAACTCATACTCTGGGACCGGGAGGCAAAACAGATTGCAGGAGGCTACCGGATGGGGGTTGGCGACGAGATATTCGAGCGGTACGGCGCTGCCGGGTTTTACATCAGCAGCCTTTTCAAAATAAAGGAGGGCTTCCATCCCTACATGAAAAAATCGGTCGAGTTGGGGCGCTCCTTCATCGTGCCCGACCACCAACGCAAGCGGTTGCCGCTATTCCTGCTTTGGAAGGGCATCCTCTATTTTTTGCTAAAAAACCCACGGTTCAGCTACCTCTATGGCCCCGTCAGCATCAGCAAATACTACTCGAACCTATCTCGTGGGGTCATTGTGGCTTACATCAAAAAACACTTCTACAACAACGAGTTAGCCGAATTCCTCAAACCCCGCAAGCCCTTCAAGGTGAAGGTGGACAAGGTGGACATCGAGATGTTGGCCGAGAACCTCGACGACCAGCTCCAGTCCCTTGACAGTCTCATCGAGGACATAGAACCGGAGCATTTCCGGCTGCCCGTGCTGGTGCGGCAGTACCTCAAGCTCAACGCCCGTTTCATCAGCTTCAACGTGGATCCGAACTTCTCCGATGTCCTCGACGGGTTCATCATTCTCGACCTCAACGACGTGCCAATTGCCATGATTGAATCCCTCAGGAAGGAGGTTGGATAGGAAATTCCCAGCGGCATACAGGTTAGGGTTCTGGAGAAGGAACCTAAAAACTGGCACCCCAAAACCAAATTCATCTAACTTCGCAGCCGTTTTTAACCAAAATATTAGCGAATAGCTTCCAAATAATGAAGACACTTCGAGTATGCTATCGGGCGGTGATTTTGGTAGGCTGCCTGATTTTCCATATCGTTTGGGTGGTAGTGCCGGCCCTTTTCAGGGGCAGGGACCTCGACCATGCCTTCAACACCAGCCAGCTTTGGTTGGGTTGGGTACTGCACCAATTGGGCGTTCGGGCGGACAAAAAAGGCTCACCGCCTCCAGGAAACTTTATCTACATCGGCAACCACCGCTGCTATTTGGATGGCATACTTGCCATGTCTGAGGTGCGGGCACTTCCGGTGGTCAAAGCAGAGGTATCCAATTGGCCGCTTATTGGTTATGGGGCCAGGCGAACGGGTATCATTTTCGTCAAGCGGCAGAGTAAAACAAGCCGAACTGGTGCGCTGGATGCCATGCGGGAAGCACTCAAGATGGGCTTTTCGGTGCTGGTTTATCCGGAAGGCACCACGCATTTGCAACCAACGACGATAGACTTCCGCACGGGGGCTTTTAACCTGGCGGCAAAAGAAGGGTACGGCATCGTACCCATGGCCATCGAGTACAAAGAGGAGAGTGACGCATGGGTCGGCGACGAAACCTTCCTTCCGCATTTTATTCGGTGTTTTGGTCGGAAACGCATGTACATCAAAATCCGATACGGCGAGCCGATATTCTCCGACAATACGGATGAATTGGTGAAAATGGCCAAAGACTGGATTGACGAGAATATGTTGGCCATCCGACAGGAGTTCGAATTGGAAAAAACAACCGAAGCGATTCCAGCGTTTGCCGATTGAAAAACACGCAAATCCACCCTGCTGCTAACTTGAATAGAAATATGAAACAAATTATCGCCACTACCACCATCCTCCTTTTTTCATTTACCATTCTGCAACAGACCGCCGAGGCGCAGCAGCGATTCAAGGCTGGCTTGGTGCTTGGCCTGAATGCTGCCCAAATCAAGGGCGACGACTCGGCAGGCTACAACCGCCTTGGACTGCATGGTGGCCTTCGAGCCGTTGCAGGGCTAAAAGACAAAACCGACCTTATCATTGAGATGCTCTACTCGCAGCGGGGCAGTTTTGACAACAGCGTCCATTTTATCAATGGCGACCTCGACATCAGCCTCCGATACGTGGAAGTTCCCGTGATGCTTTCCTACAAGGATTGGTACAAAGAAGAGGAGGAATACTACAAAGTGCAGGTCACTGGCGGGTTCACCTTCAGCCGCTTGTTGGAGGCCAAAGCCATAGGCAGCAAGCACGACGAGGAAGTGGACAATTTTCACAACAACGACTACGGCATTACCATCGGGGCAGATTTTTTCTTCTCGAAACATTTTGCCATCGGTGGCCGATGGAACCGCTCTATCAACCTGCTTTACAACAACAGAAAACACGAATTGGGCCTCGACTCGTTGGTTGGATATTTCCTGTCGTTCAAGACGATGTACATGTTTTGAGGATGTTGACGATGCAGGCTTTTGGTTTCTGGCAGTTCATAAATAACCCTCCAATCCACCTTCAAGCGACGCAGGCTTAAACCCAATATCCCTTATTTTATGAAGGTCCAACGTCAGGTCGGCGGGTCTGAACGCTGCCGTCTCCACTTCTTTTTGTGATTTTCCAATGATTCCCGCCGTCGGCAAAAGGAAGACTTTGCTGGCCATTTTTGCAAAATCATATCGGCTCACCGCCGTAGCACCACCGAGGTTGAAAATGCCCTCCGCTGCTTTTTCCAACAACATAAAAAGCCCCGCCACCGCCGATTGACCACTCAAGAACGACCTGATTTCGTCGTGGAAAGCGGTCACGGCCCCACCGTTCCGCCAAGTATCGAGCCATTGCAACAGGAAGTTGTTGGTGCCATTGCCCGCTTTTCCGTACATCACCGCCACCCGCACGATGATGGCCGATGGGGTCAACTGCCGAATGGCCTGCTCTGCTGCCAGCTTTTGCCGCCCATACTCGTTTTGCGGGGATGGGTTTGGGGACTCACTGAAAGGGGCTTCCACGCCATCGTACACCTGCGAGCTGGAAGTGAACAACAACTTGATGTTGCGCTCGGCGCACATCTCTACCAACCAAGTGGTGGCGTCCACATTCAGCAAGCGTGTTTTTTCCATGTTCGCTTCGCAATGGGCGGGGTTCGATGCTGCTGCCAAATGGAAGACAGCATCGGGATTTACCGCTTTGAGCGCTTGCCAAATGGCGTCCCGGTGGGTGAGGTCAAGTTGCATGGCCTCCGACTTTGGGAGCAGTCCGGCAGGATGGCCGTGCCAAGTGCCCACCACCCGCCAGTCAGCTTGGGCGTGTCTGGCCACGTGCCAGCCCAAGAAACCCGATGCACCGGTGACCAAGAGTTTTTTTGTCATTTTCTGGATAGATTGTGTGCAATGTTAAGTCGTTGTGGTTGTTTGGATTATCAACCAAAACGCCCCCTGAACGTGCGCAATTACAAACCCATATTATTCTTTCCACAGCTACCAATTTTTCTATCTTCGCCGTGGTTTTATCGGAACCTTGGGCAAATCAACGGCGAAAAATTGCGCCAGCGAAACAAAGCCCAAGCTTTTGCGAATAAAGTACGCCCAGAATTATTTGCTGCAAATCTAACCTACAAACCCAGGTCCTTTATGTCTGAATCCGGAATCAATTACACGCTGATAGAAGATGCCGCTGGATTGGCAAAGTTTGCCGAGGAAAACAAAGGCATAGCATGGATGTGCTTCGATACAGAGTTCATCGGAGAGAAGCGATTTTTGACGCTTATCTGCTTGATTCAAGTGGGCACGCCCAATGGTTTCTACCTCATTGACCCCCTGAAAATAAAGGACATCCAGCCCGTGATTGATATACTGGTGGACGAAAAGGTGCTTAAAATCGTGCATGCAGGCGACAATGACTATCGCCTGTTCAACATCCAATACGGCATACTTCCCCGCAACACTTTCGACACGCAAATAGCTGCCTCCTTCATCGGCTACAAGCATCCGGTCGGGTTCAGCAAGTTGGTGGAAAGCGAACTGAACATCGTGGTAAGCAAGGGCTACACCGTGACGGACTGGGAGCGGCGACCCTTCCAGGCCAAACAGCTCCATTATGCCCTGCATGACGTGATCCACCTTTACCAACTTTGGGTAAATATCACCAAACTGTTGGAAAAATCGGGCCGCCTCTCCTGGGCCTACGAGGAGTTCAAGCAGCTCGAAGACCCGGAAACCTACGAGACCGACCCCTACAAGGAGGTGCTGGAGAGCAATATCATCAAGAGCCTTCGCCGCCGAGAGCAAGTGTTCCTGCTGCGCCTGATGCTGTGGCGGACCGAGGAGGCCGAGCGCCGGAACCACTCCAAGGAAATGGTGCTGCCAAGCAAGTACATCAGCGCCATTGTGCGGGCCGTCCACTCTGGTCTGGATGCCTTGCAAAACGACCGCCGCCTGCCGGACAACCTCGTTGGCAAGTTTGGCAAAAAGTTCGTCGAGCTGTACGAAGCACCTGCCACCGAGGTGGAGCGGGAAGTGCTCAACCGCATTCCTCGTGACAATAGCGACAACCCCAAGCAGGACATCTTGATGGAAATGCTTGACCTCCTGGTGCGATATAAGTGCCTCCAAGAGGGCATATCCCACCATATCGTCATGCCCCGCAATATCTTGAAGAAGATGAAAAATGACAAGGACTTCTTCGACGACGCTACCTTCTCCGGCTGGCGCCGGGCGTTTTTGGGCGATGAAATCGTCTCATGGTTCAAGCATCGCCGGAACTTGGAAATCAAGTTCTTGGATGGCAAGTTTGAGCTGAAGATGCAGGAGGCAGAGGTGGAATAAAAAAAAAGGGGTAAACAATTGAAAATCAATCATTTACCCCCATTCTTCATCCAGTAAATTGTTACGTCAGCACAATTAATTCGTTGGGATTTTGCTCAAAAACTTGAGGTCGGCAGGGTCTTCCGTGTTGTACTGATACAACCCGTCCTCTCCAATCACCATTAGCAGGCTTTGTTGTCCATTCAAGGAAATTGCATCGAATGCGTGGAGATTGGCTTCATGGTCGAGCAGGTGTTGGCCGAGTGTGGTTGGGTCGGTGATGTCGAAGGATTTTAGGCCAAATGCCCCCTCACAAAGAAACAGGTTGTTGCCAGAAATTGACAGCCCGTGCGGGTTCTGCATCTGAAAAGTCTTGACCAAGAATGGCGAAGTCAGGTTCGTAATATCAATCAAATCAAGCTGGTTCGTGAACCCCTCGCACTCTGTTCCACTGCGCAAGGTCACGTAAGCATAGTTGTCCTTGACAAAAACTGGGTCACAAGCCCTCGCATGTTCGAACTTGGATAGCAAGTTCGGAGCGCTGGGGTTGGAGTTGTCGAAAATGTACATGCCCGCATTGGAGCCGATGAACAATTTGTCTTGGTACGGAAAAATGGTTTCGATGCCCCACCCCATTTCCACCGTATTGGTGGCCGATGGCTGGCTGGGGTTAGAGAGGCTGAACACGTCGAGGCTGCTTTGGTCCACCACATAAAGGTAATCCCCGACGATGGTGAACCTTGCCATGGAGCCACCAATGCCCGTGCCGCCGCTTAGGTTGTTGTCGTTTGAGGCATTTTGGAGGGCAAAATCGCCTTCCATTCCACCACCTACGAAGTCAATGAACTCCCCATTCCTATTGTAAAAATTGGAGTAGGTATCGCAATCAACCTCCTCGGTCACCTTGGTTTCCTTGTAGGAAACAGCGACTTGGTTGTTGGCCAAGTCTTCCCACAGCGGCGGAAAAACGCTTTCCGTGCGCCCCACGACCTGTTGGCTGCTCAAGTCAATGGCCAGCAGGTCAATATAGCTGCTCGCATACAGGATACCATTCTTGATGGCGAAGCTCTCGTTGCCGGGTATGGCGATGAAAGCCGTATTGACTGGGTTTTTCGGGTCTGCATTGTCAATAACGTGAATTCCTTCCCCACGCTCGTTGATGTAGATTTTGCTATTGTAATAATAAAGAACGCCAGTATTACCAAGTGTTCGAGGGCCTTCTACCACGGCTGTACCAGTGTGCAGCTCGTCGAGGGTTTTGTACACTGGTTCCACGCGGGTATAAGTCAGTTTTCGCTCGCAATCGTCCTTAAGGCAGCCTTGCGAAAAAATGCTGGTCACAGCCAGCAACAGGAAGAGTTTAAAATGATTCGCTTTCATGATTTTAATTTTTGATGATAAAGGATACAGCAACCATTTGAATGTTCTGAGCAGAATTTGTGAATATTTCTGCAAACAAGCCATCATTCATGCCATAAGACAGCGGCAACCAACCATAGGGTTGGGCAAGGCATGGATTGATTTTTCGGGATATTTCCCAGCTCCAATAAATATCAGGATTTGCGTAATTTTGCAGCGTTTACATTGCGCAAGCAGGCTAAACAACAACGGAGTCTTCAAAAACAGCCATCACTGTCGTTTTTGGACTTTTTTAACGCCCTTCAACTCTCCAAAATATGTCGTCCAAACTAATTCGCTTCACATTCTTGGCTGCTACATGCTGGTTGGCCTCCTGCCAGACTGATGGCCAAAAAGCACCTGTACTTGACCAAAACCACTTACTTGGCCGCTGGGAAATAGCAAAGGCGTGGCGTAACGGCAAGCAAACGGAAACCATGACCGGCACCTATTACGAGTTCACCGAAGCGGGCAGCATGAAGACCAACCTGACACCTACCTTTATGGAACAGACCTATGATTATAGCTTTTCCGGCAACAACATCAAGCAGAAAGGAGATCCGCCCAGCATTTATACCATTGATTCTCTGACGCCCAACTTCTTGGCCATCAACATGGTCATCAACAATGTTCCTTTCCGACTGGAGCTAAACAAGGCAGTGCCACCAACCGATTTGGAGGCAAACGACACCTCCTCACAAGGTTTGTTAAAAGAGCTTTGATGTTGAGTTGGAGGAGATTAGCCGATTTTTTGGAATAATTCCAGCAATTTCTTCGATTCCACCTGCCAGTTCAGCGTCTTTGCAGCTTCCCTGCACCTGATTGCCATGTTTTCGTAGCGAATTTTGTCGCTTCGAAGAAGTGCTACTGCTTCCGCAATTTGCCGGGGTTCCAATTCCTCAATCAAGTAAAAAACGTCAAATTCTTGATTTAGCCGGAGATACTCCGGGAAGGCCATGTTGATAGATGGCAACCCTGCCTGTATGTAGTCAAAAGCTTTGTTGGCAAGGGAGTAATAATAGTTCAACCCCTTGTTTTTCAGCAGGTTAAGTCCCAAGTCTGCGAGGGAAGTCAACCCTGCAAGTTCCGCTGGCCGAATTTTCCCCAAAAACTTCACTTGCGGTGCTACGCCAGATTTCAGCGCCAAATCCCGTAATTTGTCGGACAAATCACCCTCCCCGCAAATCCAAAGTTCAACCCCTTCGAGCATTTTCATGGCAAGGATGCTTTCCTCCAATCCCCGTCCATCGTTCAGTGCACCTTGGTAGATTAGAATGAATGAGGCATCTGGCTTACGTACCCGCAATGCATCCACTTGGCGCACAAGCGGCACGTTCCGAACCACCGCAAAATGGACACCATACCTTTTATGAAAAACGTTGGCGAGGCTGTCGCAAACGGTAATTGCATAACGAAGGCCGGGGACGGCCAACCGTGCTGCCATTTCCCAAACCTTTTTTGTGAATGGCCTGTCAGACAATTCCGGCACTTCCGTGAAATACTCGTGGGCATCAAACACGCAGGTTTTGCGGCGCAGGGCTGCCACTGCCCTTCCGGGAAGCAGGGTGTCCAAATCCACGGAATACACAATGTCGAACCTTGAAAAAAGCAGGAAAAAAAACAAGCGGAGATTTAGTTCCAAGTAAAAAAACTTGCCGCTTTTGAAGAGAAGTCGAAGGCGTTTTTGGGCAAAGCTTTGAAGGGCAATAGGTCGGCTACTGGGAAGTTCACGACCCACCAACTGCACCTCATAGCCCGCCGAGGCCAAGCTGGTGCATATCCGAATCATCCGTTGGTCGTACGTCAAGTCATTGCTGACGGTACAGATGATTCGTTTCATTTCGCTGGTTTCCAGGTTAAAAAACCGCCCTCAGCTGCTACTTGCCCCTCGTCCATGAGAAAGGACAGGGCTTGAAGCACGTTCGTTTGTCGGTTTGCCGAGAATGCCTCCAAGAGTTGGCGTTCCGTTATTCGCTCCGCAATGATTAACTGCTTGATTTTCAGTTTGTAACGCTCAAAATCATCAGTAGAGAGTTCCGCCTTCGTACGCCCAAGGCATACATCGCACACCCCGCAAGTGAGGCCTTCCTCTCCGAAATATTCCAGCAATTGCTGGCTCCGGCATCGAGCGGTCGTGGCATAACTGATGGCTTTTTCCATCCGAATTCGCTGTCGTTCTTTCCGAAGGTTGTAAGCTGTGAGGTCAATGGTCAAGTTGGAGGCGTCCACCCGTTCTTTGGTGAAGGTCAGTTGTGGCTTGTCCTTCATGGGCCTGAACTCGATGACGCCTTCTTTGTGCAATTGTTGGATGGCAGGTAGCACTTTGTCGGGAGTGGTCTTCAGCAGCCGGGCCACTGCCGCCTCCTGTATCGGCACGAAATGTTGGAACGCTCCTTCTGTCAGCCGGAGCAGCGATTTGACAACGGAGTCCAATGCTGGATTTTTCAACTGAAAATCGTAAAGCTGCTCCCTCGTCACCAGCACCATGAAGCTCGAAGGTATCCAAACCGAATCGGTAAGCGTAATCCAGCCTTCCTGTTCCAAAATTTTGATGCAGGAATAGGTTTTGATGACTTCGAGCTTAAAGTTTTTGCAGAAATCGGCGATGTCAAAATCAAAGCTCTGAAACTCGCCTCCGCCCACCGCCAACTGAAAATAACTGCCCAATGCCCGGTAGGTCTGCCGGATATCCTGAACCGGGGGAAATGCGACCATGAGGTTTCGCTCCAAATTGCGCTTGTCTTCTGCTGCGTAAAGTAACACTGCGTAAGCCTTTTTGCCGTCCCGCCCCGCCCGCCCTGCCTCTTGGAAATAGGCTTCGAGGCTTTCGGGAAGGTCGAGGTGGACCACGGTGCGCACATCAGGCTTGTCAATGCCCATACCAAAGGCATTGGTGCAGGCCATGATGGCCGTCTTCCCTGCTATCCAAGCCTCTTGCTTCTTTGAGCGCTCATCTGGCGCAAGTCCGGCATGGTAAAAATCGGCGGAAATCTTGTTTTCGACCAAAAACTTGGCGATGTCTTTGGTCATCTTTCGGTTGCGGGCATAGACTACACCCGAGCCTTTTACTTTTCGCAGAATATCCAGCAGTCTCGTGTACTTGCTTTCCTCTGGCAAAACGACGTAGGCAAGATTTGCCCTCGAAAAGCTTTTTTGGAAAACGTTTTTGCGCTTGAACTGGAGTTTTTCTTGAATGTCCACCACAACTTCCGTCGTTGCGGTAGCCGTAAGGGCCAGCACAGGTACGCCTGGCATCAGCTCTCGTATCTCTGCAATTTGGAGGTAAGGTGGTCGGAAGTCGTAGCCCCATTGCGAGATGCAGTGTGCTTCGTCCACCGCCAACAGGCAAACGTTCATCTTCTTGATGCGCTCACGAACCAAGTCTGTGGTGAGCCGCTCCGGCGAGAGGTAGAGGAACTTAATGCCCCCGTACGCTGCGTTGTCCAATATCCGGTCAATCTCCCGGTAGGCCATGCCCGAAAAAATGGCCTCGGCAGCAATTTCCCGTTTCTTCAAATTGGCCACTTGGTCTTTCATCAGCGCAATGAGCGGCGACACCACGATGCACACCCCCTCTTTGCAAAGGGCAGGCACTTGAAAACAGATGGACTTTCCGCCCCCGGTTGGCAATAGCGCCAGTGCATCATTGCCCTCCAACACGGAGCGAATGATGTCTTCCTGTAAGGGCCTAAACTCGTCAAAACCCCAGTATTGCTTGAGTATGTCGGTTGGGTTGGTCATTGTTATAGGCTACGGTGAGCCTTCCCGCCGGGAAAGATAATGCGATGGTACGAAATAAAAAAAGGTGTTCAAGTTTTAAACTCGAACACCCTCATCAGTTAAAGGATAAAATTGTGGAACTCAACGGTGCCAGTGAATCACGATTTAGTTGGTATTGTCGTTTTGTTTAGATTGAAAATAGTTCTTTCTTCGAATTGCTTTCTTAATCCATTTTGACCTTATAGGCATCACCACGAGCGGCAGTTGTAGTGAAAATCATGTTTTGGTCGTCAGGATAGTTGCCAGTGAACTTGCAGTTCAGCAGTTCCATGTAGCATTTTTCATCGCCGTTCAAGCTGAAAACAGCACCACCACGCAGGTAGGCTGCATTTTCCATGAATTTGCAGTTTTCAAGAACCAAGTTGCAAGTGCCATCTTCGGTCGCATTGCAGATTGCGCCACCGTAAGTACCCATGTTCCGCTCGAAAGTACAGTTCGTAAGCGTAGGGCTACTTTTTCCCTTAAGCCTACCATCGTTGTAAATGGCACCGCCATCGAGGCCAGCTTCGTTGTTCTTGAAAGTACAGTTTACGAACACAGGGCTGCTTTCTCCTCTGCGACCATTGTTATAAACGGCTGCACCGTCACGGCCAAGGTTCTTGAGAAATTCGCAATTGGCGATGGTAGGCTTGCTGCTGCCGTTTTCACCGTCTATGAACATGCCTCCACCGCAGCGGGTCTTGTTGCCATCGTTGGCTTGGCTGTTTGCGTTTCCTGCTGTGATTACGAACCCGTCAATCAACGTATTCTCACCAACATTCTTCATAAAGACAACATTGTATGAGTTGTCGGCCTGGCCTGGTTGACCGATTTCACCACTTAATATGGTAGCGCTTGCCGTTTGCTGGCGCTGGTCAACGGAAGTCTCCGTGCCGTTGAAGTTGCCTATGAGGCTCACCCCACTTTTCACCCGGAAGGATGCATTCCTGTCCGTGCCTGTGGTTGGCTTGTAGGTGCCGAAGGCAACCCATACCTGAGTACCAGCAGTAGCTTGGTCAAGGGCAGTAGCCAAATCGCCAGTTGCATCTGACCAAGAGGTTCCGTTCCCTGTTGCGCCCTGATGGACGTAAATAACTTGTGCGCATACGTTGCAAATGAATGCAAGTAGCATTGTGATGGTCAAAGTCGGTTTCAATCGCTTTGTATTTAGTCGGTTACAGTAAAAATCAAAAAATGGAAATGGGGCGTTCAAAAGACGCCATGGGAAGAAACTCTAATGCAGATGGAGCAGACTGCTCCATAAATCGCTAAATAGGATAAATAAGCGACTTACGATGGATTGTCTTGATTCTAAAGGGTTAAAAATCTCTCTTTCTCTTGCGCAAAGGTATAGAAAGATTCATACCAAAAAGAACTTAATCAGATTTTTTTTTCAAAAAAATTTCGTTCTCGTGTGGAATAATACCAAATCAGAACAAGCATGGCGAGACGAGCGCTTTATTAACTATTGACAAAATCGCTCCAAAAAAATTATATTCCGTTTAGCTAAATAAAAATGCGTCGTTACAAAAGATTCATTAAGTTTTCATGGAATAGACATTTCGACCTCTTCTACTACCCGGATTCCCGTTTCAATAGCACCATGCACAGTGCCGCTGTGCCCCTTGAAGTGGGTAGCCTCGCCGGCAAAAAACAACCGCTCGTCAACGTCGGAGGCCAGTTCCTTGCGAAAAATCAGGCCGCCACCAACTTTTGGATAGGAGTAGGCACCCCGAATGAATGGCTCTTTCCCCCAATCCATCAAATGGAACCCATTTTGGAGGATGCTTTGCGAGGCGATGTTGTTGCCGAAAATATTGTCCAAATGCCCTAATAGAAAGCCCTTTGCATCGGTAGGGTTCATAGAACTGAACTGCTCACCCTTTTCGCCCATGACAAAGGCCGTCAGGATTGGCGTGTTCCCACGGCCCACGCCAGTCGCCCATATCTCCGGCACCTCGTTGTAGCCAATGACAGAACCCAACTTGCTGGAAGTCAAACCCTCCCAAAATGCTTGGCTGAACTTGAAGATGGCCTTCACGCCCCCGCCCATACCTATATTACTGTATGCGTCAACTTTGGTGGAAGGCAGGGGCGGGTTGAACTGGATGTCACCTTCCTGCAATACGGTAAGTGGCACGGTCAAAATCACTCGGTCGGCTTGGTAGGTTCGGTTGGCTTGGTCGGTGAGAACGGTTTTGTTGCCAGTGTAATCTATTTTTTTGACCTGCGCATTCGTTACCACCTTGGGCAGTATGGCCGCAAACTTGGTTTCCAAAATGGACAACATCGTTCGGTCTTTGAGTGTGTAGCTGTCATCGCCAGCCGTCCAGTAACTGTCCTCCTCCGCCAAACCCTTCATGCTCAACCGGTTGTTGGATGTGCCATACTCGTTTCCCAATAAGCCATTGGCCACGCCAAACATGTTCCAGGAAATGCCGGAGGTCGAAAACACATTCTCGACGGATAAATCTGCGCCTACATAATTTGGTGCATTGCCCACAAATTGCATGGTTTTGGAAAACTCCGGGAACTGGTTGGAAAAGGGTTCCGATTTGAGGGAAGGCTCGTTTTGATTGGCGAAATCTTCCTTGAAAAAATAAAAATCCTCCTTTGAAACGTCGTTCAGCTTCGCCTTGACCTGCCCCGTGACAATCCGGTACCAATCTGAGTTGTTGCCATGTACTTCCTCTGCTCCGAGTTCAATGTCAAAATCGGCGAACCCACTCAGGTGCCGAACCCTACCCCCTACCCTGCCGGATGCCTCCAAAATCTTCACGTTGAAGCCACGTTCTTGAAGGTACCAGCCGGCATAAAGGCCCGCCGCACCTGCTCCAACTATTACTACTGTATAATCTTTGAACTTGTTGACTGGCGTGATACCGTCGTCATCGTCTTGGCCTTTGTTTCCGCAGGAGGACAGCACAGCGGGGATTGCGAAAGCGGCGGGCACGGAGTAGCCCAATTGTTGGAGGAATCTGCGTCGTTTCATGGTTTGTAATTTGTTATAGATCTGCCCAAAGCTACACGAAAACAGCCGTGGCTCCAAAATGAAAATAGGCACTTGACCCGATGTTCCTGCAAAATCCCGGAAACCAGTTACCCGTTATACAGGTTTTTCTTTGGTGAAAAAATGCCCGCTCTTCATCAGCCCCATGAACCGCTTGATGTCCACATCAGGCTCCAGTTCCCCTTTTCCCAACAGGAAATCAGCCATTTGCTTCGCAAAGAAGGGCCCCAGCAATGCACCTTTTGTGCCCAACCCGTTGAAAATGCCCAGTTCTGGATGCGCTTCGTTTAACCCAAGAAAGGGTCTGATGTCCGCTACGGTTGGACGGATTCCCGCCAAGTGCTTGATGACCTGGTATGGCACTGTCAGGGTCTTGTCCAACTCCGAGATGAGCCAATTGTAACTTGCCTCCGAGGGGCTTGGCCCCTCAAACTCATAACGGCTGGTAGAGCCGACCCAATAAACCTCACCGCCCTGCGGCACCAAGAAAATATGCTGCTTCAGAATGCGCCCAAACTGGCAGCCAGGAATCTTGACCAACAACAGCTCGCCCTTCGTGGCCAAAAAGGGCAAATGGTTGAAAAACGGGTTTTCAAGCGCCTTTGCCCCTTCACAGAAAATAAGCTTTCTGGCTGCCCAACCGCCGTAGTGAACCTGGTTTTCTACAAACTCAATTCGTTGATAATCAATATTTTCCATAAAGAAATGACCCTCTCGCAACAGATGTCCCCGCCACCGTTCCACAAGGACTGTCATGGCGACCTGCGCACAATTCCGCAACTCTCCCCAACCGAATGGCTCATGGATCTTCCCCTCGAACTCCGTCATTTCAGGCCCGTCGGACATGAACGCCTGAAACTCCGGATAGCCGCTCCGGCGCATCCATTCGTTTTCCTCGAAAGTATTGTGAAGCGCCCGCACTATGCGGCGGTCGTGCCAAAGCTGCACGCCTAATTGCCCCTCAAGGCTCTGATAGGTTTGCTTCGCAAATGCCGCCAGCTCCTCAAACCGCCAGCTTTTGGCCAGCCGCCGACCTGTAATGGGGTTGACCAAGCCCGCAGCGATGTTGGAGGTACGGCCCTCGTGCGAATAATCCAGCACCACAACTCGTTGATTTTCAAGCAAAAGAAAATAAGACAGCAACGTGCCCGCCAAACCCTGACCGACGATGATGAAGTCAACTTGCTGCTTTTTTTCCAAAATGTGATGGCTGATAATTAAAGGTTGGCTAATTCGTCCCTCACCTTCTTTGGTAGGCTGGCCACGACGAGGTCATAAGAGTGGTCCACCAATTTTTTCAAAAAGGAATCATCCAAACCGCGCTCGAACTGCACCGTGTTCCAGTGCTTCTTGTTCATGTGGTAGCCGGGTGCAATATCATCGGGATGCGTCTCCCTTAGCTCGATGGCATAGTCAGGGTCGCACTTCAAGTTGACGCTGTACTCAATTTCGTCAAGGCCGGTAAGGGCGAACAACTTGCCCATGACCTTGAAGACCAAGGTTTGCTCACCGAATGGAAAGTCTTCCACCACGCCTTTTTTCCGAAGGCAATATTCACGAAATGCTTCAATATTCATTGAACATCAAGGTTTTGCAACAAATCTGGACGCCGCTCTTGGGTACGCTGCACGGCTTGTTCTATCCGCCATTCTTCGATTTTTGGGAAATTGCCGGACATCAGCACTTCCGGCACCTTCCAGCCACGAAACTCCGAGGGGCGGGTGTAAACGGGCGGCGCCAGCAAATTGTCCTGAAAGGAATCGAATAGCGCCGAGGTCTCGTCGCCCAATACCCCCGGCAGCAGCCGACCGATGGCATCCACCAAAACCGCCGCCGGGAGTTCCCCACCGGAAAGCACAAAATCGCCGATGGAGATTTCCATGGTGACAAAATGCTCCCGAACCCGCTCGTCTATACCTTTATAATGCCCACAAATGAGCAGCAGGCTATTTTTCAAAGAAAGTCGATTGGTCAGCCCCTGGTTGAGCCGCTGGCCGTCGGGAGTGAGGTAGATTATCTCGTCGAACTGGCGGCTTTCTTGCAGTTTTTCGATGCAGTTGACCAAAGGCTCGGCCATCATCACCATGCCCGCACCACCTCCGAACTGGTAGTCGTCCACTTGCTGGTGCTTGCCAAACCCAAAGGTTCGGAGGTCGTGCAGGCGTACTTCGAGCAGGCCCTTTTCCTGCGCCCGCTTCATGATGCTGTGCTCGAAGGGGCTTGCCAAAAGTTCGGGGTGTACGGTGATGATGTCTATGTTCATTGCAGAGTGTTTGGGCAGGGGTAAGTAACCGAAGTCTGGGGGTTGTGTAAAAAGTCCCATCGGGACTGCATCTTTGTAGAGGCGCCAAAGAATGTTCCGAACCGTTCCATAGGAACGGTATCATGTCGGAATAGATGCCGTTCCTACGGAACGGTGGACAAAATTTCATTCGCCGGTTCTACAAAGATGAACCCCCTACGGGGCTTTTTACACAACCGCCAAGCTTGCCTCACGCCTTGGCGATGATATCGGAAAAACGAAGCCACTACAAAGGCATTATTAATTCATCATTCCTCAAGTAATACTTTCGAGCGCCAGGTTTTGTCCATTTGCTATTGGCTTTTAGCCAACAGCCAATAGCTCGCAGTATTCATTCAACTACTACTCAATCCCCAACAGTTCTACCTCGAAAACCAAGGTAGCATACGGGCCGATTTGTCCCCCGGCCCCACGCTCTCCATAAGCGAGGTTTTGTGGGATGAACAGCTTCCATTTGGAGCCGACCTTCATCAGTTGGAGCGCTTCAATCCATCCTGAAATAACACCCGTGACCGGGAAGACAATTGGTTCACCCCGTTCCACGGAGCTATCGAACACAGTGCCGTTGAGCAGGGTGCCGGTGTAGTGCACCTTTACTTTGTCCGTTGATTTTGGGATGTCGCCAGTACCGTCCTGAATCACCTCATACTGGAGGCCGCTGGGCAATACGATTACGCCGGGTCGTTGTGCGTTTTTTTCAAGGAAGGCAGTGCCCTCAGCCATCAGCTTTTTCTTTTGCCCCTCTTTTTCCCGATTGGTGAATTCCGTGACGCATTTGTTGGAGGCAACGGGGTCCAACAGCGTGGGCTTACCCGCCTGGGCATCTTGCATGGCACGTAGGAACAGGTTTGGGTCAATATCGCTCAGGCCCTGTTTGCTCAGGTTCTGCCCAATCAATACCCCCAAGGCATAGCTCACGGAATCCTTCTGGGTTTTTAGGTCTTGCGCATTCACGTTGGAAAAACAGCAAGCTCCTATAAAGGCTAAAAATAATTGTTTCATCGAATGATAGTTTTGTTAAAAAAGATGGCCAAAGATAGGAAAGTTTGAAACCAAGCACAGGAGGGCGTTTTCAACCTATCGCTCTTAAATCGCCCTGCAAGCCTACTTTTTGCGTAAAATTGTGGGTTAAAAGTAAAATTCATGAAAAAATCCTGCATCGCTTTTCTCTTGATGGTCTGCACCGCACAGGTTTTCAGCCAAGAAATCAAGTTCAATTTCACCAAACCAGAACTCGAAGCACACTTGATGTACATTGCATCCGACGAACTGGCTGGCCGTCGCACCGCCTCCGCTGGTGAGCGGTTGGCTGCCGAATACATTGCCTTGCATTTGGAAAATTACGGTGTCAAACCAGCACCGGGCGAAGCCGATTTTTTCCAAAAAATCCCGTTCACCAATTTCCTGCCGCCAAAAACGGCCAAATTAACCATAGGGAACACCAACTTCAAGATTGGCGACAACTTGCTGATTATCAACGAAAAAAACATTGACACCAAAACCGAAATCGTGTTTGCGGGCAGCGGCTGGGTGGACGAGGCACTGGGCATTGACGACTACAAGGGATTGGACGTGAAGGGAAAAATCGTGCTCACCATCATCGGCTCACCCGATGGCAACTCCCCAAACGCCGTGTTCCAGTCCATGGCGCAAAAGCAAAAATTTGCCGCTGACCGGGGCGCCGTCGCCCTGCTGGAAGCCTACCGAATGGCCCTGCCTTGGCAAATAGCACAGAGCTTTTTTGGCAAAGAACGAATGGAAATCGCCACACCTGATTCGAGCGGAACCCTACTCTACGGATGGGTTAGGGAGGAGAACCCCGGCATAATGACGATGGTGAATGGTATCAACCCCATCGCACACCTACAAGTGGAGCGGGGCGATTCAAAAAGCCTTGATGCTCTGAACATCGTGGGGGTGATTGAGGGCACCGACGAACTGCTGAAAAACGAGTTCGTGCTGCTCAGCGCCCATTACGACCACGTGGGGGTGGGCAAACAGGGAGGCGGGGCCTACACTGCCCAAGACAGCATCTTCAATGGTGCCCGTGACAATGGCATTGGCACAGTAGCGCTTATGGCCGCCGCCAAGGACCTTGCCGCCAATCCGCCCAAACGCTCAGTGCTGGTGTTGGCCTGTACCGCCGAGGAGATGGGCCTGCTGGGCAGCCAATGGTACGCCGACCACCCAATGATACCTTTGGACAAAATGGTGTTCAACCTCAATACCGACGGCGCAGGGTACAACTCCACCAAACATTTCAACCTCATCGGCATGGGCATGACCAATACCGATGCGGAGCTGAAAAAGGCTGGCCAGCAGGTGGGCCTCACCATGCTCGGTGACCCCGCACCGGAGCAAAACCTTTACGAACGGTCGGACAATATCTCCTTTGCCCGCAAGGGTATCCCGGCGGTGGACATGGCGCCCGGCATCACGGAAATGAACGAGGAAATTTATAAAAATTACCACCAAGTCACCGACAACCCAGGTACCATTGACTATGATTATCTTCTGAAATTCTGCCAAGCGTACACTTTGGCAGCAAGGTTGATTGCTGATAAAACAGGAAAAATTGAGTGGATAGGAGAAGCCAAGATTTTTGAAAAATAACCTTCAATTCAGCACCACCCGCTTCGCAATACGAACACTATTTTGCGAAGCGACCAAAAAATAAATGCCGCCAGGGAGGTGGCTGCAATCAATCACGACGAGTTCGTTCGCCTTTTTTGCTTCGCAAATAACAGCTTGGCCGAGCGGGTTGTACAAGCACAGTTGCCAATCGCCACCATCTGAGGATTTGAGTTCAAACCTAAGCTGCCCAGACACCGGATTTCCGAAAATCCGCAGCTCATTTCCACTCACCTCCTCCTCCACGCCCACCGTGGCACAGCCATCAGAAGTGAGCAGACCAGGCCTAAATTCGTTGAGCGCCTCGTACATCCGAACCTTTTGTCCTTTTGTAAACATGGCCATGCAAGCATCATCGGTGTAGTTCATGAAGTTCATCCACATATCGGGGGCGGCACAGGAGAACGTGGTACCAGTTGGACACTGGTGCAGGTAGTTTTCGCAGGAAACGGGCGTGTCGGCCACCCCGTCGTCTTCGTTGCAGCAACTGTTGATACCGGGGCCCCAAAGGTGCTGGAGGTTGAAATAATGGCCAATTTCATGGGTACAGGTGCGGCCAAGGTGGTAGGGTGGATTGGTGGCCGTGCCTATCGTCCCGAACTGTTTGTAGTTGACTTCCACCCCTTGCTCTGCGGCTGGACCCTGACCCGGGAAAGTGGCCACCCCTCCCAGTCCTCCCGCAAATTTTGCCACCCAAATATTCAAGTACTTCTCTGGGTTCCAAGCATTACGGCCTCCTTGGCTGGTATAATGGATGCTCGCAGCGCCACCAATGCCGAGGTTGTTGTTCGTCTGGGTGCGGGTAATGCCGTCGGTCGGGTTGCCGTCGGGGTCTTTGGTGGCGAGGCAAAAATGGAAGTCCACATCGGCGATGAGTTGTTGGAACATGAGGGGAACACCTCCTATTTCCGCATTCCCGGCATTGAAATCTTTGTTCAAGACTTCGATTTGCGACCCAATCTGTTCGTCTGAGATGTTCTCCTCGCTGCTGTTCCATACCACATGAACCACCACCGGGATATTTACCACGGCACGGCTTTCGGCCATTGTTTTTTTTACTTCCTTCGGAAAAAAATGGGGCTGCCCTCCCCCATCCGCTTGCCTCGCCCCACAGCGATCTGCCTGCTGGGAAAACGCATTTTCCAAGAAAAAAAAAAGTAGCAATAAAAGCAGGAAACGATGTTTCATGGATGAATTTATTGGCCTGTCAACCATTCAAAACGAGCGAAACCTCCTCGGCATTGCCATTGCCTTCCCGGCCCCGAAACTCCTTCCGTGGAACCCTCGCAGCAATGAACTCCACCCGGTCGCCGGGCTTGAGTTTGGAGAACTCGGTGCCACCAACGCAGTCGTCCATGCCGAAATAAAAGTCCCCGGCCTCGGTTTCGATGAAGCCGCAAAACTCCATCAAGCGTTTCACGACGCCGATGCTGCTGTCGCCTGTTCGTATGGCCATACTTGGTGCGGAGCTTTCCTTCTGGCGAACTTGTTCATTCGAGTCATTCGGTTCGGCCATGCCCTCCTCATCATCTGGGTCATATTCGTCGCCCCGCTGTTTCCACATTTTTTCACGGCACTCTTTGCAGTAAAACGGCCGATTTTTCCGGACGAACTCATCTGTTTTGACAGGGTTCGGGCCAATGTGGAATGGCGCTTTGCAAACCACATCCCGCACCTCGTTCGACATCCTGATTTCCTCCAGCAGGTCGTTGAGCCAAATCACGTCGAAATCACGAACCCCTTTCAGGTTTTTTCCTTCGGAAAGTTCGAAGGAACAAGCACCGTGGATGCTGGCGATGGCAGTCCGTTTGCCCAAAAGCCGCACTTTTTGCAGCACCGGCACGTAGTCCCGGTCGCCGCCAATCACGATGGCAATGTCGTAGGCCAACGGCAATGCCGCAAAGTAGAGCATGGACGAGGCGAGGGCAATGTCCACGCATTTTTCCTCTGGCGAGAAATCGTCGTCGGGGTGGCGGTCCTTTCGCTTGAGGCGGCGGCCACGGTAGTCAACGAGATAGACTTCTACTTCATAGTTGTATTCCTCCCGGAGCACATCGTAAAAAATACGCCGCCGTTTCACCATTTCCTTGTCGGCATCCAAGAAGTTGGTGGCATTGGAGCCGAACATGAAAATGCGAACGATGTCCACGCTCTTGTCGCCCAATTTTTTGGCGATTTGATTGCCCACTACATGTGGCAACTTGCCGTAGTCCACCTGAAAATCCTCGCCGAGGGTACGCAGGTTGGAGTACAACCAAGTACCGTCAATGAACACCATTACTTTGGCCATCCTTATTGTTTTTTAGGCTGGAAATAATACAGTGAACTGAGAACCAATATTTTACATAACACTCTCCAGCCTTGGTAAATCAACACATTTATCAAATCCAACGGCTATTCAATAATAAACTTCGATTCTGTTTTTTTGCCGTCCTTCTCAAACACCATTTTATAACTGCCTTTTTGGAGGTAATATTTACCGTTTTTTGCTTTCTCCATGACAATTGGCTTTTCCTCTTTTTTCTTCTTCTCGTTTAGCTGCTTCGCAAATGCAGGGGCTGCGCTTTCCATTAGCTCGCCGTGAAATTCCGGGTAGTTGAGGCCGTGGGTCACATCCACCTCCCAAGTGTTCAGCTTAAGGTCGCCCATCATCACCGTGATTTTCAGTTTGCCACTTGTTTTTGTGTAAACGGCCAACTCGACCACGGGTTCAGGTGCATCTTCCGTCCAACTGTTGCGAAGGTTGCCCCAGTTGCCTCGAAACATCAGTTTGGGAATGTCAAATGCGTACAAATCCTTTTGCAAAATGCTGTCCGTGAGCTGCTGCATTTCCCTCACATCGGCCAAGTACAAAGAGCGCCCATGCGTACCTACCAGCAGCTCGTTCTCTCGTGGATGCACCACTAAGTCATGCACCGCCACGGCTGGCAAATCCTTGTTCATTTGCATAAAATGGAGCCCACGGTCGAGCGAAACATACAGCCCGTGGTCAGTGCCAACGTACAGCAAATCGGGGTTTTTGGGGTCTTCCTTGATTACGTTGACCGGTTCGGCGGGGAGGTCGGCGCCGATGCGCCGCCAAGTTTCGCCGTAATTATCGGAGGCAAAGACCATCGCCTCGAAGTTGTCCTGCCGGTACCCGTTCAGCGTGACGTAAACCCTACCCTGCTCCACCGCCGAAGCCTGTGCCCTGCTCACCCAAAACCCGCCGGGCAGCCCTGCCGAGATGTTCGCCCAAGTGTTGCCGCCGTCACGGGTCAAGTGCACCAGTCCGTCGTCGGAACCCGTGTAAATCAGGCCGAACTTCGTCGGGCTTTCGTGAATGGCGGTGAGCGTCCCGTATGGCACATCGCCCTTTATCCCGCCGTTGGTCAGGTCACCGGAGATAGCCTCCCAATCCTTGCCCTGATTGAAGGAGCGGTGCAGCTTGTTGGAGCCGATGTAAAGGATGTCCTCATTGTGGCGGCTGAGGTGGATGGGCGTCTGCCAGTTCCAGCGGAGGGGGCGCTCGCCGAGGTCGTGCTGCGGGGTGATGTAGGCGGACTCACGGGTGCTCCGATTGATGCGGTAATAGTTTCCAAATTGGTAGCCAGTATAGACCGTTTCGTTGTCACGGGTGTCAATGGCGACCTGCATCCCGTCGCCGCCGAGGAGCGATTTGTAAGGGTATTGGCCACTGTCATGCCAGTAAACGCTGGGTTTGTAGGTGTGCGGCCCAGTCCATACGCCATTGTCCTGAAGGCCGCCATAGACGTTGTAGCTCTTGGCCATGTCCACCGCCACGGCATAAAACTGGCCGACGGCGGGGGTGTTGCATTTTACCCAATGCTCGCCGTCGTCATAGCTGATGTTGATGCCGCCATCGTTGCCAAGCACGAGGTGGCCGGGGCGGTTCGGGTTGGCCCAGAGGGCGTGGTGGTCGGCATGAACGTTGTCTCCATTGATGGATTTCCAGTGCTTGCCACCGTCGCTGGATTTTAGCACCGGCACTCCGAAAATATAAAGCCTATCTGGGTCTTGCGGAGCTACCCGTATTTGCCCAAAATAATAACCGTAGCTGTAAAAAATATCGTCGAGATAACCCTCGTGGGTCTTTTTCCAGGATTTTCCGCTATCGGTGGAGGCATAGACTTCCGCCCCAACTACCGGGGTGTCGAAAAGCAGCGAGTTGGCGTCCTCGGTGTATTCGACGAGTGACAAGGGGGTAATTTCGCCCCTTTTCACCATCTCAAAAACCTTGTCCACACTGTATTTTTCGGGAAAACCGTTGTCGCTGAGGTATGCCTTTACCTTATCTTTTTCCAACGTCAAAAATGCCTCCTTGGTCATTCTGCGCAAGTCGTCCTTGGTCAGGCCATCCGTTTTTTCCTTTGCTCCTTTTGGCCGTCTGTTTTGGTTGTCCACGATGGCGTAAAGCAATGCGATACCCCCGCTCGACCCAACTGCGAGGCCGATTCGCCCAACTCCGTCACCATTTGGGAACCCGCTGCCGTTGGCAGAAATTTTCGTCCATGTTTCACCCCCGTCTGTGCTTTTGTGGATGCCAGAACCAGGACCCGCCTCCACGAAGTTCCAAGCCCGGCGCTCCCGGTGCCAAGTGGCGGCGTAGAGGGTATTCGGGTCTTTGGGGTCAATGACGAGGTCAACCGCACCGCTGTTTTCATCCGCAAAAAGCACCTTGCGCCATGTTGCGCCAGCGTCGGTTGTTTTGAAAACGCCCCGCTCCGAGTTGGAGGAATAAAGGTGGCCGAGGGCAGCGACCCAGAGGGTGTTGGGGTCGCTGGGGTGCAGCACGACCCTTCCGATATGATGGGATTCTTCCAGACCCCGGTGCTCCCAAGTCTTTCCGCCGTCTGCGCTGCGGAACATGCCGACCCCTGCATAGCTGCTGCGGCTGGAGTTGACCTCACCGGTGCCGACCCAGATAGTGTTCCGCACCCAATCCACGGCAATGTCCCCAATCGTCATCACCACTTCGTCGTCGAAAATGGGGTCGAAGGACTGGCCGTTGTTCTCCGTTTTCCAAAGCCCGCCGGAAGCATAGGCCACGTAAAAATGGCTGGGGTCTTGCTCCCAAACGTCCACGTCCGTCACCCGGCCGCTGTGAACGGTAGGCCCGATGGATTTGAATGGGACTTGGGCGACCAACGAGTTTTCGAGCAGGGTTTTGCGTTTTTCCATGCCAGCGAGGCGCTCTGCGGCAGGGGTTGGAAGGTTTTGGGCAGCGAGAAAAATTGGTAGCGCAAAAAAGCCAAGCAGGATGAAAGGTTTTGCCATTATGTGGAAGTTCAGATGTCTTAATTGTGGCCGCCCAATTTATGGACAGACCGCTAATTTTATTTAACTGATGTTGGTTGAATCAATTCGTCAATCGCATCGGCCTGCCCAATAAATTGGGCGGCCACAAATTCAATCCAATTCGTATTCTTTGATTTTCCGGTAAAGGGTCCTTTCGGAAATGCCGAGGTCGGCGGCAGCTTCCTTGCGGCGGTTGCCGTGCTTTCTAAGGGCTTTCACGATGAGGTCTTTTTCCATGTCGAAGAGGTTGAGGCTGGCCTCCACGACCTCGGCCTTGTGGAAATCCTTATCGTGCTTTTCGATGATGACGGGCTTGTAGGAATCGTGCTGGTCATCGTTGTGAGGGGCGAAAAATGGTTCGGCATTTTCGAAGTCTTGTTGGCGAAAACTGCTTGACACTGGGAAAGCAGGTGTCTTCAAACCCCTGTAAGTGCTGGAATCGGGCATGGTGAGGTCGTTTTGGCGCACCAGCTCGAAGACCAGGTTTTTCAAGTCGTTTAAGTCGCTTTTCATCTCAAACAAGAACTTGTAGAGAATCTCCCTTTCCTGAAAGCCTTCACCGTTTTGACTGCCGAACTCCGCTGGCACCGGCAGGTTTCGCTTCGCAATATTGGGGACAAACTCAACCAACTCAGCTCCTGTGAGCAACCTGCTTTCGGAGAGGACGGAGATTTGCTCCGCAACGTTTTTCAGTTCCCGCACGTTGCCGGGCCAGCGGTAGTTTTCGAGGAGTTGGCGGGCCTGCTCATCGAGGCGAACGGGGTCGGTGTGGTAGCGCTCGGCCATGTCCATTGCAAACTTTCGGAAGAGGAGGTTGATGTCTTCCCGCCTGTCCTTGAGCGCTGGAATCCTGATGGGCACGGTGTTGAGGCGGTAGTAGAGGTCTTCCCGAAACTTGCCCTTGCGCACCCTTTCTTCCAGGTCAACGTTGGTGGCGGCGACAACCCGCACATCCGTTCTCTCGACCTTGGAGGAACCTACCCGGATGAACTCTCCAGATTCCAACACCCGCAATAGGTAGGCTTGGGTGTCGGTGGGCAGTTCGGATATTTCATCCAAAAAGATGGTGCCTTGGTTGGCCGTCTCGAAATAGCCCTTTCGGTCGTTCACGGCACCGGTGAAAGCGCCCTTCTCATGCCCAAAAAGCTCGGAATTGATGGTGCCAGCGGGAATTGCGCCGCAGTTGACGGCGATGAACTGGTTGTGCTTTCGGGCACTTAGGGCGTGAATGATTTTGGAGAAGTTCTCCTTACCGACGCCGCTTTCACCCGTTATGAGGACGGTCAGTTCGGAGTTGGCGACCCTGGCTGCCGTGTCCAACGCCCGGTCGAGCAGCGGGGAAGTGCCGATGATGCCGAAGCGTTGTTTTATGGATTGTGTTGTACTCATGTTTGTTTTTAGTGACGATTTTCGATTGACGACTGACAATTGACGATTGACAACTGACGATTGACGATTGAGAGTGCCACGGGTCAATTGTCAGGGTCAATCATTTGGGGTTGTTTTTAATGGAGTCCCTCCTTGTTTTTATTGAAGATACAATGATTGAAAGCAGTTCATCGGCCTCTTTCCAAAGAATACCTGCCTCATTTCGTTTTTCAGGCAGGATTGCCACCACCAACTCAAGCCAATATTGGGTTTCATCCAGTTCTTCCTCTACCATTTTTAATTTATTAATAAAGTCTGGGCCAGACTTCCCTCGACAAGCGGCCCGATAATTTGCCCCGGGTGATGTTCCTGACCTCACCATCTGATTTCGAATTACCCTGATTTCAAACGTGTCCGGCAACCCTTTCAAGAACAAAATGATGGCAATAGAAAAATCCTTAAACCGCTTTTTAAGTTGCTCGTTTGTCATAGCAGCCATTTGTAATTGACGACCGTCCTGCAATCCTCAGTCGTAAATCGTAAATCGTAAATCATGGAAAGCTCACCTCCCCCATCAGGGTCGCACTCGTCGCTGCCGTCACTTTCACCCAAGCATAATCGCCCGGTTTCAAGCCGTCCACCTTCGGGAACACAATCATCTTATTCTGCGAGTTGCGGCCCTTGAAATCCTTGTCCGACTTCTTGGAATTGCCTTCTATCAGCACTTTGAAGGTTTTGCCGATGTCGGCCTTGTTGTGGCGCAAGGAAACCTCTCCCTGCTTGTCCACGATTTCCTGTAGGCGGCGCTTTTTTACCTCAAGTGGAACGTCGTCCGGGTACTTGCGGGCAGCCAAAGTGCCGGGCCTTTCAGAGTAAAAAAACATGTACGACATGCTGTAGTTCGCCCATTCGACCATGTTCACGGTGTCCTGGTGCTCGTGTTCCTGCTCGCTGCAGAAGCCAGCGATGATGTCCGAGCTGATGGCACATTCAGGTATGATTCGGTAAATGGCCTGCACCCGCTCCATGTACCACTCCCGGTCGTAGGTGCGGTTCATGCGCTCCAGCACGGTGGAGTTGCCGCTTTGCACCGGCAGGTGTATGTACTTGCAGATGTTTTCGTAGCGGGCTATGGTGTGGAGCACCTCGTCGGTGATGTCCTTTGGATGGGAAGTGGAGAAGCGCACCCGCAAGTTGGGGTTGACGAGCGCTACCATTTCGAGGAGTTGAGCGAAGTTTACGACCTGCCCACTCTCTGGGTTTTCCCACTTATAGCTGTCCACGTTTTGGCCGAGTAGGGTCACTTCCCGGTAGCCCCGGTCGAAGAGTTCGTGGGCTTCGGAAAGGATGCTGAAACAGTCACGGCTTCGCTCCCGACCCCGTGTGAATGGTACGACGCAGAAGGAGCACATATTGTCGCAGCCCCGCATGATGGAGATGAAAGCCGCCACGCCATTGCTGTCCAAGCGCATGGGGCTGATGTCTGCGTAGGTCTCTTCCCTAGACAAAAGCACGTTGACCCCTCGCTCGCCTTCCTCCGCTCCGGCCACCAAGTTGGGCAAGTCACGGTAAGCGTCTGGGCCGATGACGATGTCCACGAGTTTTTCCTCTTCGAGGAACTTGCTTTTAAGCCGCTCGGCCATGCATCCAAGCACGCCGACCATGGTGCCTGGCCGTTGCCGCTTTAATTTGTCAAAAACACGGAGCCGCTGCCGCACAGTCTCCTCCGCCTTCTCCCGGATGGAGCAGGTATTGACGAGGATAAGGTCTGCGTTTTCAAGCTGGCGGGTAGGTCGAAAGCCCACCTCCGAAAGGATGCTGGCCACGATTTCCGAGTCGCTGAAGTTCATCTGGCAACCATAGCTTTCGATGTAAAAATGCTTGCCGTTGCTGGACCCGTTGCGCTCTTCAAGGGTTTTCTCTTCGTAAAAAACCTGCCCCTGTTTGGCCTCGTCTATCTCCTTTGCGATGCCTGTAAGGGTTGGATTGTTGTCGTACATAACCTGTGTTTGAATTTAAGGCTGCAAAGGTAAAAAACTTGCGGGGATGTGTGACAAAATGTCAGGGACAAAACGAGACAAGGGTTGGTTGTCACGGCTTGCCCTCATTTTTTACCAAGACCAATTTTGCCTTGTCGGCCTTGGATACCATTTTGAGGAAATCAAGGAAGGCAGGAAATGCTTCGTGCGAATGAATGTTAGCGTTCACTACCAACCGGCGAAGTACCAGCAGGTTTTGGCCATCGCTCACCACTTCGTTTTCAAAGCTACCGAAGGTGGACTCAACCTTGATTGGCTCAAATTTACCCTCAAGGCTGAACCCTGGCGGCAGGGAAATGGTCAGGCTGTCAATTTCGGCATAGCCCCTTGGGTGGGGTTGGAACTCGGACTGACGGGCGGGGTTGTTGCTGGGCACTTCCATTTTGGCGGCCATCAAGTTGATGGGCAAAAATAGCCGTTTGCCATTGGCACTTGCAAAATTTTGTAAAGAAAGGGACATGGTTTGCTCCACATTGGGAATGCGCCCGCTGTTCCGTTTGAAATCAAGGGAGACGATTTCAAAATTGTTGATGTCCAATGTTTTGTAAAGGGATTCCTTCCGTTTTTCGTCATGGAGGGATTCCAAATGGGCAGGGTAATTTTGAGAGATACCGCCAAAAACGGCTTGGGAAAGCACCTTGGCGCTGCCGTCAGGTTGGAGATTCACATTGGTTGCACGGTAAACCGTGTTTTTGGTTTCGTCATATTTGGGGGTTTGTATGATTTTTCCTCCGGTCGGGGTCATCACCAAGGCAGTGCGGTTGTCGGTAAAATCGCCAAGGAAGCCACAGCTTTCGGTTTGACTGGTGCACTCCAGCCAAATCGTGTCATTTTCCAATGGAACACAAACGATGGCATGGTTGAACCACGCATTCGGGAAGTCTGGATATTGGGTGAACTGCTCATTCTTGCCTGCCCGAATGATTGCATAGCAAGCAGGTATCCCCACAGCATTGAGCATGGAGGCGGTATAGTTGCTCAAGCCTTTGCAGTCACCATATTTATATTGGTCCACCTTGGCGGCGGCAGTAGGTTGCCACCCCCCGATGCCAAGCCCGACATAATAATAACGGGTATTGGATTGGAGGTACTCGTATATGCGCTGAATTTTGCAATAAACATCATTGCAAGGCTCGACCATTTTTAGCAGTCTTTGCTTTAGCTCGGGTGATAGTTCGGTTTGTGTTTTGTTCAGCTTAAAAAGATACTCGCCATAAGATTCCCAAGTCCGCATATTGCCGTCAAATCCACCAAAACTGAACTCGGTGGGTGCTGACAATATTGCAGGGAGCTTAAGGCTGGTGTTCCTTGAAAACGGCTCTGGCAGGAAGGTGGCAATGTTTTGCAGTTCCCATTTATTGGGGCCTGTGTTGCAGTTGGGAGGCAAGTTTACTTCCTTTATACGCACCTCCAAATCGGTGGGCATGACTACCTCGAAACTGGCATATTCAACAGCTATGTTGGGAGAGGATTGCGGCTGAAAACGGGGATAAAACATCAACCCTTTGTGTTTTTTGGTAACGGTATATTCGATGGTATAGGGAAAATTGTTTGAGGGCAAACGAAGGAGTTTATAGCGAATATCATCCACGAAATAATCCAAAGGCTTTACGTCCTCTATGTCCTTTTTCTTTAAGTTCCTGACCAATTTTCCTTCGGCGTTATAAACCGATGCCTCTATGTCCTTTATTTCCAAAAACTGGTAATAATAGAATGCTGGCTCACCGAACCAATCAATAGCATCACGGTTCAAGAGGGTAACTACCTTATGCTCGGTTTCAATGGCTTCGCCTTTGTTCAGCACGGTGAACTTCAGCTCGTGCTTACGGACGACGGCAAAGGCGTTTTTCACCAAAGCCTCTGGAATGGCAGCGGCAGCGTAGTTTGATTGTGCAGCGACATAGCTCAATCCCATCCACCAAATACTAAGTGCAATTATAAATCTCATAATAATCCAATAATTGGGTTAAATCTTGGTCAATACGACTTGTTCTTCCATTTTGGCAACGATTGAGCTAAAGAACTTTTGAAGGTCAGTGTAAGAACCCGAATTAATGGTGTTGGTCTTTTGCTTGAAACGAATGTTAAACTTCAAAACCCCAGCATTATTTTCAGTTAAATACTCGAAGCTCAAGTCATTCTCCTCAAAATAGGATTTGACACCTTTTGGAAATTCTTCTACCCTATAACCTTCCGGTATTTTGAAGCTCAAATTATAGACGATTTCACCCTGCGGCTCAAGGTCTATATTGAATTTCCGGACAGGGTTTTTGAACGGGTTTTCGTGCAGCCCAAGCCCAGCCATCGGCGACAGGTAAATCTTGTTGCCCGATACATTTGCAAATGCACCAGACTCGAATTTGAATTCGGTTTTAAGGGAAGGCTCGTTCCAATTGGCCGCATTTGCTACTTTTAGCTCCGATATATTGCCGTCTGCAAACCAATCTTTGAATGCAGTTCTGACCATAGCTTCCTCTCCCCTGGCCTTTATTGCTTTCCGGTTTGAAACCCCTTCATACCCACTTTCGTACCATACGGCTGAACCTTGCACGGCCCCGTCGGACTCCAAACTCATGTTTGCGATGATGACAGATTTTAAAGCCACCTTGTTCTGGAGGGGTATCCACGATATATCATTTTTTGACTTTAGGAGCAGCCCTTCCCCCCCGAGGTCTTCTTTAGCCAATAACCCCACGGGGTTTGGGAAGGCAGCGGCATCCACCATAACAATTTGATTATCCGCTGTTTCTACGGCAACGACGACCCTGTTAAATTCGTCCAATGAGACCCTGAACGAAGCGACCCTACCGTGGTTGGTGGTGCTGATAAGCACAGGCCATGCCTTGATTCCTACTTTATTAAGCATATTGATTAACAGCAGGTTCAAGTCAGTTGGAGTGCCTTTCCTGTCCTTTACCATTGCTTCCAACGACTGGGATTTGAATATTCGGTCATAATCTCGTTTAACTTGATAATTGGTGCCTATATGCTCATAAATGGCTGTCAGCTTTTCTTGGTCTGTTGTTTTGCCTGCTGTACACGATTTTGCAGCTTCATCCGTGTGCTTGGATGAAGTAATATCTTTATCGTAAACCTCCTCTAAGAGTTCAGCACCAAGTACCTTCCAAGTCCTATTAAAATCGGTGGGCAACCCATTTACGATTCGATAGGAATTTCCAGCGGGAACCACGTCAATATCATATACCGCTTGAATGTCAAAACTAATTCTTGAAAGATAATCACGTGGGGCGTTAACGTGGTTTTCGGGTTTTAGTGCAGGCACGTTTTCTTGGATAAAGTGCAATTTGTTGACCGTGTATCGAAGGTCTCCACCTATGAGTTCCTCTCCTTGTGACTCTTCGGCCAAGGTAAAGGGTTCCCACCCTTGGGACATCTTTTTGAACTCGATGAACGCCGGCACGGAGGAATAAAACTCACTCCATATTGTTGGGACATCCTCCTTTTGAAAAATCCATTCGTCGGGCATGCCGATTCCACCCGCAGATACCAAAGTGTAGCTGTATTCTACAATGCTACCCTCCTTGACGCCAGGGATGACAAACTTTGTCAACTTGAAATTTTTGGTGACAGGCTCCTCAAAAATATTGGATTTGTCAAGTTTTACCTCCACCATTTTATCGTTCTCAAGGTTGTAACAGGTGGCCTTGATGTCGCTAACCTTTGTGTCTTTGTGATGCGGAACGATGATGTCAGCCAAAGAAAGTGCCTCTTTTTTGAAAATCTTGATGCGGGAATGCCGCTCGAAGGCCAATTTAAAACCAACATTTTGTATGTAGTTATGCCCCAACAATCCTTTGTCAAAAAATACCACTGCCGAAGCCGCTGGGTCGGCATCGTAGGATGTCATGGCCAATTCTTTGTCGGAAATCTTGCCAAACTTGGTTTTCAATTCCTTCTTTTGGCAAAAGGCTTCAGAAGACAGTATCGAGAGGAAGCAGATAAGCGTGGCAATTCGAGACATTTTTGAGTATTTTGGTGAAAAATTTGGTGGAAGTTTACTGAACGGTTTTTGGGTGAAAAGTAGGTTTAGTATATCAAAAACTTGGCCCAGGGTTGCGTTCGAAATCAACTTTCGGACAAATTTATTCCCTTTTGCATAACTTCCAAAATTCCTTGTCAAAAGTCTAAAATTCTCAGGTGGGTCACCCGGCTCAATGCTTTTAATGGCGATTCCTTTGCCAACATTGCCCTATTTTGGGAAAAACAAGGCCCCTCAGTCCCGATAGATGGGGCAAAACCTTGTTCATCAATGTTCAGATACCGCTGTCACCGTACAATTTTACTAAAGCTCCTCAAAATTAGATTAGGGCAAACGGGCACTTTTTGTAGTTTTGCCTCGAAATTTGTGCAAATCATCACAACTTGAGACGCCCACCAATACTTAGAGAAGGCCATTCTCGATTTGTTGGCACGAGCGCATCAAAACAAAACAAACAAAGAGAATAACATGAAAGTGTCAGATTTTATTGAAGTAAAAAAGGGAAATGTTGCCGGACGTTATAGCAAACCAACCGTCGCTGCGGGGCATTTCATCAATGACTACATTGAAGGCCGCATTGATATTAACTGCGACTTAATGGAATTGCTAAAGCATAAAGAAGACCTCTTCACTTATGAGTATATTTGGCACCATTATAATTTCTTCGTTTCCCGTTTGATACCTGAAGTGGTCATACATTCCAAAGCGCAAGACGAGCGAATCGTGCGTGGCCATTACGACAATAAAAACGATTTATTCAATTGGTTCCTCGGCCCCAGGATGATTTATACCAGTTGTTATTTTAACGAAGAGAACGAGACCTTGGAGGAGGCACAAGACAACAAAATGAACCTAATTGCCCGGAAAATGCAATTAAAACCGGGCGAGTCTTTATTGGATATTGGTTGCGGTTGGGGCACTTTGGTAGCGCATTTGGCCAAGCATTATGGCGTGGATGCAACAGGTGTAACCATTGCCCAAGCGGGTGCTGATTGGGGCAACCGCCAAATTGAAGAATATGGCGTAAAAGATAGGGCACGAATATGGAGAATGGACTACCGGGACATTCCACGTGACAAAAAATACGACAAAATCACCTGCCTTGAAATGGCGGAGCACGTAGGCATCAAGTATTTCAAGAAATTCATGGCCCAGATATATGACATGCTCAAAGACGACGGCTTGTTTTATTTGCAAATTGCAGGGCTGAGAGAGCGCAGCAGCTTATTCCAAAAAAAGGACCGGGAAGAACTGGTATGGGGACTTTTCATGAGCGAACACATCTTTTCTGGTGCAGACGCAAGCATGCCGCTCAATTGGGATTTAAGGCGCATTGAAAAAGTCGGGTTTGAAGTTCACAGTGTTGAAAACATTGGTATCCACTATGGCAAAACCATCCATTACTGGTATGACAACTGGCAGCGCAACAAGGAGAAAGTATTGGAGAAATATGGCGAACGGGTTTTCCGAATCTATGAGGTTTTCCTCGGCTGGTCAGTATATACTGCACGCCAAGGTGGCTCCACGGCTTACCAGATTGTATGCCGGAAAAACTTGAATAACGCCGATCGAAACCGTTTCATTGGCGCTACCAACTTGGGCGAGATGGAGGCAAGGGTATGACACGCCTTGACCAACGACCGCACTAGCTGACTTTCCCAAAAAGAAAAGTCGAATCAGGAAAACACCTGATTCGGCTTTTTTAGTTTGGGGCGGAATCCGTTCCAAATCCAATTCATACCTTTGCCCGCTTTGACGATTTTAGTTGACGGACGGTGACCAATCAGCCACTCCCGCAACATACTGCCGCCACCAACACCAAAAGCACCAAATCAACCAGCCAGTGCAATTCATGGCAAAATTTCGCAAAAATCACCAAAAGTCGAGCAAGGCTGCAAGCACGGGATTGGTCATCAGGGCTGGCTTATTCGCCGTTCTGATGGGTTTGGTTTACTGGGGTTTCAAAAGCTTTGTGGGCGAGGATGCGCCTCCTCAAGACCTCGAAGTAGTAAAAGCGGACGTTGAAAATTTGGAGGAGACGGGAGCCGACAGTATTTTCTACCTCCCCACCAACCCGAACGGAACCATCGTGCAGCACCAATACTTTGCGCTTTCCTATGTTGAGCAATACGAACTGCCCGAATGGTGTGCCTATGAACTGACCGCCCAGCGCCTGAATGTGAAGAGGGTGGAGCGCAGCAACGATTTTCGTCCAGACCCAAAGGTGGTAAACGGGAGCGCTACCCCCGAAGACTACCGCCGCAGCCGCTATGACAGGGGGCATCTCGTCCCAGCGGCGGACATGGCTTTTGCTGCGGAGGCCATGTCTGCGACTTTTTTAATGAGCAATATTTCGCCCCAAGAACCCGGCTTCAACAAAGGTATTTGGCGAGAATTGGAGGAACTGACCCGTGACTGGGCGAAACGTTTCAAACATTTGTACGTCGTAACGGGGCCGGTGCTGACCCAGCCCATCCAATTCTGGATTGGCGAAAACCAAGTGGCAGTTGCACCTTCTTATTATAAGGTGTTGCTCGACCTCACAGAACCAGAATTGAAAGCTATCGGGTTCATTGTCCCTAACCGAACCTCCACTGAGCGCTTAGAATCCTTTGCGGTCTCCGTGGACGAGGTGGAGCGGCTGACGGGCATCAATTTTTTCCAAAACCTCATGGAACCCAACTTGGAAAAGGAACTGGAAGCAAATTTTGACGTAAACCTTTGGAAAACCAACGAGAAGAAGTTCCAGCGCCGAGTGCAGGAATGGAATTTTCAATGAATGGAAGAATTGGTTTAGTCGCAGTTTCGCCTTAATTATTGCTCGGGCATAATCCAAAACCTCAAAACCCAAAACCTCAATATCTCAATATCTAAGATTCTCAATATCTCAATCACATGTCAAACAAGGAAAAATTCATCTCCGACATCACAGCAGGTTACACCTTCAAAGGCGAATCCATCGTAATGGGCGGCGCTATGCTGGACAAAGAAAGCATACCAGGCGCACAAGTAAAAGTTCCGTTGCGCATGATGACCCGCCACGGCCTCATTGCTGGGGCTACGGGGTCTGGCAAAACCAAAACGCTCCAAATCATTGCGGAGCAACTCTCCAGTTTCAGTGTGCCAGTGCTGCTTATGGACGTCAAGGGCGACCTCAGCGGGATAGCCATGCCCGGAGAGAGCAATGCTAAAATCGAGGAGCGCCATCAAAAAATAGGGGTACCGTTCAAGGCTTCGGGCAGCCCGGTGGAGTTCCTGACCCTGTCCAATGAAAAAGGGGCAAGGCTTCGGGCCACGGTGACAGAGTTCGGGCCTGTGCTGTTTTCAAAAATACTGGGCCTCAACGATACGCAGGGCGGCGTGGTAGCGGTCGTTTTCAAATATTGCGATGACAACAACCTGCCGTTGCTCGACCTAAAGGACCTGAAAAAAGTGCTTCAGTTCGTAGGCGACGAGGGTAAAGAGGAATTCCAGAAGCTATACGGGATGACCTCCTCCACCTCCGTCGGCTCCATCATGCGAAAAATAGTGGAACTGGAGCAGCAGGGCGCCGAGGTTTTCTTTGGCGAGCGCAGCTTCGATGTGAACGATTTGTGCCGCTTGGACGAAAACGGCAAGGGCATGGTTTCCATCGTTCGACTGACGGACATCCAGGACAAGCCGAAGTTGTTTTCCACCTTCATGCTCCAGATGCTCGCCGAGATTTACGCCAGTTTCCCGGAGGAGGGCGACCTCGACCAACCGAAATTGGTGATTTTCATTGACGAGGCGCACTTGGTTTTCCAAGAGGCTTCAAAGGCTTTGCTAAGCCAAATCGAGGCCATCATCAAGCTCATTCGCTCAAAGGGCATTGGCATCTTCTTCGTTACCCAAAACCCGGCGGACGTGCCGGATAGCGTACTTGGGCAATTGGGTCTAAAAGTGCAACATTCGCTGCGAGCATTCACCGCCAAAGATCGTCAAGCCATCAAATTGGCCGCCCAAAACTACCCTCTGACACCATATTATGATGTACAGAACCTCCTCACAGAACTGGGTATCGGCGAGGCATTCGTGACGGCGTTGAACGAAAAGGGCATCCCTACCCCACTCGCCCATACGCTGCTGCGGGCGCCGCAATCCCGGATGGACGTGCTGACACCAGCGGAAATTGACGGTATTTTGCGCAAGTCAACCATCATCAGGAAGTACAATGAGGTCATTGACCGGGAAAGTGCCTATGAAATCCTGCATGAGAAAATCGAGGAGGTCAAAACAGAGGAACACCAAGCCGAACTAAAAAAGCAAAGACAAGCTGCGGAAAAAGTCACGCCAAAGCGGCAGGAAAAGAGCATGATAGAAAAAATGGTGTCCAGCCCGACTACCCGGCAAATCGGCTCCACCATCGCACGTGAGCTGACCCGTGGATTGCTCGGTGCATTTGGCATAAAAACCCCTGCCCGCCGCACAACGACGAAGCGTACGGGATGGTTTTGAGTGTAAAAAAGGGGACACCATCCCTGAAAGGTGTCCCCTTTTCCACAGTCATTCAAAGTTTGGCACAATCATGGCATGAGGATTTTCACTAATTAGTAGAACACCCGTCCTCACCCTGTTGGATACCTCAAATTGCCCATTAACTGGTTTTGGGTAGTTTGATAAATTTCTTGCATAAATTATTAAAATTCAGCTGCGAGCAGGTTGGCTAAAGGTTTTTTCCCTACCTTTGGCCCACCAAAATTTTCAATTCCCATGAGCAGATTACAATCGTATCTGGTATGCCTATTTGTGGGCATTGCCGGACAATCCTTTTCCCAACAGCTTTCCCTTTTTTCCCAATACCGGGAAAACCAGACCATCATCAATCCAGCATCTCCAGGCAGTAGTTACCTCGGCTACGGCGAAAACCTGACCTTCGGCGCCTCTTACCGGGTGCAGTGGCAAGGCTTTGAGGGTGCGCCCACCACCGCCAACCTTCGGGGCGATTTCCTCTACACGGAGGGCAGCCCGGTGAGCATCATGGGCGGTGGCTACCTGCTAAACGACCAGACTGGCCCTACTGGATTTACTGGCGTTTATGGTCGTATCGGCGGCGTTTTGTCCGACGACCCCTATTACAGCGGCCTTTGCGTTGGGCTTTCCTTCGGAATGGTGCAGTACCGGGTCAATGCTTCCCAGATAAGGCTGCGGCAAGCCAATGACATCCTCTCCAACGACGACCAGAACAAGCTTTTCCCGGATGTTGGTTTGGGCGTATTTGCCTACAAAAAATTGGACGGTGGCGCATTTGATGGCGACTATGTTTACGGCGGCGTGTCGGTGCCACAAGTCATGGGCCTCGACCTCCAGTTCGAGGATGCCGACGGCAAGTTCTACACCACTCGTGTGCAGCACATCTATGGTATGCTTGGGTACTATAAGTTCATGAGAAACGGGAGCTTTCTTGAGCCATCCGTTTGGGTAAAATCCGCCCCACACGTGCCCGTCAATGTGGACTTCAACCTGCGCTACCAAATGGCCCAAAACTTCTGGGTTGGGGCTGGTGCCGCCACCTCGAAGACCATGCACATCGAGCTTGGATTTCTTTTGGGTGACAACCTCGGCTTTGACAACACCATTCGCATTGGGTATGGTTACGACTATTCGTTCAGCAGCTTCGGGCCCTACACGGGTGGCTCACACGAAATCAATATTTCCTACTCGCTGGAACGCTAATCACACATATTGAAGCGATAACCCACGCTTTCTACATCCAATTATTCTCCCAAATTCAAGTTACTCATGAAAAAAATAATTTGCCTACTTCCGCTCCTTATCTTGTTGCTCTCGCAAAAATCCTTTGCACAGCCTACCTATTGTTTTTCGCCAGAACAAGTAGAGGTGGAGGAAAACGAGACGGTTTGCCTTGATTTAAGGGTAAAGGACTTCACGGATATTATCAGCACCCAATTCACCATCACCTTTGACCCTGGGGTACTGCAGTTCGATACCATCACCAATTTCAACCCAGCCGTACCTGGCCTTGACATTGCCGATTTTGGCACAACGACAGCAGGCTTGGGCTATATCACCTTCATCTGGTCGGATGGGCAGCCATGCCAGAACGCCCTCATTGGCGTCACCTTAATACCCGACAACCAGGTGCTTTTTCGCCTTTGCTTTATAGCCACCGGGGACTATGGGTTTCATACGCCAGTTGAAATAACGGCCTCACCGATTGACCGGATAACGAGGCGGGCGACCGCAGCATGCTTTGACATCGGCGAGTTTGTTTGCAACAGTTTTGTGTCCATTGGCACCTCCCCTTTGAAGATAAATATTGGGTCGGCTAACGGATTTCCCGGTGATGTTGTCTGTGTGGATTTTAAGGTAGAAGATTTTACAAATCTTGTTTCCACACAATATTACGTTTATTGGGACACGGCTATACTTGAATTCCAAAGTGCAATGCCGATGAACCTTGTACCCTCCCAAAATTATCAAGTCAATGGAAGTCAAGCTTTGGGAAAACTGGTTTCTATTTGGTTTGCACAAAGTCTAACTGACGGGTTAACTGTCCCTGACGGAACCCAAATATTACAAATGTGCTTCCTTATTAAAGGAAGTTGCGGCCAGCAGTCTCCCATTTATATTGACCATGAATATAGCGACCCACACCCAAACCTGATTGAAGTCATAGATGCTGTTACAGGCGGGAATTCCATGGGCGTTAATATCGGGCTGTTGCAAACCCCAGGCTCCGTCTCCGTCAACTGCTTCGACCCCAACAGCATTACCGTGGAGATGGACGACAAAAATGTTTGTCCCGGCGAATCCTTTACCGTTGATGTTCGGGTAAAGGATTTTAGCCAAATCGTGGAGATGATGTTCGACTTGAAATGGAATCCCGGGGTGATAAACTTGACCCAAGTAAGCTACCCAACGCAACCGGGCGGGCCAGCTTGCTTGCCTTTTTCTACTGGTGTCAACCAATCGGAAGCGAACATTGGACTGCTGCACATGAACTGGATAACCCAAGGTCAGGGCTGCAACAAACCGAATGGCTTTATCATCATGCGGCTCCACTTCACGGCGATAGGCCCGTCTGGCTCCAACTCCACCATCGCGGTGGTCAACCCTATTTTTGTGGACAAATTTGGCGGTCAGCCCGTCAACATCGGCATCAACAACTACAATAGCTTGGTGACCCTTTGCGAGTTGGACCAACCAACCATCATTGCAGAATCGGCAAGCGCCAACCCCGGCACCACGGTCTGTTTGGACTTCACGGTGCTGGATTTTGACGACATCACCAGTATGGCCTACACCATCGCTTGGGAACCAACCGTGATGCAGTTCACGGCCATTCAAGGCTTGAACCTGACCAACCTGAGCTTGTCCAACTTCCAAACCGCACAGGCAGGCAGTCTCGGCGTGATTGGACTTAACTGGTCAAATCCAACAGGCGTGAACGTACCGGATGGCGTGTCCATTTTCACCGCCTGCTTCAATTTGATAGGCGACCCCGGCGAGTGTACCCCCATCGTTTTTGATGATGCTCCTTGGCCAATCGTCATCAACACAGCGACCCCCAATGCCGGAAATGTGGGCCTGAACGGCCAGCCCGGCGAGGTTTGCATTCTCGACCCATTCATCCTGAACCTCTCCTTGCCCACCACTTTCGCAGGGCAGTTCTCAAATATCTGCCTCGATATGAAGGTGGAAAACTTCAACCAACTGACCAACACGGAATATTCCATCAACTGGGACCCCACTATATTGTCGTTCCAAGGGGTAACTCCCACGGGGGCATTGCCCAATTTTGGCCCCAGCAGCTACGACGCCAGTGATGCCGCTGGTGGCAACTTGACCATTGACTGGGCAGCTATGAACCAAGTGCTCGGCACCTCCGTGCCGGATGGCACCACCATTTTCCAGCTTTGCTTCCAAGTGATTGGAAACCCCGGCAAGTGCAGCCCGCTGACCATTAGTGGCTTTCCAAAGGCTGTTTTGGTCAACAGTGCCACCACCGGAAATGCCAGCCTTAACATTTCCACCCAAAATGGCAGCGTGTGCGTGGGCGGCTCCATCAACCTCGTCAGCTACAACGTGACGGACGTTTCTTGCGGAGCAAACCCCGATGGTGCAATTGCGCTGACTGTAAACGGCGGCTCCGGCCAGTACGGCTTCCAATGGTCAGGCCCCGGGGTTATTCCAAGTGCAGCCGGCCAATCCAACCTCAACGTTGGCTATTACATCGTCACCATCACCGACACCCAAAACCCACTTCTGAACATCATCCAACCTTTCAGTGTGGTGTACGCCGTGGGTGCTACTTATGCCAATGCGGGGCAGGATACGACCCGCTCCTGCGGCACCAACGAGTTGGTGCTGAACGGTACGGGGTCCTCCACAGGCCCGAACATGACCTACCAATGGCAGTCACTCGGATTCGGGTTGGTGACAGCTGGAGGAACTACCCTCACGCCCAACATCATTGGTTCGGGCCTCTTCAAGCTGACCGTCACCGGGCCAGGTTGTGTGGATGCCGACACGGTTTTTGTCGGAGGTACCCAAACCCCCATCCCGTTTATTGCGCCAGCGCCTTTGATTTCTTGCAAACAGGACACCGTTATATTGGACGGCACGTTGTCCCCATTTGGCTTTCAGATACAATGGACGGGGCCTGCCGTCGTGCCGGGAACGGAGAATTTTTTGACACCAAAAGTCACCGCTCCGGGCTGGTACTTCCTGACCTTGAGCAACCCCTCCACCAACTGCGCTGGGGTTGACAGCATAGAGGTGTTTGGTGATTTGACTCCGCCAATCGCTAATGCAGGCTTGGATACAGTATTGGGTTGCAGCACCCCCTTCGTGCCCATTGGTGGCGCATCGAGCACTGGGTCCAACATCGAATACGACTGGATACCTGTGGGCGGCGGCCAATTGTGCGGCAACCCGCAAGCTGCTACGCTGAACGCCTGCTCCCCCGGCATTTTTGAGCTGACCGTTCTGGACACGTTGAATGGTTGCTCCGCAATAGATGTGGTGGTCGTTACGGCGGACACGTTGAAGCCCATCTCCAACCCCGGCCCGTCAATGACCATCAATTGCGCAGTAGGCACCGTGACTTTGGATGGCTCGGCCTCCTCCAGCAACGGCAATTTTAGCTACACATGGACTTTTTTGGGCGATAACTCGGTCGTTTCCCAAACCACGACGGCAACCGTATCTGTGCCGGGCATGTACCAACTGGAAGTCATGGACAACTCCAACAACTGCCAAGGCTTTTCTGTGGTAACGGTAATTGATGATACCGCCAAACCTACCATTGTGGCCAATCATTCCAACGATATTTCGTGTCTTGAGCCTTCGGCAATATTGGATGCCACTGGCTCGGCCACGGGCGCAAACATCAGCTACGAGTGGTTCAATAGTGCTGGCGCATCCGTTGGCACTGGTCTTACCCTCACCGTTACGATACCGGACACCTACCAATTAGTAGTGGCCAACTCGGCCAACCAATGCTCCTCCTCCGAAAACGAGGTGGTGGTAAACCTCCTCACGCCACCAGCCGCAAATGCTGGGCTACCAGACCAAATTGATTGCAATGGCCCAGCGGTTCTGCAAGGAACTTACGACAGCACCAACCCAAATCTCCAGATTCAGTGGTCTGGCCCCGGTCTTGGCTGCATCCAGAACGGCAACACTACGACACCGACCGTCTCTTGCCCCGGCACTTACACCATGCAGGTATATGACAACATCACAGGCTGTGTAGGCACGAGCAGCACAATGGTTTCAGAAGATAAAGTGAAACCCACTGCCAATGCCGGCTCCGACAAAGTGTTGGAATGTGCTGGCAGCAGCGTGACCCTGAGCGCCAGCACGGATGCCACAAATTTCACTGCCACTTGGGAGTCGGTACCTGCTGGGTTGCCCATTGGCAACCCAACGACCCTAAGCCCAACCGTGACACAACCTGGGACTTATGCACTGACGGTTCAATCCAACAACAACGGCTGTATATCCACACCCGACTTGGTGGTGGTGACGGTCGGTAACACCAACCTCGTGGCCAATGCCGGAAATGACCTTGTGACTGACTGCCAAAACACAAAAGCCACTTTAAACGCTGGCGGTTCCACGCTTTCGGGCGGCAATACGGTACTCTGGCAAATGTTGGACGGGACCTTTGTTTCCGACCAAGTAACGGTGGAAGTGATGGCAGGCACTTATGAATTGATAATCACTACCCCTGCCGGTTGCCAAGCAAGGGACACCACCGTGGTAAGCAACATTTCGGAGCAATTCAACGCTACTGCATCGGCCTCCGCCCAAATCTCCTGCGACAACCCAACCGTGACCTTAGCTGGCAGCAGCACTTCCACAGGCACCAACCTGACCTTAGTCTGGCGCAATGAAAGCGGCATGTTGATAGGAAATGGGCCAACGGTAAGCGTATCAGCTGCTGGCGTTTATACCTTAACGGTCACGAACACGGCCAACAACTGTACGGCCACGGCCACCGTCGCTGTCACCCAAGACAATTCGGGCCTCGAACAAGCATTTGCGCAAGCCGATTATGTGGAATGTGAGCCGGATGCAACCCTGATTGGCAACTTGCCCACAGGAACGACAGGCAACTGGACCTCCTCCACTGGCGCAAACATTCAGTCACCAAGTGCTGCCACAACTACCGCCTCCGGCTTCATCGCTGGGCAGAACAAGTTCGTTTGGACGCTTTCAAAAGGGGATTGCCTCAATTATTCCTCAGACACGGTGACCATCACGGTGAACCAAGCCACCCCGAATGCTGTGAACGACAACACCGTTCTTCAACCTGGAAGCGGCGGCCAAGTCACCATCAACGTACTTGAAAACGACGAATTTACGACTGGCAACGTTGTGTTGTCCCTATTACCTTACAATACTGTTTTTGGCGTGGCGACTGCAAACAGCGAGGGCGAGATAGTCTTCAAAAAGGAAAAATGCGTGGTGGGCAAGGTGGAAATACCTTACCAGATATGCGACCTGACCTGCCCCGACCTTTGCGATGTGGCTTCGCTGGTGGTTGACGTGCTTTTCGACCCGGAAGAGGCTTGTGGCAAAACCCCGAACGGCATCACGCCCAACGGTGACGGCGTTAACGACGAACTGGTTTTTGATGAATTGCTGAATACTTCAGAGAATTATCCCGACAACGAAATCGTCATCTTCAACCGTTGGGGCGACGTGGTTTATCAGGCCAAGCCGTACCAGAACAACTGGCGTGGCACCAATAATAGCGGGGATGACCTGCCACATGCAACCTACTACTACATCCTTCGGCTGAACATTGCCAACGGAAAAATACTCAGAGGCGATGTGACTATACTAAAATAGTGCGGGCAGCCTAAGCTCCCAATTTTCAAAAATTTAAAAACCCAACTGCCGGATTGAATAGGCAGTTGGGTTTTTTCATAAAAAAGCCGAACCCAAGGGGAGGTGGTTCGGCTATCGTAAACATGTAAAAGTATGTCGGTGCCTTGTCAGGCGAAATTTTCTGTGAGGTCAAAGCCCTTAATGTACTGCTCGCTGGAGTGTTCGTTGGTGATGAGGGCGAGGTCAAGCGTCACGTTTTTAAATTGAAGCTTGTAAGTTTTCTGCTCAATCCCTTCCTCGATAAAACTGCTATCCAATTCCTTGCAGCCCTGATAGGGGCCTGCTTCGTTTTCGAATCGGCTCATTGAATGCTGGACAGTAGCCACTTGGGTGAAAGAACCCGGAAGGTTCATCAAGTCAACAGTAAGGGCGAGTTTCATTGCTCGTAAGTTCATAATAACGGATGATTTTGTGCAGTTTTGTTTTTGCAAAGAGACACCCACAAAACTCCCAGCGGTTGGTTTCTGTTGTAATAATCGGATTAATGAATTGTTAAAGCACTTGCAGACAACCCAAAACGAATGGCAGCAAATCTTATTCAATTTGGCAACTGGAAGAATTTTTGCTACCCAACCAGAACATTCCTCGAAATCTCGACTTACTTGAAAATAACCGTATTATTTTCTTCCTTTGCTAATCCTTTCTAAATCAATACTTTAAAAACAAGCTTACCATGAGACGAAATATTTTTCAACTGATTTTCAGCCTTTGTGTTTTGGGAAACCTTACGGCCCAATCCATTTACCTCAAAATGGACGATACCTGCATGAACCGACTGGAGTTCAGCACCGCCAATTCCACAAATCCCTATATTTCCTACTCCTTCAAGTTGGGCGACAAGCAGTTCGCTACCTTCGATGTTGGGATAGAATCCTCAAAATGGGTACTTGACTTGCCCGGCAAGGTCACCTACTGCAACGGACTCAACATTGACAGTGAATTCGTCAGCAAGGTGAACGATGGCCAAATCAAGCTCTTCATCGTTCGGGAAACGACGACCCACTACCACGTGGCGAATGTCGAAAAGGCTTCCATGGTGCAAACAAAAAACGGCACAATGGATTTTGCGATGGACGATGCACGGGTTTCGCTGTTTTTGAACAACCCGCTATCAGGGGTAAACTTGGCGCTACCTGGTTCAAAAATGGAGGTTTACCTGAACGGCGTCATCAATTACCAGTGCTTGTCTGCGTATGTTTTTCATAAAAAGGAAAACAAGGACAGCCGCTCTTACAAGGAGTACCTTATCGTTCCTGAACTTGGACTGGTGGAACGTTCGTCCGTTGCGAAATCAGGGTTCATAGACGAATTGCTCCGTGAAAATGTGTACAAATTGGACAAGGTGGATGGCATCCTTTTCAAAACTGTGCTATCAGCAGTTTGCGACCGGGTGCAGGCCAATTATCAGGACGGGGTCACCATTACCAAGCCCGCAACCCCTACCAGCTATGACAACACCACGCCAAAGGGCAATCCTACAACTACCACCACAACCGTAACAACCACAACCAGTTACAGCAGTGAAAACCCCTGTGCCCCTACCTCGCAGCCGGGAGTTCACGTTGTTCAGAAAGGGGAAACGCTCTACGGACTTTCCAAAAAGTATGGCGTGCAAGTGGCCCAACTTCAAAACTGGAACAGCTTGGCCAACTCCAACGTTATCAGCCTTTGCCAACGGCTTTGGGTAAAAGAGCCCTCCAACAACACGCCACCGACCAGTACATCCACGCCTACTGGCACACAAACAACCGAAAAGGGAGGTGACGCAGCCAATGCCAGTGCTGGATACTGGACCAAATCGGCTGGCGACCATCAAGTTCGTTCCGGGGAAACGGTGGCCAGCCTGGCCAAAATGTACGGCTTCACCGAGGAGCGTTTCCGGAAGATGAACGGCCTATCGCCAAACGAAACGCTGCTGCCGGGCCAACGCCTCCGCACCAACGATTGCAACTGCCCCACGCTTGAAACCTCGACCAAGGACACTCTGCTCCCCTACGACCAACCCACCGAAACTTTGGTTTCAAAGGACGGTACAGGCTCATCCAAGTCCGTCAACAACCAAGATGTTTACTACCGTCCCATCAGCATCCACGTGGTGAAAAGCACGGACACCCTGTTTGGCATAGCTAAGGAGTACAACACTACCGTCGAGCGGATAATGGAGCTGAACGGCTTGGGGAAAAACGACAAATTGATTGCCGACCAACGGATTTATGTCCAATAAACTCCGCTAAAAAATGCTGCCCGACCTTGGCAAAAAAAAATTCCGGCCCATCACGCCGGAATTTTTTTTTGGACAGTAAAATCCAACATCATGGAATTAGACAAGAATTATTGGCAACACCGGTACCTCGAAGGCAACACCCCTTGGGACATCGGCTATACCTCTCCACCGCTCAAAGATTTTATTGACGAATTGGAGGATACAGAATGTCGTATCCTCATACCGGGTGCTGGCCGTGCTTATGAGGCAGTTTACCTGCATCGGAGAGGATTCAAGCAGGTTTTCGTCTGCGATTGGGTGGATGAGGCATTCGACCACCTTCGGGCAGAGGTGCCAGATTTTCCAAAGGAACACCTGCTATGTGCCGACTTTTTTGAATTAGATGGGGTATTTGACCTTATTTTGGAACAAACATTCTTCTGCGCACAATCTCCTTCCTTGCGGGACAGTTATATCTCAAAAGCAGCATATTTACTTCGCACAGGAGGCTGTCTGGTCGGATTGCTATTTGCTCAACCATTCGAAAAGGAAGGTCCACCGTTTGGAGGTACGAAGGATGAGTACAGATTACTGTTTTCCAGCAAGTTCGAGATTATTCAAATGGAAATGGCAAAAAATTCTATTCTGCAAAGAAGCCATAATGAACTCTTCTTCAAACTAATCAAAAAGTAATTTTCCTACAAACTTAGTTTATGTATTGAATTTCAACCTACCGCAAAGTTTTAATCCGCTGGATTATTGCAAAATGGAATGTAAATATATCTTTGCCCCGGATTTAGAAGAAAGGCAACAAAGAACGAAGACTACCAACCCACCGTATCCAACAACACCTCGACCTCAAACCAAGCACGAGAGGCTCATTTTAAATTTCCCTGCTTAACTGGAAGCTACGAAAACGCTGTTTTTCATGTGCATGAAAAGCCAGTAAAGTGCTTTTGGGGGAATTGGAGTGGCACCAAAATTTTTAAACTAAAAAAGAGAAAAGTGGATTTTAATAGCACGGGAAATAAGGTAAAACATGGTATTTTGGGTTTGCGAAATAAGAAAAAAAAGCTTGTAAAACTCGGAACAGCACTCGGCCTCGCAGCCGTCATGTTTTATCCCTCAGCAAGAAACGACAACAACTCAATGGGAGCCTCCTTGGTTTCCTTGGATGAACAGATGGAAGAAGAAATTGGGTTCTTCCCGATTGTCGTTCCCACCATCAAGTACGGCCTCGTGCTTGACACCTTTCAGGTAGAAGAAGGCAAAATTCAGAAAAAACAGACTTTGGGCACCCTGCTCACTGGCTACGGAATGGATTTGCTATCTATTGAAACCTTGGTGAAAAATGCATCGGGGGTTTTCAATATCAACCGGAACTTCCGAGTTGGGAAAGATTACCTCCTCTTGCTCGACCGCCAAACTGGCAAACCAAAGCACCTCGTTTTGGAACCAAGTGTTTTCGAGTACGTGGTATTCAACCTGCAAGGAGAACTCAATGTGCAGAAGGTAGAACGGGAAGTTGATACCAAACTAAAATCCGTTTCAGGCGAAATTTCCAGCTCACTTTGGGCTGCCCTGACGCAAAACGAGGTGGACGCAGAAGCAGCCTCAAAGATGGAGGACGCATTGGAGTGCTTTGTGGATTTCAGCCACACGCAAAAGGGCGACCGTTTCAAACTCCTTTTCGAGGAAAAACTGATTGCAGGAAAAACGGTTGGGTCCAACCAAGTGTATGCAGTTAGCTACCACCGGGAAGGCAAGGACTACTACGCTTTCTGGTATGATGATGGCGTGACAAAAGGGTTCTTCGATGCCGAAGGTGCGTCTGCCAAAAAAGGCTTTTTAAAGTCCCCCCTAAAATTCACTCGGATTTCCTCCAACTTCAACCCACGCCGTTTTCATCCGATATTGAAGACCGTCAGGCCACACCTTGGTACGGATTACGCAGCGCCAACGGGGACGCCTATATACTCCATTGGAGAAGGGGTGGTAGAAGAGGCGGCCTTCACAAAGGGAAATGGCAAATACGTCAAAATCAAGCACGACAAGACCTACCAGACCCAATACCTGCACATGTCACGCTTTGCCAAAGGCATACGCAGGGGAACGAAAGTGACACAGGGACAGGTCATCGGCTATGTGGGCAGCACTGGCTTGGCCACTGGCCCACATGTCTGCTTCCGTTTTTGGAAAAATGGCAAACAAGTCAACCACCTTCGTGAAAAGTTGCCGCAATCCAAGAAAATGTCACCCGACAAGCTCAATGATTTTTACAAAATCCGTGACAACTACTTGATGATGATGGAGAAGGAAGGTGTTATTGATGAGGACCAATTTTTTCCACCATCGAATGAAACATTGGACACCGAAGGCGGTGCCGCACCATAATTTTTTGCAAGCAATACGAAAAGACTACTTTTATCGCAAGGAGGCCGCAGGAGACTGTGGCCTCTACTTTTTTACCATTTTATCCCTTCCATCAGTTTATCCACCCGACGGCTCACGGCCTCGTCCGTCACGAGTTCAGGTGCATGGTGCGACTTTTTTCGGGCATCCATGACCAGCCCGCCACGGCAGCCCCAGTGCTTGTTTTCCACAAAAGCTTGAATGCCGTGAATGTCGTGAGAGGGGTTTACCCGGGTGAAAGTGACCCAGAGGAAATTATTCAAAGTAGCCGCCGTAAAGCCCGAATCATCCACCAACAAAATCAATGGGATATGCTGGTCGAAATAGGCTGCATAACGCTCCATTTCCTGGGCAAACAAATGACAATCAATGCTTCCACCTTCTTTTTCAAACTTGGGTGCTTGCACCGCCAATATGCCCGGCTGCACAAAAACTGGGTTGGAAAACCATATTGGCAACTTGAAATCTGGTGGTAATTCAGCCCTCAAGTCCCTTCTTTTCGCTCCGCAACTGGCGATGACCACCTTGCTGCCCTCGTTCCAACCGGAGCCTGAATAGTCGAGCGTGTCCATCGTGGTTTTTGTCTGGAAATGGAGGTCACGGCCCAAGTCAATCCGCTCAAGCACATGTTGGAAGAAATGGGGGATGTCATGCGTGCTAAGTTTTGGGTCGTCGTCCCCATTGGCGATGATGAGGAACTTGGCCAAGGTGGTCTGTCCCTTTCCGAGCAGGTGGTTGGCCTGTGTGAGTATCTCCTCCGGCTTCGGCTCCCGGAACGGCATGTACCGCTCGCTGCCAATGGCCAGCAAGAGTGGGTGAACCCCAGAAGCGTCCACCGCATGGACCTCCCGGATACCCGGAAACTCCCCAGTGGTGAGCGGCTCAACTATCTCGTGAATTAGCCAGCCAAAAGAGGAATCCTCTTGAGGGGGCCTGCCCACTACCGTAAAATGCCAAATGGCATCCTTTCGGTGAAAAACGTTTTCCACTTCCATCACCGGAAAATCATGCGCCAACGAGTAGTACCCAAGGTGGTCGCCAAACGGGCCTTCCGGCTTTTTCTCCTTCTTGCGGATAATGCCCGTGATGACGAAATCGGCATCGGCAGAAATGACATGGCCGTTGTCCCATTTGTACCGGAAGCGATTGCCACCGAGCAACCCTGCGAAAGTCAGTTCGCTCAAGCCCTCCGGCATGGGCATGATGGCCGCAAAAGCATGGGACGGAGGCCCTCCCACAAATATTGCGCAGCGAAACGGTTCATCGCCTTGGTTGTAAAGCGTATGGTGTATGCCAATGCCCCGGTGGAGCTGGTAGTGCAGCCCAATTTCTTTGTTGGTAACGTACTCATTTCCAGAGAGTTGAATACGGTACATGCCGATATTGGTGTGCATGATGTTCGTGTCGTTTGGCGGGAGGGTAAGCACTTGTGGGAGGGTGATAAACGCCCCGCCATCCATCGGCCAAGACTTGATTTGCGGCAATTGGTCAATCGTCGTTTTACCGTACAACACCGGAGCCGACCAAGTCTTCTTCGGCAATGCGGTGAGGGCCGTGAAGGGAGCGCCGAGGTAGCGCATCGGGTTTTTCAGCGCCCGCATTGGGTCGGCCTTGAGTTCCATGACCCGCCTCACTTTGTCCAACGTGTCCCTAAAAATGAAGGCGGTCCGCTCCGTTGTTCCGTACAAATTGGAGACTGCCTGGAATGGACTGCCCTTCACTTTTTCAAACAAAATGGCTGGCCCTTGGGCCTCGTATACCCGGCGGTGAATCTCGGCCATTTCGAGGTTTGGGTCACACTCAAACTTGATTCGGAGCAGGTGGCCGTGTTTTTCGAGGTCGTTGACACAGGCACGGAGGCTGGAGTAAGTCATAATGAGCTTGAATTTAATATCAGATGCGAAAGTAGAAACCGGAACAGAAATGGTAAGTTTTGGTTTTGCAGAAAGTGTCGTAGCTGTTGCCAGAAATTTTTTCGTAAACGGAATTTTACGTCAAATCTCCCAAAAAAAACTAAAATGCCATTCAACAACTGTAAAAGCCTTCAAACAAAACCACGGTTCCGGTTTACATGCTAAAACTGCCTCCGGCAAATTCTCCCATAGAATTTACAGTTGCATACTGCGTCTGTAAGACTTACAGAAAGAGTTTGCAACTGCATGCTGCGTCTGTAAGACTTACGGAAAGAGTTTGCAACTGCATACTGCGTCTATAAGACTTACGGAGAAGTTTACAACATTAAATTGCGCCAAATCGGAGTAAGGAAGGCTTGCGGCAACGGGACAAGATTACCCTGTTGGGCTTCACCGCCGCTGCACAAGACGATGCAAGGTAAAGTAAAGGCACACTACTTATCAAATGAAAAACGGCAATGTTCAATGATTTCTGTGCAATGAGACTAAGGTAGGACGTACCTTAACTTGCAGAATTCACCTCAGCCGAACAAAATAATGGTGTAGCTGGTTCTGTACCCATCATGGCAAAAATCAAAATTTCAGGAAAGGAACTCATCAAACTCGGCTATCCGGAGGGGCGGGCCATCGGCATGGCCATCAACGTGGTTCACCAGCATTTCAAAAAAGAGAAAAAGGAAAAGGTCATGGCCATCCTCCAAGCGGTGCTGGAAAACCCCGAAGGCTATGCGGACGACGAGGTGTTGGGGCGAATCGTTTACGAATTGGTGGAGCAAACACCCACCCAAATCCCCGAAATCCCGTTGAACCTAACCCCAAAAAACTACAAAACCTATGGGTTGGATGCCATTGAAAAAGGAGCAATTGACCAAATGGACATTGCCGTGCGGTTGCCCATCGCTGTGGAAGCAGCCTTGATGCCCGATGCGCACCAAGGCTACGGCCTCCCCATCGGTGGGGTATTGGCTACCGAAAATGCCGTCATACCCTATGGAGTCGGCGTGGACATTGGCTGTCGGATGTGCTTGACGTTTTATGACCTAAAACCGGATTATTTGGAAAAAAACCGCACGAAACTTGGTCAAATCCTCCATGAAAACACGGCATTCGGCTACCAAGAGCTGAAGAAGCCAATGGACGACGCCATTTTCGAGCGGCCTGAGTTTCAGGAGCTTGCCGTAGTCAAACTCCTGAAAGACAAGGCTTTCCGGCAAATCGGCTCGTCGGGTTCGGGGAACCACTTCGTGGAATTTGGTTTGGTTGAAATCCTGGAGCCGCAAAATGAGTTTGGCGTACTCCCCGGCAGCTACCTTGCCCTTTTGTCACATTCTGGTTCAAGGGGGTTGGGTGCCAATATTGCGGACCACTACACCAAATTGGCCATAAAAAATACCCCATTGCCGAAGGAGGCCAAGCACCTTGCATGGCTTGGGCTGGACACCGAGGCGGGCCAAGAATACTGGTTGGCGATGACGCTGGCGGGCGATTATGCCTCTGCATGCCACCATCATATCCACCAACGGATTGCGAAGGCATTGGGCGAGCAGCAATTGGCTATGGTTGAAAACCACCACAACTTTGCGTGGAAGGAGCAGCTTGCTGACGGACGGGAGGTCATCGTCCACCGGAAGGGCGCTACCCCGGCAGGCAAGGGGGTACTGGGCGTCATCCCCGGTTCTATGGTGCATCCCGGCTACATCGTTCGGGGGAAGGGCAGCCCGCTCTCCATCAATTCTGCTTCACACGGCGCTGGTCGGCTATTTTCAAGAACGAAGGCGAGGAACTCCTTCACGGCGAGCGAACTGAAAAAAGTGCTGAAATCCCACGGGGTTGACCTGTTCGGCGGTGGCCTCGATGAGGCGCCGATGGCCTATAAGGACATCAAAAAAGTAATGGATTTCCAAAAAGATTTGGTGGAAGTGATTGGGACTTTTACGCCTAAGATAGTTCGGATGGACGAATGAGCGCCTTGGTACTTTTTTGTAAATGACGGTCGAATGTGATTCAATTTGCACAAAAAAAGGCGGCTACCCCTTTGTGGAATAGCCGCAGCGTCATTTACTCTCACTAATTGTATGAAACTTAATTCTTAGGTTCTTTTGGAGAATAACGCAGTTTTAGTTTTCAATGTTTGATGAACACCCTTGCTTTTTAAAAAACGTGCCAAAAATTCAATCAAAAGACGCAGTTGGGTTTATTTTGGTTGGTCGCCCATTCTTTTTTATTAATGCCCTCACATTCCTACCAAAATCACCTCATTGAATTTCTGAATCCGGTTGACCCGTATTTGGGTAGCTTTCAATGAATTCCTTCATCCCAAATATTTCAATCAGCTTCAAGTTGGTGAAAAATTAAGCCAGCTTACAAACAAGAAGCAGTACAAGCCCGGAAAGCATTATCAATTTAGCTAAAAAACTTGCCCTTGAAAAATCACCTTTTGTCGAGGATTTTCGGACAAAAATCAGGGTATAAAGCAACGGCAATATCACACCCAAGGTTGTAAAGGCCACACTCAACCATTCCTGTCTCCCCGCTAACCACTTTACGAAGATAAGAAGCGAAAACAACAGCATTACCCCTATGGCGAGTGCCCAATTTTTTGCGGATTTTATGCCGAAACGCAGCGGCAAGGTTTGGAGGCCGAGCTGGGCGTCGCCCTCCATGTCCTCAATGTCCTTCACGATTTCCCGCAGCATGGTGGACAGAAAGGCAAACAGCAGGTAGCCGCCAAAAAGCACCGTAACTTCCCTACCCGATTCGCCCATTAGCGCAAAGTTTTCCCGCTCCGCAAACAGCACCACGCCCGCCACGAAAGCACAGAAAATGGCGACAATGACGTTGCCCCATAATGGCATTCTCTTTAGCCTTTTTGAATAAAAAAATAGGAGGAAAAAGCTGGCGGGGTAAATCAGTACCAATGACCTATTTTCAACATAACCCGCTAAATACCAAGCGATTGCAAAGCCTACCAGTGCAACAAAAGCATACATGGCCCAAACCAATTTCATGGAAAAAACCCGGTTCACAAAAACCAAATCCGGCTTGTTGACGAGGTCGCTCTCGTAGTCCAACAAGTCATTAATCAGGTAGCCACCTGCGGCAATCAATACCGTTGTAAATACTAATAGGAAAAAATGGAAGGCATCCAAAATGGGGTTCAAGCCAGCTTCCCGAAGGGCTGGGAGCAGCACGAGGTATTGCAACAAAAATTGCGTGAGCGCAACGATGACGAGGTTTGGCAACCGCACCAACTTGAAAAACGGAGTTAATTTCATGGTGAAAAGTAAGAAAGGTTGGTCAACCTAACACCATATCTAAAGTCGTTGGTCGGAAGGGTTCAATAATTCCACATACCATTCAGCTTCATCACCTTCTCAATCACGTCCCGGGCACACCCTGCTCCCCCGTTCAGCGGAGAGATATAATGCGAAATTTCCCGAATCTCAGGCACGGCGTCTTGGGGACAGGTGGGCAGCCCCACCCGGCGCATGACCTCAAAGTCTGGCAGGTCATCGCCCATGTACAGTATGCCATCTTCGTCAAGGTCGTAGGCATCAAGGAACTCTTCGTAGGCTTTGAGCTTGTTCTGGACATTGTACAGCACATCCCGAATGCCGAGTTCCCGCAACCGTGCAACCACTCCTTCCGATTTTCCTTTGGTCAAAATCAGGATACGGAAGCCCTCCTCCACGGCCATGCGCAATGCTTGACCGTCCCGCACACTCATTTTGCGGAGCAATTCGCCCTGTTCCGTCACCAGCACTTCACCATTGGTGAGCACACCGTCCACGTCAAAAATAAAGGTATGGATGTCCTTGAACCGGCCAAGGATGTTGCCGGCATGTTGGAAGCGTTCGGTGTTGTCTGGAGGGTACATTTTTAGTTGGCAGTTCGTCAGTTGGCAGTTGGCAGTCAGTACCCAGTTAGCAGCCCCTGACTGCCAACTGCAAACTGACGAACTGCCCACTATTTATTATTGTCCCGCCACTCGTACACCCATTTTGCTTGGATTTGTTCGAGGTGGCCTTCGGAGCAATCTTCCCTTGTCCCTGCGAAATTAGGGATTTCCAGAATCCATTCAATCAGTTCGGTGAATCGGACTCGGTAAATCTTGCCCTCGTTGAAGTCATCGCCGAATTTTTCATAAAGTCGCATGGCCACGTCTTCGTGGTCTTTCCAGTGGATGGGGAGGTCTTCTATGTCTTTGAATGCCATTATTCTGATGATAAATGATGAATGGTGGAATGATGAATCTGGCAAAAAGGCAGACGCTGACTGCCAAACTGCCAACTCAATGCTCGTGCCCGATGATGCGCTTCTGGTCGGGTATCTCTATTTCGATGACGGCATTTTTGTCCAAAATGACGCACTGGCAGGCCAGCCTCGACTCCAACCGAGGATTGATTGCCCGGTCAACGAAGTCTTCTTCCTTGTCGGAGATTTCCTCCAAATGCTCGTCGCCACGAAGGACGTAAACATGGCAGGTGCTGCAGGCACAAACCCCGCCACAGTTGTGGTTCAAATGGATGTCATGCTCCTCCGTAACCTCCAAAATTGAGGTGTCAACTTGGGCATCATTAACCGTCACCGGGGCAATGGACTTGTCTTCGAATATAAACTTGATGGTAGCCATAATTTCAAAAAGAACGCAAATGTAGAATTTGTCTAAAGAACATGGGAAGGTTCAGATAGTTTTTTTCAAATGAGTACCAAGACCTTTATCAATTCAGCCCAGAGCGTTCGTGGTCAAAGCCGGGTGCCTTGCGGTTTCACCATCCCACCGTACAACAACAACTTCAACTCTTCCGACGTCATCCTGAAGGTATTGCTATAACCCGTCCGCAGGTCCACCTGGGTGTCTTTCCCATCATAAATTCGTATGACCAATTGTTTTTCGGGCAATTCAACACCATTCACGGTGAGCGAAAACCGGATTGGTAGCGGTGTGCCGCCGCTCGTGTAAAAAAGGTGTAAGCCTGCCTCTCCAACGAGCAATCGCCCTAAGCTGTGCTCATCCGCCTCAATGCCCTTTAGGTCTTGCATAATATGGTGCGAGATGTCCATCGAGGTAAGCAAAAGGCTGTATTGGTTGATGAGAAACTCGATTTCCGACTGCCCAGCGTGGGTCACGCAAGACTCCAGGCGAATGACGACCTTCTCTGTTTTTTGTGCCAAAAAATCCTCCAACATGCACTCCAAAAACGTTAGGTCGAAGTAGCTGACCAAGTAATCCGTCTGAAAACTGTCGAACTGCGGGCTGAGGTGACGGTATTCTTCCCGGAGCGTTTTCATGCCTTCCTCTTGAAAATGCTTGTCCCGAAGCACTTCTTTTCGTGCCTTGTCGGTACCCGGCTCCGAATAATTCATGTACACCCGCTTGAGCCGCAACGGCAACACTGGCACGAACGATGCCTTTCGTTCCCTCAGCCGCAATGCCTTGAATTGCAGGCCCTCCTTCATTATCGCTACTTTGTTTTTAAAATCGTAATGCTTCCAATCGGCATCACGGCCAGCCACATTGTAAAGGCGGCCCTGGCGCTCTTGCCGCCGCTCAAAATTGTCAATTTCTTTTTCCACTTGCTCCAGCCGGTGCTGCAATTTACCAAAAAACCGCAGGGCGTTGCTCTCCTCTGGTATCTCTGGCAGCCATGAATCGTCAAGTGGTGGCACGAACTGGATGGGCGTGATGTGGGGCACCAACCGTTCGTTATCCAGTAAAATATCAAGGATGACTGGGGTGTCCGAGGTAGTTTTTATCAATTGCTCCGCTGAAAGCAAAGTCAGGTCACGCTCGATTTGCCGCTTGAGCGCCCGCCCGCCCATGCGGCCATCAAAGCCACGGCGGGCCACCCAGTCCAGCGCCGCTTCCGAGACGTTGACAATTGTGGTGCGGCGCACGAAGCCGTCCCGTTGCAACAATTCCCGGATTTGAAGCTGCGCAATTTTTTGTATCTCGTTGAAAGTCAACGGATTGAACACAACTATCTGTTCGATTCTATTCACCAACTCTGGGCGGAACGCTTGCTCTACCGCCTTGCGGTAAACGGCACTTTCGTCCTTGCTCTCAGAGGCGTACCCAATTTGCGAAGCGGCCTCCCGAGCGCCGAGATTGGAGGTCATGACGATAATGGTGTTCGAAAAATCCACCGTCCGACCCAAGCTATCGGTGAGGCGGGCATCATCCAAAACTTGCAGCAGCAGGTCGTGGATACTGGGGTGCGCCTTCTCGATTTCATCCAAAAGCACCACGCCGAACGGCTGGTAGCGCACCTTTCCAGTGAGCTGCCCTTCGGGGTTTTGGTAGTCGCCAATGAGCCGTTGCAGCGCCCCGCCGTCAATGTACTCGTTCATGTCGAAGCGCATCAACTTGGCGTCGCTGCCGAGGATGGTCTTGCAGAGCAACTTGGCGGCATGGGTCTTCCCCACGCCAGTTGGCCCGATGAACAGGAACGAAGCCAGCGGTCGGTTGCGGTCGGTGAGGCGGGCCTTCACGAGGTGGATGGCGCCAGACAACGCCTCCACGGCCAACGGTTGCCCGACGAGTTCCTGCTCCAGCACCCGGCGCAATTCGTCTTTCTCAATGGGCGACTGTTCTTCAAAAATCTGCTCCTGCATCCCGCTGAAGGACTTGAACTCCTCCCGCACCTCCGGAGCATCTATCACCGTGCGGCTGTACTTGGTGGTCAATTGCGTGAGCAGCCGCATCACCGAACCGGGCAATGCCTTGTTTTTCAGGTAGTTGCGTTGGATGGTGAACAACTGGCTGATAGCAGGGACCGTGATGGAGCAGCCTGTTTGGAGTTCCATGAGGCTGCGGTTTTGCAACACGATTTTGATGGCTGTGGCCACGTCCGGCTCAGGTACCCGCAGCACTTGGAACAGGTCGGCAAAGCTCCGGTCACTCTCCTGTACGATTTTCCACTCCTCCGGTGTGGCGAGCAGCACGAGTTGTATTTTTCTTTTTTCCAAAAATGGCTTGAGGACGGTTGCGAGGCAGAGGTCGCTGCCTTTGGCCTTGCCGATTCGGAGCAGTGCCACTGGATTGTCCACGAGCAGCTTATCGGGGTACCGCTCCCGGTGATTGGGCGACTGCACGTACTGCAAGATGGCCTCGAACCGCTTTTCCCAATGCCCAACGATGCTCATGCCAGCAATGACCCGGTTTGGGTTCAGGTGCCAGAAGCAGTGCCGTTGCCAGTCCTCTGCTATGTTTTTGTTGACGCTGTCCATGTAGCGGTAAGCCACTTCATGCAGCACGGTGTGCTTGCCAACGCCTTCCGGCCCAACCAGCACGAGGGGGTTGTTCCCTGTTTTTTTGAAAATCAATTCGTGCAACGCTACCACCAATGGCTCTTGCTGCCAGGCCCGGTTCAGTTCATCGGGATAACGAGCGCAAAGGTCGGTGGCCACTTTTTCGATTTCCTCGCCACCATCGAACTGCTCCTGTTGGCGGAAGGCCGCAAACAAGCTCTCCATTCCCGCTGCCTCAAAGTTGAAGTTGGCTTCTTTGTAGCTGACCTCCAATTGGACGGTGGTTAAGAACTCTTTTTTATCGGAGTAATACTGCTCGGCGTTGAAGTCGCTGCCCTCGGCCTGCTTGAGCCTGCGCATCATTTCCCGCACCACCCGCTCAGTCTCGGCCTTTAGGTCGGGCTTGCCCCGGTCGTTGCGTTTTACGATGAAAATGAAGGACTCAAATGCGGGAAGGCAGGCGTAGGTCAGCCCCTGCCACTCGAAGCTCGCCACTCCGAAACGCCCCTTGATGTAATGGCTACCGATGCTGAACTCCAGCGAGTACTGGGTCAGCTTTACCTCTGGCCCAAACTTGAACCAAAGCAGTTGTTCAGCCGTGGCACGGGAAAAAGAGTAGGCAGCATAGCGGCGCTTCACCTGCTTCTTGAATAAGCCGATGGCCTCGCTATACCGCCGATGCACCCCTGTCGGAACCCCGAAGAATACAGGCTGCACCTGATAGGCAGCCTGGCCATCAAGTTTGGTCGGCAGCACAAGGACGGGTATGTTGAGGGTGGTTGAGGGCATTTTTTTGCTGAGGGTTTGAGGGTTTGAGGGTTTGAGTGGGGCACTGCTTCAAACGCTCAAGCACTCAAAATCTCAAACCCTAGTTTCTGGGCAAAGAAAGGGAATTGTAATGGGACGGCAATGGGGCAAATACCTGCCCTTGGTTTTCCAATCGCACTCCTTCTCCAACCATATACAAAAGTCGAGGTTTTGCAGCGCTACGACCAGGTTCTCTCTTTTGGTTAGACTCCCACCCCCCTTGCCTTGGAGTCCTCCAAATACTTGTAACGCACCCCAGTAAGGTAAAGCCCTTGTGGATAGGCAGATTTTGCGACAGCAGGTGTTTGGCCCGTTTTTAGGCAATTTTCAAAGGTTTCCAAAGAGACCCTGCCGTACCCAACCTCCAAGATTTGCGCTACCAGGATGCGCACCATCCCACGCAAAAAGCGATTGGCAGTGAACTCGAAAGCAAGCAGATTCCTCTCCTTTTCCACCACCAAACTTGCCGCCTTCAGTTCACAAATCGTTGTCTTATAAAGGTCAGGCTGTCGGCACATCCCACGAAAATCCCTATAATTAGTCAATGTCTCAACGGCTTTTTGCATCATGCCAAAGTCCATGTTTTCTCTTGGGTAAAAAGTGCTCAGCTCGCTCAGAAAGGAGTCCTTCACCGTATGGATTCGGTAAGTGTAGGTCCTGGAAACAGCATCTTTTTGGGCATGAGCATCCCAGTCCACTTGAATAAAGTCATGTATGGTGATGTCGTCCGGCAGCATTTTATTAAGCCGGAAAACAGGGTCGTAGCTAAAATCATCCGTCACCTTTATGTGGCAGAAGTATTGACTGGCATGAACCCCAGCATCCGTTCGTCCACACCCGGTACAGTTGACCTCGTAGCCCAACATTTTCCCCAGTGCCAATTCCAGCGTTTCCTGCACGCTGGTGTGGTTTGGCTGCCACTGCCAACCGTGGTAGTTCGTGCCTTTGTAGGATAGGTGCAAGAAGAATTTCATGGTGTAAAAGAACGAATTAGAATGAGGCTTTGCATAATAAACATCATTTACCGCTACATTGAACATCCCGCACTTGCCCCCGTTATGCCTAAACTCACGACGAGTAAACCAATTTTGGAAAATTCATAACAAAATTAGAAAAACATGAAAAAAGTAAAGTTCCTTCCGGCAATGTTGTTGGCTATGCTGACCGTCTGGATGTTCGGAGCATGCAATTCCGAAGACAAACAAACTACTGACACTACAGACAACACCACCGTGCAAGTCCCAGTTGATTCTGCCTCCCTTGACAACAATGACATAGGGCCAGAGCCAGATTGGTACAGCTACGGCTACGTGGAGGGCGATGTGCCTGAACCTACCCCCGAAGCCACCAAGTCCACCACCAAAAAGAAGGCTGACACCAAAACAACTCCAGCGAAACTGAGAGTGAGCGCCAACCCGGTGATTTATACTGTATCGCAGACTGACCGGCCACCACTATTCTCCGCTGATTGCCTTACTGCCAAGAATCCACAGCGTTGTTCCAATACTGCTTTGGCAGATTGGGCCAAGACTTCCATTAAATACCCAGAAGCCGACTTGGCCGATGGCAGCGACGGATTGGAATACGTGACTTTCGTCATCAATAAAAAAGGGGAGGTCACATCCATCAACCGAGTGGATACCAAAAAAGAAGCCTGTGCAGGTTGCTCCAAAGCGGTGATTGCCGCTATATTGGACATGCCCGATTGGCAGCCAGCCATGCTTGGAGGTCAACCCGTAAACGTTGTGGTGACGCTTCCCGTGCGGTTTAGGACGCTGTAAGATGGTGAAACGTGTAGGCGATTTGTGTTACTTATATTTTATGGTTGCACAGCAATTTATCAAAAGAAGCGCTGCGCAATCATTAAACTAGAAACATAGGAATTATGTAACAATAAATCGAAATCATACAACGCCCAATCGTTAATCAGATACATACATTTACTTAATTTTTTAAAATCAATTTTATGCCAATTTTAAATGTCATCATCATCATGATTGTCGTGGGAGTAATCCTATGGCTCATCAACACCTACATCCCAATGGATGGGAAGATAAAGAGAATTCTCAACATCGTTGTGGTGATTCTACTTGTCATTTGGCTATTGAAAGTATTCGGACTTTTGGATTCCCTGAGGGGAATGAACCTTTAGTCAGGGATATGCTATGTTTCGAAGACATAGGTGATAACCTAAATAAAACAGGGTTTGACGTTCATCGCCAAACCCTGTTTTTATTTGAAGTTGTGCTTCAGGCATATTGCCCATCATAATACCGTTGATAGGCTCCCGATGTAACGTGTTCCAGCCACTCCTCGTTCTCTAAATACCATTTAGCCGTGAGCCGCAGCCCTTCTTCGGGCTGAATGGTTGGTTGCCAACCAAGTTCGTTTTTCAATTTAGTGGCATCTATGGCATAACGACGGTCATGGCCGGGGCGGTCTTTCACATAAGTAATCAACTGACGGCTGGTACCTGGCGCACGGCCCAAAAGCTCGTCCATGATGTCGCAGAGGGTAGTCACCAGCTCGATGTTTTTGCGCTCATTATTGCCACCAATATTATAGGTCTCCCCCATTTTGCCATTGTGAAAGATTGTATCAATCGCCTCAGCATGGTCAATCACCCAAAGCCAGTCACGGGTATATTTCCCGTCCCCATAAATGGGCAGCGGCTTATTGTGCTTGATGTTGTTGATGACCAGCGGGATGAGCTTTTCCNNTGGCCCATAATTGTTGGAGCAATTGGACACCAAAACAGGCAAGTGGTAAGTATGGAAATAGGCCCTCACCAAGTGGTCGCTGCTTGCTTTTGAAGCCGAATAGGGTGAGCGGGGGTCATAGGGCGTCGTCTCCACGAAAAAACCTTCTTCGCCCAATGAGCCATATACCTCATCGGTGGAGATATGGTAAAACATCCGGCCTTCTTCCCTACCCTTCCACGCATTTTTTGCGGCGTTCAAGAGGTTGAAAGTGCCTATTACGTTGGTCTCAATGAACTCCAACGGATTGGTAATGGAGCGGTCAACATGCGACTCGGCAGCCAAATGAATAACACCCTGAAAGTCGTTTTCCTCAAACAACTGCTGGATAAATTTCCCATCCGTTATATCTCCTTTTATAAACAAGTAATTGGGCTTGGACTCCACGTCCTTCAAGTTTTCCAAATTACCCGCATACGTCAACTTGTCAAGGTTGACAATTTGATAATCAGGATATTTATTGACAAATAACCGAACCACGTGTGAGCCAATAAAACCTGCGCCTCCAGTTATCAGAATACGTTTCATATTTAAAGAGAAATTGAGGGATAAATGGCAACTAATGATGAGTTAAATATCAACCAACAACCAGTCGCCATTTACCATTATCCATAAACCTTAACTGCTTTTTTAAAATAGTCATACGTCAGTCGCAGACCCTCCTCCCGGTCAAACTTTGGTGCCCAACCAAGTATATTGGTGGCCTTGGTGATGTCCGGTTTGCGCTGCTTGGGGTCATCGGTTGGCAGTGGTTTGTAGATGATATGGGCCTTTGGGTTTTTTACCAAATCCAATATCTCATGCGCAAACTGCATCACCGTGATTTCCTGTGGGTTGCCAATGTTCATCGGCTGGTCGTAGTCGCTCAGCAGTAGGCGGTATATGCCTTCCACCAAGTCATCCACATAGCAGAAGCTGCGGGTTTGTGAGCCATCGCCGAAGACGGTAAGACCCTCGCCACGAATGGCTTGGGAGAAGAACGCTGGCAGTACCCGCCCATCTTCCACCCTCATGCGTGGGCCGTATGTATTGAAAATGCGAATGATGCGGGTCTCGACTTTGTGAAACGTATGGTAGCCCATCGTGATGGCCTCCAAAAAGCGCTTAGCTTCGTCATATACCCCACGAGGGCCGACGGGGTTCACGTTGCCCCAATATTCTTCTACCTGTGGGTGAATCAACGGGTCGCCATATACCTCTGAAGTGGAGGCTACAAGGATTCTTGCACCTTTGGCTTTAGCCACTCCAAGCATGTTGTGCGTGCCCAGGGCACCCACTTTCAGGGTCTGGATGGGCATGAGCAGGTAGTCAATCGGGCTTGCTGGACTTGCAAAGTGCAGGATGTAGTCAATCTCGCCCGGCACATGCACGAACTTGGTGATGTCGTGGTGGTAAAATTCGAAATCGTCCCTGGGGAACAAGTGTTGAATGTTGTCCAAGCTGCCCGTGAGCAGGTTGTCCATGCCAATAACGTGGTAGCCTTCGGCCAACATGCGGTCGCAGAGGTGCGAACCAATGAATCCGGCTGCGCCGGTAATGAGGACTCTCTTTTTCAAAATCTTATGTTTTTGATGGAACAGGTGGGAAGTTGATAAGGGGACAGCTCCACGCACCTTGGGTCAATATTTTGTCAGAGTATGTTTGGGATTTGGTGCTTGAGGCAAAAACGAGCTATTTTTTCGTCAGTTCTTAGATTTTTGAAGGAACATAGTGGGGCTACGTGACTGAAAAAAGCTGAAAAATGGCGGAAAAAGAGCCGTTTTTGACCAAGTGACCAAATCCCAAACATGCTCTCAAACAGGGGAAGAAATTTGCCCCGCAAAGATAGTTCGTTTTTTCAAAAATCGAAATGAGTGACAAAAGAGGGCCGCCACAAAGGGCGGCCCGCCAATTTTTAATAACTATGTATTGAAAAACTATGTAGATTGTTTGCGAAGCAAATGACAGGCTTAATGTTATTTTGGCATGCGCTTCCCACAAGCCCAGTTCACCTACCTCATTCCGATTTTATGACTTTTACCATTTGGTCCCGGACGTTTTCGGAATAGATGCGCAACCAATACACGCCCAATGGCAAGCTGCGCAAATCGAGTGCCTTTTTCTCGGTTAGTTCCGGTACTTCGGTCTCCAGCACCACCCGTCCGTAAGTATCCCAAACCTGAATGGTAGCAGCGTTGGGCGAAGGCTTCAAAAACTCGACCGTCACCTCGCCAAAAGTCGGGTTTGGATAGACCTGAACAGGCAGCACACCCGCTGGCTTGTAAAACACACTCACTGTACCGGAAAGGCCAACGCTTTCGTTCTCGCCCGATTGGCGATACTGGATTCGGTAAATATTGTCACCCAGCCGGGGTTTTTCGTCAACGAACCGATAAGTGCCATCGGCATCAAAGGCCATACCGGAGATAGCGCTCAGGTTTTCAAAGTCAACACCATCTTCAGAGCGCTGCACCATAAAGACCGTGGCAGCGGGGTCCAAGCCCGACACTTTCCAGCCCAAGTTAATGGCAGTTCCTTCGAGGTTGGCAAATACATCATCAAAAATCCCAATCAGCGGATTGCCGCAGATGGTCACGCCAACGGTGGTGTTCACCGTGACCGAGCAGCCGAAGCGGGTCACTGTCAATGAAACAGGCTTTACACCTTCCGTCGCCCAAGCAACCGGGTTTACGACCCTCGTAGCAGCCGAAACCGGTGTGGCATCTGGCCCAAAATCCCATTGGTAACTGGCCCCACCACCCGCTATTGCAGCCTCAAAACGACCGCCTTGGTTCGTACAGCGGGTAATCGGCTGGTCAATTATTTGCGCAAGCGGATTGGGGGTGATGGTCTTCGACACGATATTGGTCTCACCTGGATAATCAGGGCAGCCAGCCCGCCGGGAACAACGGATATAGTAGGTAGTCTGGCTAATGGGGCCAGGGTTGTAATTCGGTGAATTGGAGTTCGGTATCGGTGACCAGTTTTGGTCGCCCGGACCATTGTAAACCGGCACGGTGCTCTTTAGCCATAGGTATTGCAGCACCCCAAACCCACCGGAAGGCAGGGCGAGGTTGACGATTTCGGCAGGGTCGGCGCCAATGCCACAGAGTGCTTCATTGTGGCCCATCAAGCCGCCGTCCGTCACGTTGTCGCATTCCTTGAAAATCCCTGCGTCAAACGACAGGTTGTCCACGGTATATGGGAACACTTGGAAGACTGCGGTGCGGCCAGTTGCTGGGTTAGGGTCACTGTCAACATGGATGTTAGTGCCTTGGTTTGCTGGCGAAAACAAGTAGCCATTCGGCAAATTAGCCAACGGAAACTCAATCTGGTAGGAGCCGGGCATCACATCCGTGAAAAGATATTTACCAATAGAATTGGTGATTTTCGTGGCCACCAGTGTATTGGATGGCATACTGTACAGCCGAACGGTGAAGTTCGGAATCCCCTGTTCAAATGGGCCTTGAATGCCATCTTGGTCGGCATCTTGCCACACAAAGTCGCCAATGTTTATTTTCTCATCCAAAGCTATTAGGCCCACATCCCAGCGGCTCTCATAGTTGCCGATGGCGAGGCTAAAAATGGCGGTGGCACTGTCCGCAGGGTTAATGTCGCTGTCCGTGAGGTCGCTCCCGATATTTGCGGGAGAAAAAACATGGAAGGCCGGCAGTTCAACCTTCACTTGGTAGGTACCCGCAGCAAGGCCATCGAAGGCATAAAAACCAGCCGTATCGGAATAAGTGGTGAAATTGATTTGAACACCCGTAGTTGTTGCGCCAATCAAGCGCAGTTTCACGCTGTCAATGCCGGGTTCACCGCTATCCTGTATGCCGTTTTGGTTGTGGTCGTGCCACACGAAGTTGCCCACTTTGGAGGGGTTCACCAGTGTCACCGTGGCAGAAACCGTGCAGTTGTTGGCATCAGTCGTGGTCACGCTATAAGTGCCAGATGAAAGCCCCGATATGATCGTGGTGGTGCTCGCATTGCTCCAAACCACCGTATAGGGCGCAACGCCGCCTGCAGGTGTCACCTTTACGGAGCCATTGCTGCCACCGTAGGTCGTGATGGCTGTTACTACCGTTGCTGGCCCTGTCAACTGCGGCGGTGAGGCCACGACCACTGTTTGCGAAATTTGGCAACCATCAGCGTCTTGGATGGTAACGGTATAGTTGCCCGCCACCAGGTTGTTGTTCGAAGCGGTGGTGGCACCATTGCTCCACGCATAGGTGATGGGGCTGCTACCGCCCGTAACGATTGCCGTTGCGGAGCCATCGTTGCTGTTGAAACAATTGGCATCCACAGCCGAGGTGGACAGCGCCAATGTTGTTGTCGAAATAATCTGAACTGCACCTGTCGTTGTGCAGCCGTTGGCGTCGGTGACGGTCACAAAATAGTTGCCTGTGCCAAGGTTTGAAATATTGGCCGTTGTTTGGCCGGAGGCCCACTGGTAGCTGTATGGGGTCACACCACCTGCTGGCAATGCAATGGCCGAGCCATTGGTATCGTCCACACAAATCACGTCGAATTGTTGGGTAGCGACTGTCAATGCCGCTGGCTCAGTTATCGTGCCGGAGGCAAAGGCTGAGCAGCCCACTGCATCCGTCACGAGGACGCCGTAAATGCCGGGTGCCAAACTGGATATGGAAATGCCAGTGGAAGCATTAGGGTCGTTCCAAATATAAGTGAAGGGCGCTACGCCACCAGCAGCCGTCACGCTGATTTGGCCATTGTCCAAGCCGTTACAAGTGACGTTGTTGATGGTCAAACTGGCAGTAAGCACAGGCGGTGCCCCAATGGTAGCCGAACCAGTTTGGCTGCACCCATTGGCATCCGTCACAGTTACAGTGTAGGTGCCTGGGGACACATCATCCAACACATCCACGGCTGGATTGCCCGGTGCGTTCCAAATGTAGTTGTAGTCCCCGTTGGGGAATGGGGTGCCACCAGTTGCGGTCACGGAGGCCGAGCCGTCGCTACCGTTGCCACAGGTGGCATCTGTGGTTGCGGTCGTAATAGAGAGCTGAGTTGGTTGGGTGATGGTGACGGATTGCGTCACGAGGCAGCCATTATTGTCGGTGACTGTCACGCCGTAGGTACCTACCGAAAGTCCAGAAACGGTAGCTGTCGTCGAGGCATTAGGGTCGTTCCAAATATAGTTGTAATCAGCAGGGTTGCCATTTACCACCATGACGTTTGCCACGCCATTTGAACCATTGAAACAACTGACGTTCGTTCCATTTGCTACCACTTCGAGTGGCAGCGGCGCCTCAACGGTCACGGAGGCCGTGGCCGAGCAGCCGTTGGCATCCATGACGGTGACACTGTAAGTGCCAGCAGCCAAGTTGGTGGCAGTTTCAGTGGACTGCCAAGCCGGGTCGTTCCAGAAGTAGGTATAGGGCGTCGAACCACCCGTAACCACCACGGTGGCTGTGCCATCGGTGGTGTAGTTGCAGGTAGCGTTGGTATGCGTGGTAGTGGCAATAACCTGCGCACCATTGGCGATGACGGCAGCGGCAGTGCCTGTGCATCCTTGGGCGTCGGATACCGTGACGGTGTAGGTTCCGGCAAGAAGGCTATCTATGGAGGCTGTTGTTTGCCATCCTGGGTCGTTCCAATTATAGGTGTAGTTGCCGTCGCCATTTGCTACGCTGTCCACCGATGCCGAACCCTGGTTTTTGCCAAAACAAATAACGCTGGTGGAGGAAAGCGTGACGGCGAGCTGCGGGCCAGCGTTGACGGTTGCGGACGCAGAAGCCGTACAGCCCAGCGCATCCGTTACGGTCACAGTATAGGTTGCTGGCGCAAGGTCAACGATTTGAGCGGTTGATTGTGCCGGGATGGAGCTCCAAGCGATGGTGTAGGGCGCCAACCCGCCGGTTGCGCTGTTCAGGGTTGCCGTTCCGTTGGCAGCACCGTTGCAGGATTCATTGGTGGCACTTGCGGAAAGCACGATTTGAACACCAGGCACCACGGTTGCACCAGTGGTGGCTGTACACCCGTTCGCATCGGTCACCGTGACGGTGTAGGTGCCCGCTGAAACCAATTGCGGGTCTGAATTGGTGCCAAGCCCACCCGACCAGAGGTAATTATAGGGTGTAGTCCCGCCCGACGCCGTTAAGTCAATTGAGCCATCATTGCCACCGAAACAGGATACACCAGTTGCGATAGCTACCGCCGCCAAGTTGTCGGAGATGGTCACAGCGACCATGTTGGAAACACCATCGTAATCGAAGCAACCGTACCTGCGGGCGAGGCGGATATAATAGGTGGTTTGCGCAATAGTGGGCGGGTCGAAAGTAGCACTGTTTGCGCCAGCCACAATTGTCCAATCCGGGTTGGAAGGCGTGTAAGCCGTTCCGATTGTACTGATAACCCATTGGTACTCAAGTACGTTTGAGCCGCCCGTAGGCAAGGTGACATTTGTCAGGATAGCTGGGTCATACGGCGACGAACAGGCCATTTGGTTGGCACCAATGGTTCCTCCGTTTGTGACGTTATCGCAGCAGAGCGCTTCTTTGACGATGATGTTGGTCTCGCCGACATACTCAAAGCAGCCCGACCTTCTGGCACAACGACGGTAGTAGGTCGTGACGGAAATCGGCCCTGGGTCGTAATTCGGACTGTTGGAGTTTGGGATGGGCGTCCATTGTGAAATCGGGGAATTTGGATCGTTGGTGGTGAAAATCCAAAGGAACTCCAAAGTACCAGTGCCACCTGTTGGTAAGGTTAGGTTAGTGATGACGGAGGGGTCCCAGGTTGGGTTTGGGCAACCAAATTCATTCGCAGCGATGGTGCCACCGTTGACCACATTGTCGCAAGCGTTGATGGGATGGATGGTTGGTGAACTTGCCAGGGCATTTGCCAATGGTAGCAAAACCATTGCAAACAGGATTGATTTGCAGGATACGATTCTCGTTCCGTTGGGTTCGAGAAAGGAAATTAAAGTGCGGCATACTGCAACGCACCATTGATGGAAGTGGAGCACTCTCATAGTCGGCTTTTTCAATACATAGAATAATGAGAATCGCGGCGAATGAACGTCGGGACTATCATCCAATCAGAAAATAGTTACTATCAGGAAAACAGGAGGGAAATTCAAGTTTGAGTGCTTGTCGCCGGTAAGTAATGTATAGGAAATGTTAGCACCGGCGTGTTGTATTTGTTTTGCCAGCCCGGCAATATTGGGCTGTTGTTTGGGGGTTGGTCAAAAACTGTACCATTTAGGAAAAGTGCTTATGTGTTTTCTAAAAAAAGTTTTACTTAAATTAATCGCCATGCGTTTTCTTGGACTTCCAATAATTTTCGGTGGATGGCCATCACTTGTGGCACCAATAGTGTAGCCCCATCGTTAACTATCACGAAATCAGCAAGTTGCGCCTTTTTTTTCTCCTCCATCTGCTTGTCCATCCTCGCCTCAATCGCAGCCCTTTCCTGCCCGTCACGCTGCATGGCCCGCTGAATCCGAACCGCTTTCGGGGCAACAACAACGACGGTTTTATCGTAAAAAATTTCACTTCCTATTTCAAACAGTAGGGCAGATTCCTTGATGGTATAGGGCAAACCAAGTTGCTGCTGGTGCCATTTTTCGCCATCCTCCTGGACGGCTGGGTGAACGATGGCATTGAGTCTCTCCAGCTTGTTGGCATCTTGAAAAACGATACTTGCAATCCACTTTCGGTTCAACGACCCATTGGGTAGGTAAGCCTGGGCACCGAGCAGTTTTTTCACCTTGCTAACCACCTGCTCGTTTTCTACCATCAACGACTTTGCCCGTTCATCGGCATAGTACACGGGGATGCCCAATTGCTCAAAAATCTGGCAAACGATTGTCTTCCCGCTCCCAATGCCACCCGTGACGCCGACCCTCAGCGGAGCCTTCGCATTGGTCAATGTTTGACTGTTTTGCGACATAAAATTTATCAAAGTTTTTGAAAACCACGAAGCTGCACTAACTTGGGTGCAATTTCGGCGATAAAACCCATTTTATGAAATTCGTTTACCTAAGCTCCCTGCGATTTTTGTTTTTGCTTGCACTGGCGGGCCATGTTTCTTTGGCCACTGCCCAGGATATCCACTTCTCCCAGTTCAACAACTCGCCAGCCAACCTGAACCCAGCGTTGACAGGGGTTTTCGGGGGCGACCTCCGCTTCATTGCCAATTATCGCAACCAGTGGAAAACCGTCCCCGTGGACTACCGCACCCTTTCCGGTGCCTTTGATTCCAAGCTTTACCACAAGGCGTTTGGAAAAAACGGGTACCTCGGCTACGGCCTCGTGTTCAACAACGACGTGGCTGGCGATGCCCAAATCGGCATTTCGCAGCTTGGGGCAAACTTGGCCTATACCCGCCAACTGAGCAATGCGTTGTTTGCCAGTTTCGGGGTGCAGTTTGCGTTGGGCCAGCGTTCCATCAGCCCCCAAAAACTCCGCTATGAAGAGCAATGGAACGGCGATGTCTTCGACCCAAACCGCTCTAATGGCGAGTCATTCAGCAATACCAGCAAGGGCATTGGGAGCATCTCGACCGGACTGAACCTACATTACCAAGTGGAGGGCAGCCGCACAAAATTCGACTTGGGCAGCGGCATTTTTCACCTGAACCAGCCTAACACCAGTTTCGACGAAGACCCCACTGCCAAACTTCCCTTGAAAATCACACCTTATATTACGTCCACCATCCAACTCAGCCAAAAGCTCGACCTGCGGGTAAATGGGCTTTATGCCAAACAGCTTTCTTACCAAGCGGCGGTGGTGGGCGCTGCCATCCGATACCATATTAGCGATGAACTTAGCGCACAGGGCGGACTGGCACTGCGATTGGGCGACGCATTGATTCCCTCCGTTGAACTGCAGTACCGAAATTGGACCGCTGGCCTCAGCTACGACCAGAACTTCTCCGGTTTCAATGTCGCCACCAACCAACGGGGCGGTCCGGAGCTTTTCCTGCAATATATTTTGTGGAAAGTGCAAGCCCCCAAGGAATACAAGGCTTGCCCGATATTTTAGGGCTGAAATCAAGTCCGTTTTTCAATTTCCGATCCGCTAACAATCGCCTCCCATTCGGGTTGGCTTAGTATTTGTTTTTTGCAGGTTTCCCTCCTCCTAAATTTCACGCTCTACCATATTTAAACTGGATTTCAATCACATTGCCCCCCAGCAAAAACTAACACATGAAAAAAGATATGCGGATGGTACAACCCGTGCCACAGGAGGGCGGGAGTTTTGAGAAAAAAATCACGGTTCCACATTATTGGAAAGGCGGAACGACTGGCGTAGAGCACGACTGGATGGAACCAATGAACTGGTACAATCGGCATGTGCCAGGATGGTTTGATGAAGTGGTCATCCCGACTGACCTGGACGGGAGGTGTTTTTACCCCATTATTGATTTGTTTGTGAACGATATTGCCCAATTGGTCATTGAACCGGGCGCCCGCTTGGTGGTTTCACGCTATGGAAAATTGACCATTGACGGCCTTGCAAAAAAAGGCATCGGCATCCTCAACGACGGAGAGCTAATTATTAAGGGCGAACTGACCATCAACCGGACCAATGTGGCCAATGTGCGAAACCACGGCCTAATTCATAATTCCGGTTCCATCGCTTTTGACCAACCCATCAAAAAAGGGCTTGTGCAACATGCTGGCGGCAGGTTCGAGAATTTTGGTGAAACACTATTCTTTTGACAATCAGTGGGTTAGAAAAATAATTTCCCAAATTTCTACCCGTTTGAAACTCATCTTGCGTTTAAGGTTTTGGTTTATTACTTTTGCCGCCAATTCAAAAAAACTCATCAAGCGAACTTTTTGAATTTTCACAGTTTTTAAAGGCGGACAAACGCTTTTTATTAATCTAAACCTGCTTGTAATTATGTACTGGACCCTTGATTTAGCAATGCACTTGGAAGATGCACCGTTTCCTGCCACCCGTGACGAATTGATTGATTTTGCAATCCGCTCAGGTGCTCCACTGGAGGTCATCGAAAACCTTCAGGAAATGGAAGAGGAAGGTGAGCTTTTTGAAAGTATCGAAGATATTTGGCCCGACTATCCGCGCAAAGACGACTTTCTTTTCAACGAGGATGAATACTGACCGTTGAAAACGATTTAGTCAAAGCGAATTGGTCAACTAAACAGGTTTTGCACTTTTGGGTAAAACCTGTTTTTTTTTGCCCTCCCCTCTCACGCCATGCTGGAAATCATTTTCAAGGACGAACACCTCGTGGCCATCAACAAGCCGCACGGCCTTTTGGTACACCGGTCGCCCATCGCCGCCGATGCTTCGGAGTTCGCCGTGCAAATGCTGCGTGACCAGCTTGGCCAGCGGGTGTTCCCGGCGCACCGATTGGACCGGAAAACGGGCGGCGTCCTGCTCTTCGCCCTCAACCCCGACATGAACTCGAAGCTGCAGTCCATGTTTGAGCACCGACAAGTACAAAAAACCTACCTCGCCATCGTGCGGGGCTACACGCCAGAAAAGGGTGAAATCAACTACCCCCTCACCAACGAAAACGGCCTTACCCAAGACGCCGTCACCCATTACGAGCGCCTCGCCACCGCCGAGCTTCAGGTCACCTTCGGCAAACACCCAACCTCCCGGTACTCCTTGGTAAAACTGCTGCCCGAAACGGGCCGCCACCACCAGTTGCGCAAGCACATGGCGCATATCTTCCACCCCATCATCGGCGACAGGCCGCATGGCTGCAACAAGCAGAACAAGCTCTGGAAAGAGACTTGGGAGATGAACACGATGCTGCTTCATGCTTCCACGCTTAAATTTGAACACCCAGCGACTGGTGAGGAAATTGAAATCGGGGCAGGGCTGCAATCAGAGTTTTTGCGGGTGATGGGAGTTTTGGGGATGAGCTGAAAGACTTTTTTTAGTTTGCCTATCCCACATTTTCTCCTGTTGAAAGTCAAGGTACACGCCGCTTTTGTCATCGCCGAAGGCGACCTGCAACGTCATTATTTTTTCAGGCATTATGTCGCAGGTTGCCTTTGGCGATGACAAAAGCGGCTTACACAACAGCAACCATTAAAGCTCCCTTTTCGTCCACGTCCACTTTCAATTCCTTTCCCTCCACCTCCGGGTTCTCCAGCAGCCACTTCGCCAATTCCTTCACGATGACATCTTCCACCGCCCGTTGCAGCGGCCTTGCCCCGTACTTTTCATGGAAGCCAACTTGTGCGATGTACGCCTCCGTCCGTGGGGTAAATTGTATTTTGAGGTTGCGCTTCGCAAACCCTTCCCTTGACTTCACTTCCTCCAATTCTTTTTGGGCAATGAGGCGGATGCTATCCAGTCCCAGCGGCTGAAAAATCACGACGTGGTCTATGCGGTTCACAAACTCCGGCCTGAAAAAACTGCTGATGGCCGAGCGGTAGGTTTCGTCGTCAGGCATCCGGTTGCCGTAGCCGATGGACGGGCGGTTGCTCGCCCCGAGGTTGCTGGTCAAGATGATGATGCAATTCCTGAAATTGGTGACTCGACCGAAAGCGTCCACCAACATGCCCTCATCCAGTACGGTGAGGAAGGCGTCGAAGATAGCGGGCGTGGCCTTCTCTGCCTCGTCGAGGAGCAGCACGGCGAAGGGCCGCTCCCGTACCTGCTGCACCAATTTGCCGGGTTCAGTGCCAGTGCCAAGGAACCGGGTAATCTGCGACGGGTGCTGGAACTCGCTCATGTCAATGCGGATGAGCGGCGAGGTTTTTTGCCCCAGGCCAAAGAAATATTGCGCCAGCGCCTGTGCTGCCGCCGTCTTGCCAACCCCGGTCGGCCCAGCGAAAACCAACGTGGTTATTGGCTTTTGCGGGTTGTTCAGCCCTGCCTTGAAGACCTTGATGACATCGGTCAGCTTCTCGGTGGCGGCCTCCTGTCCGATGATTTTTTCGTTGAAAAAATTGCGGAGCGCTACTTGGTCGAGCAGCAGGTCGTCCCGGAGGAACAACTCCGGCAGGCCCGTACGGCGGATGAATTGCGCCAGCACATCCCGTTTGCTGACCTCGCTTTTTTTGTGAAAAATCGCCTCGCTCACGCACTCGCCAAGGAAGCGGATGCTCTTGCCGGGGAAGCTTTCATAAGGATAAAACCGCCGCAGTAGCCGGGTGGACGTGTTCAGTGCATCGGGGGCGATGCTGATTTTATAGCCCTGCTTCACATAGCTGTTAAACTTGTCAAGCACGACGGAAAGGCTGCGCTCTGGCAGCTCTGGCAGCTCCACGAGTTGCATGCTTTCGACAAAACCGGGGAGCAGCCGCCTCATACTTTCCAACTCCTGCGGGGTCACTTCGCCCGTGATTTGCAGCTTGCCCTGCTGCATGAACGGCAACAGGTAGGCCGCCACGCTGTCCTCCACGCCCTTCCCCCCTTCCCGCAGGAGCCGCACGATGTCCTCCACCCACAGGATGCCGTTCATCACGCCAAGTTCCCAGACCATCTCCTCCGCCGTTTCCTGCCATTCGCCGAGGTATTTGCTAGTGGCGGTGAACCGCTGTGCTTGTATCCGCCAAAAGCTTTGTTCGTTGTCGGTTTTTTTTGAAAAGCTGACCAACTTGCGGAACGCCTGCCTCAGTACGGCACTTTTTCCAACGCCGTGGTTGCCCACCAGCAGCACACTTGCCCGCTGCTGCATCAGCTTCTCCACTACTTGCGCCACGTAATCGTCCAATTCCCATGCGGCATCGGGAGATGCGGCCAGGTTGCGCTGCACGGCCTTGGGATACGGGTAGCGCTCAGCCAGCCGCTCCAGCACTTTTGGCGACTGGGCGACGTTCCAGGTATAAGTGAAAAATGAATCTTCTTTGACCTTCAACGTCACCAAATCCATTGTAGGCATTGGATAAGCCGCCAGTCGGTAGATTTCCTCTGGGCCTTTTTCGTCGAGCGAATTGCTGATAAAATGCCGGGCCAGGGCTTCCAATTGACCAATCTCGTAGCAATAAAAGCTCTCATCGAGCAAAGGCAGGAAGCACTCAAAAACCCCCGGCTCTGCTTCGCCGTACACGAGCGGCATGGCGATTTTTACTTTGTAGGAAAGTGGAAATGCGCTATGCCCGATGCGGTAGGTGGGTCGCATGGTGGTTTCAATCATGCGCAGCATCGGAGCTTCCAATTCGAGCAACGGATAGTCACCGTCCTTCTTGTAAATCTTCATGAGGTGGTCGGTCAGTACCGATTTCAGCTTGTTTTGCGTGGCCTCTACCAATTGGTACGACGTGCCGACCAGTATGCCGAGGATGGCATTTTCATTCAATTGAAAACAAAGCAAGGGGTAAGTGAGCTTTTCCATGCATCAAATCTAAAACATTGTTTTGCGAATTGGAGCGAAAAGCGAAACTTTGCGTTCAAATTTCGCTCATTGAGGCGGCAAAACAAGCAAAATTTCGTTTAAGCCTAAAACGGCGGCCAAATATCGAAATCAAATTTCACTTTGGTACCTGGGTTTCAAAATACCCAGATTTACTATCGCCCAATCATTATCATCGAGAAAAAGAGCATTAAAAATTGACCAAACCAAGCATCAAACGTTTAAATGTCAATGGTCTGTAGATACCTCATTCATCCTTAATTTTTACCAGTTACAAAGAATATGAAACGCATCCTGTACCTGCTTGCCCTTTCAACATTTTGGATGGCAGGTTGCAAAAACGACCCGCCCGCTGCCATCATCACCGAGCCACCACCACTCCCACCTTTGGACTCCGTGGAGGAAGTAACGACGCCAGACCTTAATTTTTTGAAGAAATACGTGGGCAAAATTGATGGCAAGCTCGACGTGGAAATGGTGCTCGTCAACTGGGGCGACGGCTTCCTGTCGGGCCGCTACTGGTACACCTCCAAAAACAAACCGATTGAACTCAGCGGGGAACTGCAACCCAACGACAACAGCTTTGAAATCGTGGAGTTTTCAAACGGTGTTGAGGGTGCAAAATTCGTGGGCGCCTTCCTCAGCCCCGACTCCCTCACCGGCACTTGGACCAGCAAGGACGGGAAAAGGACGCTGCCATTCTACCTTTCCCATTCACCCTCGGCAAACGATGACGCCAACTGGTCGGGCAATTGGCACCTCAACCAGGTCTGGGACACTGGCTGGCTCATGTTCGGGAACGTGACTAATGACTCCCTCGACTTTGCCCTGACGGTGGTGCGGGGTAGCCACGTAGGCACGCTGGAAGGCAGGGCAGCCCGAAAAGGCAGCAAGGCCATTTTTAAACAAAAAACCTTTGAAGACGAACCTTGCGAACTGTTGTTCGAGTGCTTCAATGAGTATGTGTTGGTGGAGCAATCGAGCAGCAACCTCGCCTGCGGCTTTGGGGCAAGGGCCTACGCTGCTGGGCGTTTTGAGCGTAAAAAACTACTGCGCAAAACAGCACTGACCGTCGGCACTGGCGATGGTGACACTTTTTTCACGCAGGAAACACACGATGAGTTCCGGCGGTTGGTGGGCGACAAAAGCTACGAGCTGTTTGCCTTCAACATGGAAGTACGGGAACGAACCACCAACCAAAAGGGCCAGACCGTGGTAACGGGTGCCGTGCCAGGCCTGTACACCACAAACGAAGCCATCATCGTTTACGACCAATCGAGCAAAATATGGGCCGCCACGCTTGATTTTGAGGAAGGCAAGGACGAGCCATTTGTGCGCCATTACACCAATGACCCCGCTTCGAAGACTAAAATGCTACCCGACATCGAATCTTGGCGGGAGGGTTTCAAAGCATACAAGGTGGTGTGGTAATGGGCAAAAAGATGATTTGGCCCCTCTTGAATGGAATGCCATGAAAAATTGAGAAATTGCGCCCGGAATAATCTTTTGCTGATTACTTTCGTTGGTTGTTGCGCAAAACAATCGCTACTTTTTATCAATAAAAACGATTTGATGTCTAAAGTCACTAAAATGAAATTCGCAAGAATCACTATTTCGCTTACCTTTTTCCTCTTTTCCATCACCCTGCTTCAAGCCCAGGCAAGCCTCAAACGGGCCAACAAACAGTACGAACTGGGGACTTTCAACCTTGCTGCTCAATCCTACAAAGAGTTTTTGAGCAAGAACCCAGACAATGCTGAGGCCAACGGGAAGCTCGGCGACTGCTACCGACACCTCAACCAGCAAGAGAAAGCTTTGCCGCATTTTCAGGCGGCGGTATCATCAAGCGACGTACAGGATATATTCATTTTCCACTATGGCCTGACCTTGCAAGAGCTGGGTAGGTACGACCTTGCCAAGGCTGTCTTCAATTCATTGGGCGAGAAAAACCCAGAATATAAGGTCCGCAGCAAACAGTTTGCAGATGCCTGCACCTTTGCCATGCAGGCCTCCGACCCTCCTGCCTACAAGGTGACCAACGAGTACGCCAACACGGCTTCCTTTGATTTTGGGCCAACCTTGTTTGGCGAACAAGTGGTCTATGCCTCTGGCCGTGCCGACATCCGTGGCAGGGACAGCCGCAATGCTCCATCGGCCGGAAAGGCTGAGGGAACGAACCGGCTCTTCATCACGCAACGGGACAAGAACGGCTTCCTCGATGTGCCGATTACGCTGCACGCTGGCTTTGGGGTTGGCGTAAACGAGGGTCCCGCTTCGTATTCCCCAGATGGAAAATGGGTCGCCTTTACCCGCAACAACTTCATTGATGGCACCCGGATGATGCCATCCAGCGGCATGGAGCTCAACCTTTTCATTGCGCAAGCAAAGCCTAATGGCGATTGGGAAACACCACTTGCCTTCCCTCATAATGGCGCCGATTTCTCGAATGGCTACCCTTGTTTTTCGCCCGATGGCAAGGCGCTTTATTTTGCCAGCGACCGGCCCGGTGGCTACGGTGGGTTTGACATTTATGTTTCTTACCGGGTGGGCAACAACTGGTCGGCACCAGAAAACGTGGGCAATGCCGTGAACTCACTTGGCAACGAAATCACGCCGTTCTACAATGGCTCATCATTGTTTTTTGCCAGTGACTACCAAAAGGGCTTTGGTGGCTTTGACATTTTTCGGGCAGAAGACAGCAACGGGCGCTGGTCCACGGTTTATCATGGCGGCGCCGGCCTCAATACCTCCTACGATGACTATGGCTTTGTCTTTGATGCAGGGCGCAACATTGGCTACATCGTATCGAACCGCCCCGGCGGCAAAGGCTCGGAGGATATTTACCGCATCGTGAAGGAGTCCGAAAGCGTGGTCATCAAGGTGACCGATGCCCTCTCTGGGGCAGCCGTGGCGGGGGCAAGCATTGACTTCACAAATTGCGGAGCACCCAACCAATTCACGAACGTAAACGGCCTTTTCACCTTTTCACTGGCCGACAACCTCGATTGCACCGCCACCGTGACAAAGGCGGGTTTTTCGAGCAAAAGCATTAAAATAACCACCTTGGGCCTGCGCCAGAGCCGCACGATTGAGGTAGCCCTGACCAACGATGCCAACTCCTACAATGGTAAGGTGGTGAACGGGGTGAACAACCTGGGCCTGAGCGATGTGGTGGTCATCGCTACCAATACTGCCACCAAAGAGGAAACCACCACCTTTTCGGATGCAAACGGCAGTTTTAGCATTGCGCTTAAATCAAATACAAGCTACCAAATCCGCTACTCCAAGCAGGGCTTCAAAGACCAGACATCGGACTTCAAGGCCACTGCCGCCAACCAAAAAAACTTGGACATCACGGCGATTTATCCCGTGGGAACCAGTGGAACAGGTGGCCCAGTCGCCAAAGAGGTGCTGCCCATTGGGATCACGCCCACCAAAACCGAAACACCAACTGCACCAACATCTGGGGAAGTGGTAGACGGGTTCGCCGTGCAGTTGGCGGCTGGCACTTCTGCCAACCCTGACCTAAGCCCCTTTCGGGAAAAGGTAGGGAGCTTGGGCAATGTATTCACGGTGGATGAGGGTGGCAAGACCAAAATCCGCCTCGGTGTGTTCGAGGCAAGGGAGGATGCCGTTGCTGCGCAAACCAAGGCGAAGGCCAGTGGCTACTCCGGAGCTTTCATTGTGCCGCAGCGGGGAAATTCCGCAGGGAAAAAGACTGCACCAACGACGACTTCCACCCCAAAAAGCACGGAAACAAAGCCCACCCCAGCCGAGGTAAAACCGACGCCAATCGTTCCATCATCTACGCCAACAATGGCCACCGCCGATGACCTTGATGGTTATCTGGTGAAGCTGGCGGCCTACCGTGACTTGAAGAATTTCAAGCAAAGCTCCGTGGAAGACATCGGGTTGGTGAGCTTTGTCAAAAAAGGCGAGTTTACCATCGTAGTGGTGGGTGGCTTTGAAAGCAAACCTTCCGCTCAGGTTGGGCTGGACAAAGCCCGCAAGCGTGGCTTCACCGACGCTCATTTGGTAACGATGGAAAAGGGGGAGATGCGAAAAACGAATTGATGCAGTTTTAAAAAAAGACTTCCATCTAAAAAGGGTTGAAACTGAGTGCCAGTTTCAACCCTTTTTTGTGGCGGTATGCTGAAAACATTACCCTCAACTCACCCCAAACCAAAGCATCGGTTCATCCGTCAAGGCGTATTCAAAATTGATGTAATCGCAGGCAGGCAGGTCGTCCAATTTACGCACCCGCAGGTCGGTGATGTCAGATTCGTTTTTGTAGAGAAAAACCCCGTCCCAGATTTCCACGGTGGTAAACAGGGCAAAATACTCCCGCCAGCTTGGGTCGGGCATTTCCAATTGGAGCTCGTGGAAGATGTCGTCGTCAGGAACCGATGGCAGGGAAAGATAGGTAGTCAGTGCCTCGTCCAAATCCATCACGATGCCAAGGGAATGGCCCTCGTCCTTGTTGTCCAGGTCCCAAAGGCCGTCCATCCCATTCGACAGGTCTTTTTCCCTGAAAAAAACGCCTTCCACGGTCACGTTGCGGGGCACCAACAACACGTCTTTTCGCAGTTGCGGTAGCAGGTTCAGCAGGATGGACACCATCGGTTCCCGCTCCAACGCCGTGTCCATCGTTTCCGTAAAAAGTACGTGATAGCGGTCGGCAGAGGGCACCTTAATGAGGGTGGCATCAGCTTGGTGACTGTCGCTTAAATAGCCACCAAGGCCCATTTCCCTCACCAACATCCGGGCAATGGCCAAGGAATCCTCGTTGATTTCGATGAGGGTAAACTGCACCTCCGAAGGCGTAAAAAGGGGTGCGATTAGGGTAAAAAAGGGTGCATAAGGCCCGCACCCTGCATACAAAATCTCGATGGTTTCGCCTGGAAACCGCTCCTTGGCGGCCAAGATGGCACGGTGGAAGCCCCGGAAAAACTGCCCCGTCCGCCGATAGTCCAACAGGCAGCGGGCAGCCTCGTTCACAGAGATGGCCATGCCAGAAGACGCCTGCACATCGCTCTTCCATTCCTCTGCGCCATCGAAACCTGAGACGATAGCTACCTCCGCAAAAAGCTCGTGGATGCGGTCAATGATGCTCACCTCGTGTTCTGGCACGATATGGTCATCGAGCAGGTAGGAGGCCAGTACGTTGATGGTTTTGGCGGGTTCGTCAAATCCTGTGTCCAAAACCTCAATTAGCTGCTCAATTGCTTTCGGCTGATTCATAGTTCGACCTGATTTGGTTGCTGGCGGCAAAATGTACGCAGGATTTTCAGCAGGAAAATTGCGCCACTTGGTTCCTCTATTCAGCGGTGCAAAGGTCGGGTTAAATATCGAGGTAGCAACGAGGAAAAAGAACTGGGCCGAATCGCCTGTAATTGCTGGCTATTGAAGCCGTTGAGAAAGGTGAACAATTGCCCGAGTGTTGTAATGAAAATTAATCCAAGGCCATTTTTTGTGGAAAAAAACCACCTAATCAATCCTTCCACTTTATCTTCGTGCACACACACCAAGCCCGCCCAAGAAGAAGCAACGGCAATCCGATACTCACTACCGTATTTGCCGAATTTCCATCACACATAAAAAACTGATTATGCACACCGTTCGCTTACCTCTGAGCAGGTTGTTCTTGCTTGTTTTCTTTGCTTCGCAAAGCCTTTTTACCACAAAAATGGATGCACAGGTAGGTTGCCCTGGCTGCAACGTCAGCCTACCGGTTTTACCATCCGATACCATCTACCTCGGCGCTGCCCCCGATGGCGTGGCCGGCCAATACTACAATGGCGACATCAGCTTTCGGATGCCAAAAACCACCACGCCCGTGAATGCCACCGACCCCAGCACACCAGCGGGCCTGCCCATCAGCAGCATTTCCATTGTGGCGGTGGTCAACGTGCCGCCCGGCCTCAACTGGCAGCCCAGCCAATTCACCTTCAACCCGTCCAACCTGACGGACGGCTGCGTGAAATTTTGCGGAACGCCACTGCAACCAGGGCTTTATAATGTGGAGGTCTTCGTGAGCGCCGAGGTTTTTACGCTGAACCAATCTACCTCCTTTTCCTTCCCCATTTACATCGCCCCATCAAGCAGTACCACGCCGGGTTTTTCCATGCAAAACAATGCTGGCTGCGGTAGCGTCAATGTTGCCTTCCAGAACAACCTGCCCTCCAACGGGAACAGCGGCTACTCCTATCTTTGGGACTTTGGGAACGGCACGACCTCCACGCTCCAAAACCCACCGCCCCTGACCTACAACACGCCCGGTGTTTATGATATAAACTACACGGCCAGCATTGATACCTTCGGGTACAAAGTGACCACGGTCCGGGTGCTGGCCGCTGGTTGCAGTGACATCCTCATCAACACGGCGCCCGACCTTTATGTGAAAATCAAAAGCCCGCAGGGCAATTTCGTCGTGGTGACTCCTGCCCAGAACAACTCGACTTTTCCGGCGGTTTTCAACATCAACCTGCCGCTCGGCAACGGCACCTACGAGCTGGAGGTGAGGGACGACGATACATTTGGCTCGGAGAGTTGCGGCTATGTTTATTTCAACAAAAACACCACGGGCGTACTTTCCAGTGGCCCGTTGCAAGTGCAGGTGGACATCATCCATCCTGTGCTGACCATCCAATCGAGCGGCACGGTGACAGTGTACCCGCAACCAGCCCCTCCGGTCATTGCGCCAGCCGGTCTCATCCAGCTTTGCGAGGGCGAGGAGGTGGAATTGGTGGCAGATTACGACCAAGACATCCAGTGGTACCGGGACACCACGGTGCTTTTTGGCGAAATATTCCAACAACTGCACGTGGCCAGTGCAGGCCAATACTGGTTGGAATATACCAGCCCCGTTGGTTGCAAATCACAATCGGCGCCTGTGGAAGTCAACCTGCTGCCACTCCCCACGCCCCCCGTTTTTCAGGTCACTGGCAATGAATACACCCTTGCCAACCCCAACCAGATGCCTGCCAACTACTCCCTGCAATGGTACATGGACGGCAATGTCCTGACGGACGAAACCGGGCCCACCTACTGCCTGATGGAGCCGGGGGTTTTCCTGATGACCTTGGAGGTAACGGACAATGCTTCGGGGTGCAGCAACCAGTTCAGCTTGGGGGTTTCGTTCAATCCGGCCTACACCTGTGCATCCGCAAGTGGGGAAATCGCTGAAACGGCCAACACCCTCGTGCTTTTTCCGAACCCGACGGCAGGCAGTATTTGGGCCAATTTTGAAGTGAAGAAACCTGGGCCAATTTCAATGGAAATATTTGATGTGATTGGGAAGAAGGTTTGGCAGGAAACACTCCATGCAAACACCACGGACATGCGGCATGAGCTGGACCTTGGCCGTTTCCCTGGGGGCATTTACCTCCTCAAGATTCAGACGGAGGACGGGTATATTTCAGGTAGGATTTTGAAGGAATGAGGTTGATATTGAGCGATACGGTTGCATAGTCCAACCGTATCGCTCGAACCTGTTATTTAGACCGTCATCAATTCTTCCCGCATTTTCAGCAGTTTGTCCTCGGTAACATCGTCCAAAACCGCTGCCCGTTGGCAGTCCTTCCACCGGATATCGAGGTCATGGTAGGCAATGGCAAAGTAGCCAAGCAAGGGCATGGCCAACACGATGCCTATCAGCCACCATTTGCCCACCAGAATTGCAGTTAAAAGGCAACCAAACCAGTAAAATAGGTACAGGACCATCGAAACGAAAATGGCAACGGATGCCCGAAACTCCACCATTTTAGCTTTTTTCTTCGCAAAATAATTGCCCAGGTAAATGGGTGCGCAGTTGAGCACGAAACCAATCATATAGGGAATCCAGCCAAGGCCGAGCAGCAGGGCACTACCCAATGAGTAGGAGGTGTGGTCCATCAGTCCACGGTCAGTCGTGCCGGATTTTCGCAGCAGCGTCAAATATTCCAAGACTTTCAATCTCAACTCCTGCCGATTGGGTTCCGAAAGGGCATTGAGCCGGTCCGCCAATTTTTTCTCCTCAAAAAGTGGGTTTGGGTCGGCGGACAAAGCAGGAAAGAGCCTTGTAGAAGGGCCATTTCGGTGCATGGCCAACAGGGGTTCCGTCCATTCGTCATCGGCGGGGTTGTCCAAATGGATGACCCGCTCGGACAATTGGTTTTTGATGGCTTGCGTGAGCGCCGAGACCCCCTTGGCGGGGTTTTCAAGGTAAATGGGAAAATACTCCTGTACCCGGATGGGTTCGCCATAGTCAATCCTGACATCGGAGCGGAACTGGTCGGGGTTGGTGTAGTTGACGCCCACCGGCACGATGTGAATGTCCAAATCGGGGTATTTTTCAAGGGTGCCAAAAACGATGCGGGCAGTGCCCTTCATCAGTGGGCGGAGGCGTTTTTCGTGCTTGGTGCGGCCTTCGGCCAATATGGTCACTTGCTTGTTCGCTTTGAGCGTCTCGAAGCACTTTCCAAAGGATTCGTAGTTGCTTTTGAGGCCGCCGTACCCTAGGTCGTCGAGGCGGAAAACTGGCACGATGTGGAACCAATCATAGAGCCTGCGCACGAATGAATTGTTCACATAAAGGTCGCCCCGTGCGAGGTAGTGCATAGGCTCCTCCGACCAACACCCCAAGATGCAAGGCTCAATGAAGGCCGTCGGGTGGTTGGCGGCCAAAACGACGGGTTTGCCCTTGGGGATGCGCTCCTGGTGGGAGATGTTCATCTTCCGAAAATATAGGGATAAAGCTATTTTTGCGCAGGGCTTTACGATGTTATAGACCATTATTGGGTTTTCAATATTGCAAACACTAAATGCCGCCACCGTGACGGAGCGCCAAAAGTACAACCCGCCCGTCCAATTTCTTGAAAATGAACCGTCAAAAACATCTTATCGTCATCGGAGGGGCCACAGCCACGGGCAAGACGTCCACGGCCATACAGGTTGCACGGCATTTTCAAACGGAAATCCTTTCGGCGGATAGCCGCCAATTTTATCAGGAGATGAGCATTGGGACTGCCAAGCCAAGTGCAGCGGAACTGGCGCAAGCCCCACACCATTTCATCAACTCCCTGTCCGTTCAGTCCGATTTTACGGTGGGCGATTTTGAGGCAGAGGCCCTGATTTTGCTCAAAAATTTGTTTAAATCCAAGGATGTGGCAGTGTTGGTCGGCGGGTCAGGGCTGTTCATCCGGGCATTGTGCGAGGGCTTGGACGAGTTTCCGTCCGTGTCCAAATCGGTGGTTGTCGACCTTGAAAAAAAGTTGGCCAATGAAGGCATCGCTGCGCTGCAAACAGAACTGGAAAAGCTCGACCCAAATTATTTTGCCCAAGTTGACCTGAACAACCCGCATCGGCTGGTCCGGGCACTCTCGGTGTGCAGAGCGAGTGGAATGCCGTTTTCGGGGTTTCGTTCCCAATCCAAAAAGCAGCGGTTTTTTACCCCGAAATATGTTTTGTTGGAACTGGAGCGCCCTGTTTTGTACGAAAGGATAAACTGCCGGGTGGACGAGATGATGCGGTCGGGCTTACTGGAAGAGGCTCGGCAACTTTACCCATTGCGAGCGCTGAATGCTTTGCAAACCGTTGGCTATCAGGAGCTTTTCGATTTTTTTGATGGGAAATGCACACTGGCGGAGGCCGTCGAGATGATTAAACAAAATAGCCGTCGGTATGCCAAGCGTCAAGCGACTTGGTTTCGGAAAGACCCGCACTGGGCGGTATTTTCGCCAGAAAAAACGGAGGACATTTTGGCTTATCTTAAAGGGATAATCAAAAATGGCGGTTAAAAAATCCGCTCCTTTTTCACCAGTTTGCCCAAATCCTCATAGGAAATGGTGAAGTCGGTCGGCCCAAGGGCGTAGGCAGCCGCCTCGAAAGGGTTGTACCAAAAGTAGATGCCTTCTTCCTGCAATTCAAAATTGGCGGGCAATTCGAAGCGCTCGCCCCAAAAGAAGCCCTCCTTCACCAAATCGGCATTTTTTGGGAGGTCACGGGCTTTTTTAAACTCCTTTTCCACCAACTTTTCGAGGGCAGGGATGTCGGTGAACAAGTCTTTCCAGACGAGGTTTTTCCCCGTTTTTAGGTCAAAATTGAGAACCGAAACGAACGAGTTCGGGTGGGCACCACCAGCGTAAGAGTAGGAGCCCAAGGTGATGGACACCACTTTTGGGGTATGGAGGCCCACTTCGCCAGTAACGCTGACCTCCCACCCCGTGTTGGAGGAATTGTCAGGCTCGGCATCATTGGCTGTTTGCCATTCGGCCAAAAAGGATTGTGCGGCAGCCTTTAAGTCACGCTCCGAAAACTGGCCCGTGTACCCTTCGAAAACCAGTGTTTGAATGAGGAAGCTGTAAATGGAGTCATTGATGGCTTGCTGGACTTGTGGCACACCCTCCACCACGATTGGATAGACCATGTCCACTTGGGCGCAGTCGCCGTCCCTTTTGTCGCAGTTGCCTTTTTTCTCTTGGAAATTTTTGATTTCGAAGCGGACTTTCAGCCCTTTTTCGCTGCGCAATTTGGGTTGTTTGCCCCGGTGGCAACTGGCAAGGAAAAGCAATGGGATTATCAGGGATAAGGTAATTCTCACGGGAATTTTTTCTTTTTTAGTCGGCTCTCAAAATATTATTTGAAAATGGATGCAAAATTATAGCATCTGCATGACAAACAACATCAAACGGCTTTGTCTTTGATGAAAATACCTGAAATTGTGGCAATCTTTGCAGATGTCAAACCTCTAAAATATCTCAGTGATGAAGCACCTATTTACCTTTTCCTTTTTGTGGCTTGCTTTGGTGGTTTTCGCCCAAGACGACCTGTTGCCCCGTGGTTTTTCCCCAGCAGAGCGGGCACTGTTGGATTGGGAGCAATTTGCCTTGCCTCCGTCAGCCGTTGGCATTGAAACGCCCCCGCCCTACCCCGTCCGGCACATGGCCGAGTGGGAAGAGCTTCAGGCACTGGCGATTACCTGGCGTTCGTACCCCCAAATACTTACCCAAATTGCATTTCATGCCGCTCAGGAAGTGAAAGTGATAATTTTCTGCAACACGGAAAGCGTAAAAAACACTGCACAAAACACCCTTCAAGTGGCGGGGGTAAACATGGCCAACATCGAGTTCGTCGTTGCTGCAAACAATTCGGTTTGGATTCGGGATTATGGGCCAAATTGCGTCTATGCCAATGATACCCAGGACTTGAACTTCATTGACTGGGTCTATAACCGCCCTGCCCGACCAAAGGACGATGCGATTCCCACGGAGGCGGGCACTTACCTGAACATCCCTGTCTATTCCACCACCGCTAACCCTGAGCGGTTGGTCAATACTGGCGGCAATTTCATGTCCGATGGCTTGGGGACGGCCTTTGCGTCCAAACTGATTTTGGAGGAAAACGCCCTCAACAACCCCTACAATGCCGGCCCTCACACCGAACCCGAAATAGATGCAATTATGAACGACTATATGGGCATCGAGCGGTACATCAAGATGGAGACGCTGCCTTATGATTTCATTCACCATATTGACATGCACATGCGGTTGCTGGACGAAGAGACCCTTTTGGTAGGCCAGTACCCACAAGGCATTTCCGATGGCCCACAGATTGAGGCCAACTTGCAGTACGTGCTTGACAACTTCAATTCATCCTTTGGAACGCCTTACAAGGTGGTGAGGGTGTTGCAACCACCTGCTTCCAATGGAGCCTACCCGCCACTTGGCGATTACCGCACCTATACCAATGCCGTTTTCGTGAACAAAACCATCATCATACCGGGCTACGATGTTCAGTTCGATACGATTGCATTGCGTATTTACCGGGAAAACCACCCCGGCTACAAGGTCGTCGCCATCAACTGCAACGACATGATAAGTGCGAGCGGTGCGCTCCATTGCATCACCAAAGAAATAGGCGCACCCAACCCGCTTTGGATAGTTCACCAAAGGCTGCCCGACGTCCCAAACAACAATGCCGTGAGCGGTTACGAAGTGTCCGCACAAATAAAGCACCGGACAGGCATCGCAAACGCTCAAGTATTTTACACCATAGACACTACCCAAGCATACGAACCAGTGCCGCTGCAAAGCACTGGGGGTGGCGACGATTGGACGGGCGTCATACCCCACCAACCCAATGGGAGCAAGGTATTCTACTATATTTCTGCCACGGCAAATTCCTCAAAAACACAGGTGAGGCCATTGGCTGCGCCAATGGGGTATTATGAGTTCAACGTCAACGATGTCGTTTCGGAAGTGAAAGAACCATTAGGCGTAGAAATGGGGGAGATTTTCCCAAACCCTGCCTCGGCAATCACCGTGGTGCCAGTAAACGCTGGCGGTTCTTTATTTGCCAGCTTGGAGCTATTTGATGTTTTTGGCCGGAAAATCAGGACGATTTTTGAAGGCAATTTCCCAAGTGGGCCATCGAGGTACTACTTTGATGCAGCCGCTTTGGCTTCTGGCACCTACTTCGTGAGCCTAAGAACGGAAACAGAAACGACCACCCGGCGGGTGGTCGTTAAATGAGTTCTATAATAGTGTGTGAGACAAGCATGGAGTTTTCACGAATGGATTTTCCATGAAAAAAGGCAAGCTGCTATCCTCAACAGCTTACCCGAAAACAGTCTATGAGAAAACGTTAGGTCGTAGGTAACTGAAAAGGATATCCTCCCTTTTCAGGCCATTTCATATTCGACAATCTTTGGATTAGCCATTTTCTTTGAAGCAAAAAGTATTTCAATCCCGACTACGTTTCCATCCTTGTCAAAATCAAGGATGACACCTTCTTTGTCTTGATCACTCTCCACGATGGGCTTTTCACTAAAGACTATCCGAACAATATCCAATTGACTGTCGTATTTTACTTTCATTTTCTGTATCAGCCGCAGAGCGGGGAAATCTTTGAAGCCGTGTTGTAGTACATTGTTTGAGGTACAGCGCACCGAATGTTCCGGTGCGCTGCACCTCAATTCAAAGAAAATACTAAGCGGAGTTAGCCACCACAATTGACTTCAGCGAATTTGGTTTACTACCCACACTTGGAGTGGCCGCAATTCGTGCAAATCAAGCAGCCTTCCTTGTAAATCAAGCCATCGTGTTGGCCACAGGATTGGCAGCTTTCTTTGATGGCTTGTGTACCATCCGGCACAAACTTCTTGAGCGCACGAACAACACCCGTTTTCCAGGTATTGATGTGTTCCTGCTCTACGTTCAGTCCAGCAACCATATTGATGACATAAGGCAACGGCATTCCATGCCGCAATGCACCTGAAATCAGTTTGGCGTAATTCCAATACTCTTTGTCAAATGAACGGGAAAGACCCTCCATAGTCACTTTGTAGCCGTCCTTGTCGGCAAACTGGAAGTCGTAGCGGTTGTTGCCTTCATCATCTTTTTCCTTGATGACCCAACCATGCGTCACGGACGGAGGAAGCATGAAAATGTCTTCTGCCCGGCCAGTGAAAATCTCATAAGGTTGGCCATCCAACAAACCTACGAACGCCATCCACTTCTCGTGGTTGTTCTGGAAGCGGACGATTTCGGTGTCCAACTTCTTTGGGCGCTTCGGTGCGGAAGTGATGGCGATATGGTTTCCATCATCATTGGTTTGAACTGCATCTTGTTTCTTGCCTTTGTCGTCGTTGGAAACCAAGACCCCTGAGCGAGAACCGTCCCTATAAATGGTGCATCCCTTGCAGCCCGTTTCCCAGGCGGTTTGGTAAATCCGCTTTACCATTTCGGCAGAGGTTTCAAATGGGATGTTGACCGTTACGCTGATGCTGTGGTCCACCCATTTTTGGATGGCGCCCTGCATTTTCACCTTTTGTACCCAGTCCACGTCGTTGGCAGTGGCTTTGTGGTAAGGCGACATTTCCACCAATTTGTTCAAGTCTTCAGAAGACATGTGCTTCACGGCTTTGATGTCGTGTCCATTGGCTTGCAGCCAATCAAGGAACTTGTGGTGGAACACGTTGTACTCTTCCCAGTGGTCGCCAACTTCATCCACGAAGCTGACTGTCACTTCCTTGTCGTTGGGGTTCACCTTGCGGCGGCGCTTGTAGGCAATCAAGAACGCTGGTTCGATGCCAGAGGTGGTCTGCGACATAAGGCTGGTAGTGCCAGTGGGTGCAATGGTCAGCAGTGCAATGTTGCGGCGGCCATATTTCACCATGTCCTCGTACATCGCTGGGTCAGCCTCTTTTAGCCGGTTGATGAACGGGTTTTTCGCCTCCCGAGCTGCATGGTAGATGCTGAATGCGCCCCGCTCCTTTGCCATCGTCACCGAGGAGCCATAAGCATTGACTGCCAAGGTTTTGTGCACTTCCACAGAAAAGTTGAGTGCTTCATCGGTACCGTATTTCAGGCCCAATGCTGCCAGCATGTCGCCCTCTGCGGTAATGCCCACGCCCGTCCTGCGGCCTTCCACACAGGTACGGCGAATCTTTTGCCACAGGCGAAGCTCGGTAGCCTTGATGTCCTCCGCTTCCGGGTCATTTTCTATCTTGATGATGATTTTGTCAATCTTTTCAATCTCCAGGTCAATGATGTCGTCCATCATTCGCTGGGCCATTTGCACGTGGTTGGCGAACTTCTCAAAGTTGAACTTCGCATTTTTAGTGAAGGGCTCCTCCACATAGCTAAATAGGTTGATGGCCAAGAGGCGGCAACTGTCGTAAGGGCAAAGCGGAATTTCACCGCAAGGGTTGGTGGACACGGTGCGGTAGCCGAGGTCAGCATAGCAATCCGGCACCGATTCCCGGATGATGGTGTCCCAAAAAAGGATGCCCGGTTCAGCCGACTTCCATGCGTTGTGAATGATTTTGTCCCAAAGCTTTGATGCGTCAATGGTCTTATGGTAGGTGGGGTTGTCGGACTGGATGGGGAACTGCTGGGTGTAGTCCTTGCCAGCAATGGCTGCCCGCATGAAGTCGTCATCTATCCGAACGGATACGTTGGCGCCCGTCACTTTTCCAGACTCCATTTTTGCGTCAATGAAATCCTCCGCATCGGGGTGCTTGATGGAGACAGAGAGCATGAGCGCACCACGACGGCCATCTTGGGCCACTTCACGGGTGCTGTTGGAGTAGCGTTCCATGAACGGCACAAGGCCAGTGGAGGACAATGCGCTGTTGAGCACGGGGCTGCCCTTTGGGCGGATGTGCGATAGGTCGTGGCCTACCCCACCCCGGCGCTTCATCAATTGGACCTGCTCTTCGTCCGCCCGGATGATGCCACCATAGGAATCGGCGCCGCTTCCAATGACAAAACAGTTGGAGAGCGAGGATACTTGGTAGTTGTTCCCGATTCCTGACATGGGGCTGCCCTGCGGAATGATGTACTTGAAATTGCGGAGCAGCTCCAGAAGCGTCTCTTCCGGTACTGGATTAGGGTATTTTTGCTCAATCCTGTACAGCTCGGCGGCAATCCGCTGGTGCATTTCGTCCGGGTTCTTCTCGTAGATATGACCCGAAGAATCCTTTAGGGCATACTTGTTTACCCAAACGTTGGCCGCAAGTTCATCCCCGTTGAAGTATTCCGTTGATGCTGACAATGCCTCCTTAAAAGTGTAGGTTTTCGGCTTGGAATTTTCCCCGTTTTTGGCTGGGGCTTTTCTTTTCAGTTCTAAGGTTTCCATGATTTTGAAAATGAATTATAGTGTTACACGCTGGATTATTGTAGCCTTACCTCAACTTGAAGCTCCGTCTTTTGAACAATGGGCTGCACCTGTCCATGCGCATGAACAGGTGCAAAGCCAATTACCTAAAATCCGGTATAGTATCAGTAAGAGATAGAATATTTGTTACAAAAAGATGGGAAACCTTTCTTGCGTCAGGTAATTTGTCCCCCCCATTTTTCATCGCTAATGATTGGACGATAGTGGTTATCTCATGTATGCGATTTTAACAGCACGAAAGTAATGCCTGTAATGCTAATTTCGTGCTTGAGTTTTCCACATAATGTGGACAACTTACACAAGTTATTGACAATCAATCAGATGAAATTTTTCAACACCGACCCACAATGTTGGTAACTTCAAAATGAGTGGAAAACATTTTGTCACCAAAAAAACTAAACAAAGATTATTGCTTAACATTTAAGCGGTTGAAAATCAGGTGCTAATGATTCCAGGAATGGCAGGATTTCACACAAAAGCTTGAAAGTAGCGGCTAAAAAAGGTTTTTCCGTTGGAAATACCAGGACAGTATCAAACTGAAGGCAAGCGAGACTACGAGAATCATAAAGAAGGAAAGATGGGAATTTTCCTGAAAGGGCAAAACCACGTTCATCCCCATGAAGGAGGAAACCAACGTTGGCACCATTAAGATGATGGTGATGGTGGTCAGCCGTTTGATGGTGAGGTTCAAGTTATTGGAGATGATGGAGCCGTAGGCGTCCATCGTGCCGTTCAAAATGTTGGTGTACATGTTGGCCATCTGCTGGGCCTGGTTGTTGTCAATGATGACGTCCTCAAAAATCTCCAATTTCTCCTCGTCCTTGCCGACACCAAGGAAATCCGTTCGCTTCATCTTCATTTTGAGCAGTTCGTTGTCGCTGAGGGACGACGCAAAATAGACAAGGCTCTTCTCTATGCTCAAAAGGTTCTTCAAATCCTGGTTGCGGCTGCTGTGGTAAAGTTCCTTTTCAATGAGGTTTCGCTTTTGGTTGAGCTGTTTCAGGCAGTTGAGGAAGCGGTACACGGTCTGTTCGAGAATCTGGAGGACGAACATCTGGTCATTGAGAGGGTCGAAGTTCTTGACCTTTGTATCGAGAAATAGGCCCAAAACCGGGTTGTCCTGCGAGCTGATGGTAATGACGTGCTCAGGGGTGATGATGATGCCCAATGGCACCGTGATGAAGTAAGCATCAATATCCTCCTCAAAGGGATTGACGATGGGGCTGCTAAGGATAATGAGGCGCTTGTCGTCGTCCCTTTCGTAGCGGGGCCGCTCGTCAATGTCCAAGGGGTCGGTGAGGAAGTCGAAAGGGATGTCGAACATCTGGGCGACCTCCTCCAACTCCTCTGGGGTAAACGGTGGCGAAATATTGACCCAGCAAGCATGCTCAGGCGCATCAAGCACCCTGAGTTTTCCGCCTTCCTTGCTGTAATATTTTACCATAACGTTTGAATATCAAAAAATAAAAGCGCACAAGCAATTGATTACCAGTAGATTAAACCACATCATTCAACAACCAGTGCTTTCAGGCCACAAACATAAGGCATCCCACCGTTTACCCAACCACATGGGGAGAATGAATTTTGGTCAGGCCACCCTTGGTGCTCTTATTTGCCACAAAAAATACTCGTAAACGGGCAAATCCGCCAGCGTTCCTTTCCCCCACACCGGCCTCAATCCCTCCCGAATGGCATAGTAATCACTGACAATTTCGGCTTGCTGCTCTAAGTTGAAGTCGGTAAACTTCCCATTTTTTTCCATTGAGGACCGCAGCGCTTCCACCCCGCCGTAGTTGTACCCTTCCTTGCTTCGCTGCGCCCGGAGCGCCATGGGAATATAGGCCCCACCGAATTGCAAATAGTGCCAGACGTGGACCAGTTCATGTATAAATGTGGCCGGGCGGATGCTGCCCCACGAATTGACCGTAAAATAGCTGACGTAAACGATGTTGCGGTTTTTGCAGCCAATCCTCGCCTTGGTGTCCATCCGTATATGGTTCAAGGGCAAAGTTTCGCCAAAAACCGAGGCTGCCAACGTTTTTTCGAGCGGGGAAAGTGGTCGGGTCTTCCATTTTAAGAAATCAAAAAGCGACTCCGCCACTTCTGGAACCCCCACCAAATCCATCAGCAGAAAAGCAAAATCAACCCACCAATGGAGAATCTTCGACCGTTTTTGGGCAACCAACCCCAACACTCCTTGGGCGATATGCCTCCAAAGCCTGAACAGCCGCAGGGGCAGCCACCAGATGACACGCAAGCTGCGGGCGGCCAGCGCACCAAGCTTTGTCCAGAATCGTTTTAAATTAATCAACATCATTTTGAAATAGCTTGCCAAATTAGCTTGGCATTTCTACTTTTGCGCCACAAAAAAAAATCAATTTTGCGATGAATACAGAAAAAACTTCCACCACTACCACTTGGCTGCTCTTCGTAGTGTCCACCGTCGTGCTGCTCCTCATGCTGATTTGGGTGCCACAATGGTTCTGGGTAGTATTGCCATTCCCACTCACTTTTTTGGTGCAAGCCATGCGGGTAATGTAATTGAAAGTTGATTTTTTTCGTTCGTTATGGTATTTCAACGAACGAATAAGGGCCAATCGCAAGCAGTTGGCCCCTTCCGTTGACGTACCCTTTCAACAAGCAACATGAAATCGCTGCTAACCGGATTCCTTGCCGTCCTTTGGCTATCCCTCCAAGCCCAACAATTGTACCTGGAAGGTTTCGGCTCCATCAATCGCACGAGATACTCCGACGCAAGATTCTCCAATGCTACTGATTATTTGGGTTATGGTGGCCGCCTGGCCGTGGGCAGCGACCACTTCCAGGTTGGTGCGGAGTATCGCTCCAACCTCACCAACCCAAAGTTTGACGAACCTTTCGGTACCACCTCCTTCGACGAAACCTTCTACGGCGGCTTCCTCCGCACCAAAATCTCCCGGTACCCTGCCATGCGGTTTGGCTTGGTGTTGAGGGCGGGCGGTGGCGTATATGCCACGTCTGCACATTTGGACACGAACCCCGGCAAGTACACCCAAAAATACGATCCCATTTTTGGGTTCAATGGCGGCGCTGGGTTTTCCATCCCCATCCTAAACCACACCATGATAGAGCTGGGTTACACCTATAATTATTTGAAACGCCCTTCCGGCGTGTTTACGATTCCAGCCCACAATGCCTCCTACCACCTCATTTCCGTGGGGCTAAGCCTCAATTTTGTTTTTGGCAAACGGGCCAGGGAATACGACCACCTCAAAAAAAACTGGAAGTACCGTAATGGCTGGCGTGACTAACATATCCGCAACCGCTGAGAATAAAATTGCCCGCTTTCTCCAATCTATTAAAAAAAGAATTATTTTTGCCCTCGTTAAAAGGCTAACACACATCTACCAACCTGCTTTCAGGACATCTACCAACATCATCTATCCTACCCTTCTCATTCGCAAGGACATCTATGCCCGTACACTGAATTGACGTTCAGTTTGCGTGAAAATCACTGTGCCAATTTCTGCTGAACAGCACCTGTTTGGGTACTACTTTATTGGTATTCCCCCAGGCTTTTAAACCCGATATTTCGCCTCTATGCTGTTGAGCATATTGGCAAACCCAACACAAATTATTGAAAATCAATTACTTAAAAAAAATAAACCTATTACTTACACTTGAAGCATTTTTTAACGAATTAAAATCCGATCCATGAAAAAAAAGTTACCAAAGATTGACAGCCTAACCGCCTTCAACCCAAAAGCTTTTACCCCAAAAGTTTTTACTACAAAAGCAATCCAGTTCAGAAGCTTGCTCCCATTAGTGTTTGCAGTTTTCCTTGCCGGCACCACCTTCGCCCAGCTCAATGTCAGCCTCCAAACCGTCAACCCACTGTGCGGTGGGTTTTCGTCCGGCAGCATCACCGCAACCGTGAGTGGAGGCCCTGCCCCCTACACCTATCTATGGAGCAATGGCATGACCACCAACCCCATCAACTATTTGCCCATCGGCACCTACACCGTCACGGTGACGGCAGCCAACGGCACCACCGGGACCGCCACGGCCACGCTGACTTCACCGCCTCCATTGTTGGTCGTGCTGACCGTGAACACCTGCACCGTGCCGGGTTCCATCACGGCAGTGGTGACCGGAGGTGTGCCACCCTACATGTATATGTGGGGCAACGGCGGCTCCACGCCCACCATCAACAACCTCCCCCCGGGCGAATATTGCATTACCGTCATGGACGCCAACAATTGCGGCTACGTCACCTGCGCATGGGTGGGCACGCCCATTTCCGTGATAGTGACCACCACCTCGCATATCTGCGGGGGAACGGAGGGCGGAACGGCAACGGCAACCGTTTCTGGCGGGGCAGGCCCGTTCACCTATCTTTGGAACAACGGCCAAACGACCGCTGCCATTGACTCCCTGCCTCCCGGCACCTACACCGTCACGGTAACTGCCACCAACGGCTGTACCGCAACTGCTTCGGGGACCGTGGGAATCGCAAACGGCAACTTCGCCGTGAACATCTCCGTCTCGCAGCCAACCTGCTTCGGCAGCAGCACGGGCTTTGCGACCGCCCAACCCGTCGGCGGTATGGCGCCCTTCACCTATGCATGGAACAACGGCGGCACCACACAGACCATCCAGAACCTCACCGCAGGCACTTACACCGTCACGGTAACGGATGCCTACGGGTGCACGGCCACGAAAAACACCACGCTTATTTACCAAAGCAATATCCAATTAGCGCTAACGCCCACCAACCCCACTTGCGCCAATAACTCAAACGGGGCAATCACCTCCACCATATCCGGTGGGATAGCGCCTTATAGTTATGTTTGGAGCAATGGTGCCAATACCCCCAACCTCCAAAACCTGCCCGCTGGCAGCTACTCGCTGACCGTGACCGATGCGCTTGGCTGCACCAAATCCGCAACCACGACCCTCACTGCGCCGCCCGCTTTCAACGTGACCACCACGGTCACGAATGCCACTTTTTGCGGAGCAACAAACGGCAGCGTGACGGCCACGCCAACCGGGGCTGGGCCGTTCACCTATGTTTGGAGCAATGGCGGCTCGACCCAAACGCTGAACAACCTCGGCGCTGGCGCATACACCGTCACCGTGACCAATGCGGCAGGCTGCACCGCCACAGCGGCAGCCACCATCACACAGCCGATGACGCTCGACGTGAACATCACTGGCACAAACCTCGTTTGCGGCAACGACAACGACGGGACCTTGACGGCCAACGTGACCTACGGCACAGCACCCTACACTTTTGCTTGGTCAAATGGCGGCAATACGCAAACCATCATTAACCTCCCCGCTGGCACTTACACCGTCACCGTCACCAGCTCGCAGGGCTGTATCGGCACGGCCACGAAAACCATCACTGGCAGCCCAAACATCAACCTCGTCCTGTCGGTGCAAAACGTGCTTTGCAATGGCGCAAACACGGGCAGCATCAGCGTTGCGGTGACGGGGGGCACTGCACCCTTCACTTACCTCTGGAGCAACGGAGCGACGACCGCCTCGCTGAACAACCTGCCCGCTGGCAGCTATTCGGTCACAGTGACCGACAACCTCGGCTGCACCAAATCGCAGACCGTAAACGTGAACCAGCCGCCAGCACTGGCTTTGACTTTCAGCAACTCCCCCGGAAGTTGCGGAGCAAATGGCACGAGCATGGCCAATGTATCGGGTGGCACTGCCCCGTACACCTACCTTTGGAGCACGGGCGCTACCACCCCGAACATCGCCAACCTCGCACCCGGCTCCTACGCCATCACGGTGACGGACGCCAACAACTGTACCCTCACGGGAAATACGGTCATCATTGCATTCCCGTTGATGAACCTGAACGTGACCTCCACCAACACCACTTGCAACGGGACAATGAACGGCACTGCCACCGCCAACGTGACCAATGGCACGGCGTCGCTCAGTTATTTGTGGTCAAATGGCGGCACGACGGCCACCATTTCCAATTTGCCGCCAGGCAGCTATGCCGTCACGGTGACGGACGGTAACGGCTGCACGGCCTCCGGCTCGGCCACCGTTCAATTGGGCGCAGGCTTGGGAGTGACCATCGTGGCCCCGAACTTCGTCTGCACAGGCGCTACGGTCTCCGCCACCGCCAATGCGACGGGCGGCAATGGCGCTTACACCTACCTTTGGTCAAATGGCCAAACCACCCAAACGGCTACTGGCCTGACGGCTGGCTCCTACACCGTGACGGTGACGGACAGCCAAGGCTGCTTTGGCTCGGCCAGCGTGACGCTGCAACAGGGCGGCCTTTTCACCATCAACGGCACGGTGCAGCATGTCAACTGTTTCAACGGTAATACCGGAAGCGTGACGCTCAACGTGACGGGCGGCTCCACACCTTATATATATGTCTGGAGCAACGGCTCGACGAACGCCAACATCGGCGGGCTGGTGGCTGGCAACTACACCGTGACGGTGACGGATGCCACTGGCTGCTCAAAAACCCAGACGTTCACTATCAACCAACCCACGCAACTCGTGGCCAACGTGGTGGTGACAAACGGCACCTGTGGCAACCAAGGCTCGGCTACCGCCAACGTGACGGGCGGCACATCGCCCTACACCTATCTTTGGAGCAATGGGCAAACCACCCAAACCGTGAACAACCTGCCCAACGGCAACTACTCGCTGACGGTGACGGACGCCAACAATTGCACGGCAGTGAAAACCTTCCAAGTGGTAGTAACGCCGCCGCCGACCTGCACCGTCGTACTGACGCAGCCCATCACCATCCTGAACGGCAGCAACGGCCAATTGACCGTGAACGCCTCGGCTGGCACCCCACCCTACACCTATTTTTGGTCAAATGGGCAAACAACCCAGACAGCCACCAACCTCGGCCCTGGGCTTTACACGGTGACGGTGACGGACGCCAGCGGTTGCACCACTTCGTGCAGCTTCACCCTTTATGCTCCCGCCAAGTTGGGCGACTTCACTTGGATTGACACCGACGAGGACGGTATTCAGGACATTGGCGAAATCGGGATTGGCGGCGTGCCCGTGACGGTGAGCGGCACGACCATCTACGGCAACAACTACATCGCCAGCGTTGCCACCGACCCAACGGGCATGTACATGTTCGTGGTGCAACCCGGCAGCTACAAACTGACTTTTGGGGTGCCAAACGGCTACCTGCTCAGTCCACAAAACCAAGGCAGCAATGACGCCATTGACAGCGACGTGAACCCGCTGACGAACATGACGGCCTTCTACACCATTGCCTCTGGCGAGGTAAACCTGACGATTGATGCGGGCTTCTACCTTGGCCCGCCCTGCGAAAACGTGACCTATCCGGGCACCATCTGCTGCGACCAAACACTCTGTGGCCCCGGCAATATTCCTGCACCATTGACGGGCGTGAACCCGCCATCGGGCGGTTCCGGCGCAATAGAATACATCTGGATGTTCCACAACCAGCCTGGCCCGTTCAACAGCAACTGGACGGCTATACCAACGGCCACCGGCCCCAACTACGCACCAGGACCACTTTATGAAACCACCTACTTCATCCGCTGCGTGCGCCGGGAAAACTGCGTGGACTTCCTCGAATCGAACATCGTGACCATCGTGGTTGGCACGGATGCCGTGGCGGCCATCTCCGCCCTTGATGTTGCCTGCGTGGGCGACCCCGTCAACTTCTTTTCACAGAACAACGGCCCGGGCGCAACCTACGCCTGGAACTTTGGCGACGGGACACCCGCCACCGCCAACACGCAAAACGTGAGCGGCGTGGTCTGGAACACTTGGGGCTTGAAAACCGTGACCCTCACCGTGACGGCCAATGGCTGTACCTCTACCGACGTGCACCAAATCAGCGTCACGAACAGCCCCACTTTTTGCGGCAACGCCATCATCATTGATGCAGAGAACATGGGGCCGACCAGCGTGATGGTGGATTGGCTGTACCCAATGGCCTTGGCGCACGACGCCAACTTCGTGGTGGAATGGTCGTGGAAAGGTGGCCCTTTTGAGACCGTCGGTGGACCACAAGAGGCGGTCGAACTGAACGGCTACATGCGCTTCAAGACGATGCACCGGAACGCCAAACGGGGCATGAACCAGTACCGGGTGCGCTTCGACGGCCCCGACCAGTCCGTAGCTTGGTCGAACACGGTGGACGTGCAGGTGACGGGCAACTACCAGTTCTCGCTTGTTTGGCCGAACCCCTTCAAAGAGGAACTGAACGTGGAAATACTTGACCGCTATGCGGCCAACCAGGTGACCTGCGAGCTTTTCGGCACGGATGGCCGCCGCATCTCAAACACGGTAATGCCTGACGACGCCCTGTCCGTCACCATCCCAACGGGTGGGTTGGTACCGGGGCTGTATTTCTTGGTGATAAAATTCGACGGGAAGGTGCAACGGACGGAATCCGTGCTGAAGCAGTAACGCCCGTTTCAAGATTATTTACGTGGAGAAAATTTCATCGTGGCGGTTCGGCGTGAGGCCGGGCCGCCATTTTTTATGGGCTTTTTTATAAAAACGATTGAGCCATAATATGCCTCGCTAAGTCATATTGGTCATGGCCGAAGGCCACCTGCAACGTCTTACAAGACATCAAACATGACGTCGCAGGTGGCCTGCGGCCATGACAAGTACAACGAAAAATGCTTTCTCCCTTTTACCAGAACACCCACCATTTTATTCAGGACGGTTTCATTTTTTGTAAAACATCATTACCTTTATCCCACGATTTCAATACAAAACACCCTGCGCTTCCTTGGCAGGAACACTTACCTTCGACCGTAAAGGACAAAAATCATTGTGCGATTTCAAGGCTGGAAAAAATCTCGTAAACTGATGCTGCTGCATTGGCTTGTGCTGGATTAACTGGGCGTTTACCCATAAAAGAATCCCCGCTCGTGTCATGCAACGTCGTCCTAAAACCCATGTACATGAACCGTTATTACGCCAATCGGCTCCTTTGCAAAAAGGCTGCCTGCCTTTTCCCCTGGTTGCTGCTTTTTCACTTGAAATCCTTTGCCGCACTGACTTGTCCGCCCAACCAGACCCTTACCACAGCGCCATTTGCCTGTGAGGCCCAGCTTGATTTCAGCGGATTGAGCTGGAGCAGCAGTGCGCCGCTCACCGATACCATCTTCACGCCGGGGCCGGGGCATGACTTCCCCATCGGGGTTACTCCCGTGACTTTGACGGTGACGGAGGTGGGTGGGAACATGGCCTCCTGCACCTTCCAGGTGACGGTGCTTATGTTCAGCAACAACACGATGTCCTGCAAGGACAATGTAACCATTCACCTTGACGCAAGCTGCACCAAGGTCATCACCGCAGCCGACATGCTCAATGGGCAGTATGGTTGCGACAGCTATTATTTGGCGCAGTTTGCCAGCCCACCCGTTGGCGTGGTGCCCGCCGTGGCCACCGCTGACCACATTGGCCAAACGCAAACCGTCAAAGTCACCAATACATTGAGTGGGTTTTCTTGCTGGGGCACCATTACCGTGAGCACCAGCTCCTTTCCGTTTTCCATCACCTGCCCGCCCGATACGGTGGTGGGCTGCAACCACCCGCTCGACCCCGATGCATTGGGCCATGCAAGCTTTACGACCTGTATTGACAGTTCCAAGGTGCAGGTCATTTACCTGAACAATATGACCCTGCTGGGTTGCAGCAGCAACAACACCATCCAAATACTGCGCACTTGGCGTGCCACGGATATTTACGGCAATGAGCGTGCTTGTGTCCAATCCATAGCCGCCCAGCGGGGAACCCTGGACCAAGTCATTTTCCCCACCAACCTTGTCTATACCTGTGAGCAAGTTGGGCAAGACCCCAGCCTGACCTCACCCGATGCGGCAGGCGAACCCTTGCTCTATGGGCGCAAAATCGGCCACGCCCAATGCGATATGTCGCTGGAGTTTACGGACACTATATTGCAAGTTTGCGGAGCGAGCTATACCATCCTGCGGGAATGGGCGGTGGTGGACTGGTGCGTGACGGAGGTAAGGTTCCAGGTGCAAACCATCGAGGTGTTGGACGAAAACCCGCCCGTGGTAAGCCTCGTTGACACCGTCTTCGTCAGCACCAATCCGGTTTGTGGCTTGGATGCGCTGTTCCCGGCGGCCACGATTACGGATTGTTCGGATACCGAGGTCTTGATTACGACGCCGTGGGGCACGGTGGCCAGCAATGGCGGCTATGCGGCGGTGAACCCAATGCCGGGAACCCCTCCAGCCAGTTATACGGTCACGGATGCTTGCAGCAATGTCACCCTCGAACCATTGGCCATACAAGTCCAAAACGGCATCATCGTGACCTGCCCGCCGGACACTACCATCACTTGCGACTATTTCGAAGCAAACCTGGCCGCTGCCTTGGCCATTGGCGACAGCTCAGTGCTGGAGGTGCTGGGGCTGCCCGCATTTTATGCCAACTGCCAGTTGACCCGAACCCATAGCCATGACCTCAACCTAAACAGTTGCGGGGCTGGCACCCTCGTTCGGACGATGGGTGCCACGGAGGTGAGCGACCATTGCGTTCAGCATATCGAGGTGGCGCAGGTCTCGGATTTCGTGGTGCAGTTTCCGGCGGACTTGACGGTGATGTGCGGCGAGGCGCCGTTTGATGGTGGGGTGCCGACCGTAAGTGGGGTGTCATGCGAGGAGGTGCAGGTCAGCTATACCGACGTTCAGGTTCAATCACAAGGCACCGATGCATGTTTCAGAATCATGCGTACTTGGGTCGTTCAAAACACCTGCATTGCCAATCCCAGCAACCCCATTGCGGAGCAAGCCGAAAGCCAGCTTGGTAGCACCCCATGCGACCTCGACGGGGACGGGGACTGTGACAGCCGCACCTATCGGGATGGCGGCGATGGCTATATCGTGCATGAGCAAGTCATCAGGATTCAGGACATCGTGGACCCGGTCTTCGTGAATGGCTGCTCCATACCTGATGTCTGCACGGACAGTGCCAGTTGCACGGGAGCGATTTTGTTGCCGACCCAAGAAGTATTGGAGTGCGCCACCTACAACCTCACTGTCGAATTAAACATCGGCGGCGTATGGCTCAATATTTTCGGCCCCTACATGAATGTGCAGCGCGGCACTTATAATGTAAGGTACATGGCCAAAGACAATTGCAACAACCAGACGCAATGCCTGACCACGGTAAAGGTGGTGGATTGTGAGCCGCCCGTGGCGGTGTGCAAAAGCGGCATCGTGATTGAGTTGTTCCAAACGGGGATGGCCACGCTCTGGGCATCAGATTTTGACAATGGGAGCCATGACAATTGCCCTGGCAACTTGAAGTTTTCTTTTTCCCAAAACATCAACGACATTGGGAAAGATGTAAACTGCGAAGACCTTGGCCAAAACACCTTCGAACTTTGGGTGACGGACAATGCTGGAAATCAATCAAGTTGTACCTTCTTTGTAATCATCCAAGAACCTTGGGGTCAATGTGAACCAACTGACATTGCGGGCACGGTGGCAACCGAGACATTTGTTGGCGTGAGCGGGGTGTCCGTCAGTGCTTCGACGGCCATTACCGTGACCGACGCAAGTGGTTATTATTATTTGGGAGGATTCTATACCACACCGAGCACGGTCATCACCGCCTTGCACGATATATATCCATTAAATGGCGTATCCACCTTCGACATCGTGCTGATACGCCAACATATCCTCCACATCAACCTATTGGACAGCCCCTACAAAATCATAGCTGCGGACGCCAACCGCTCCAACACCGTCACCACCTTTGACTTGGTCATCATAAGCAAGCTGATTTTGGGCGACCTCCCCAATTTCCCGAACAATACCTCGTGGCGGTTTGTACCAAAAGTCCATGTTTTTCCGAACCCAGCCAATCCCTTCAATTTCCCCTTTCCAGAAACCATCAACATAGGCCCTGGCAACTCCCCCCTCTCACTTGATTTTGTTGCCATCAAGGTAGGCGACGTGAACGGGAGCGCCTCGCCGAATTTCAATGGGGAGGAGGACGAGGGCTTGGTTCGGCCTCCAGCCTCGAAGAACGGTTATTGAAGCCACAATTCTTGGTTAGGAGCTGTTCGTCTAACGTTTTGAAGCGTGCACTAAAAAAGCCCCCGGTTGATGCCGGGGGCTTTTTTCTTTGCTGGGTAGCAACTTGGAAGCCCTATTGGGACTGTATGTTTAGACCTTGTGCCAGCTTGATTTAATTGCTGGTGGCGGTTCTAAACCCACCAAAATAATATTGGAGGCCCACGGAGAAGTCAATAGCATTTGTCCATGCCTGCGACGACCTTTTTACGCCTTGTATATCAATCTCACTGTCGCTTTTTGCAAAATTGTATTTTGCCAATGCTTCAAGTGCCACACCGTTTCTGGAAAAAATCGTAAAACCGGGACCAACACCGATGGTCAATAAGCTGGTGCTGATGGACTGCGTTACGTTATCGTTGCCCGTAAATTGGTTTTTGGAGTTGCCGAAACTTACCGATGAACCAAGGAAAAACGCTGTGCCATCACCAAATGGGATAAAATAGCGCATGAAAGGCCCGAAAAGGACATTGTTGTTGCTTGATTCTTGAGGTGTTGATGTTCCTCCACTTACATCTACCCCAGTTTCGCTGTTTGTTCTGAGCCAATCCATACCGACACCCAATACAAGGTTATTGGCAAAGAAATAACCAATACCCGGCGCTAAGTTGAATTGCGAAGAACTACCGCCGTCACCCTTGACAGTACCTGTTGTTGATTCCACCTCAATGGTTGATTTCGCAGTTGAAAAACCAATACGTGAACCAATAACAAAATTGCCACGCTGGGTAGGCTGAAATGCCCCATCTTGTGCCGCTAAAGAAATAGCGAACATGGCGAATGTGAATAAGAAAATTGCTTTTTTCATAATCTTGTTTGATTTAAATCAAAAATATAATATTTAAAAGTAAGCACTCAAAGTAGTTCCTCAATATATGATGGTGATTAAGGTACAAAGCCTTGACTCTCAATGATTCGCAAACCTTGCGAATAACAAATCTACCTTTGTCGTGATACTTCTAATTGATTATAATTCGATGGTAGTAACGGAATTATTTCAATGCAAAGGTGGGCATCCTTTGATGAATAGCTGTTACACAATATTCTTTTTTAATTTCATAATTTGTTTTCTCCAAAATGGGCTGCTCGCCAATGGTCTGCCGCTCTTCCACGCTTTTTTGTCTTTGTCACCCGCAAATTGGGTACTGGGTTAAAAAGGGTTGGCAAACGATACGATTGCTTTGAGCAAACACATCGCTTTTAAGCTTAACTGCCGGATGGGACACCGTTGAATCGGATTATTATTAAACTAAGTTCTTGCAAGTTTGCAACTTGCAAGGCTCGGCATTGACAAATAGGCATTCATTTCTTGGGCGCAAATTCAGGCTTTGACTTAAAGAAAAGCCTGCAAAGCCGTTCATGCGTAGCCTTGCAAGTTGCAAACTTGCAGGGACTAAGTGACTTAGATACTGCTGAAAGCATACTTGAAAAAACTGAAGTTTTGGTTTAGAAGGTTTAGAGAAGTTTAGCAGGTTTAAAGCTAAACCTGCTAAACTTCTTTAAACCTTCTAAACAAGTTATCTTTTACACCTTACTAAATCCGTGTACCTTTATAATATAGGGCACAGTTGAACCGGATTATAATTAAACTAAGTCCTTGCAAGTTTGCAACTTGCAAGGCTCGGCATTGACAAATAGGCATTCATTTCTTGGGCGCAAATTCAGGCTTTGACGTAAAATAAAGCCTGCAAAGCCGTTCATGCGTAGCCTTGCAAGTTGCAAACTTGCAAGGACTAAGTGACTTTGATGCTGCTGAAAGCATACTTGAAAAAACTGGTGCCGCTCTTCATGTAGTTGTTGTTGCCCTCGAACACCTCCCGCACCATGAACGAGCGGGGGTCGTGCGCAGGTAAGTCCCGCAGCGCCGGGAACAGCCGCTGGTCAATGAACTGCTGCAACTCGTCCCCGGTGATGCCCTCAGTCCCGAGTGCTCGGGAGCCGCCCAGTTGCGCCACTGAAACTCCGATGGCACGGGCGACACGTAGTCGTCGTGCAGGATTTCCTGCTCCTGGTCCTTGTCGTCCATGATTTTCAGGAACAGCATCCAAGCCAATTGCTCGATGCGCTGGCCATCGCCGGAGAGGCCACGGTCTTCCCGCATGATGTCTCGGATGGATTTGATTAAGCTGGAAAGGTTGGGCATGAATGGTTGAGTTTTGAATTTGGGGGGTGAAGATAGGGGGAATTGGGGATGGCTTGCTCATTTATCCGGCACTTTTAATTCGCAAAAAGAATGGTTCAAGCAATTGTAGAGCAAGGCGATGCTTTCAGTGAGCTTGATTCACATGTAGCAAACGCAGCTTTGCTAAACACTTTCTGAAAATTAGATTCTTATTTGTAAAAGATTGAAGCTGAACTATAGTTTAGCTTAAATCAATCGTACAAGTTAGGTTCAGTATAAGATCTTTTAAAAGTTGAAATTAATAAATCAAAATCTGTTTGTATACTTTGCTGCATACCAGCCCATGTATCTGCAGTAGCTTGGTCTATTAAGTAAGTTTTTGTTTCTGCGTTGTAAAAAGGATTGGGTGAGTTCACATCACTTTTAAAATCATTGTAAAATGATAATAATTTTAATGCAAGTTTTTCATACTTTTCTTTTAACAACTCTGCTTTGTTTATATAGACAGTAGTTGTTCGCAATATTTTTTTTTGAATATCGGTTAGCTTTTGGTCGTTTTTTGTAAAACTTTCCGTTGTAATTGAATTTGTAAAAAAATCAATACTTAATTCCTTAGCTTTATCAATTGCTGATTTTTGACCAAGTGACAAACTATTAATTAATTCTTGATCTTCAATTTTTGTCAATTTAAGGTATTCAATCAAGAATGATTCAAGCTCTACTAATTGATTGCTACTTAAAACAGCTGACTCCTCAATGCTTAAATTGAGTCTATTGACTTTATCATTTTCGGCAGTTAATACAGATAAAAAAGTCTTAGTCCTATTGTATATATCCAGCCCACTTTTTTCAATATCTGAAGTCTTTTCAAGAAATCCTTTTTGCTCCTTAAGATTTGCAGGTGAAAAGGCATCACCAACCAAATTCTTAAAAATGTTAGAAAATGTTGACAAAGCTCCACCCAATAGTACTTTATCAGCTATTTGTAAGGGCTTTTGAACAAGGGTTAAAATATCTGAAAGTTGAACCTTCTTTACTGAAGGTAAATATTTTTTTACATTCTCAACAATACTTTTAAACCCATCATAACTCATAGGATTTGTCATCTGGTTTCGAGTTGCAAGTTTGCTTGCTGTTTCGGATGTAATCTTAATAGTTCTAGTCTTATTTATCAAATTCACTATCAAGTTAATATTTTGACTGTACGATTCAGAAGCGTTATTAAACTGCGCCTGTGCTTGATTAAACGTAACCATTTCAATATCCGCATCAATCCCCGCTTTAAGAATACTTATATCATTTATGGTGACAATCTGCGCTATTTGTGTAGTTGATAATTCTGCAAAACTAATTTCATCAATAAGAAGTGTCCCAGATTTGTAATTTTTAAAACTCCACCGAATATATCCCTCGCCTTCTTCCTTTATATTTACCGTAAATGAATTAAAGAGATTCTTCCAGTCTTCTGAGTATTTATTTTTATCAAATCTTTGCGGATATGAATTTTTTTCCACCCAATTGACCTTATCTCTGGAATATTCAACCGCCAAATCATATTCATCAATAAATTGAGCAATTCTTATAAAAAATGTTACATTATCAATGTTTTTTATTTTTGGACTAATTAAGTACCCACTCATAGAATACAATTCTACAGAAGATTTATCTCCATTGCCAACAGTGGAGTTTAATCTTGTCGAAGTAACATCAATAAGCCAATTGTTTGGCAAGCTTTCAAATTTCTCTTGAGAAATTAATAAAGAAGGGATGAAAAAGAAAAACAAGATAGAAATTAATTGAGTCTTCATTTTTAATCATTTTAAATTGTTATTAAAAAAACATTGCTGTTTGTTTGTACCTTAGAAAGCTCACGCCACTTGATAAATCTCTCCTCCAACCCCCTCACCGCCGCCAAAAACCGCTCCTTGCCGCCAAACTCCCGCAGTATTTCGATGGGGGAGCCGAATTCGTTCAAGGGGCTCACTTTTAGGCACTTCGAAAGGTTGGCGATGCCTTTGTCAGCGTATTTATCGAGCAGGGACGTTTTAAGGTATTCAAGAATGATATCTTGAAAGTATGAAGTTATTTCTTTTGTTGGTAGTGACATTCGTGTCGAATTTATTGATTATTGAAGTTGAAACCTAAGTGAATATTATGAAGACCCTAAAATTGCATTGATTTTCAAATAGATATTTCCAGTTTGAGACGCATGTTTTCTTTTCCTTAGCAACAATTGTATTAAGTCTATTCTTCCTTCCAAAACTGCCATTAAATCAGCCCCATCCATTAATATCATTAGTCTTCTACCAGTAGAGTGTGCTGTTACTGCATCTTCTGAAAAACCGTCAATGGAACAAAAAAGTCCTAATGTATTATCCAGTTTTCTGGTTAATTTTCCACTAAAAGCATCGAGGTCTTGAATGTCACAAGGTTTTTGTTGCCATTTAGCCTCAAAAAGATAATCGTTGTTTTCAAGTGTAAATCCACCATCAATTTGTTCACCTTGAATTCTAAACGAAGCTTTAGGGTCAAGGTCGAAAAGTGAAAATAGCTCTTTAATTATTTTTTCAAGTTTATAACCTCTTGCTTGTTTATCAGTGGAACTAACAAGCTGATAGAATTCAGATTTTATCTCTTCAAGCTTTTGCTGTACTCCTCTGACTTGCACTGTCTTTTCAGTTGCAATTTTTCTTCTCTCCTCTTGTTTTTTGTATTCTTCAACTAAGTCCTTATGACCTTCAACTTGTTTTCTTAAGGCCTCAATAGATTGTTTCGCCAGTTTAGCTTTTTGTTCCCCATCTTCAAGTCTTAATAAATGTGAATAGTCATTAATTTTTGAAGTTTCTGTTAACAATTTTAATAAGTCAGCTTGATAAGTATCTTGCCTTTTTGATAAAAATGTAATAAGAGTTGAAACTATCTCTCTTTTGTAATCATCCCAATTTAATTGGGATAAGATGCTTTGATTTGAAATCAGTTGGGTTAAAAATCTTTTTAAGTCATTTTTATACCAATAAATATTTGTCAATGCATCCGTTAATGCATTTATAGCAACTGGTGATATGATTTTATTAGCTCCTTTCATTTTTATCTTAATATTGATTTTCAAGCCACCCGATAAATCTCCCCCTCCAACTCCCTCACCGCCGCCAAAAACCGCTCCTTCCCGCCAAACTCCCGCAGTATTTCGATGGGGGAGCCAAACTGCGTCAAGGGGCGCACTTTCAGCACGTCGAGGGATTCGAGGTTTTCGATGCCTTCGTCAGCGTATTTGTCAAGCAGTGCTTCGAGCACCCGGCGGGCCTGTTCGCCGTATTTGGTGAAGTAGTCCCGCTTTTTCACGTTCAACGCCCTCTCCCGGCGTGTAAGGGGTGGCTGGTCGTAAGCCATGTTGTCCACGCCGCTTTTGTCATTGCCGTAGGCAACCTGCGACGTCATGTGTGTTGCCCCGTCGTGGCTTCCCTCGTGACGTTGCGGTTTGCCTTCGGCAATGACAAGGGGCGTCGGTTCGGCACGAGGGGGTACTGCGTTGGCGGCAAGGCTGGGGGTAAGATTTCCGTACAGGGCCAGATTTGACAAATCTTGAAGATTTGTCAAATCTTCGCTTGAACCGAGATTTGACAAATTTTGGAAATTTGTCAAATCAACGCTCAGACCCTGGTATAGGGCAAGGTAGATTTCGTAACTTTTATCCACCTGGCCGTTTTTCACGACGGTCATTACGTCGCTGAAATGCTTGAAATCGCCCCTGCGGGTTTGGCTGATGAGGGCGTTTCGGTCTGCCAGGAAGAGTATGCGCTTTTTGACGCCTGCTTTCCAGAGCCGCCAGACGATTTGGAAGGCGGTATAGGTCTTGCCCGTGCCCGTGGCCATGACGAGCATCACCCGGTTTTGTCCCTTGGCGATGGCCTCTACCGTCCGGTTGATAGCGATTTGCTGGTAGTAGCGGGGGTGCCTGCCGCTGCCGTCTGTATAGTAGTCCTGTGAAGCGATGCGTTCTTCTTCGGTGGTGGTGATGCCTTTGTAGCGTTTGTATTTTTCCCACAATGCAGCGGGCGATGGGAATTCGTCCAAACTTAGTTCCCGTTCTATGTCACGGTACTCGTCGCTTTTGTCATTGCCGTAGGCAACCCCGAAATTTCGGGGCAGGCTCTGCGACGTCATGTCCACGTCGCTTTTGTCATCGTCGAAGACGACCTGCGACGTCATGTCCACGTCGCTT
>DIUC01000049.1 GCA_002435785.1 Saprospiraceae bacterium UBA6168 | reverse complement strand
CTTTCAAATGGCTAAAGTCGAGTTACAAAGTTGGGCAAAAAGTCAAGGCTTCCGTACCACCACAAATCAAAACAAAGCCCACACATTTAGGCACGGTCGAAAAGCAATGCTTAGTTTTGCCCAAAATAACCCCACTAAGACTTCATTTTGCATTGCCAAAACACATAACCCATTGATAATTAGCGGAAAAAAAGCTGAAATTAAATTGACTTTTATTTCCGTAAATCAAAAAAAAGGCGAAATTTGCGACCTCGTTTTGAGAAAACAGTGGTTTTTTTCATAACTCATTCTAAACCAGTTAAATAAGATGAGAAAAGCTGACTTAGTAACAGCCATTTCCGAAAAAACCGGTGTCGCAAAAGTTGATGTACTGGTAACACTTGAAGAGTTCTTCAAGTCAGTGAAAAATTCACTGGCCGGTGGCGACAATGTTTACATCAGGGGCTTTGGAAGCTTCGTTATCAAAAGAAGAAAGAAAAAAATCGGGCGCCACATCAAGCGCAACGAATCCATTGACATACCGGAACACTATATTCCGTCTTTCAAGCCTGCAAAAGTTTTTGTTGAGCACGTGAAAGGCAATGTGGACCACCTGCCAGAAGACGGCAGCGACGATTGACATGAATCTTTGTATCCAAGCTTGTCTTGAGTCAAATCAAAAGCAGCATAAATGAACAAGAGCCAATGGATTTTGATTTCAGCGGCAGTTTTGTTTTTTGCCGTATTGTATTTTGGTTTTGACACAAAGCCAAGCAAGCACAAAGAGGTTGAAAAACAGAGGGCGAGCTCCTTCACCAGCACAGACATCAATTCTTTGCTGGTGGATGCAAAGTCCGGCCTGGCTGCACAAGCGTCGGCCTCAGTGATGGCCTTGGAAGGCACGGTTGAAAAAGCTACTGCTGACACGGCAAAGGCAACAGCCTACAAACGGCTATCCAGTTTGTGGTTTCAATTGGAAAAACCGGGCATAGCTGGCTACTACGCAGAAAAAGTGGCCGAAATAGTAAGGGACGAAGAAGCTTGGTCCATCGCCGGAACGACCTTTTCCCTTTGCCTCCAACGGGAGCAAGAAGAAAAAGTGAAAAGCTTTTGTACGGAACACGCCGTTCAGGCACTTGAAAAAGCGGCTTCGCTGAACCCTGCCAACATGCAGCACAAGGTCAACTTGGCTTTGGTCTATGCGGAAAATCCTCCAAAAGACACGCCAATGAAGGGCATTCTGATGTTGGTGGACTTAAACAAGCAGTATCCAGACGATGTTTTGGTCTTGACCCAGTTGGGTCGGTTGGCAATAAAAACATCGCAATTTGATAAAGCAGTTCAGCGCCTCAGCAGGGCGGTAGAACTTGCCCCAAACAACAAAGCTGCCACTTGCCACCTTGCCCAAGCTTATGAAGGGTTGGGCGAAGCGGCAAAAGCAGCGGATTTTAAACTGAAATGTGAAAAATTGGTAGGTAACTGAACCATTGCAGCTTGGAACGAAACGACCCCGAACCATTCCAAATCAATGAATCAGTGCCTATATTTATTAACTTAATTAAGAGATATTGACATGCCTTGTGGTAAAAAGCGTAAGCGTCACAAAATTGCAACACACAAACGCAAGAAAAGACTGCGTAAAAACCGTCATAAGAAAAAGAACCGGTAGGTTTAGTTAGACCCAGTAAGTGCGATTGGTTGCCCAGTGTCAAGAATTCTGCATTGGGTAACCAATCGCTCGTTCCGGTCTATCGTACCGATGATTTTTATAAGGTCAACATTGTAAACCTAACCAAAAGGAGCAGCCGGAAAGTCCATCAATCCCAAAGCCGACGGATTCAAAAAATCCGATTTGCCCAAAAAAGACAACCAAACCGTTTTCGGTGCATTCACCATTTCATAGGTAAATACTTTATTCCGAGCGTTCTTGGGCAGTTTTTTACACTAACAGTGGAATTATTAATGCAGGATGGGAAAGGTTGAAAAGCAAAACTATCATCCTTTCAGCGCAAGCTGAATTAGTGTTTTTTCCACTTCGCAAAGCTGCCCCGAATGAACGCCTATGGCGTTGCTTCTTCCTTTGGCCTTCTCTCCGTCATTTGACCTTTTCCGAATCAAGGTATGGTATGGACATACTTACTTTGCTACTCCTGCTAAACTTCCTTCGTGAAGTTTAAACAATACCATCGTGGATAAGGAATTAATCATCAATTCTACCCCCACCGAAGTAGAAATTGCGCTACTGGAGGATGGCAAGCTCGTGGAGCTGCACCACCAAAAAACGAACAACAACTTCTCGGTAGGCGACATCTTTCTGGGCAAAATCATCAAAACCATGCCCAACCTCAACGCTGCTTTTGTGGACATTGGCCACAAAAAAGAAGCGTTCCTGCACTACACCGACCTTGGCCCAAAACTCAAATCCCTGCTCAAGTACACCAACAGCGTACTTTCAGGAAGCCAGACGACGCCATCGCTTGACAACTTTAAAATAGAGGCTGAAATTATCAAGACAGGCAAGATGGACCAGGTCGTCACAAAGCGGCAGCCCATACTCGTTCAAATCCTGAAAGAGCCTATATCCACCAAAGGGCCTCGCCTTAGCTGCGAGATGACCATACCGGGCCGTTTTTTGGTGCTTACCCCATTCTCCGACGTGGTAGCTGTCTCCAAAAAAATAGCAAACGCCGACGAGCGCAAACGCTTGAAATCGCTGATTGAAAGCATCAAGCCAAAGAACTTTGGCGTCATTGTGCGGACGGCGGCGGAAGGCAAGCGCATCCAAGACCTGCACGAGGAACTTGCCATGATGCAGAGCAAGTGGGAGGACGTTTTCAACCAATTGCAAGGAGCAAAAGCACCTGCCAAGCTACTCAGCGAATTGGACAAAACGACGAGTATCCTCCGGGACATACTCAGTGATTCCTTCAACCGCATCGTTGTCAACGACAAGCAGCTTTATCAAAATATCCGCCATTTTCTGGGCAATATTGCCCCTGATAAAGTGGAAATCGCCTCGTTGCACAACAAGAACAAGCCCATTTTTGAAACTCACGGCGTGACCCGACAAATCAAATCTTCCTTCGGCAAAACCGCCACATTGAACAGTGGTGCTTATATCATCATCGAGTCAACGGAGGCCATGCACGTCATTGACGTCAACAGTGGCCACAAAATGACGGGCACCAACCAAGAGGATGCGGTGCTGAACGTAAACGTGGAAGCGGCGGAAGAAATAGCAAGGCAACTGCGACTGCGGGACATTGGTGGCCTCATCACCATTGACTTCATTGACATGCGCAACAACGAGCACAAGAAGGAACTCTTCAAGGTGATGCGGGATGCCATGCGAAAAGACCGTGCCCAGCACACCATACTGCCCTTGAGCAAATTTGGGCTGATGCAAATCACCCGCCAACGGGTAAGGCCAGAGGTCAAAATCAACACCGCCGAGCAATGCCCTGCCTGCAATGGCACTGGCAAAGTCACCCCTTCCGTTCTGGTCACCGACCTCATCGAAAGGGACTTGAAGTTCATTTTGGAATCTGGCGCAAAGGGCAAAATGATACTGAAGACACACCCGTTCGTGGCAGCTTTCTTGAAGAAGGGCCTGCCCAATACACAAATGAAGTGGTACCGGAAATACTACAAATGGATTAGCATCAAAGCCGAAAACAGCTACCAAGTGTCGGAATACAAGTTTTTCAACGACACGGACGACGAAGTCAGGCTGAATTGATGCCGAACGAACAACGGGATGAAAAGGGGCTTGCTTCCATGGGAGGCAGACCCCTTTTTCGTTCAAGGGCAGGTGCAATCGCTTGCCCGGCACCCCAGCAATAGGCAGCAGACGACGAAAAACAGGAAGGTAGTTTGCCAATGCGGTATTTTCATCTTCAAAAGTAGTTTTGCACAAAGCACAAACTTAGCGAAATACTTGAGCCAGCCGAAAAAAATCCTCGTAGCCCCACTCGATTGGGGTCTTGGCCATGCCACCCGTTGCATCCCCATCATCAGGGAGCTGCAACGGCAAGGTGCCATCGTCCTGCTTGCCTCCGACGGCCGGGCATTGGCACTGCTGCGCCAAGAGTTTCCCATGTTGCAAAGTTTCGAGTTGCCCAGCTACAACGTGGCCTACCCCACTGGCCACATGACAGGGAACATCGCCCGCCAACTGCCGAAAATCTTATGGGCAATATGGCTGGAACACCGGGCGGTCCGACTACTTGCGCTGCGCCTGGGGATTGACGGCATCATTTCCGACAACCGCTTTGGATGTTTTTTTTCAAAAAAGCGCAGCGTATTTCTCACCCATCAGGTCAATATCCAAGTGCCTTTTTTCTTAGGAAAAAAAATAGTCAACTTCTTCAACCGACTGGTTATCAATAAATTCGATGAATGTTGGATACCGGACATGCCCTTGACACCAAACCTTTCCGGTGAACTTTCGCACCCCATCGGGCCGACTTTAAGCAAAAAAACAAAGTACATCGGTGCCCTCTCCCGGCTGACGGCTTACAATAATCCACCCCAGCGTTACGATGCCATTGCCGTGCTTTCCGGCCCAGAGCCACAGCGTACCCAGCTTGAAAAAGCACTGGTCGAGCAGGGCAGCCAATGCAGCTTCAACCTGCTCATAATTCAGGGAAAACCGGAGGGGCTGGCCAATGAGGCTCAACATCTTCCCAAGAACCTCAAAATTGTGTGTTCTATGACCACGGAGGCACTGAATCAGGCCATACTGGAAAGCGCTGTCTTCATTGGTCGGTCGGGGTATAGCACCATCATGGACTTGGCACGGCTTGGAAAACCTGCATTGCTCATCTCCACGCCTGGACAAACGGAGCAGGAGTATTTGGCAGACAAATTTTTAAAGGAAAACACTTTTTTTACCCAAAAACAAAGCGAGCTAAACCTATCGGAAGGGATAAAAGAAGCAACAAAACGGACTGGGTTGAGCGGCGATTTTTTTGGAGAAAAAATGGTTTCGGAAGCCGTGGCGGCATTTCTGTTGGCTTGTTAAAAATGGTCGGCAGGGTCCCAGAAATATTGCTCGAAGCCAACAACTTGGTCATTTTCCACCTTCACCCCTTCTTTTTCGAGGAGTTCCTGCATGGTGGTCGGTGGTGGGAAGTGCGTCCTTCCAGAAAGCTCGCCCTTCCGGTTGACTACCCGATGGGCCGGCACACCTTCCTCTCCAAAACTGTGGTTGAGCGCCCAGCCTACCATCCTCGCTGAGCCAAGCGACAGGAAACTTGCAATGGTGCCATAAGTCGTGACCCGACCAGGGGGGACGCAGCGCACCACGTCATATACTTGTTCGAAATAGGAATCCTTCGCCATAGCCTTTCGTTTTAAAATGCTGTTTAGCTTTGCGCAACAAGTTAACCTTTTCAATAAAATGCTGAAAACAAAAATAATGGCCAGTGGCATAAACAACCTCACAGATGCCCGGTATTTTGCGGCAAGAGAGGTCGAGTGGCTGGGGTTCCGCCTTGATGGCAGCCCAACAGCAACCATCTCCGTATTGGCCGCCAAGGCCATTGCAGAATGGGTGGACGGGGTCAAAATCGTGGGAGAGTTTGAGTTTGCGGATGCAGAAGAAATTGCGGCAGCAAACGACCTCCTTCATTTCGATGCCGTTCGGGTAGGCATGTTCACCTCTCCCAATGAGTTGGAAAAACTGCCTGCTTTAAATTTTATCAAGGAAGTGGTGGTAGAAAACACAACGACCGAGGCCGAAATCGTGGGGCATTTTCGGGAGTACGAACATTGCTGTGCCTATTTTTTGCTCGACTTTACGAAGTCAGGCATCGGTTGGGCCATGTTGAAAGGAGGTGGGCCGTTTACCCTTGATTTTTTGACACAGCTTTTTTCCAAGTACCAGGTCATCCTTGCCCTCGATTTTTTGCCTGATGAAGCCAATGAGGTACTCGAAACCTTGCAACCTGAGGGCTTGAGCCTGGCCGGAGGCGGCGAGGAAAAGGTAGGATTCAAATCGTTTGATGAATTTGATGCTATTCTTGACAGGCTCGAAGTAGCCGTTTAGCAACTTCCTTTTTTGAAATTAAACTTTGCACAATGACTATCGCTGAAGCACAAAAGACAGTTGACGACTGGATAAATACTGTCGGTGTGCGCTATTTCAATGAGCTGACGAACACAGCCCTATTGATGGAAGAAGTGGGCGAAGTGGCCCGGCTGATGGCACGGTTATATGGCGAGCAGTCGTTCAAGTCGTCGGAAAAGTTGGCCGCTGCCAATCCTGATGCCCATTTGGACGACCTATCCGACGAAATGGCAGATGTGCTGTTCGTGCTGATTTGCCTTGCCAACCAAACAGGCGTGGACTTGACCAAAGCATTGGAGAAGAACTTGGAGAAGAAAACCCGGCGAGATTCGGAACGACACGCTACGAACAAAAAGCTAAAAGCAGGAATATAAAAAGGGCAGCGACGGGATACGTCGTTGCCCTTTTTAAAAAAAGTGAGTATAAGACCAGCTCTACCCCCCAAACGAACTGGTCTCACTCACTGTCCCAAGGCACTTCTGCCTCGAAACCTCTTTGGACTCAAGTGTGCGAATTTCGCTGGCACTTGCACGGAAGCCGGGGTTGACTTCATCCTTTTCTTATGCGCCACGAATGGCTTGGATATATAGTTATGAATTCAAATTGGGTGGTTTAAGGGAAGCGGGGCGTACATTCGGAATCAAAACTCAGTGTGGGAGGGCGACAGGCTGAATCCGAATTAAATTCTGAAATCGTTAAATCCTTTCCGAAAATCATGCCAATTTTGCAACAATAGTATTCGTTGCCAGATTTTTTTTCGGTGCAATGATGATATTATTTTTGAGCCTTGCCTGTTGTAATCCAATGAAAGCCTCCTTGTACTCCGCATAATCCGTAAACTCTTGAAAGAAAACTGTTTCTCCTCCATCCACCTGCAATAGAATGTGAAAACACAAATGACTGTCCCGATAAAAGAACTTGGTTATCAAGTCCCGTACCTTGTTTCCATGAATTTCATTGCCAGTGGCCGTGCTGAACGCTGACTCATTTAACCCATGAATATGTCTGACAGCATTTACCATAATTTGATTTTTTTTTATCAAAACAACGGTACAAAAGTGTAGGCAAAAGCAATGCCCGTTCCCCCACATTTCTTTAAAACTGTGACATAGAAAACCCTATTGGGATAAACTTTATAGCCAATGTCTGATAATTGCCAATGATAAAAACTTCAACAATAACAGCCATTTTGTCAGGTAAAACCCGGTGGCATGTACTTTGAAAGCTTATTTGCGAAGCTCCAAAAAAAGGTCAGAGCGTCTTGTTTGCGGTTCTGGCCACACTCAACAACTATTCAATCACAACACCTTAGTAAACAATCCATAACAACTATGCAAAAAGGCAATATCTCGGTACAGACCGAAAACATTTTTCCTATCATCAAAAAGTTCCTGTACTCGGACCACGAGATTTTTCTCCGGGAACTTATCGCCAACGCCATTGACGCCACCACCAAGTTGAAATCCGTCGCTTCAAGGGGCGAGCTACAGGGCGAAGTTGGTGACCTGACCGTTGAGGTCATTCTGGACAAGGACGCTGGTACTTTGACTATTCGGGACAAGGGCATCGGCATGAGCGAGGAGGAGGTGAACAAGTATCTCAACCAAATCGCTATTTCCAGTGCGCAGGAGTTCGTGGACAAGTACCAAGGCGAGCACAACATTATTGGCAAGTTTGGCCTTGGCTTCTACTCGGCCTTCATGGTAGCCGACAAGGTGGAAGTCAACACCAAGTCGTGGCGCACGGACGACGCAGCCGTCAACTGGATTTGCGACGGAAACCCGGAGTTTGGCATTGCGCCGAGCGGAAAAACGACCCGTGGTACCGACATTATCCTGTACATCAGCGAAGACAACAAGGAGTTCTTGGAAGAAGCCCGCATCGAGGAACTGCTCAAAAAATACTGCAAGTTCCTGCCTGTGGCCATAAAATTTGGCACCCGCAAGGAGACCATTGACGAAGGCGAAGGCGAGGAGAAAGCCGCTAAGGAAATCGAGGTTGACAACATAATCAACAACCCCAGCCCAGCTTGGAAGAAACAACCCAGCGAACTCACTGACGACGACTACCGCAATTTCTACGAGGAGTTGTACCCGTTCAGCTACCAATCGCCGATGTTTTGGATTCACCTGAACATTGACTATCCGTTCAACCTGACCGGCATCCTGTACTTCCCGAAACTGAGCAATTCGATGGAGGTGCAGAAGAACAAAATCCAGCTCTACTGCAACCAAGTCTATGTCACCGATGAGGTAAAGGAAATCGTGCCGGACTTCCTCACGCTGCTGCACGGCGTCATTGACTCGCCAGATATCCCGCTAAACGTGAGCCGGAGCTACCTCCAAAGCGACAGCAGTGTGCGCAAGATAACCGGCTATATCACCAAAAAAGTGGCCGACAAGCTCAACGACCTGTTCAAGGCCGACCGAAAGGCGTTTGAGGACAAATGGAAGGACCTCGGCGTGTTCGTGAAATATGGCATGTTGTCAGACGAGAAGTTCCACGAAAAAGCCGTGGACTTTGCCTTGCTGAAAAACGTGGACGGTGGGTTCTTTACCCTTGACGAATACCAAAAAAAGGTGGCGACCGCACAGACGGATAAGCACAAGCGCACCGTACTGCTCTATACCCACAATGCAGAAGAACACCACAGCCTAATTGAATCCGCCAAGGAGCGTGGCTACGATGTGCTGGAGTTTGACAACGTGATTGACGCCCACTTCATGCAGCACCTGGAGTACAAACTCAAGGACGTGACCTTCGTCAGGGTGGACTCGGACACCATTGACAACCTCGTGCAGAAGGACGAAAAGCAGGAAAGTGTGCTCAACGAAAAGGAACAGGAAACGGTGAAAGCCGTGTTTGAGGAGTTGGTGAAGGACAAAAAAGGCCCGTCGGTGACGCTAAAGCCACTTTCACCGAACGACCAACCCGTGCAGATTACCCGGCCAGAGTTCATGCGCCGGATGAAGGAGATGCAGGCACTCGGCGGCAGCGGTATGATGGGCATGGGCGACTTTGGCGACATGTACAATATTGTCGTGAACACCAACCACCCGTTCGTAGCTGACAAACTGCTCAAGCTTTCCGAAGGTGAGGAACGCAACAACCTCGGCAAACACCTGCTTGACCTCGCCTTGCTGAACCACGGCATGTTGAAAGGCGCTGAATTGAGCGCTTTTGTGAAGAAGAGCTTGGAGTTTTTGAAGTAAAGCGCTGCTTTGGCAAATGGAAAAAATCAAAGGGAGAGGTGGAACCTGAGTTTCGCTTCTCTTTTTTTGCAAACAAAAAATCCCCGATTCGGAATACCGAACCGGGGATTATCATTTAGAAATCTTTGTACTTGATTATGCTGCTTCTTCGGCAGACTCAGGTGCAACTTCTTCAACAACTTCGGTAGCTGTTTCTTCCACCACTGCTGCTGCTTCAACAACAGTAGGTGCAACTTCCTCCACCACTGCCTCCTCAGCCGCTTCGGCGGCAGGAACTACTGGTGCTTCTACCACCTCGGCCACTGCCTTGGCAGCTGCCTCTTTTGCAGCAGTTGCTGTTGGTGCAGGTGTTGTATCGCCACCCAACTGTTCTTTGAGTTGGCTGAAGGCAGCCAAATCGCCAAGCGTTGAGCTAACAACGGTTGCCTGCTGCTTCTTCACCGTCTGGCGGATTTCGTCCACCTCTTTGTCCTTCTCCTTCTTCACGGTCTCGTCAGCCTCCCGACGGATGTCATCGAGGTAACGGGTGTGGGAAACGAGGAGGCGCTTGTCGTCACGGTTGAACTCAATTACCTTGAAAATCAACACTTCCTCCAGCTCGGCGGAGGAGTTGTCTTCTTTTTTCAGGTGCTTGATGGGGGCAAAAGCCTCCAATCCGTGCGGCAACTGGATGATGGCGCCACGGTCGTCACGACGAACGACGGTGCCTTCATGGTAAGAACCAACTGGGAACACGTTTTCGAAAGTATCCCATGGGTTTTCTTCCGTCTGTTTGTGGCCGAGGGACAGTTTGCGGTTGTCCTTGTCCACTTCGAGTACGAGGGCATCAATCTCAGCGCCCACTTTGGTAAACTCAGATGGGTGCGAGTAACGCTTGGTCCAAGAAAGGTCGGAGATGTGAATCATGCCGCCGATGCCATCTTCCATTTCAACGAACACGCCGTACTGGGTCAGGTTTTTCACCTTCACCTTGTGGCGGCTGCCGACTGGGAATCGCTCGCTGAGGGCTTCCCATGGGTCAGTGGTCAATTGCTTGATGGAGAGTGACATCTTGCGTTCGTCACGGTCAATAGTGACCACTTTGGCTTCCAGTTCAGCGCCCATTCTGAAATAATCCTTGGCGTTGATTTGCTGGTTGCCCCATGATACCTCCGATACGTGGATAAGTCCTTCCACGCCCGGCATCACTTCGAGGAATGCGCCGTAGTCCTCCACATTCACGACCTTGCCCTTGATGGTATCGCCTTCTTTGATATTCGCAGAAAGGACTTCCCATGGGTGTGGTTGCAATTGCTTGAGGCCCAGAGAGATACGCTTTTTGTTCTCGTCGAAGTCGAGAACGGCCACGTTGATTTTCTGGTTGAGGTGCAGGACTTCACTTGGGTGGTTGATACGGCCCCAAGAGATGTCGGTGATATAAAGAAGACCGTCCACGCCACCGAGGTCGAGGAATGCACCGAAGTCGGTGATGTTCTTGACGAGGCCCTCAAGTACCTGGCCTTTTTCGAGGCGGCCAATGATGGCGTCACGCTGCTCGGCGAGGTCGCTCTCGATGAGTGCCTTGTGCGAAACAACGGCGTTTTTGATGGTCTCGTTGATTTTGACCACCTTGAACTCCATCTGCTTGCCCACGAACTGGTCGTAGTCGAGGATGGGCTTGATGTCAATCTGCGAACCTGGGAGGAATGTCTCCAGACCGCTGCAATCAACGATAAGTCCACCTTTGGTTTTGCTGATGACCGTACCCCGGATGACCGTGCCATTCTCGAAGGAATCTTTGAGGGACTCCCAAGCCTTCAGCAACTTGGCCTTGCGGCGTGACAGCACGAGCTGGCCTTTTTCGTCCTCCTGACGCTCCACGTAAACATCTACTTTGTCGCCAACCTTGAGGTCGGGGATGTCTTTGAAGTCGCCAACAGAAACGAGGCCATCGGATTTGAAATTGAGGTCGAGTACCACATCGCCACTTGTGATGGAGGTGACAGTAGCGGCAACTATTTCGTTTTCGAGGAGGGAACTGAGCGTTTGGTCGTACCTTTCAGTCAGGCGCTCACGCTCGTCTTTGGTGTAGGTAGCGCCATGTTTATTGGCGGAGTCCCAATTGAAGTCATCGAAAGCTGTTTCGGTGAGTAATTCCTCAATGGACACTACTTCGGGTTCGAGTTCGTCTTCAACTACTTTTGTTACCGTTTCTTCAACGGCATCATCGGAGAGCAGGTCGCCTGTCTCTTCGATTTCTTCATTCGTCTTTTTCTCATTGAGCATTGACAAATGTTTTTTAAAAAGGTGAAAAAATAGACAGTTGGCTTTTGTTTCCAGAAACTTAGCGCCATTGCGCCAATCCACTAGTACCTAAAGTAAAACCGCCGTGTGAGTACTCGCTTTCGCCGTGGTTGATTTTACGGATAAAACCCCCTTCGCCAAAAGCGGCGCAAAGGTAATTGTTGCGCATGGCGAAACCAAGCACTGCTCAGTATTTATTTGGATTTCTTCGCTTTAAAAGCCTATTTTTGATAAATCATCGCACCTTGAAACTGTTTTACAGCGCTTTATTTCCACGAAAATGAAAAACCTACCGATAGAAGTAGTCCCCACCGAGTTCAAATACCTCGATTCCCTGTCCGACTTGATGGACAGCCGCTTCCGAATTCCCGGCACCAACATCCGTTTTGGCCTTGACTTCCTCGTGGGCCTCGTCCCAGTTGCTGGAGATATCGTCACTTTTGCCTTTTCGGGCCTGCTGGTGGTTTCCATGGCCCAAAAAGGAGTCAGCGGCATGGTAGTGGTGAAGATGTTGGGCAACATCTTGCTTGACTCCCTCGTGGGCAGCATTCCCTTCCTCGGCGACCTCTTCGACCTCGGCTTCAAGGCCAACCGCCGCAATTATCGGCTGCTCAGGGAACACTACCAGGAAGGCAAGCACAGCGGCAGTGCCATCCCCGTGATTTTGGCCGTGGTTTTTGCGTTACTTTTAATGTCGTTCCTCGTTATTTTTGTTGCCTTTAAATTCGGTAGTTGGATGGTTGACTTTTTTCAACAACTTTAAAAAAATTAGCCGCCACAAACCAACGTTGAGCTATTTGGCGTTTGAACCAATGGTTGGCAGTTTTGAGGCTGTACAGCCACCGCATCATGAAACTTAGCTACCTACTGCCTACCCTCCTGTTGAGTTGTCAATTGCTCACCGCCCAAACGGCAGGTAGCGAGCCGGAAAACATCGTACCCAACCCCAGCTTCGAGCTATATGCCTCACCGCCAATCGGCTGGTTTTACAAGGGCGAACACTTTTCCAACGTGATGAAATACTGGTCGTCAGCGACCAACGCCAGCCCCGACGTCTTCGGCCCCAAGGTGCGTGTACCCACGCACTGGGAGGAAAAGGGCTTTGGCAAACAAGTGTCCCGCACCGGCCTCTCCATGGTCGGCATTACTACTTATGGTTGTGGGCAGGGCAAGCCGCATTGTCGGGAATACATCCAGATACAACTCAGCGAGCCGCTCGTGCTTGGGCAGCGCTATTTGGCAGAGATGTGGGTCAGCCACTTGCCAAAGTCCCTACGCAACAACAACCTCGGCTTTTATTTTTCCAAGGAAAAAATAGAGGAAATCACTGATGGGCTGCTCAGTTTCAGCCCACAGGTATATGCCGAAGACATCCTTGCTGGCACCAACCGGTGGCTCAAAGTCTCCGGCAAGTTCGTCGCCGACAAAGAGGCCGAGTACCTCATCATCGGCAACTTTTTCCCGGACAGCCTCACCCTCACCAAGCCCGACGACAATGGAAGCCTCCCATTTGGATACTATTATATCGAGGATGTTTTGGTAAAAAAAATACCGCCCATCCTACCCATCCCCATACTTGAGGACGACCTCTCCAACATCAAGCTCGAACCCGGAAAGGCAGTTCCGCTCCGCGATATTTACTTCGAGCATGACCGCTCGGAGCTGATGCCCCGCTCCTTTGTCGAATTGAAAAAACTACTGCGAATCATGCGGGAAAACCCGCAAGTTGCCATAGAAGTCTGCGGCCATACGGACAGCATCGGCGATGACTTGCACAACCAAACCCTTTCCGAGAAAAGGGCCAAAGCCGTGGCCGAGTACCTCATCGGCAATGGCATCCCCGCCTCCCGCACCCGCTTCAAGGGCTGCGGCAGCGCACAGCCCGTGGCAAACAATGCCACCCCGCAAGGCCGCCAAATGAACCGCCGTGTAGAGTTCATTGTGCTGCAAACGGAGTAGCCCAGTGTCGAACTGCCAACCAAATACCTACCTTTGCGTAGCGTCCTTCAACCGTTCTCCGTTCACCAACAATTGTTTCAAAACATGGCCTACACCGAATCCAAAATGCTGCCACTCGGCACGGTAGCTCCCGAATTTAACCTCCCCGACACCGTTTCTGGCAAAACGCTCACGCTGAAAGACGTGGCGGGGCAAGCCGCTACCGTCATTGTTTTTAGCTGCAACCATTGCCCATACGTCGTGCACGTCAACCCGGAAATCGTGCGATTGGCCAACGAGTACTTGCCCCAAGGCGTAGGCTTCGCCGCCATCAGCGCCAACGACGTGGTGAAATACCCCGCCGACGCCCCCGACAAGATGAAGGAACTGGCGCAAGCGGTCGGCTACCCCTTTCCATACCTCTACGACGAGACGCAAGACGTAGCCAAGGCGTATGACGCCGCCTGTACCCCCGATTTTTATGTTTTCGGAAAAGACCTCCGGTTGGCATACCGGGGCCGCCTCGACGACTCCCGCCCCAAAACGGACACGCCCCTCACAGGCCGTGACCTCCGTGCCGCCCTTGATGCCGTATTGGCGGGCGAGCAGCCCGTTGCGAAGCAATACCCGAGTGCGGGGTGCAATATAAAGTGGAAGCAGTAAACTGCATTTAGGCAAACCTAACAACTATTTCACCATCAAAATCTTCGCCACCGCCACCTGTGGGTCGTTAGAATTGCGATTAGTGGCGTACACGAGATATACGCCCGTATTGGCACGGCGCCCGTTGTAGTCGTTGCCGTCCCAGATGGCCTGCCCGCCCAGCGCCTCCGTTTCATAGACCAATTTGCCGCTGATGTCCGTAATTTTCACGGTGGAATCTTCCGCCAAGCCCTTGATGGCGATGGGGCCGTGGTAGTTCTCCCGAACGGGGTTCGGGAACACCAGCGCACTGCTGTGAAAGCCCTGCGCCCCAGTGGCCGCTGCCCGATAGGAAATCAAGCCTCGCAAAGTGCCGATATATGCCTCCCCAGTAGCATCGTCGAAGTCAATGTCCGTGATGGTATTGTCAAAAAGCGGGCTGTTTTCTGCGGTAAAATGGGCGATTTGCTCATTGCCCTCCGGCGACATGATGAAAATGCCTGCACCCGTACCGAACCATTTACGGTTGGCACCATCCACGGCGATGGTACGAACCTCAATGTCTTCAAGCAGGTTGGCTCCGAAGCCATCCACGGTCACGAAAGGGCGGCTGCCGCCACATCCGCTTCGGAGGGGGTCACATTGGAACACCGCAGCGCCGAGCTTGGTGCCTACCCATACGCTGCCGTCCCGGTCAACCTCGATGCTGGTCACCTCGTTGGTGGGCAGCACGGAGTTGGAGGCATTCAGCACCACACAGCGGTCGTCGGTGGTGTTGGCCAAATCATCGCCCTCGTCAAAAACAATCACGCCCGTACTGTTGCCAGAGGAAATTATCCATTTGTAGCCAAGTGCATCCACCACCACCCGCTGTATCTGGTCGTCGGTGACGCATGGCAGCTCAAAGCTGTACCAATCACCGGCATCGGTCAACACGGCCAAGGGCTTGGGTGCATTGTGGTTACACATCCAGAGGTTCTTTTGGGAATCGAAGGCGAGGCCGGTCACCCTAGTTCTTGTCTCGTCCAACTGTGCTCCCTGTAATGTGGAGTTGGTTTCGTTGTAAACTAGAAATGCACCAGTAGCTGGGTCGTAGCTGACCAGGGCGTCCCAGAAAGCGGCGGCGTAAACCTTCCCATTGGAGGGGTGTGTTTTTATGTCCAGGAAATCGGAAATGCCTGCAAGTTCAGGCGTATTTATGAGATTGTAAACCTTCCATTCCCCTTCGATTAATGAGAAAAACCCGTCTGTCCGACCTAAGGCACTATAGGTGATGTCAACGCCCCCAGCCGCCACCCAGACCTTGCCGTTGGCCACATCTATCTGGTAGGTGTTGATGGAATAGGGGCTGTTGATGCTAAAGGTGGTACAAGGGGCTCCTTTGTCCTGCACCCTGAACTCACGGGCCTCGTCGGCGTACCAGATGGTCCCTTCCTCGTCTTCAATGGCGTATCGGGGGAAAATCACGCACTGCGTGCCCTTTTGCGTAGCCAAGTGGTTTTCGTCAATGGAAAACACCTTCCCTTGGCAGCCAGACCCGCAATAGAATCCAGCTAAGAGGTGCTCGCCCTCGGCAGTGAGAAACCGTAAGTCATACGTATCGGAATGGAAAACATAAGCGGCATCATTGCCGTCGAAGCGGTACAGGCTGTCGTTTGCGTCGAGGTAGAGCTGGCTGTTGAACAGGGTCATTGCATCGGACTCAAATGCCTGCGGGAGGCCCTTCGTACCGTTCAGCCATTCCCAGTTGGAAAAGTCGTTGATGTTGTAGCCGCCATTGGGGTCGGCAGTGTAAAGGCCGTCCTCGGTGGCTGCGTAGATTTTGCCGCCAAAGAGTCGCACCGAGCGCACCTCCACGGGGGTCTTGATGGTGTTTGGGAAAATGCCCCGCCGCAGGTTGAGCGTGGTGATACCGTAGTTGGCGGCCAAGTAGGCGATGGAGTCGTTGGCCATATAGACATCGAATATTGTCTTGCCCCCGAGGAACGGTGCCTCGGCAACGGCGGGTAGCGTCAGCACACCTTCCTCGCTCACGAGGTCTATCTCGCTGTCGTCATAGACCACGAGCAGGATTTTGCTTTCCCGGTTGTACTTCACGAGGCTTACGCCAACATCGCTCAGGCCCTCCACCTTGGTCAGTCGCCTGACAGAGCGCTCCTGTTTGTCCACTTCCAGCACGGCGAAGCGGGTAGCATAAAAGATTTTGTCATCGCTTTGGGTAACGTAAAGCCCACTGCTGAAGGGCAGGTGCGATTTCCATTGACCGATGGCCAGGTCGGACTGCCCGGTGGCCGTTTTTACCAAAAAAAGAAAAACAAGGAAGGGAAAATAGAAGTGCAATTTTTTCATCAATCAATAAATGGTGTGAGCGAATCAAGGTAGCATATAAACCAGCGGGCAAATTTATTATTGTTTGGGGGCAAGGTGTTAAAAACGCCCAACTTCGTTGAAAGCGAAGGGAAAACAAGTTGTCGGGGCTTTCCATTTCATCGCTCCAAACCACCAACTCGGGTGTGGGCATCGGCATTCAGGCAGGCATTTGCCAAATCCTATTTTTCAACAAACAAGGCCTTGTCGTTCACCACCGCCGCCACCTTCATTGGCACAAATGTCTCCCAACCATCAGCACCGCTGCGGATGCCCGCCAGCACGTCCGAGGCAAAAATGTTCATTACCTCGTGGTTGAACGCCTCGATGTCCACGATTAGCCGGTGGTCCAGCAGGTGTTGGTACAAGTACTTGGCACCGTCGGGCAGGGGCAGGTTTTGGGTGGTCATCAGCGTGATGTTGTCTTCCAGCACAGATGGGTATGCGTACAGCCGCACGCCCCTGGCGAACACTTCGCCGAAAGCTGCCAACAAGCTGCCCTTGGCATTCTGCTGATAACGCTCCGCAAGAAACTCGCTGAGGCGGTGCGCCCGCAGCACGAGGCCGAGGTGCTGCACCCGGTAGTCGGAGAAGTAGGCGATGAGCTGTTGGTACTGCTCGCAACTGCTGATGATGACCGTCTGCCCCAGGGCGCAGAGCAGTTCCGTGCGGTCGAGGAAGTCCTGCTCGTCCAGCGGGCCGTTCTCGGTCAGGTTGCCGAGGGTGATTTCGGTCAGCGTAAACGACTGGTCGCCGTCCACCTCAGGCTCGTGCCAGAACTGCTCGAAGCCTTTTTCAATCATGTCCTCCTCCAGCAGCGTGAGCGGCCGGAAACTGGCCCGCACCACCAGCACGTGCTTTTTGTAGAGGAACTCGGAGGGGTGAACGTTGCGCTTGTCCGGCCCGAACATGGCCACCTCGCTCATGCTGTGCTTCACGAGCCAAAGGCTGAGGAGGCGGTTGTCGAGGCCAGCAAAATCACGGCCGTTGAGCCGCACCATGTCAATGCTCACCCGGCGGCGAAGGCCGTCCATGAGCGAAAGTATCAGGGTTTCTGGGTCGTTTTGAAAGCGGAAGACGGCATAGACCATGTTCACACCGAGCTTGCCGACGGCCTGCTGCTGGAGCTGCGTGTCGTTGTCGAGCAGGCGGAGGTGCAGCACGAGGTCGTTTGGTTCGCTGCTGGGGCTGCTCTGGAACCGGATGCCGAGCCAGCCGTCGCCCTTTATGGTGCGTTGGTAGTTGATGGTGGCCACGGTGTTTGCGAAGACAAAGAAATTGGTCACAGGCCGCACCGAGCGCAAGCGGCCTTCTATAAGTTCCCACTCGTGGTCGAGCATTTTGTATAGGCGGCTCTCACAGACGTAGCGGCCGTTGGTCTCCGGGCCGTAGATTTCGTCGGACACGACCTTGTCGTAGGCGCTCATGGTCTTGGCGATGGTGCCAGCAGCGGCGCCCACTTTGAAGAAGTTGCGGGCCACCTCCTGCCCCGCCCCAATCTCGGCAAGTGTGCCGTAGATGCTGTCGTCGAGGTTGATTTCGAGGGCTTTTTGTTCGGTTTCGAGTGCTTGGCGCATGGTGTTGACTGTTGACTGGTGATTGGTGACTGGCGGCGAAGCTACTGTATTTATGCAAAAATCACTGCCATAGCCCCGCCGCCCAGCGCAGCCCCGCCTCTATCTTTTGTGCCTCCGCCTGTAGCTTTGCCAGTTTAAGTTGTGCCTCTATGAGCTTGTTCTCCCGTGAGTTGACGAGGAAGAGGGAGCTTTCGCCGAGGACGAACTTCTCGTTTTCGCCCGCCAGCAGCCGGACATAGTTTTCCCGCATGGCATTGGCGAGTTGCACTTGCTGGCGCAAATTGGCCAGTTCGTTTTGGTAAGCAATGATTTTGTTTTGAATTTCCTGCTGCTTTTGCGTAAGCCCAAGCTCGGTGTCCATGATTTTCAGCTCCGCCAATTGCAGCCCCCCCCGCTCCTTGCGAAAGAACAGCGGAAAGCCTGCCTGTACGCCCCATTTGTAGTTTTGTAGGAATAAATCGCCGTTGTCGGGCGAGAGGTCGAAGCCGTCGCCGAGCAGGTTGTAGGACACATCGAGGCGTGGTTTGAGCGCTTCCCGCTTCAGGCGGCGCTCCACGTCGAGGCTTTCGAGCTTGAACCGGTAGGCCTGCACTTGTGGGTGCTGCGTCGCCAAGGTATCGGCAGGGGAGAGGGCAAGCCCATCGGGCAGTAGCGAAGCGGTAAGCGGTGGTGGGCGTAGGTTCGTGTCCAATGGAACGACATCACCGTTCGCCCAATTGAAGTTTTGGAGCGCCAGCGTGGCATTCTGAAAATAGACCTGAGCGGCGTTCAGTTCCAGCCGTCGATCCTGCACCTGAATGAGCGCCTCCAGGGTGTCAATGGCGGGACGGTCGCCCTGTTCCCAACTGCCCCGGATGCCTTCGAGGCGGACTTCGGCGTTGCGCACGGCCTCTCGGTAGGTCTGCACCCAAGCATCGGCCAGCGACCAGTCCCAGTAGGATTTCGCAGCGGCGTACAGCAGGTCGTTGAGGATGAGGCGCTGCTCGGCCATGTTGGCTCGCTGGAAGATGCGGGCTTGGTAGAGTCCCGCCCGACGCTCGTCCATCACCAGCCCCTGCAACAACGGGAGGCTGAGGCCAAGCACCGCTTGCCCGTTTGCGGGCAGCTTGCTTTCGGGGTTCAGGAATACGCCGCTCGAATAATTGTAGCCCGCTTTGCCCTCTATGCCGTACCAAGTGGGCAGTTTCACGCCGCCTTCGGCGAGGTTGTAGTAGTTTTTGCCGTCAAAGCTTTTGCGCTCCCAATCGCCATAAACTTTTGGGTCGAAGCCTCCACGGGCCACCAACAGCGTGGCCGCCGCCTCGGCATCGAGGAGGGTGGCCTGCTTCGCAAAAGGGTGGTTGGAGCGTACCTGCTGGAGGAAGGCATCGTGCGAAAGACTTTTTGTTAGCTGCGCAAAAAGTAGGAAAGGCGACAGCACGGCTGAGAGAAGCATTATTTTTTTAAACAAGAAACTAATCCTTTTCATTGATTAGACTATTGATTGACAAGGCTGTGTTTGGCCAACACATCCGGCGCTTAGAGGCATTGTCCAACCTTCTTAAATTGCAACCAGTTTTCATCAAAATATCAAGAGACATGGCATTCACTTATGATTTAAAAACCGACATCCGCTACAAGCAGGGCAAAGCGGAAGGGATAAAAGCAGGTATTGCAGAAGGCAAATAAGAAGGCTTGAATGAGGGCGAAATCAAAAAAGCCATTTCTGCCGCTACCAAAATGCTAAATACCAAGCGCTTTACGGTTCAGGAAATCGCAGATTTCTTGGATGTCCAACTCGATTTTGTCGTTGGCATCCAGCAAAAACTGGAATCGAAGCCAAAGAAAAAATGACCTCCCGTCCGTTCCTGTTTTGGGCTAAGGCGGTACGGGGCAATGCCCTCGTACCGCCTTATTTTTTGCCATCCGCACCGGTCGCTCCAGCTTGACGATTCCCATTTTTATAAAAATCCGGTGGAAACCCGTTCAGCTTCCGCCATAGTTCGTACCACACCTGCACGTCGTTCAGCAGTGCTACGCACTGCGCCCCGCCGCCGGGCCGGAGCGCCGTGGGCCAAGGCTTCACCGCTTCTTCCGGCTCGACGAGGATGCGATAGGTGCCGTCTGCCCCGATGTTGTTGTCAATGGCGAAAACCTTGCCCTCGTAAGTGCCAAAGGTCAGGTTCGGCCAGCCGCTGAAAACGAAGGCGGGCCACCCATCAAAGATGAAGTTGACCCGCTTGCCCAAAGATACCAATGGTAGGTCAATCGGCCTTACGTACATTTCTACCGCCAGCTTTGCGCCAGCGGGCATGATGGTCACAACGGGGGCACCCTCCTTCACCGTCTCGCCCACACCCGCCACGATGGCCTGCGTGATGTAGCAGTCTTGCGGGGCAGTGATGTAGTAAAAGCCGCTTCGGAGGCGATAATTTTCCTGGTCCACCTTCAGCTTGTTCAGCTTGTTCTCCGCATCGAACCGCTCGCTGAGGGTGCTGAACTTGTCGGACTCGGCCTTGGCGATTTTGTTGGCATATTCGTTTTCTACTGTGGAAAGCTCCAGCCGTGCGTTGTCGAACTCGTTGCGGCTGATAAGCCATTTGTTTTCGGCCTCGATTTTCTTGGCCGACGTTTCCTGTACTTTCAGGTTGCGCTGCTCGAAGGTGGTGAGCGGGATGAGGCCCTTGCCGTACATGTCCTTCGCCCGCTCGAACTGGTTTTGTGCGGTTTCGAGGTCAATTTTTGCCCGCACCAGTTCGATGCTGTCCGAGGTGATTTTGAGCAGGGCTTGGCGCACCTTGTTGCGGAGCTGCTCGTTTTTGAACTTTAGCTCTTGTTGCATCGCAACAATTTGATTTTCAAGGGCTTGTACTTTGTCGGAATAGCTTCCCATAGAGCCTTCCACCGCTGCCACCTGCGAGCCAGTGCGCCCGACGAGGTTCGGGTCAAAATACTCCGTTTTTATTTCTGAGAGGAAAACGATGGTGTCGCCCGCCTTCACCAGTTCGCCCTCTCGCACGTGCCATTTCTCTACCCGCCCGCCGATGGTGGCGTGGATGGTCTGGGGCCGTTGGTCGGGCAGTAGCGTGGTTACTTTGCCGTTGGTCTGGATGTTCTGGGTCCACGGCAGGAAGAGCATGACGATGATGATGCCCAGCGTCACCAATAGCCACCGCTTGAACATGTGGTTGGCACGGGGCAAACCCATCCGCTGGAACGAGCGGTACTGGGTCAGGTCAACTTTGTCGAGGATGGTATTTTTTGAAATGTTCAGCATGTAGCTATTTACGTTTTGGGGGAAATACGATTTACGTTTTTGCAATGCACTGAAAACCAACAAGTTGTCACAATATTGAGCATTTTTCAGAGATAATAATTCACGCCAGCCATCAGCCCCCAGGTCACGTTCCTTCCAAATTCACGGGCAAGGCCAGGGGTTTTGTCCACTTTTATTAGGCCCCATATCCCCCGGAGTTCGAGCGAGAAGGTCCATTTTTCACCAGAGGGGATAGCTGCGCCCATGACGCCGATCAGGTTGGTGTCAAAGCGGCGGTACTGGCCGATTTCGTTGATGTTCAAGTCGTCGAAGTCGGTGCGCTGCCGCACGAGGTAGTCCACCGAGGCGCCGCCGCCTGCCACGAACTTGACCCTCGAATCGGTCGAATAGCGCAGCATCATGGGCAGCGAGAGGTAGTCGAAGCGGTAGTCGTCGGCAAAATTGGGGGCACCGGGATTGGGGTTTAGGTTTGCACCCTCTACCCTTGTGCCCTTTCTTTCAAAGTTGGCCTCCAGTCGCAGCACCATGCTTTCCGTTAGATAATGGCTGGCATGGAGGCCGCCAAGAAAACCGGGCAGGTAGTCGTTCTTGGCATTTCCCCGAAGGGTAGAGAGGTTTTCGCCGAAGTGCAGACCAATGGCCCAGCTTTGGCCATGCGCCGAATTTGCGGAGCAAAAAAGACCTAATAAGCAGATGACAGGCAGGTAGAATGGCTTCATAGCAAATACATTTTGGGTGGATAAGGGGTTGATGAAAGTTGATAGGGGCGTCGTCATTCAGGCAATCAACCCTTATCAACCTCATCAACTTTTATCAACCTAAGTTAAAAAATCGCTCCGCAATGCTCAACTTCCTGAGTAGGGAGCGCTTCTTGGTCTGGTGGTCTTGCATCCGCAGCATGATTTCAGCCAGTGCCTTGGTGGCCTCCACGATGTGCTCGCCCTTGTTGAGCATGATGCACTCTGCCCGCTGCCCCATGGCGGCGTCGGTGACTTCGGCACGGGTGGGCAGTCCCGATTTGGCCATGCCTTCCAGCACCTGCGTGGCCCAGATGACGGGTACGTGCGCCGCTTCGCAAACCCACAAGATTTGTTCTTGCACCTCGGCCAGCCTGCCGAATCCGCACTCGATGGCGAGGTCACCACGGGCAATCATCACGCCACAGGAGGGCGACTGCATGGCCGCCAACAACAAGGCGGGCAGGTTCTCGAAGCCCATCCGGGTCTCGATTTTCAGCACAACGGCGGGTACTTTGTCTTTTCGCAGCGACTTCATGCGCCGCACGAGGTCTTCCACGTCGGATGGGTAATTGGCGAAGGAGAGGCCGACCATGTCGGCGTGTTGTACCACGAAGTGCAGGTCTTCGAGGTCTTCGGGCGATAGCGCTGCCACGTGCAGGTTGGTTTCGGGCAGGTTGATGCCCTTCTCCGACCGGAGGGTTTCACCCTCGGGGCGGGCATGGGTGATGCGCACTTGTGCTTGCCCGTTCTCCACCCGCTCGATGATGCCGCCGATTTTGCCGTCATCGAACCAAATGGGTTCGCCCACTTGCACGTCGTCGAGCACTTCGGGAATGGAAATACCGATGGTTGCTGGCGTTTTTATGTTACCATCGGCGTTGAGCAGGGCTTTTTCACCGGGTGTTTGCTGCTTGGTCAGCACGAGTAGGTCGCCATTTTTCAATGGAATGCCGCCAGGCCGAGTGGGCAAGTTGGCGCTGATTGTTGCGGCGTTTTTTCGGAGTTTTGAGCCCTTTCTGTTCAGCGTCATCTCAAGTCCTGGAACGAAATAGATGGTTTTTTTGGCGGTGGCCAAACAGCCCGATTCCGTTGCCTCGACAATGGTCAGCTTCCGGGACGCCCCCCTCGCATCGGTGAGGCGGATGGCATCGCCAACCTTGCATTGCTTCCACCAAATAGCTGGTACGGGTAGGCAGGCGATGGTGCTGTCCGATGGGTTTGGCGTCGTGCCAACCGGGTAAATCCATAGTTGAGCAGGTTGCTCCACAAGGCCGATTTCGGAGCGTTTTGGGCGTATCTTGACGATTTGTGGGCCGGGAGCGATATCACCAGTGCGAAGCTTTGGGCCGCCGAGGTCCATCAATATTTTACATTCCCTGCCAGTGGATGCTTCTGCCCGCTTGATGTTCTCGACAATTTTTTTCCAAGTCGTTTTGTCGTCATGTGCACAATTGATGCGGGCACAGTTCATGCCGTTAAGCAGAAGGTTTTTCACTAAATGGTAGTTGCTCCCTGCTTCGCTCGGCATGGTGACCATGATTCTGACCCGTCTGCCAGCGGGGTGTCCGCCCAGCAGTTTGTCGGCGTTGTCTTCCAGTGTTTGCCGGGCATCCCGGTAACAAACGGGCGGCTTTTCCTTAGGCTGCCAAGTTTTGCCAGCGAGGTGGTGCATGGTGTGCAGCACCGTGTCCAATGTTGCTTGCACCTTGCGCTCTGCCCTGCCGAGAGACGACAAGCCCCACTCCGTCATCAGCAGTTGCAAATCACGGATGTCATGTAACCGGAAAGCCATGTACTGCACCAGATTGCGGGCGCTAATCCGGTTGGCCACATGCACCTTGTCCAAATGTTGATATGCCTTTTCTTTTTGCAGCACGTCATTGCGCACCTTGAGCAGCTCCTCGATGAGCGGCGCAATTACTGGCGGGTTGCAGGGGAAGGTGCTGCGAAGGTCTATTTGTGTTTTTTTCATGGCTCAAAAATTTAATCAAGGTTTCTGAATCGAACCCTCAACGCCAATGACCTTTGGCATATACCAGGTTAATTTTTCGTAAAAAACAGGTGTTTTGCTCACTTGAACACATTTTCAAAATGCTTGCTTTTGCTGATTTCATCAAAGCTGCCCTCCTCCACAATGCGCCCTGCTTGCATGATAATGATGCGGTCGCACTTGGCGGCCATCACAGCATCGTCGGTGACGGTAACGAGGGTACAGTTGGGGTTGGCGGTGAGGAGGTTGGCAATGCGCTCCCTGTCCTCTTTTTCCAAAAAATCGAACGGCTCCTCAATGGCCAGCAGCGATGGGCGGGCAGCAAGGCAGCGGGCGAATATGATTTTCGAGATGATGTTCCTGGGCAGGTTTTTGCCGCCAGGCAACAGGGTAGTTTCGTACCCTCCGGGCAATTTTTTTACGAAATTGTCCAGCCCCACCTGCTCCACGGCTTGGATGGCATCCTGCAATGATACGCCCTCGTGACCCATCGTGATGTTCTCCAGCAAGCTGCTCTTAAAGATGTCCTCTTGCGAAATATGGTCGCCGATATGCGCCCGAAGGCTGACGGCATCGAGGTTGCGGAATGGGATTTTGTTGTAGGTCAGGGAGCCTTTGAAGTCAGTATACACCCCGGCGATGAGGTGCAGGAGCGTTGATTTTCCGGAGGAGTTGTAGCCAGCGACACAGAGTTTTTCGCCTGCGGCAATGTTGAGGTAAATATCGTTCAGCGAGTATTCCTGCGAATCGGGGAATCGGTAGCTCACGCCGCTCAGTTCCACGGCAATGCCCTTTCCGGTGTCGCATTGCTCAAAGCGGATGCCCTCCTCCCGGTCAATGTCGAGGTCGGTGAAGCCGCCCAGTTTGTCCAGCGCCGTGAGGGTGTCGTAGATGACTTCCATTGTCAAGATAAGCTTTTCGACGCTGGCCATGACGAGGATGATGACGATTTCTGCCGCCACGAACTGCCCTATGTTGATGCGGTTGTCAATGACCAGTATGCTGCCGAGGATGAGCAGCCCCATCGTCACGAGGGTCTTGAAGCCGACCAAGCTGCCGTACTGCGTCACCAACACCCGGAAGTGCGCCTTGCGGGCATCGAGGTAGCCATTGACGAGGTGGTCGGTTTTCTGGAGCGGTAGCTCGCTGGTGCCCGCCAGCTTGAAGGTGCCCATCGTGCGGGCGAGTTCTTCCAGCCAGTAGGCCACTTCGTATTTGTACTTTGATTCTTTTAGACTGGTCTTTAGGCCCTGCGGCCCGGTGAGGCGAATGATGAGCAACACGATGGCCACCAGCATCAGCCCAAAGAAGATGAAAAATGGGTGGTAAAATGAGAGCAGCAGCAGCCCGAAGAAGATTTGCAGGACGCTCGTGGAGAAGTCCATCAGGATTTTGGGCAACCCTTTTTGCACGGTAAGGGTGTCGAAAAAACGGTTGACCAACTCTGGGGCGTATTCTTTGTGGATGGCCTCCCACTTGATTTTTGGGATGCGATAGGCAAAGTCGAAGGCCGAGCGGGTGAAGATGCGCTGCTGGATGGTCTCCGTGACGGAAAGCTGCATGACCGTGAGCACCCCAGCCAATGTCGTTCCGAGCGTTACAATGCCTATCAGAATCATCCAGGAACTGGACACACTACCACCAGCTATCAATCCAATGATGGCCTGTACCCCCAATGGTAGGCTAAGGGCTATCAGCCCAGCAAAAATGGCGTAGAGGTAGATATAGGTGATGTCCTTCTTGTCTAATTTCAGTAGTCGGAAGAAGCGTTTTATTGGATGCATGTACAGGTTGGTTGCTGCCCACTAAAAATTAATTAAAACCGTCAAAGTTGAGGAATGGAGGCATTTTAATCGCATTTTAACCTCCACTACCATCACTCGGTTTAGGTTCCAAAGCTTATGATTGAAGGAATAATCAATATTGCTCGAACCAATCGAAAGTCTCCTTGACAATCCTTTCTCCTTCCTTTTGAATGAAGTTCAGGTACGCCTCAGCAATGGGCGAGAGCCGCTTTGAGGCCAACCAGACCAAATGCCAATAGGTTACGATGGGTAGCCCCTTGTAGGGCAGGATTTCCAAATCGCCGATTTTCAATTCGTTTTTGATGCCAATCAGCGGCATGATGGAATACCCCAACCCAGCAATTAGTGCTTGTTTCAGGGCCTCGTTGGAGGTCAGTTCAATCTTTTTGTAGGTAGGCCAATTTTCTTTTTCCAGAAACTGCTGCATGGAGATTCGGGTGGCGGAGCCAAACTCACGGTGCAGCAAGGGGTGCAGTTCCAGCAGCTTCCGCACGGGCATTTTTGGGTTCCGCTGTATGCGGGTGCCACCCACAAGGAAAAGTTTGTTTTGGAGCAACTGTACCGAGTTCAACTTCAAATGCTCGGGCAGCACGGACACCAGCGAAAAGTCCACTTCGTTCTGTTCCAAGTTCTTCACCACTTGCGTCTTGTTCGTCACGTCCATCACAAGGTCAACGCCGGGGTTTTGCCGTAGGAAATCAGAAAGAAAATAGGGCATCACATACTTGCCCGTCGAGGCGGTTGAAATCTTCAGGCGGCCTGCCAACTGCCCCTTGAACGACTTGGTCTTATAGTTGATGGCCTCTATTTCATACAGTATCTTCAGTGCTGAATCGGCTATTTCCTTTCCGAAATCGGTGACGTATAGCCGCCTTCCCACCACCTCCGTCAATGGCACAACGAACTGTTCCTGAAATTTTTTGAGCTGCATAGACACAGCAGGCTGCGTCAGATAAAGCACCTCCGCCGCCTTCGTAACACTTTGATATTCAACCACTTTTACAAAAACCTTTAATTGGTGTAACGTGTATTCCATAAGATACGCTTATGTTTTTCATCACAAATATGAATCAATGCTTATCAAAAACCAAATCACCTTTGCACCAATAAAAAAAAATTGAACCACATGACAGAGCTAATTAAAGAACCCAGGGTTGAGTTCGAACTGGTGATTGACAAACCCACCTACCACAGCCCAATACTCAAAACAGCGCCCAAACCGCCGAGCCGCCAACCCATTAGTTTGAGCGGTATTGGATTCGCTGCCTTCGCTGCTACTGCACTCTATCTTTCTGCACAGAGCAATTACTTGTTTTTCAAGGAACTGCTGATAGTGTACTCGATTGTCGGCATGGCCCTTCTATTGGGAGCCTCCGGCCAATCGAAGAGCGCTGCTTCTAAGCCCGACACTTTTGACCCTCGATTGAACTGAGGAGAACCCAATCCGCCTTTATCAGAAAACCGCTCTCTCTAATTCGGCCATTGAATGCCCCTCCGGACATGGCGTGTCATTCGTGTGCCTCGCACTCAGGAAATGCCATAGAATCGTTAACAATTAAAATTTAAATCACATGCTAACCAAAAAAGTGTCAAATGCTATTCAATTAGTAAAAGACAACTGCACACCTGACGAAGCCTCCAAACTGATTGACTCCATGGTTGGCGACCGCATCCGGCTGCACAACATCCAGATGCTGCGCCGTTGGGAGGGGGACCACAGCTTCGACTCCACACCTTTTGACCAAAAAATCATGGAGATGAAGTTACAAAACAAGTGCATCCGTGCGCTCTTGTCCGAAGCCAATGAGCATGGACTCAACGTAGAGCTTTCAGCTACCATTGAGGTACGGTTGGTGAAAAAGCCATTTACCCACAACGTCAAACTTGAGCTATCTCACAACTGATTAAATCTGCGATCGCCTTGTCGTGAGCTGGTTGGTAAAGCTGACAGGGGTGATGAAGTTAAAAAGAGTTGATTATCAACCTTTTCAACTGCATCAACCATGCTCAAGGTTTAGCGGTGCGATTTATTAAATCCAAAATTGATTATAACCAATTATGCAAAAAGTCACAATTGCTAAAGGCGATGGCATCGGCCCTGAAATCATGGATGCAACCTTGAAAATATTGCAGGCAGCCAATGCCCGCATTGAGTGCGAGGAAATCGAAATTGGCGAGAAGGTCTATCTCTCTGGCAACACCAGCGGCATCGAGAAAAAGGCTTGGGACAGCATTCGCCGCAATAAGGTATTCTTGAAAGCGCCCATTACCACACCACAGGGAGGCGGTTATAAGAGCCTTAACGTGACCATGCGGAAGGCCCTTGGCCTATACGCCAACATACGTCCATGCAAGAGCTACCACCCATTCATCGCCACCAAGCATCCCGGCATGGATGTCGTCATCATCCGGGAAAACGAGGAAGACCTCTACGCTGGCATTGAGCACCAACAGACCGACGAGGTAGTACAGTGCCTGAAGCTCATCTCTCGGCCTGGCTGCGAGAAAATCGTTCGATACGCTTTTGAGTATGCCCGCTTGTACAAGCGCAAGAAGGTGAGTTGCTTCGTGAAGGACAATATCATGAAACAAACCGATGGGTTGTTCAGCAAGGTATTCAGGGAGATTGCTGCGGAATACCCCGACATCGAGGCCGACAGTTGGATTATTGACATCGCTGCCGCAAGGCTGGCAGATACACCGGAAATATTCGAGGTCATCGTAACCCCGAACCTCTATGGCGATGTGGTGTCCGATATTGCTGCGCAAATCTCTGGCTCGGTAGGCTTGGCTGGCTCCGCCAATATCGGCGAGCTATGCGCCATGTTCGAGGCCATCCACGGCTCGGCACCGACCATCGCTGGGCAGAACTTGGCCAACCCCTCTGGCCTGCTCAAGGCTGCCATCATGATGCTCAACCACATCGGCCAGCAGGACGTTGCGGAGCGAATCAAAAACGCATGGTCGTGTACGATTGAAGAGGGCATCCACACCGCCGATATCTATAAGGAGGGGGCGAGCAAGCAACTGGTAGGCACCAAGGAATTTGCCGAAGCTGTCATCGCCCGCCTCGGTCACTTGCCGCAGCATTTGAAAGTAGCTGATTATGAAAAAGGGGTGCAGTTGAACTTGCCAAAGTACAAGCGCAGGCTGGCTTCCAGCAAAGTGCTTAGGGGCGTGGATGTGTTCGTGGATTGGAAGGGCGGCGATGCCAATCAACTGGCCGAGCAAGTCGCCAAGCTCAATAGCGACATCCGCCTGACGATGATTACCAACCGGGGCGTAAAGGTCTGGCCCGACGGGTTCGAGGAGACCTTCTGCACCGACCACTGGCGCTGCCGCTTCGAGGTGAGCAATGGCAATCCTGCTGAAAAGAGCAGCATCCCGCAGTTGCTGGCAAAAGCGCTAAACGACGATATTGATGTAATCAAGACTGAAAACCTCTACGAATTTGACGGGGTGAAAGGGTATTCCCTTGGCCAAGGCCAATAATAAAAGTGTGTGTCATAAAGTGTTCTACTTAGATTACCGGCGGCTTACCCGCCGGTTTTTTTTACCGCTATTCAATGTGCCTTATTTTTCTTCCGCATTTCCCGCACCGTCACCACCCCCAGCGTCAGCACCGTGAGCGGCACCACGAACCATACCATAGCATCTGTGAAAGCCTCCAGCGAGGCATGTTTTGTGTTTTTCAAAAGCAAATAGGCCATATAGGCCACATAATACCCCAAGAACACAAAGCCCTCCCACCGTTCTATCCGATAGCCGGTGAAGAACAACGGCAAACAGGCTACCGCCACCGCTATCATGAACGGCACGTCGAAGCTGAGTGCAGTGGGATTCACGGGCACACCGCCGGGGGCAATCACCGCTGTTAGGCCCAATATCAGCACGATGTTGAAAATATTGCTGCCAACGACGTTGCCCACGGCGATGTCCTCCTGCTTGCGGAAGCTGGCAATGACCGATGTGGCCACCTCCGGCAGCGAGGTGCCTGCGGCAATGATGGTGAGGCCGATGACCAACTCGCTCACGCCAAGCGACTGGGCAATGGCCACAGCGCTTTCCACCAGCCATCCGGAGCCAAAAACAAGCAGTGCCAATCCAACGATGACCAGCAGCACTTGCAGCCAGGTCTTCTCTTTTTTGGCATCTTTTCCATCACCATATTCCTCTTTGTAAACTTTGAGCACCTCCTTGTTATGCTCCTTCCTGCTCTGCCGGATGAGGAATATTGTGTAACCGATGCCGATGGCTAAGAGCAAGGCGCCTTCCCACCACTGCACCGTGCCGTCCCTACCAAAAAGCAGCACCAAAAGGCTCGCAACTATCATGATGGGTACATCCAGTCGCACCAATTGTTGATGTACCACCAAAGGGGTGATAAGGGAAGACAGGCCGAGGATGAACAGCACGTTGAAAATATTACTGCCCACCACGTTGCCGAGGGCGATGTCGGCCTTGCCCTCCAGCGCACTGCCGATGCTCACTGCCAGCTCCGGCGAGCTGGTGCCAAAGGCTACGATGGTAAGGCCGATGACCAAGGGCGAGATGCCGATGGCAGCAGCTATTTTTGAAGCTCCCCTTACGAGCGCCTCTGCCCCGACGACAAGCAGAACAAGGCCAACAATGAGTTTTAGTACGACCATACCTTTTGAATTTTGGAGCAAATAAACAGTAATCTACAAAAACCACCTACCCGCAAAACGACTTGCAGTAATATTGCGGCCAAATTCAGCCAAACATCAACCCGGCAGGTTTCAAAGATTGAACAACATGCGCTATTTAAGAATACTTATACCCGTCCTCTTGCTCCTTTCCTCCCTCCCACTCCGCTCGCAGGACACTGACCTCGGCAATTGGTTTGCCTACCTCGGCAGCTACCGGGTGGCCCCCCGGTGGAGCATCTGGTTGGAGGGGCAGCACCGCAACTACAATTTCGTGGGCGACTTGGAACAGGCATTCGTGCGCACGGCCCTACTTTACGATTTGCCTGCGGCAAACTCGCAACTGGGCATGGGCTACGGTTTTTTCCGCACGGCAAACTACCTAACTGGAACGGATACAAAAATATACAGTGATGAAAACCGCTTCTACCAGCAGTTCATCACCCGGCAGCGCTTTGGCAGGACCTATCTTATGCACCGCTATCGGCTGGAGGAGCGGTTCGTGCATGCTGGCTTCCGGGCGAGGTTTCGGTACATGGTGTGGGCTCAGCTCTGCCTCAACAAGCCCGAAATGACCAAAGGAACGGTCTATCTTTCCACCTACAACGAGCTTTTCGTCAATGCGAAAGCACCTGTCTTTGACCGGGACCGGGTGTACGTCGGTATCGGCTACGCCGTTACGCCCACGTTGCGGTTTGACACGGGGCTGATGTACCAACTTTTTGAAACACGGAAAAGACCACAGTGGCAGGTTATGTGCTTTCAAAACCTGGATTTAAGGAAGAAAAACGACGACTGACCCAATTCATCCCTCATCCCTCGCTCCTCATCCCTCTTCCTAAAACACGCTTATATAGCCAAAATGCACTTTCGGGTTCCGGAAATCCAAAGGAATGCCTTTGGTTTTGCCCACTGCCAGACTGATACCGAACACCCCCGCCGTCGTCTCGAACGTCAAGCCACCGCCAAACCCGAGCGGGTTGTCGAAGCTGTCAGGCTGCCCAATGCGCTTGTCCTCCACGTAGCCATAGTCGCCAAAGCCGTAGAAATAGGAGTTTCGCCCAATGAGCAGGCGGTATTCTAGGGTAAAAACAGCATACAACGTCGCAAAGACGCTCTCCTCGTCGAAGCCCCGCAACAGCCGGTTGCCGCCGATTCGGTACTGCTCATTTTGATAAACTTTTTTCTCCGAAAAAATAGCGCCGCTGCGGGCCGCCAGCTTCACGGCGCTGCGCTCCAACAGCGGGAAGTACCGCTCCAACCGGCCCTCCGCCAAGAACCGGAAGCTGCGTCCCGGCAGTGTGTCGTAAAAGCTCTCCGACACCTTCAGTATGGCCTGATTCCGTTCGATTTTCCGAGTGCCTGCACTGCCCTTGGCCACCACCACCCAACCCCGTCTGGGGTTGAAGCGGTAGTCGAGCGACTGCCAGTTGGCCTCCAGGCCGAATGCCCGGTTGCGCACGTCAAGCTGCCGGGGAAACCGCCCCTGCCGGATGGCCGCCGTGTCCACCGCAATCAGGTTGGAGCCAGTCGTGTTCCAGAAGGCCTTTAGGTAATTGCCGCCCTCGAACAGGTACTGCACCCCAAACTCCCCGATGACATCGGTATAAGTGCTGTCCCGGCGGTATTGGTTGAACTTGAGGTCCACGCCGAAGGGCAGCTGCAACATGTATGGATACGTGAAGGCCACCTCCAGCCGCTGGGTCTGTGGCCGCAGCCGCTCGAAGGAGGCGTAGATGCGCTCGCCGAGGCCGAACTGGTTCTGGAACTCGGCGTTGAAAGTGCCAGTTATCAAGAGCTTTTGCTCCGGTCGGCCATTGTCTGGCAGTACACCGAGCAGGAAATCGAAGCGGCTGGCCTTCTTTTTTTCGAGGAAAAGCTGGAGGTTGGCCGCGCCGTCCCGAAACGTAACGATGGCGTTTTTTTTCTCTTGTAAAAATGGAAGCTCCCGCACCCGCTGCCGGATTTTCAGCACCCGCTGGCGGCTGTACGGCTCACCCTCGTGGATGCCGAGGTACTGGCGCAAGTAGTTTTTCGAGATTTTTGCGTCGCCTTCCAAGTTCAAGCTGTCAAAGAGGACGAGGGAGCCTTTGTCCAGAAACAGCTTTGCTTCAACTTGGGTAGTCTTGATTTCAGATTCCAGATTTAAGATTCCAGATTTCAGATTGGGGGAGCCCCAGCTTAAACTATCAATCCAAACACGGGCAAAAGGGAAGCCGTTGTTCTCGGCCTGTTCGAGGAGGCGTTCCTGCATTTTCAGGATGTCGGTGAAAAGGAGTGGCTTGCCAGCATAAAGTTTGGGCCGGAAGCCGCTGCGGTCGAGGAAGTCCTTGTCCACGTTGCCGTTGGAGATGCTGGCCCACTCGTAGGCTGGTCCGACGTGCAGCCATGCGGTCAGGGTGCTGTCTTGCCGATGGGTGCTGTCAATGGAGGCTTCGAGGTAAGCGGCGGCGTGGAGTTGAGCGGTGATGTTTTTTAATTCGCTGAAAACCAGTGTCGTATCGCTGAATTTAGTCTGGTATTTTAGTTTTTTTTTGATAAAAACACTGTCCTTGTCAAGCGGAATCAGGCGAAGGTAAGTGGGGGATTGGGCGCTTGTTTTCACCAAAAAAAAAACAAATGCTGCTGCCAACCAAGCTGCTTGGCGTGGTAGGTTTTGCTTCGCAATTTTTTTGAAAAAACACATGGAAGGGTAAACGCAGGAAATGGGTTTTGGGTATGCGATGCTCGCGAGGAGGATGGGAACACGGATTGGGGGGATGCTGCGGATTGAAACGGATTATTCCTCAAATATCTTCTCCAATTCGATTTTAAATCCTTTCAAAACACTGGACTTGATTGTGCCTGTTTCCTCGGCATACTGCTTGAGCTTGAACCGTTCTTTTTCAAAGGCATATACTTCTACGGTCTTGCTCTTGGGGTCAACGAGCCAATACTCCCGGACGCCATATTTTTCATAAATATCCTTCTTCTCGCCTCGGTCGTAGATGGCCGTCCCTTTTGACAAAATCTCCACCACCAAATCGGGTGCTCCAATCACGACTTCCTCCTTCTCATCGAGGATATGATAGCGGTCTTTGCTGACAAAAAGCACATCGGGGTGATAGGCGTTGCCATCGTCAAGTACGGTGTCGAGGGGTGCACTCAGAACTTTACCAAGCGATTTTTTCTCAACAAAAAGCCTCAGTCGGAAATAGATATTGCCAGAAATATTCTGGTGTCGGATGGTGGGGGATTGCTTTCTCACGAGTTCACCATTTATAAGTTCGTACCATGAAGTATCGTTGTCATCGAACTCCATTTTTTTAAACACTTGATATGTCAGGCCTTTGGTTGCTACAAGCATGGCAGATTTTTTCTCAAAAATAGTTTGAACAAATGAAAGTTGCAAGAAAGCACGGACTGTAGCGTAACACGGGCTGGCAGTCCGTGTTACAAATGCCGCTCCGCATGATAGCTTGACCGCACCAGCGGCCCGCTCTCCACAAATGCGAAACCCAGCTTCATCCCCGCCTCCTTGTACTCGGCAAACTGGTCTGGGTGTACGTACTCGGCCACTTCGAGGTGCATCTTGGTGGGTTGGAGGTACTGGCCGATGGTAAGCACGTCGCAGCCATGTTCCCGAAGGTTATCCATGATTTGCAGCATCTCATCGCGGGTTTCGCCGAGGCCGACCATCACGCCGGACTTGGTGCGCTTGCCGTACTCCTTCGTCCGCTTGATTTGCTCCAAACTGCGACTATACTTGGCCTGCGGGCGAACCTTGCGGTAGAGCCGCTCGACGGTCTCCATGTTGTGGCTGACGACTTCTTGGCCAGGTGAAATCATACGTTCCAGCGCCTCCCAGTTGGCCTTGGTGTCGGGTATCAGCGTTTCGATGGTGGTAGTCGGCGACATTTCCTTGACCATGCGCACGGTCTGGTGCCATATTTCGGCACCCCGGTCGGCGAGTTCGTCCCGGTTCACGGAGGTGATGACGGCATGTTTGACCTGCATGAGCATGATGGCCTCGGCTACCCGGCGTGGCTCGTCGGTATCGTATTCTGGCGGACGGCCTGTTTTCACTGCGCAAAAGGAGCAGGAGCGGGTGCAGGTATTGCCCAAAATCATGAAAGTGGCCGTGCCCTCGCCCCAGCACTCGCCCATGTTGGGACAGTTGCCGCTCTGGCAAATGGTGTGGAGGCCGTAGGTATCCACGAGGTTGCGCACGTGCTTGAATTTCTCTCCGATGGGAAGCTTTACCCGCAGCCAGTCAGGCTTGCGGCGGCGTGGTTCGGCAGGTTCTGCGATTGGAAGTTCTATCATGTTAGAAATTGGGAATTGGGAATTGGGAATTAGGTTTCAGGCCAATTCCTAATTCCTAATTTCTAATTACCAACGCTTCCCGAACTGCAAATTTAGGAAAAGGTTGAGGAAGAGGAAGTTGTTTTCCACATTGCCATTGGGCAGCTCCACCATGATAGGTGCCTTGCGGGCAAAGGCATCCACCATGATACCGCCCTCAAAGGATTTTACGTACTCGTCGAAAGCTCCCCAGTCGAAATGAACGGAAAACCGGGCATGTGCGCCGGGCATTAGGGATAGGTGCCCGAGGCCCTTGGCCCAGTTGGATGCGCCGTGAATCTTGGTGATGTCGAGAAAGCGATTGGCGGTGTCTTCGGTGTAACGGGTGGAATAGGTCAGGTTGCCGTCGCCAGCTTGGAGTTCGAGGTAGTAAGGCTTCAAGATGCCGAGCGTGGCGCCGCCCTCGTAGGAAATGCCGACGGCCACGCCTTTATGTTTTGCTTTTTCGGAGAAATAGCGCTTGGCGCCCATACCACCACGCAGCACGAAAAGGTTGTTTTGCTTGCCATATTTAAAAGCTTTTGAAACTCGCCCGTTGAGGGAACTGGGGGCATCCCAACTTTGCCGGTACTCCTTGGCATGTTTAAGTTCTCCCACCTCGATGTGCCAGTATTTAGTACGATAGTAGGTCTGGAGCGTGCCAACGTTGGCACCAAAGGACAGGCCGTGGGTGTGCAACCTGAAATTCATGGCGAACTCCTTGTTATAGATGATTCCCTTGGAGGGGTCTTCCAGTTGCTTGGGCTGGATGGTTTCCTGTGCAGAAAGGGCGCAGGAAAAGGCAAACATCAAAAATAGCAGGCTGTATTTCTCGATTCTCATGGCAGACTGTATCTTATTTGAACATGGAGGTGTTTTGAACGGCTAAAATTAATGGTATTTGAGCATAGAAACGAGTGCCAAAATGCTTTTGTTTAAAATCTTTTTCTGGCCTTCGGCCCAAAGCTGCTCAAAAGGCGGGCATTTTCACTTTTTGTTCGCTTCGCTTACGAGGGTTTGTAGAGTAGACTTACCTTTGTACAAAATCAGTCAACCATGATTAAATTATTGTTTTGGGGCCTCATCGGTTATATCGTCTATCGGTATTTCCAGATGAAGGAGAAGTTGAAGGAAGGGCGGCGCCGTGAATTTATGGAGTCGGGACAGCAGCACGAAAAGGAGCGGAACGCCACTCCCGATAAAGTGAAAAATGAAGGCGAATTCATTGATTATGAAGAACTTAAATAAGGAATTGACTACCGAAAACAATACGTCGGAACTACCAGAAGTTGCGCCGGCCCATGCACCCATTGGTGATTGGGTCATTCTGAAGAACAACCAGTTCATCGCCTTCAACAAGCCAGCGGGACTGCCTGTGCAGGCCGACAAGACCGGCGACAAATCCCTCTTGCAATTAGCTGAAATCTACTGCAAATCGAAGCTCTTCCTCGTGCACCGCCTCGATAGGCCCGCCACGGGCGTCGTGGTGTTTGCGAAGACAAAAACGATGGTTGGTTCGCTGACCGACCAATTCAAGCTGCGAACAGTACGTAAAACCTACCTCGCCGTCGTTAAAGAGTTGCCGAAGGAGCAAGCGGGGACGCTTCGCCATTTTTTACAAAAAAACGAGAAGGCAAACCGGTCTTCGACCACCGAAGATGGAGAAGTCGGCGACCTCTCCGAGATGAATTACCGGGTACTCGGCAGCAGCGACAATTACCACCTGTTGGAAGTGCAACTCATCACGGGACGCCACCACCAGATTCGGGCGCAGTTGGCTGCCATCGGCTGTCCCATCAAGGGCGATGTTAAGTACGGCGCCCGCCGAGGGAATCGTGACCGCTCCATCAACCTTCATGCTTGGAAGCTGGGGTTCCAGCATCCGGTGTCTGGCGAGCAGGTAGAACTCATCGCCGCCTTACCAGCGGATGCGGTCTGGAATGCGTTTGAAGCATCCGGCTGTCTTCAAACAACTGAAAAACAATGATTTGTATTACGAAAGCCATGAAATACCAAACAATGTTGCTCTGCTTTTTGACTGTTTTTTTTGGCACTGCCCTCCACGGACAGGACGCCGCCGCAGCAGCAAAACCGATTACTGCCGATGAAGCCATTAGCATATTGAAAAATGGCACCTTGGTCGTCCGCCTCAGCACCAATGCCCGGAAGATAGAAGCTTTGGAAAAGATGGCAACCAATTCCGCCAAGGAAAAAGACCGCCAACGCTTCGGGGAAATGCTCGAAAAAACGAGGCAGGATACCCGCAACCACAACCTGTGGCTGATGGAGGCTTTTCGGGTAAACTACAATTTTTCCAAGCTCCTGTTTATGCCGGACACGGCTGCCACCATGTTGAAACACGGTATTAAGGAGGGGATTTTTTTAGGGCCCGACCTGCAAATTGACGATTCGTTGACGCTCGAAGGCGGCTATCTGGTGGCCTTCAACGGGGCCAACACTTCCGACGAGAAAACCAACAACGAGGGCATCAATGTGATTGACCATAATCTTCAATCCCTGCGGCATCCATTCCCGTTTTTTACGGGGCGGACTTCTATTCGGCGCATGTTCGAGGAGGTGTTCAACAGGTCAACAGCACTTGGCCATTACACCCAATTGGTCATTAAGTTCCAGCAGAAGTTATTGGAGTTCGGCAAATGAGCAGGCGGAAGCCCAGCGTCCACACAATCCTTAAAAGGCTATTTCAAAATAGGCACCACGGGCACCGAATCCATCGGCGGCTTGTAGTCAGGGCGGGTCGGCCTACCGGGAATCAGGTTGTGGAAGGAGGTGTCCCGGTTCAGTTTTGCGTTGGCAATGATGGTGGAATCTGTGAGCACTGTGGCCTTATCCTCCACCTCCTTCCTGCATTTTTTATCCATGTCCGTTTTCCAGCGGTCAATGCGTTCGGTAAGCCTTTCCTGCATTACCTGCTCCTTGGTTTTGGCTGGTTTGCGGTTGCAGCCACAAAGCAGCATAGTTGCTACGAGTAGTATAAGTAACTGACTGTCAATTCTTTTCATTCGAGGCATCATTGGTTGGTTTCTTGGCGCAGCCGTTCCAGCGCCTTCTGGATTTGGGCGGTGCGCACCTTTAGCATGGAGTCCGTCTTAAATTGCACGGCACTGTCAAATCGGGCGGCGCAGGCACTATCGTACAGCGGCTTCAGCGAATCCACTTGCTTTCGGAAAAGGCTGTCCACGATTTCCCTATCCTTGTATGCCAACGTGGGGGGTGGTGGCTCTGTGCAGGCAGCCAGAATGGCCAAAACAGCCATAAACACGCAAAGGGGTATTCCTTGTTTTTTCATAAAATGATGATAATAAGACAAGGGCAAAACTAAGGGTTTTGCCACAAGCATTCCGACCCCGTTTGACCAAAATCATTTGTTTCCTTGACCTTTCTCACCTGCATGGCATTGTCACTCCTGCTATCTTGCCCGTCAACCATCAAACAAATTTGCCATGTTGATAACCAATGATAAGAAAATCAAGGACTTGCAAGCGGAATTTCGCCAAGTGTTCCCATCCTTAAAACTCGAATTTTACAAAGGTAGCCACCGGGAGGGCGAGGCCTCCCCTGCCCGCCAACAATTGGACAACGAGCGGTTGCTGGGCGAGGTGCGCAGTGTCCAAGCAATGGGGGATTTGCATATTCAGGACAAGATGTCGGTAAGCGAGTTGGAAAAAATGTTGTTGGAAAAATTTGGCTTAAATGCCCAAGTCTTCCGGCGCTCCGGCACCCTCTGGCTGCAAACCTCTGCCACCGACCACTGGACACTGGCCGAGCAAAACCGAAAGGGCGGACACTCCGAGCAGTTGGCCCGTGAGAAATTGGAGTGACGCCTTGGAAGGAATTTTAAGAATTTCTTAAAAAGTAAGTAGTCGGGTAAACCCAACTTTGGGTCGTTTTCAACTGTCTGTAACACCGAATCAACGATTGAATCTGACCAATCACCCGACTATTATGCGTAAGACAGTTTTTTCATCCATAGTTTTCCTATTTATTTGGACCGGCAACATCGGTGCACAAAACCTGCCCTTCCCAACAAGCAACGCTTCGTGGAAAATGGCAGAGACGACCATTGCCGGTCCAATCTTTAAACATGCCGCCCTATGTGGCGACACCGTAATCAACGGCGTCCATTACTCGCAACTACTTGATTTACAGGTGGACAATGCCATGAACATCACCGGCTCGACCTTTCTTGGTGGCCTCCGACAAAATGGCGGCGTGGTGCGCTTTCTACCCAACGATGGCGCTTCGGAGCTACTGCTCTTCGACTTCAACCTGCAAGCGGGCGACATCATTGACTTGCCACAAATCTACTTTGGCAGTACCATCAGCCGCAAGGTGGACAGCGTGAAAGTGGAACTGCTCACAGGCAAGCTGCGCAAGGTCATTTACTTTCAGCCCGGCTACCAAGGCGCTCCGGTCGAGTATTGGATGGAGGGCATCGGCAGCAGCTACGGGCTGCTGGGCCGGGGCATTGATCCCGGCGGAGATTTGGGCTATGAGCTGTTGTGTTTTGAGCATGACGAGGCATACCTCAACCTGACTTTAATCGAGTGCTTCCTGCCCCAATTGCCAGTCGAGTGCGGCACCATCAATGCTGGGAAGGACTTGGCCACGAAAGGACCCATCAAGCTCACCGCCTCGCCCAATCCATCAGGTCCTTCGCTGCGTTTTTCCATCAACCAAACACAACTGCCAGAGCCTTGCCACCTGAAAATTTATGCCGCAAACGGCAAGCTGCTCAACACCATTGCCAATGTCCAACCTACCACCCACTTGCCGACTGACCTGAACCTAAGCCCCGGCTTCTACATCGCCACTTTAGAATCGGAGCGTACGGAGCGGGTACTGGCGCATTGCTCGTTCGTGGTGGGAGCGCCTTAAGCCCAGATTACACGCTAAAAAAGCCCGCTGAGATTCCAGTGGGCTTTTTCATTTCACGAGCCAGGCTAAATTGGGTAGGCAAAATCTTTGTTGAAGTAAAATCCCTTATTTTTCAAGCATATTGGCAATTCCAGCAAAAGTTTATACTTTTGCCCCGCTTTGCGTAACCAAACGACAGAGGGAACAAAAGTTCCCTCTTTTACTTTATGGCTGTTGATGTATTTTTTATCGAAGAAAAGATTCACGAACTGCTCGCTGCCAAGTTCGCAGAAGAGGGTTTCGAGGATTGCTTCTTGGTGGATTTTCACCTCAGTGCTGCCAACAAGCTGGAGGTTTTCATGGACTGCGACAGCGGCTTGACCTTGCAAAAGTGCCAGAAAATCAGCCGCTACTTAGAGCACCATTTTGATGAGGCCGGATGGCTTGGCGAAAGTTACATGCTCGAAGTGTCGTCGCCAGGGCTTGGCAAGCCCCTCAAGTTGCAGCGGCAGTACGTCAAGAACATTGGCCGCAAAGTAGAGGTGACGCTCAAGGACGGCACCATCAAAACAGGCCCGCTCACCGCCGCCAACGAAACCAGTTGCACGGTGCAGGAAACGGTGGTGGTGCTGGAAGGCAAAAAGAAAAAGAAAGTGGAGGTTCAAACGGAGCTTCCATACGACGAGATAAAGAAAACAATGATTGTCATTAGCTTTTAAATCCAATGGCCAGCGGCGGCTGGTGAACTGTGAACAACACATTTTGCCATTCTTCACTTGCCATTACTGCCAACAGGCAGGTATCATTCAGCATTTTCAGGATGATAAATTTAGTAGATATCTTTTCCGACTTCAAGTCCAGCAAGAACATTGACCGCCCAACGATGGTGCGGGTGCTGGAAGATGTGTTCCGCACATTGATCAAGAAAAAATTTGGCTCCGATGAAAACTTCAACGTCATCGTGAACGCACAGCAGGGCGACCTTGAGCTTTGGCGGGTCCGGCAGATTGTGCCAGACGGCGAGGTGACGGACGACCGCAGCCAAGTGTCCATTTCTGAGGCACTGTCCATTGACGACAGCTACGAGGTGGGCGAGGAGTGCTACGAGCAGCTATTCCTCGAAGACTTTGGTCGCCGCTCCATCCAAGCTGCCCGTCAGACGCTCATCTCCAGAATCATGGAGCTTGAGAAGGACGACGTTTACCGCAAGTACGTGGAACGGGTGGGCGAGATGATAGTGGGCGAGGTAAGCCAAATCATCAAAAAAGAATTCCTCATTGTTGACGATGCCACCGGCCATGAGTTGCTGCTGCCAAAGCAAGAAACCATCAAGGGCGATTTTTTCCGCAAGGGCGACATGGTGCGCTGCATCATCAAACGGGTGGAAATGAAAAACAACACCCCAGTGGTCGTTGTTAGCCGGACTGACAATGCGTTCTTGGAGAAGCTCCTGGAGCAGGAAGTGCCCGAAATCGAGGACGGCATCATCGCCGTCAAGCGCGTCGTTCGCCTACCGGGCGAGCGGGCCAAGGTGGCCGTCGAGTCTTACGACGACCGGGTGGACCCAGTGGGCGCTTGCGTGGGCATGAAAGGCTCCCGCATCCACGGCATTGTTCGGGAGCTTCGCAACGAAAACATTGACATCATCAATTTCACCAACAACGAGAGCTTGTTCATACAGCGCTCGTTGACGCCCGCCAAGGTGACCAGCATAGAGCTTGATTCGGAAAACAAGCGCGCAAGCGTTTACCTCGACCCCGACCAAGTATCATTGGCCATCGGCAAGGGCGGCACCAACATCAAGTTGGCCAGCAAGCTCACTGGCTTCGAGATTGATGTCTATCGCAACACGGACGGCCAAGAAATTGACGACGTTGACCTTGATGAATTTACGGACGAAATTGACGCTTGGGTCATTGAGGAACTCAAGCGTATCGGCTGCGACACCGCTCGCAGCGTACTGGAATTGAGCAAAGAAGAGCTTGTAAGGCGCACCGAACTCGAAGAGGAGACCGTCGAGGAGGTGTACAACATCCTTGCAGCCGAATTCGATGATTAGCCTGGAGTGACCGGGATGATGGATGATGGGAGATAGAGGTGTGCTACCTTTGTCGTTCAATATTTGTCACCTCGTCATTCATCATTTATTTTTTTCTGAATGGATAAACGCTTAGTCAAAGTAGCGCAAGAATTAAACGTTGGTACAGCAACTATTGTAGAGTTTCTGGGCAGCAAGGGTTTTCATCTCGAAAACAAGCCTACCTCCAAGGTCACGGAGGAGATGGAAGCCATATTGCTCAAAGAGTACCAAAAAGACATGGCCGAAAAGGTGAAAGCCGACGCCATGACCATCGGCGTTCGGCCTGCGCTGGTGAAGAAAGAGCCACTTCCTCCACTTGTCCGGAGGGAAGAGCCGCCGCCGCCGCCACCGCCACCAGCCCCCCCAATCTTGCTAAAAAAAGAGGAACCGCTTCCTCCTCCGCCGCCGGTTGTTGTTGTTGAAAAGGCAGCCGAGCCAACGCCTGTTGCACCTCCTCCTCCACCTATCGTTGAGGAGAAACCGGAAGCACCTGCCGAAGCAAGCACACGGCCTCAAATGGGCGGCCTTGTCATCAAAGGCAAAATAGAGTTGGATAAAAAAGGCATGCCCGTCCGGCCTAAAAGGGAAGAACCAAAGCCGGAAGCAGCGAAGCCCATTGAACCCGCAAAGAAAACAGACGAACAACCCAAAGCTGTTGCCGACGATAAAGCCCAACCAGGCGTGCCTCCTGTGGCTCCTCCAAATGAGCCTGCGGTACCAGCGGATATAGCAGAGATAGAAGATCCCGACGCATTGGTTAGGATGAACACCCCAGAACTCAGGGGACTGAAGATATTGGGCAAAATTGACATCGAAAAGCGCAAAGAACCAGCGCCCAAGCCCGTCAAGAAAAAAGGCCCGCCAGAGCGAGGCTCAGGCAGGCCGTCAGACAGGCCATCAGACAGGCAAGCGCCCAGTGGCCCCAAGCCTGCTACCACTTCAGAGACAGCCGAGGAAATCCAAAAGCGCAAGCGCAAGCGCAAAAAAGTGCTGCCGCAAACAACAGCGCCCCAACCTGGTACGACCGGACCTTCGCAGCCCACTGGTGAGCGGCGGCGGCGGGGAGAACCAGCAAGGGAAGTTTCTGGAAAGGAAGCGGAGGAGCAAATCCGCAAGACCATGGCCACCATTTCTGGTGCTGGAAAGAAGAAGCGCCAGAAGATGCGGCGTGAGACCAGAGAGATGCGGCGTGAACGCCAAGAACTCCGAGAGGCAGAGGGCCTGACCGACAAATTGGAGGTAACGGAATTTGTGACCGTTCAGGAGTTGGCCAACATGATGGATGTCTCAGCGACGGAGGTCATCACCACTTGCATGAGCCTCGGCGTGTTCGTTTCCATCAACCAACGCCTTGATGCCGAACTGATAGAACTGGTGGCCAGTGAGTTCGGCCACGAAGTGCAGTTCATCAGCGTCGAAGACCAAACAGATTTTGAAGAAGAGGAGCAAGACGCACCAGAGAACCTGCAACCACGTTCTCCCATCGTTACCGTCATGGGTCACGTTGACCACGGTAAAACTTCCTTGCTCGACTATATACGTGTAGCCACGGTGGTCTCTGGCGAGGCGGGCGGTATCACCCAGCACATCGGTGCTTATGAAGTGACCGTCAAAGACCGCTCCATCACCTTCCTCGACACCCCCGGTCACGAGGCGTTCACCGCCATGCGGGCGAGGGGTACGAAGGTGACGGACATCGCCATCATCGTGATTTCGGCTGACGACAACGTGATGCCCCAGACAAAGGAGGCAATCAGCCACGCACAGGCAGCGAACGTGCCGATGGTTTTTGCCATCAATAAAATTGACAAACAAGGCGCTGACCCTGGCCGCATCAAGCAAGAGTTGGCCGCCATGAACCTGCTCATTGAGGAATGGGGCGGCAACTACCAGTCTATGGATATTTCCGCCAAAACGGGTGAAGGCGTGAACGAACTCCTTGAAAAAGTGCTGCTCGTCGCCGACTTAGCTGAACTAAAGGCGAACCCGAACAGGAACGCCGTTGGTACGGTGCTCGAAGCATCCTTGGACAAGGGCAAGGGCTATGTGTCCAAAATGCTTGTCCAGAACGGGACTCTCAAAATTGGCGGCGCAATGGTGGCTGGCGAATATGCAGGCAAGGTAAAGGCAATGTTCAACGAACGTGGCCAACGGGTCACGGAAGCTGGCCCATCTGCCCCTGTGTTGGTGCTCGGCCTCAGTGGTGCCCCGACGGCAGGCGAGCGTTTCAAAATAATGGACGACGAATCGGAGTCCCGCCAATTGGCCTCCAAGCGTGCGCAAATCAACCGGGAGCAAGCCACCCGTGCCACCAAACGTATCAGCCTCGACGAAATCGGACGCCGCTTGGCGCTCGGCACCTTCAAGGAGCTTAACCTCATCGTTAAAGGTGACGTGGACGGCTCTGTTGAGGCACTTTCCGACTCGCTCATCAAGCTGGCGCTGGAAACCGTTCAAGTCAACGTCATCCACAAGGCCGTTGGCCAAATCGTGGAGTCCGACGTACTGCTGGCCTCCGCCTCCGATGCCATCATCATCGGCTTCCAGGTGCGGCCCTCCGTGGCTGCCCGCAAACTGGCCGAACGGGAGGGCGTCGAAATTAAAATGTACTCCATCATTTACGAGGCCATCGAGGAAATCAAATTGGCCATCGAAGGCTTGCTCGAACCTACGAAAGAAGAGAAAATCGTCACCAACGTGGAGATTCGGGAAGTCTATAAAATCAGCAAGGTCGGCACCGTTGCTGGCTGCTACGTGCTGGACGGCAAAATCAGCCGCAACACCCATATCCGGGTGGTCAGGGATGGTATCGTTATCTTCCCGACCAAGGAAGGTGCCAATGGCGAGATTTCTTCCCTGAAACGAATCAAGGATGACGTGAAAGAGGTGAAGTCCGGCTTCGAATGCGGTATCACCATCAAGAATTTCAACGACATCAGGGAAGGTGACATCATCGAAGGCTACGAAATCACTGTGGTGAAACAGAAATACGGCGGCTGATTGGTTGGCCTTTTGCCAACCAATTAGTTTGCTGCACTGTTTATTAGCTGTTCTATTTCATTTAAAAGCACAGCCATGCAATTTCTTCAAACCCTGTTGCCGATATTTATCTTGGTGGGCATCACAGTATTGCTCATGAATATTGGCTATATTATTAAAAAGCGGGAGTTCCGGGGTTCCTGTTCCTCCAACAACCCGATGTTGGCCGACAAGTTTGGCTCTTGTACCGTGTGCGGCAAGACGACAGATGAGGCATGCAAGATGCCGGAGGTTAAAAAGGCATGAGTTTTTTGTAAAACTCATGCCTTTCAAAATCTCCTGAAAATCAACGCTTTAGCTATAAGAGTAATTCGATAGTAAACTTCGCCCCTGCCCCCACCTGACTTTCCACCACTACTCTCCCCCCATGCGCCTTCGCTATCTGCGCCACATAGCTCAAGCCAAGTCCAAAACCCTTTGCTTGAATCTCATTGTTCGGCACTCGGAAGAATTTCTCAAACACCTTTTTTTGGTAAACAGGGTCAATGCCCTGTCCTCGGTCGGATATGGAAATCAGGATTTTCCTGCCGATAGTGGCAGTCGTAATGCTGATTTCGGGGTTCTTGGGGCTGTACTTTACGCTGTTGTCCAGCAAATTTTGCAGGGCGTTTTGTAGGTGCTCGGCATCTACAAGTGCATCGTCGGGGGTAGCGGTGAGGTCGAGATGGAGCTTGCCGTTGCGCAGTCGAAGTTCCGCCTCAAAGGCAGTTGCCAACCTCCGAACGAGGTCGTTGATGCTGGTTTTCTGCATGTTCAGTGAGTAGTTCGGGCTTTCCAAGCTGGCCAGTTCCAATACCTTTTCGACGTGGGTTTTGATTTTATTGTTCTCCTTCTCGATGAGTTGCAGAAAATGTGCGGTGCGCTTCACTTCCCCATTTGCCAAGCTTTCTCCTGCCATTTTTGAAGAAAGCGAAATGGAAAACGCCGGGGTTTTCAGCTCGTGCGTCAGGTTGTTGATGAAGTCGTTCTTGATGGCATTGAGCTTCCGTTCCTTTTTCAAAATGTTCAGCAGCAACAAAAAGCAAGAGAGTATAGCCAACAGGCACAGCACCGAGGGCACCACCAAGCCCCGCAGTTCCCCCAGCAGGTACCCGAAAAGGTTCGATACATCGAAATGGAGCACTGGCTCGAAGTGGCAATTGCTGATGACTTGGCTGCCCAACGGCACTTGGTACCGCCCAAAAATGAACTTTCCCGGCTGGTAGGCCCGGTCGGCGAGCAGCACCTGCCCATTGTAAATGGGGGTGATGGCGAACGCAAAACTTGCGGTAACGCCCCTGCGCCGTAGTTCTCGTTTCAGCAGGGCATCCAAGGAGTCGGAGACCGGGTGCACCAGCGTCGAATCGTTGGTTGCCTGACCGATTTTCAGGCGGTCAATCACGGCAGCGCTGAGGGTGCCAGCCACGTTCAGCGAGTCGGCCACGGCCAGCAGGGTGGACTCTGCACGAAGGTCGAACCGCTGTTTTTCCAAGCGAACCCCAGCCAATAGCAGCCGAAACTGGACATAGGTCAGCACGGACAACGAAAGAAGGAGGATAGCAGCAAGCAGGTGTCGTGACATGGTGAAATCTTGGGTGAAGATGGGGGAAGTACCCCGGAACCAAACTATCAGACGTAATAACGCTTCGTATTTTTAACGCAAGGACGCAAGGATTGATAAATCAATGGTTCGGTATTGGCGTTTCATTGTGCCTTTGCCTTGAACAAAAATGGCCAGTTGTGTTCCCGAAACTCGCCAGCTATTCAATGGGCTTTGTTGAAAAGCGATTGCAGCATTAACCAAATATTAAGGGCACTCGGCATTGCCATCACCGATTTGGGCAGGCCCCTGAAAACCAGAACCAGCAGTTTTTTTAGTTTAAACAAAAAAAAATTTGGCAACCTTGCCGAACAATTCAAAATATCAATACCTTTCTATTTTTAATTAAAACACTTGGCCTATTGCGTAGTTCTCTTTACATATTCAAAAAAATCTTTTCAGGAACCACGTAAAAATTTCAATCATGACTAGTACAAATCCATCTTTCAATCAGAACAAACCGAATCAAAACTTTATTGCGATTGCCGCAGTAATCGGTGTACTGCTCCTTGGCATCATCGGCTATCTGGCCTACCAGAACGTGCAGAAGAACCGCCAATTGGAGCTGACCATGTCCGACATGGACGAAACGCAAAAGCTCAAGGCTGAACTGGAAACCCAGTACAACCAAGCGCTTACTGACCTCGAAGGGCAAAAATCAACGAACCAAGAACTGAATGCCGTCATTGACCAGCAGAAAGCAGAACTTGAGCAACAACGGGACAAAATCTCTGGCCTCCTCAAGAACAAAGGCTCGCTCGACAAGGCCCGTGTCGAAATTGACAACCTGAAATCGCAGGCAAGCCAGTACATGGCCCAGATAGAGAAGCTGAAATCCGAGAACGCAGCCCTCGCTGGCGAGAACCTCAACCTCAGCACCGAGAAAGAGCGCCTTGCCGCCGACCTTCAGAGCAAAGCTGCCGAAAACGAGGAACTCAGCACCACCAAAGCCTTGCTGGTGAATGAAAAACAAACCCTTTCTGAGAAAGTCAATGTAGCCTCCGTCATCAAGATGAAATCTATTTCCGCAGTCGGCCAAAAGGTGAAGGGCAGCGGCAAGGTGAAGGACGAGAACTCCGCAAAAAGCGTTGACCAAATCAAGGTTTGCTTCACCACGGTAGAAAACGAAGTGACAAAAGCTGGGGCCGAGAAGTTCTTCGTGCGCATCGTGAACCCGCTGGGCGAGACCCTCGCCATCGAGGACATGGGCTCCGGGATGCTGACCAACAAGAAAACTGGCGAAGAAGTCCGTTTCACCAAAATGGAAGAGATTGACTATTCAAACAATGAAGCACAGTCCTGCGTAGTTTGGGCACCGAACAATGCCTCCTTTGTCAAGGGCGAATACTTAGTGGAAGTCTATAACAAGGGCTTCATGGCAGGTACCACCAAGCTGAAGTTGAAGTAAGCCGTTTAGCATATTAGACGAAAAAGGGTTGCCAATCGGCGGCCCTTTTTTGTTGGTGAAATGTCCTGACTAATAGGGCCACCTCCACAAATTGGCAGCCTTGCTAAATTTTGTTCGCTGTATCTCGCCACATGAATTTAGCTTTGTGGATTAAGTTTTCACCCGCTGTCAAATGCTCAACACCAAACTTGTCGCCCTACTCCGTACCTTTTCCCGGCACGACCATGCGCAGTTTCGCAAGTATCTTGCATCGCCCTTTCTCAACGAAAAAGAAGAACTGACGCTGCTCTTCGACCAACTGGCGGCCACCGGGTTGCTGGCTGAAAAATCCGAAACAGACCTTGAGAAGGGGGCCGTTTGGCAATCGTTGTACCCCGCCACGGCCTACGACGACGTGCGTTTCCGGCGGCTTTGCTCCGACCTCTTGCGGTTGGCAATGGACTTCACGGCCTATAACCAGTACGCCTCCAACCCTGCCATCAACCAGGTTTTCTTGCTCCATGCCTTGGCCAGCACCCGGCTCGAAAAGCACTTCGACGGGGTGCTGCGGCAGACCGAGTTGCTTCAGGAAAAAGCGGGGGTACGGGATGCCGATTTCCACTACTTAGCGTACATGCTGCACCGCCGGAGGCACGAGCACTTAGAGCATATTTCCCCAAAAACAGCGGCCTTCGACCCCATCGAAAAAGCGGACTTTCACCTCGACTGCTACTATTTCGCAAAAAAACTGGAACACTATTGCGATGCGCTGGGCTACCGCAACATGGTCTCCGAAACTGCCGAAGTAGCCTTGTTCCCCGATTTTTTGAAGTACCTCGAACAAAGCGCCTACCTCGCCGAACCCGTGGTGAAAGCTTGGTACTTGGTGGCACGCATGATGCTGCACCCGGAAGAGGTGGATTTCTTTCAGGAAATGAAATCACTGCTCGAAACGCAGGCTGCCAGCTTCCAACGCAAGGAGTTGAAGACCCTGTTCATCCACTCGATGAACTACTGCATTGACACCAAGATAAACCACGGACGGGAGGACTACTACGGGGAGCTTTTTTCACTCTACCGCATTGCCCTCGACCGGGAAATCATCTTCGACAATGGCGAGCTGAACCCCCACCACTACAAGAACATCATCACCATTGCCCTGCACATCCGGGAGCTGGCCTGGGCCGAAAACTTCATCCGGGACTACACCCACCGTCTGGCCAAAAGCGAACAGGAAAATGCCCTGAACTACAACCTGGCACACGTCTATTTTTACCAAAAACAATACGACCGGGTCATCGAACTGCTGCGGGAGGTGGAGTACCAAAACATCGCCTACTCGCTCGGCAGCCGGATGCTGCTGATGCGCACTTATTTCGAGCAGCGGCAGGACCAGGCGCTGGACTCGCTGATTGATAGTTACAGTATCTATTTGCGGCGCAACCGCTTGATTTCAAAGGACGTAAAGCAGCAATACCTCAACATGCTACGCTTCACCCGCAAGCTGTTCCAGCTTGCGCCGTTCGACAAAAAAGGAAGGGAGAAAACCCGGCAGGAAATCGAAAACTGCAAGTCGCTGGCCGCCAAAAAGTGGCTGTTGGAAAAGGCGGGCGAGGTGGGATGATTGGGCAAAAGCACCGAGCAGTGAGCCGTCTGTGAGCATTCGTGTGCGTTACTCATTCAAAAACGAGCGCACAACTTCCGCCAAAACAACCATGTCCACCTTCTCCAGTGGATGCGGTGTTTGCGCCAACACCCGCAACTGGCCATTGGGCAACGAGGCCGCTGCTTGGGTGGTCTCTTCCAAACCCACCATCTGGTCAGCATCGCCGAGGCAGACAAGGGCCGGGTGGCCAACCTGCGCCAAAACCGTCGGCGTCAGCAGTGGGAGCTGGCCGAGTTGGAGCATCATTTCTGCTGTCCTTAGCAGCAAAACCTTCCAGTCGTTGGGGGCGTGGCGCTCCCGCAACAGGTTGGCGAAGGCTGGGACTTTCGCCTCGATTTTTTCCGGGTCAAGCATCCTCGATTCCCGTTCCGCCCCTTCCGGCGTCCAGTCGAACTTGGTGGCGAGGGTGATGACTTTGCCGACCCGCCCAGGGTGCAGCCGTGCGAGGTTCAGTGCCACATAACCGCCCATGCTGTAGCCGAAAATGTCCACTTTTTCGAGGCTGTTTTGGTCCAAAAAAGCCAACACTTCCGATGTGAACTGGTCAATGCCAAAGCCCTCGGCAAATGGTGCTCCGCCATGCCCGGAGAAGTTCGGGGAATGGACATCAAAGCTGCCGGAGAGCCGCTCGGCAAGCGGGGCCATCATCGAAGCAGCGCCAAGAGCGCCGTGGAGTAGGAGGAGGTTTTTCATGGAAGATTAGTTTTGTTACTGCAACATAAATTCCTTGTGCATTGGCCTTAATTGGTTGAACCACTGCACAAGGATATACCGACGCAAGATGCTAATTTTTTCAAGTTCAATCCTATTCAAGTACCAGCAAGGAAATTTTAAACAGCTTCTCTATACACTTTCTATTGACGTCAGTTGTTTTTCGTCTCTTTTGTTGCGAAAAATTAAAAGAAGCGATTCAATATTTTTCTTCTACCGTACCCTGCCATAAATTGCCAGCGCATTTTGATTACAATCTTATATTTGACAATACTTCATGGGCAATCCATAAAAGTTCAACATCGCTGGAGTGGCCGCACGACGCATCCGTACGGCCACTCCATTCTAAAATTCATTGATAAATATGAAAAGAGCGTCACATCATATCCAACTAAGCCTACTGTTATTGGTATTTACCTTACCATTGTTATATGGCCAGCAGCATGACAAGCACTGGCTGGGCAGGGTTTGGGGGCAATACAAAGTGGTCACAATGGGCTTCGATGAGGACGACATCAGCTACGTAGTCTCTCCTGGGCAGTCACTGATACATTTTGAAACCGGTGTGCTTGCCATGAGCGACGCCGCTGGCGAACTGCAGTTCTACACCAACGGCAACGTGGTGGTCTCCCGGAATCACAACATCATGCAGGGCGGCAAGGGCTTCAACGAGGGATCCCCCTTCGACGACTTCTTGAGCGACCCATGGGGTCTGGACCCCGACACGGTTTACAACACCGAATATGCCCAATACGCCTATCAGCTCATCCCCGACCCCTATGACGGGCAGGTTTACTACATGGTGCACGGCTTCGTGACGTATGGTGGAGTGGGCTGTAGTATGTTCCGTATGCCCAAGATGCAGATAAGCAAGATAGACATGTCGGCGAACGGCGGTAAGGGGAGGGTGGTCTATAAGAACCGCTACTTCGACGAGTGGTCTTCGGGGGGGTACGGCATGGCGCTGGTGCGGCATGGCAACGGGCGGGACTGGTGGGTGGTGCGGCAGCAATACGATGGGCTGGCCTACCATGCCACCCAACTGCACCGGGACTCGGTAGTGCAGGTGGTGGAGAGCGGGATACCAGAGCTAAGCACGGACTGGTTCAACTGTATTGACTCATTCGTGACCAACGGCAACCTGTTGGATGTATCCCCTGACGGGAGCATGCTCTTGGACAATTATGGGGTGGGTCGGGCCAAGCTGCTGTCGTTCGACCGCTGCAGCGGGGAGGTGTCGCTGGTGGACACCTTCGCCACGGGAATCACCCCGCTTGTGTTGGCTGAAGGAGACTTGGTTGATGCCTACATACAAACCTTCGGGTTCTCGCCCTCGGGTCGGTACCTTTACGGCGCTGGGTGGGCGGAGTTCGCCCAGTGGGACCTACAGGCGCCTAACATCGCCGCCAGCAAGGTCAAGCTGGGGGGCGTGCCCTGGGCGCTGAACGACGATCAGACCCTGATGGAGGGTATCCCTTTTGGTGCAGCGACTTTCGCCCACGGCCCCGACGGGAAGATATACAACTTCCAAAACTCGGCGCACAACGTTATCGAGCACCCCGATGAGCAGGGGGAGGCCAGCGGCCTGTGCCTCGCTGCGGACAACGCCCCGGTCTCCTGCCTCGGCCCTGATGTACCGTACTATCTCTTCTCCGGTAGGCACCCCAACTTCCGCCTCGGGCCCCTCACGGGTAGCGGCTGCGACACCATCCTGAGCAGCACCAAGCAGCCAGTAGCGGGCAGCGGCTACGGGGTCACGGCATCGCCCACCGTGGCCAGCGGACAAGTGGAGGTGGCCATCAGCCTGCCCGGCTACGGCGGCCACGTCACCGCCGAGGTGCAGGTGGTGGACATGCTGGGGCGGGTGCTGCACAGGCATAGCTTCCCGCCTTATGCTTATGTCCATACGCTGGACGTATCGGGCTGGCCCGCTGGGCTGTACAACGTGGTGCTGCTGGAAGGGGGCAGGGCTAGGGCGGGGGCGAGGTTGGTGGTGGCGAGGTAGGGGTGAGGGATGAGGGATGAGGGATGAGGGATGAGGCCGAACCGACCGTACCGCCGAACCCCAGTTCGGCGGCAAATGGTGGCAGGTGCCTATATTTATGGTCAAAACCTTTGAGCTTATGCATGACTCAACATTTGCACAGTACGAGAAGCGCTACAACGAAATAGCGCTCAACTGGCTGATAGGCACGGCTCCAGACAGCACTGCCACAGTCGACCTGCGTCAGATGGCGCAGACCTGCCTCCGCTACGGCGGGCGTGCCGTGCTGGGGGCCAGGGGCCTCTGCGAGGTCTGGCTCAAAGAATACTACGGCGAGGACAACTGTGATGGGAACATACAGACACGCAGTGCGGGACGACCAGCACTTGCCGAAATGAAAACGAATTCAGTGTTGTATATTGTTCCCAATCCGGCTGACGACATGGTGCGGATATATCTGTCGAACAACTTGAAAGAGATTCAACTGGTGCAAATCTTCAACCTGAACGGGCAATTAGTACATACTGCTAATCTGCCTTTGGAAATTGGCTCCTTGTCCCTGTCAGTAGCCAATTGGCCTGAGGGCATGTACGTGGCAAGGGTGCTGAATGGCAACGAGTCTTTCAGCCAAAATTTCGTGGTTCAGCACCGCCGTTAGTATTACCGCCTTTTCAATAATGAAGGGCTGCAAACCATTCGACTGGGTTTGCAGCCCCTTTTTCACAAAATAAACCAATGCGACATGAAGCATACGATGCGACCGTTGTTCACACTTGCAGCCATGCTGGTCGTTGCACAGTGGGCTTTCTGTCAGCAGCATGACAGGCACTGGATGGGGAAGACCTGGGACCAATACAAAGTAGTTACCATGCGCTTCGAGGAAGATAGCATCAGTTATCAGGTAACACCTGAACAATCCCTGATTATGATAGAAAGCGGAACCATCGCCATGAGCGACGCTGCAGGCGAGCTGCAGTTCTACACCAATGGCAACGTGGTGGTATCCTGGGACCACCACATCATGCAAGGAGGCAAGGGCTTCAACCAAGGCTCCGTAAGTGACGACTTCCTGAATGACCCGCCCTGGTACAGCGACCCCGACACGACTTACAACACCATGTATAACCCCTACACCTACCGCATCATCCCCGATCCCTATGATGGGCATATTTACTACATGGTACATGCCTTTGTATTATATGGGGAACTCAACTGTGAGCAGCTCCACATACCGAAGATGCAGATCAGCAAGATAGACATGTCAGCGAATGGGGGGAGGGGAAAGGTGGTCTATAAGAACCGCTACTTCGACGAGGGGTTTCCTGGGACGTCGGGTTTTGCGCTGGTGCGGCACGGCAACGGACGAGACTGGTGGGTGGTACGGCAACAGTACGACGGGCTGGCCTATCACGCCACGCTGCTGTATCGGGACTCGGTGGTGCAGGTGGTGGAGAGCGGAATACCTGGCCTGAGCACAGACTGGTTCGATTGCGAGGACTGGGTTACTTCCACCTCCAACTTACTGTATGCGTCACGTGATGGAAGCATGTTGGTGGACAACTATGGGGTAGGCTGGGCCAAACTGCTGTCATTCGACCGCTGTAGCGGCAAAGTCTTGTTGATGGACACCTTTGCAACGGGCATCACCCCGCTCGTGGTGGGCAACGGGGATTTGGTTCAAACCTCGCCTTATACTTTCGAATTCTCCCCCTCCGGCCATTTCCTGTACGGGGCTGGCTGGGCCGAGTTCGCCCAGTGGGATTTAGAAGCGTCAGACATTGCAACCTCAAAGGTGAAGCTGGGGGGAATTCCTTGGGCATTGAACGATGATCAAACCGTGTTGGTTGGCAGCGCGGGCGGCTTCACGGCCTTCGCCCACGGCCCAGATGGGAGGATATACAACCTGTGGCGTACGGCACACAGCGTGATAGAGTACCCCGATGAGCCAGGGGAGGCCAGTGGGCTGTGCCTCGCTGCGGACTACTCCCCGGTTTCCTGCCTCGGCCCCGGCGTACCGTATGACCTCTTCTCGGGCAGGCACCCCAACTTCCGCCTCGGCCCCCTCACGGGCAGCGGCTGCGACACCATCCTGAGCAGCACCAAGCAGCCAGTGGCGGGCAGCGGCTATAGCGTCAAGGCGTCGCCCACCGTGGCCAGCGGGCAGGTGGAGGTGGCCATCACGCTGCCCAGCTACGGCGGCCACGTCACCGCCGAGGTGCAGGTGGTGGACATGCTGGGGCGGGTGCTGCACCGGCATAGCTTCCCGCCTTATGCCTACCTGCATACGCTGGACGTATCGGGCTGGCCCGCTGGGCTGTACAACGTGGTGCTGCTGGAAGGGGGCAGGGCGAGGGCGGGGGCGAGGCTGGTGGTGGGGAAATAGGGATGAGGGGTGAGGGATGAGGGATGAGGCCGAACCGACCGTGCCGCCGAACTCCAGTTCGGCGGCAAATGGTGGCAGGTGCCTATATTTATGGTCAAAACCTTTGAGCTTATGCATGACTCAACATTTGCACAGTACGAAAAGCGCTACAACGAAATAGCCCTCAACTGGCTGGCCGGCACCGAGCCAGACTCCACTGCCACCGCCGACCTGCGCCAGATGGCACAGACCTGCCTGCGCTACGGTGGCAGGGTGGTGCTAAGTGCTAGGGGTCTCTGTGCGGTCTTGCTCAAGGAATTCTACGACGAGGCGGACTGCGATGCCAATCTACAAACACGCGGCTTCGATGGTTCTGAACCAATTGCTTTGGAATCAACTCCATCCCTGCACATCGTACCGAACCCAGCTCAGGACATGGTGCGGATTTTCGTCCAAGACGGCACTGGTAATGGGCAACTGGTGAGGATATTTTCTGCAGATGGGCGGCAAGTGTTCGAGGGCAAACTGACACCGAACAAGGAACTGGAAATACCTGTGTCAGGCTGGAGGAACGGCCTCTACATCGCTAAGGTTCTTGGTGGGGTGGCACGTACCCGTAGTTTTGTGGTTCAACACCCGTAATTTAACCAAGAGGAAGAGGCTTGTGCAGGCTTACTGTATGGCCTCTTCCTCTTTTCAATAAATCAACTGAACATGAAGCCAACGATACATATCGTATTAGGGATTTTGTTTACTATAAATGTCACACAGGGATCCTACTGCCAGCAATATGACCAATACTGGGTAGGAGGCGAAGGGACTGTTTTTTCAGATACATCCCTTGGAGTATTGATGAAGTTCGAGGCAAACGGAATATCATATTCCTATTTTCATACAGATG
>DIUC01000026.1 GCA_002435785.1 Saprospiraceae bacterium UBA6168 | reverse complement strand
GGCGGCACTGCAAACTTTGGCAATGCCTTTAATGGTTTTTTGACACTAAAAGCCACCTCGCTCACCCACTAAAACCTGACCGTCACCCCCAGCAGGAAGTTGCGGCCAGCCTGCGGAAAGTAGCCCGTCAGGTTGTAAAAATTGCCCTGCTCCCGCCGGGCGTATGGGTCGAAGCTGGTATAGTCGTCCGCTGAAATATAACGGTAGGTCCACGCATTTGACGAGTAGCGGGTGTCCAGCAGGTTTTGCACCAAGAGGTTGAAACTCAGTTCCTTGCAGAAGCTGGGCCGCAGCACATAGCGCACCTGTGCCTCCAAGGTCGTGTAGGCGGGCAGGGTGGTGAAATCGCTGGAGGTGTTGTCCAAGAACTGCTTGCCCACGTGCTTGCCCGCCAATGCAACGGACAGGCCGAGGCCGTCCCGCACATAATTTTGCGAAGCGCCCCAAGTCAGCCTGCCGAACGCAATGATGTTTGGCGAGAATGCAATATCGGTGGTGCCCCGCACAAAATCCGATTGCTCGCCCGTGTCCCAATTGTCCACGTATTCCGTGAAGTCCTTGATTTTGTTTTGGCTAAATGTGGCGTTGGCATCTGCCACGAAGTGCTGGGTGAGTTGTGCCTTTGCCATCAGTTCCACGCCCGCACGGTAGCTTTCCGGCACGTTGATGCGGATGGGCGCCCCGGTGTCGTTGATGTTTCCCGTGAGCACGAGCTGGTCCCGGTAGTACATGTGGTAAACATTGAGGCCCAAGGCCAACCGTTCGGCGTTGTATTTGACACCAGCCTCGGTGTTGAAGAGCCGCTCAGGTTTCGGAAGTTGGTCTTTGGGGGCATCTGTGAAGTCGTTGCGGTTCGGCTCTTTTTGGGCCACGGCAAAGGAGGCATAGAGCGAGGTGCTGTTGTTTACTTCGTAAAAAAGACCCGCCTTGGGGTTGAAGAAGCGGTAGTTGGCAGTGGTGACTTTCTTGCTGGGTGGGGCGCTTGAGAACAAGTCATCTACCCCTAATTCATAGTTGACAACTCGTGCCTGAAGGTCAACAAAGGTGAAGAGTTTTTGGAAAAGCTCATACTGTGTTTTCACAAAGGCATTGAAGTCTTTTTTGTCACCATCTTCTTGGTAATAACGGTAGCCGGGAGGCACTGCTGTGTTGTCTGTCACTGACAGGATTGTGCCGTAGTGTTCCCCCAAATATTGATTCATTGCTCCCCCAATTGTTGATTGCAACCTTCGATTGTTGCTTTGGAAATTAATAGAACCGATGCCCCCAAAAAAATGATTGTCGAGCCAGCGACGGCGGATGAGGTCAGGGTAAGGCGGCAAATCATCGTCCATCAGGAAGCCATAGTTTCCCAAAAACTGCTCCGCCTTGTACTGCTCGTAAAATCCAATCCCCCTCGTATAATGCCCCGTCAAGTTAAAGTGCCAATTTCGGCTATGCTCTTGGTTATAAATGAGTTGATAATGGGTCTGTCGATAATCGTCCACCTCGTTTTCGTATGGCCTTCCCGGCTTTTCCGTGCCAGCCGGATTGTACGTCCGCAGTGAATCAATGCCGATGTACTGTGCCGGAAGTCCGTACCAAGCCTGATAAGTCCGCTCGTCGCCGTGCAGCACAATGCCCCGCAGCGTGAACTTTTTGCCGATATAGGCTGGCGAAAAATAAACGGATTTCAGCTCAGACCTGGCCCGGTCAATGTACCCGTCGGAACTGATGAGGCTGCCACGGGCATCCACGGTGAAGCCCGTGTTGGCCGAATTGGCGCTTTTGCCAAGCAGCCCGGAGCCGAGTTTTACGCTCGTCTTGTGGGTATTGAACGACCCCGCCGTACCCGACACCTCCACGTAGGGCTTCAACTGCAACTCATTGGTATTCAGGTTGATGGAAGCGCCAAATGCCCCACCGCCATTGGTGGAAGTGCCCACTCCCCGCTGGATTTGGATACTTTCGGTGGAGGCCGCCACGTCCGGTAGGTCCACCCAGAACACCCCCTGCGACTCGGCGTCGTTGAGCGGCACCCCATTGATGGTCACGTTGATGCGGCTGGCATCCGTGCCCCGGATGCGTATGCCCGTATAGCCCACGCCCGCCCCGGCATCGCTCGTGACCACCACGGAGGGCGTGGCATCGAGGAGGTATGGCACGTCTTGGGCAAGGTTGCGGGCCTTGAGGTCGTCGCTGCTGACATTGGTGTAGGTGAACGGTGCTTTTTCGCCCGCCCGCACCGCCGTCACGGTCAGTTCGTGGAGCAGGTTGGCGGATGCTTCGAGGGCGAAAACCAGCGGATCGGTCGAGCTGGTCTCCACCGTTCGGCTAACTTGCTCGAAGCCCACGAAGCTGACCCGCAGGGTGTAGCTGCCCGATTTGTCCAAAAGCAACGTGAACCCACCCTGCCCGTCGGCCACCGTGCCTTGCCGGGTTTCGAGGAGCAGCACGGTGGCACCGGGCAGCGGAGCGCCCTCGGTGTCGGTGATTTTTCCCGTGATTTTTTGTGAAAAAAGTAGGTGTGAAAACAGCAGGGCGATGCCTGCAACCAGTAACTTCTTCATCGTGTATTTTTTTGAGTGAAAAAAATCCACCAAGCAGCTTGCTCAGTGGCACGATGGGTTACACATCTTAAATGAAGTGCTGCCAAAATGCAGGACTGGCTTCATTTCCCTTCCCGGCATTACCCGAGCAGGTTCGATGGGTATAATCTCAGCCTTTTTTGCTGGCAGTTCGACAGTGGGCAAGTCTTGTCCAGACTACTGTCAAACTGCCAACTAAAAAAGGCACCCCAAATGAGACGGCGCAAAAGTACACAACCAATCTTTGTGGTAGCGCCAAAAATGATTGTTATCGGCACCGACGGTGAATGTCGCCATTTTGCATTTCTGAGCTAAATGATGTACCGACAATTAAAAAATGCGACTTTTGATGTTGATTTTGTTCCACTTTTAAGTTCAATTCTTTGCTTACGCAACTGAGTTGTCATTTTCCAAAAAAACCAGTTCGGATCCCCGGTATAATATCACGCAACCAGTTCATTGTCAATAACTTGTGAACCAATCATCTACTTACCAATCACTAACCTATTCTGTTTTATGAAAAGAAAACTCAACTCCGTTTACATGCTTTTCTTTGTGCTGTTGGTGGCATATTTCCAACTGTCAAATTCCAACAACCCGCCAAATGGGCATACCGGTGCACCGCCAAGCGGCAATACCTGCGCAAGCTCCCAAGGCGGCTGCCACTCCGGGGGCAGTGGCACGGGCATGGTAACCATAACCGGGCTGCCCTCCACCGTGACGCCGAACACGGTTTATCCCCTCACCGTCACCGTTGAACGCACCAATGGCATACCGCAAACCGCCGGCTTGCAAATGGTTGCGCAGCAATCAAACAACTCCAACGCCGGAATACTGACCAACCCTGGCCCGTTTTCTACCGTGCAGTTCAGCGGCAACCGATATTACTTGGAACATACCACCCCCGTAACTTACACTGGCGACATAGCGACGTTTACCGTGGACTGGACCGCCCCTCCCACCTCCAACGGCAACATCACCTTCTATACCGCTGCCAACCTCGCAGACCAAAACGGCAACAACAATGGCGACGCCATCGTGACCGCCACTGCTACCACCATGCTTGCCGGTGGGGGCGGCGGCAACATTAATGTCACCGTCACCAGCTCCAACGTGAGCTGCTCCGGAGGGAACAACGGCTCGGCAACGGCCACGCCCTCCGGCGGCGGCGGGCCACCTTATATATATATGTGGTCGAACGGTGGCTCTACCGCCACCATCAACAACCTCACAGCGGGCACCTACACCGTCACCGTCACCAATGCTGCCGGGGGCAGCGGCACTGGTTCGGCGACCATCACCCAGCCTACCCAACTTCAGGTAGCCATCGTCAACCAAACGAACATCACCTGCACAGTACCCGTGGGCAGCGCCACCGCATTGGCTACTGGTGGAACTTCACCTTACACTTACACCTGGTCCAATGGTCAAAGCGGCCCCACGGCAACCCTCCCCGCTGGCTCGCACACCGTGACCGTGGCAGATGCCAATGTCTGCACCGCCACCGCCACTGTCAACATCACCGCCAACACCACCGCTCCAATCGCAGAAGCAGGGCCGCCGGTGGCGATTACCTGCACCACCCCAACCCCCATGCTCAACGGCGCTGGCTCCTCTACGGGTGGCAACTTCCAGTATCTCTGGACGACCGTTGACGGTAACATCATCAGCGGGGCCACTACACTGACACCAACCGTTAGCGCATCGGGAAGCTATACCCTCACCGTCACCAACACCACCAATGGTTGCACCGCCACTGACCAGACCACCGTCACTGCAAGCACTACCCCACCAACCTCAAACGCCGGGCCGGACGGTCTGCTCACCTGCACCATCACCAGCATGCAACTCAACGGCAGCTCGTCATCGCAGGGCAACAACTTCACTTACCTCTGGACCACCGCCGACGGGAACATCGTCAGCGGGGCAACCACGCTGATGCCAACGGTAAACCAACCCGGCACCTATTGCCTTAAAGTCACGAATACCCTCAACGGCTGCACGGCCAACGATTGCGCCAGCGTCACAGCGAACACAATGCCGCCGGTGGCGAATGCGGGTAGCGCTCCGCCCATTACCTGCACCACTTCACAGGTAACGCTCAACGGCTCCGCCTCCTCCCAAGGGCCAAGCTTCAGCTACCTATGGACGACCGTGAACGGCAACATCCTCAGCGGCGCTACCACCCTCATGCCCGTGGTCAACATGGCCGCCAGTTACACCCTCACCGTCACCAACGCCACCAACGGCTGCACCGCCAGTTCCAGCGTGACCGTGGCATCCAATACCACACCGCCAACGGCCAACGCTGGCCCCAACCGGGTACTCAATTGCAACAACACCTCCGTGGTGCTGGACGGCTCAGGCTCCTCGCAAGGCCCCAACTTCAGCTACAACTGGACGGGGCCTGGCATTCAGTCGGGCGGCAACACCCCCAACCCGACCGTGGACACTGCCGGAACTTACGTCATCCTTGTGACGAACACCAACACGGGCTGCACCAATACCGACACAGCCATTGTCACACAAACACCCGCACTCCATGCCGCTATTTCCGCTTCGCAAAATGTGGCCTGCAATGGTGCCAACACAGGAAGCGCCACAGCAACAGCTAGCGGTGGCACCGGGCCATACACCTACGCATGGTCGAACAACGCCAGCACTCCGCAAATCACGAACATTGCCGTAGGCACTTACACCGTCTCTATCACCGATGCCGACAACTGCATGGATACGGCCAGTGTAACCATCACGCAGCCGCCAGCGCTCAACCCAAATGCCTCGGCCACTGGCGAAACTTCAGTCGGGGCGGAAGACGGCTCGGCCACGGCCAGTCCAACGGGGGGTATGCCCGGATACGCCTACGCCTGGAGCAACGGCTCAACCACTGCGACCATCATGGGACTTGCCCCCGGCAACTACACCGTTTCGGTCACGGACGCCAACAATTGTAGCGCCAGCCAGACCGTAACGGTGGCAAGTTTTAGTTGCTCAGGCGTGTTGGTAAATATGGCCGCTGTCAATCCAAGCTGCAACGGTGGCGCCGATGGCACTGCCAGCGTTTCCATCAGTGGTAGCACCGGGCCATTTGAATATTTGTGGTCGAACGGTGACACCACGGCCAACATCGCCAACCTGATGGCAGGCAGCTACACCGTCTCTATACTCGATGGAAATGGCTGCGAGGTGACGGGGAACGTGTCGCTCATTGCGCCAACGGCGCTCAACCTCACGGCGCAACAAACCAACGTGACTTGTCACGGCGACAGCACGGGAACCGCCACCGTCAATGCCACAGGCGGTACGCCCGGATACGAGTACAATTGGTCGAACGGCATTTTTGGCGCTTCGCAAAATGGGCTCCCAGCCGGCACGTTCACCATAAGCGTGACCGATGCGAACGGCTGCGAGGCTACCCTTCAAGTGACCATCTCGCAACCGGCAGTGCTTTCTGGCAACTTGACCACCGCTGGCGAATCGGGGGTTGGGACAAATGACGGTACGGCCTCCGTGGCCGTGTCGGGCGGGGTAGCTCCATATACCTATTTGTGGAGCAACAACGCAACTACCTCGGCCATCACGGGATTGGCGCCGGGCAGTTATTGCGTGAGCGCAACGGATGCCAACGGCTGTGTTTTTTCCGGCTGCGCAATTGTGGCGCAGTTTGGCTGCACAGGACAGGCATTGACCCTTTCGGGTGAGAACGTCTCTTGCGCCGGGGCTGGCGACGGCACGGCGCAGGTATCGGCCACCGGGTTTGCCGACCCCGTGTCATACGCTTGGGCGGACGCCACGGGAGCAACCATTGGCACGGGCAGCACGGTCGGCAACCTCAGTGCTGGGGTGTACTCGGTGAGCTTGACCGATGCCAATGGCTGTGCCTCCATTGAGAGCATAGAAATCACGGAACCGACAGTACTTTCTGTCGAAATTTTGATCCAAAACAACCTTGAATGTGCGGGCCTCAATGACGGCTCAATAAGCATTGGTGGGGCTGGCGGCACTGGCGGCTATGCCTTCTCGTGGTCAAATAGCGCTACCACACCGACCATTTCCGGGCTATCGCCGGGGATTTACGAGGTGATTGTGAGCGATGCTAACAATTGCACTGCCACGGCAAGCATCGAAATCACACTGCTGCCGGATGTGGAGGCGCCCACGGTGGTTGCCTTGGACTTGATGGTGAGCTTGGGCCTTGACGGCACCGCCAGTATCACCCCAGCGATGGTGGACGGTGGCAGCACCGACAACTGCGGCGTTACTGCTCGCTCGTTGGACGTCCTTTCTTTTGGTTGCGATGATTTGGGCACCAACATTGTGACGCTCACCATCACGGATGCAGCGGGCAATATATCCTCAGCAATGGCGACCGTCACGGTCGTGGACGTAGTGCCGCCCGTGATTGTTTGCCCGCAAGATATTTTCATACAAGGTGGTTCATGTACCCCGACTGTGACATATCCTGCACCAACAACCACCGACAACTGCGGCACTTCGACCTTATCATTGATTACTGGCCCAGAGAGCGGCGCAACCTTCCCCATCAACACGATGACTATCGTGACTTGGGCCGCCGATGACAGCAACGGCAATACGGCAACTTGCTCGTTCGCAGTAATGGTTATCAGCGATTTTGCTGTAAACACGAGTTTCACTGAGCCCTCCTGTCATGGCGGCAGCGACGGCTCGGCGACCGCCATCACTATTGGTGGCACGCCACCTTTCACCTATGCTTGGAGCGACCCCGCCAACCAACAAATGCTGACGGCCATGGCCCTCATGGCCGGCAGTTACAGCGTCAGCGTGACGGATGCCACGGGTTGCCTCGCAGTGCAGACAGTTCAGGTGACAACACCTACCGCCGTCACGATTGTGGTGGATGAGGTGCAGGATGCCATTGGCGGGCCAAATGGTTTCATACAGGTAACGGCGAACGGTGGTGCTGGGAACTACTTTTACGAATGGTCATTGAATGGCGTATTCTTTTCAAATGAAGCGGACATTGAGGGGCTGTGGGACGGCGAGTACCAGTTGGTTGTAACCGATGAGAACGGCTGCGCCCAAACGCTGACGGTGCAGGTTGATTTCTTGAATGCCAATGAGGAGAGGGCTTTGGAGCAACGCATCACACTGACACCGAACCCAAGTTCCGGGCGAGTATTCGTGAATATTGATTTGGGTCGGGAGTTGCCGATAAGCCTACAAGTGCTCGACTTGTCGGGCAGGATGGTGCTGCATGCACAGCCTGAACGTATTTCATCCAGCACCATCGAACTCGACCTTCGGGATACTGCCCCTGGGGTTTACTTGCTTCGCATCATCGTAAATGAATCGGTGGTGGTGAAACGGCTGGTGGTAGGAAGATAACGGTTTTTTGTTTTTTTTGAGAAATGAGCCGGGGCGAGCGCTTCCGGCTCATTTTTTTTTCAGACGGACAGGTAGCCACCAGAAAGGTTAAACAGTTTGGTGAAGCCCACCTCGTGCATTTTCCGGCAGGCGCTTGCGCTCCTGACCCCGCTCCGGCAATAGATGAAGTAGGATGTATTTTTGTCAAGTTTGCAGACCTCCGAATAAAAAGTTTTTCCCTGAAAATCAATGTTGATTGCACCTTGCAGCTTGCCAGCGGCTACTTCACTCGGGGTGCGCACGTCGAGCAGGATGGCATCAGGCGTGGTTTTCAGCTTGTCCAAAAAAGCAACAACCGGCAGGTTCTGGTAGGCATCGTTTTTAAATAGTGACTTGAGGAAGTTCAACATGGATGCGATTATTTTTTAGGCATTTTTCATAACCAGTGAGTTGTCTGGCAAAAAGGCTGGTTTTGACAAGAAATAGCCTTTGAAAAATTGGCAAAAAAAAAGGGTAGCCGAAGCTACCCTGAATAACCCTAAAAAACCAAATGAAAACAATTTATCTTAAATGGGCCGCTTGCCCAAGTTGATATCTTAATTACAGTGCAAAAGTGCGGAAAAAAGAATTATTCACCAAGCAAAAAGTAAAAAATTTTTTCTTTCAATAGTTCAAACAACCAAAGTCAAGGTTGGTTCACGCAATAATCGCTTTTTCTTTTTGCCGTTTTAAAGTATTTGGGCAAACATAGTCTGTCGTTTCAAACTTGCCCGACTCCTGAATGGCCTTAAAGCCACCCTTGATATCTACAATTTTTTCAAAACCCCTTGATTTCAGGATGGATGCTGCAATCATGGAGCGGTAGCCGCCAGCGCAATGCACAAAATACTGCTTTGTCCGGTCGAGGTCGCCCATGTAATCATTGATAAAATCAAGTGGTACACTTTCCACGTCCTTAACGTGTTCAGCAGCAAATTCGCTTGGTTTGCGCACATCAATCACGTTGTCAGGGCCGTATTCTTTCAAATTCTCAGCCAATTGCTCGGCAGTGATGGAATCAAAAACGTCCAATTCCATGCCAGCATTTTTCCACGCCTCGATACCGCCATCCAAAAAGCCCACTACGTTGTCGAAACCGACACGGCTGAGGCGGGTGATGGCCTCTTCCGCTTGGCCGGGTTCTACGATGAGCGCCAGTGGTTGGTTCACATCTGCCACCAAGGCTCCTACCCAGGGGGCAAAATGCCCGCCAAGGCCGATAAAGATGGAGTTGGGGATGAACCCCTTGTGGAAAAGGTTTTCGTGACGCACATCCAGCATCAGTGCACCCGTAGCGTTCACGGCTTCCTCAAATGCCCTTGGCGACAGCGCTTGTGCGCCCCGCTTCATCACCTCGTCAAAGCTGGTATAGCCCTCCTTGTTAAGGCGGACGTTTTCAGGAAAATATTTTGGTGGAGCCATCAGGCCGTCCGTCACTTCGTGCACGAACTCGGGCTTGGTCATGTCCGCACGGAGGGCGTAGTTGGTGGCTTTCTGTGCACCGATGGTCGAGACGGTCTCCTTCGACATGTTTTTGCCGCAGGCAGAACCAGCGCCGTGCGCCGGGTAAACAGTAACATCATCGGGCAGCGTCATCACCTTGTTGCGCAAGCTGTCAAAAAGATGGCCGGCAAGGTCGGCCATGGTCAGGTCGGATTTTTGCGCCAAGTCGGGCCGCCCTACATCCCCGATGAACAGCGTATCGCCAGTGAAGATGGCGCTTTCCTTGCCGTCTTCATCGGAGAGCAAATAGCAGGTGCTTTCCATAGTGTGGCCAGGTGTATGCAGCACCTTGATAGTGATGTTGCCAAGCTTCAGCACTTCGCCGTCGGTGGCAATATGGGCTTTGAAGCCGGTCTTGGCGTTCGGGCCATAGACGATGGCTGCACCTGTTTTTTCTGCCAAGTCCAAGTGTCCAGAGACAAAGTCAGCGTGAAAATGGGTTTCCAACACATACTTGATTTTGGCGTCATCCTGTGCCGCCCGGTCGAGGTAGGGCTGCACTTCCCTTAGCGGGTCTATGACGGCTACTTCCCCGTTGCTTTCGATGTAATAAGCGCCTTGTGCAAGGCATCCTGTATAGATTTGTTCGATTTTCATGTTTACCAAATAAATTTTTGAAATGAATGGTGCAAAGATGAGAAAAGTCACTGCCCGGGGTCAGGGACAAAAGTCACATTTCCACTAACTATGGCGTTTGCCGCTATTTCAGCATCAGTTCAATCCGATTGCGATGGGTAATGATTTTGCCCATGCCTTCCAATTTCTTGAGCAAGCGAGTGACCACCTCCCGTGAGGTGTTCAACTCGTCGGCCAAGTCTTGATGGGTAGCATAGACGTAGCGTTTTTCTTGGAGGGCTGCCTTTTTCTTGAGCAGCCGCCAGATGCGTTCGTCCATCTTCTTGAAGGCGAGGCTGTCCACGGCTTCCAGCATATCATCGAAGCGGCGCTGGTAGGCTTGGAAGACAAAGTTTTTCCAAGAAGGGTAAAGCCCCATCCAATAATCCAATTTTTCCACGGGTACAAGTACCATCTCGGTGGCCTCTTCAGCCACGGCCCGCACCGTGCTGGGTCTATTGGCGGTGCAACAAGTAAGGGACATGGCACAAGTATCCCCCTTCGTTAAAAAGTAGAGGAAGGTTTCTTTGCCCTTTTCGTCCTGCCGCATGATTTTTAGGCTACCCGACAGGATGATGGGAATGGAGCGGATGAACATGCCGGGACGCATCAGTTCTTCCCCCGCTTCGATTTTTTTGAGGGTGCCCACCTTTTCAATTTCTTCAACAAGGCGTGGCTCAAAATCATGAAAAAGGGTTGGTTGCATGGTTAGCTTTTAGCATTGCTGGATGAACGCAGTTGGCAGGATTTCTGGAAACCTGCCAACCCTTCAACAAAAGTAACATTCCAGCAATTCAAACCATCAGTTCGGCAGTTTTTCCCGAAATTTTCCATACACCCAAGTACCCGCCACGGCACTCAAAATGGTGATGAAGATAACACCAATGCCGGAGCCAAGCTGTGCGAAAAGTGGCCCAGGGCAAGCACCCGTGATGGCCCAACCCAACCCAAAAATCAGCCCGCCGATGACCTGACCTTTGGTGAATTTTTTATCCTGAAATTCTATGTCTTCGCCTTGTATTGTCTTGATTTTCAGCTTTTTAATTAAAAAAATAGAGATGGCTCCCACCACCACGGCAGTACCGATAACCCCGTACATGTGGAACGACTGGAGCTTGAACATTTCCTGTATTCGGAACCACGAAATCACTTCCGATTTTACCAGTATGATGCCGAAGAAAATGCCCGCCAGCAGGTACTTCAAGTTGTACCAAAGTGGCAAGTCTTTTTCACTGGCATTCACGCATTGGGTATCGAGTGAACGTACCTCGAAGTCCGTGTTCATCGTCTCTGCGATGGCGGCTGTTGCGCCTGATTTTATCTTGCTCATCGTTTGCTGATTTTAAAGTTTTAGTAAAAATGGCACAATCAAATTGGCGGAAATGAAACCGCCAACCATAAAACAAATGGTGGCCACGAGCGACGGCAATTGCAGGTTAGCCAAACCACTAATGGCATGGCCACTGGTACAGCCACCTGCGTATCGGGTGCCAAAACCGACCAGAAAGCCACCCACGACAATGAACAGGAAACCCTGGATGGTCAGCAGGTTGCCCCAATTGAAAAGCTGGGTGGGCACCAAGTTCGAGTAGTCGTCAATGCCGTTCTCTGCAAGGCTGGCTGCAAGGGCGGGCGCTATTTTTACCTGTTCGGGGTCGTGCAGCAGCGTGGCTGCGATGAAACCTCCGAGGATGATGCCCACGGCAAAAAACAGGTTCCAGATTTCCTTCCGCCAATTGTACTTGAAGAAGGGAATATTGCCGGGAAAACAAGCGGCGCAAATGTGCCGAAGGTTGGCCGAAATGCCGAAATTCTTGTTGCCCAAAATTAAGAGCAGGGGCACCACCAGGCCAATCAAAATGCCCGCTGCCGACCAGTGCCAAGGTTGTCTGATAAGTTCTAACATGATATTGAAGGTTGAATTGTAAATGTTTGATTGTGGCAGTTACTTTGTCCATCCCAGGTAGCCACCCTCCAAGTTGTAGAGGTTTTTGAAGCCTTTTTCAGCCATCAGCTTAGAGGCCTGTCCACTGCGGTTGCCGCTGCGACAATAAATCAGGTAGGTCTTTGATTTGTCCAGTTTGTCCACTTCGGCCTCAAAGTTGGCTGCTTCAAAATCCAATTGAGCAGCGCCTTCAATCATGCCCTCGGCGGTTTCCTCCGGCGTGCGCACATCGAGCAGCACGATGCCGGGTTCGGCCATTTTTGCCTTGAAGGCGGCTACGTCCAAGTTGGTGTAGCCCTCGGAAGCTGTCTGTGATGTGCAAGACGAAAAGCCCACGATTGTCATAAATGCGAAAATGAATACTTGTCTCATTTTGAATATTTTGAGTTTGAAAAAATCAGGTTTGACATCATTGGTTTGCCTGAGTTCAGTGGCCTCCAGTAAGTGGCTCTTCGGAAAGACCCCACCGACCTTTGTTGTTAGCTGGTACATTGCGCCAGCAACAAAACCGAAAACAATCCAGCAAATGTGATTAAAGCTTTCAATTTCAATGAATTTTTCGATTAAAAAATAGCGTTCAGCCCCAAGCCAAGCCAGTTGCCACGCCGTATGGCACCCACGCCGGGTTGGTTGAAAAAAGCATTGACTTGTGAACCATCGCCCGCTGCCCCAGCATCGCCGTTGCGCCAAGTGTAGTGGAGCGCCAGCTTGAGGTTCTTGCCATCGAGGTACCAGTTCACGCCAGCATCGAAGGTCGTTTCCTCGCCCGACGACATCTTTAGTTGCGACGCATCTGCTTGGCCATTTGCGCTCATTTCTCCTTTGAATTTCATCACCATGAAAACGGGTTCCAGCACGAACCTCCCCGTTGGTAGGTTGATGCCGAGGCGAATATGGCCTGCGCCTTTATTGGCGGAGAAGGTGCCAAGGCTGTCCCTACCCTCTCTTTCCATGAACATCCACTCACTATCAAGGTTGAGCGGCCCCCAGTTGAGGAGCAGCCCCGGCCCGAAGGCGGTGGAGGATTGGAACTGTTCGGTTTCGCCCTGACGGGCAACGTTGAGGTCAAGCGAAACACCCTTCCTTTTGTTGAAAAAATTGATGTCGTAGCTGATGCCGTACTTCTGAAATTCAGGGTCGCCCAGCGATAGCGAGGTGCGTCCAACCAGCAGTGGGGCATATTTTTTCCCAACCGAAGTGCCTGACAATGAAGCGGTTATGGGGTTGAAAATACCCAAATTGTAGTTCAGCGAGATTTTGTTTTTGGTCAAAAGGCCGCCCAAGTTCAGCCCTGCTGCCCGTCCTGGGCCAGTCCCGACAAGGTGGGTGCGCAGATAGTTCTGCGACATGGACTTCTCGAAGGAAGTGGAAGCCCAACCTGAAGTGATGCTTTCCCGCTGCATCTGTGGTCGGAACCAGCCCCCGACCAGGTTCAGGCTTTCGTTTTTGGAAATCTTCCATTGCACAAAAGCATCCCACATGCCCACTGCGGGGTCGGCCCTGTTGACAGCACCGACGCCACTGGTGAGGGCGTCACGACCAGCTTGGTCGTAAAATAAGACGACATTGTACTTCAGATTTTGGTAAGGTTCGCCAGCAAAAGCCAACCTTGCCCGCCGAAAGGAAACGTTGAAGCGGTCGTCAACGGCTTCGTACTGGCCGCTGTTGGCGTTGTACACCTTCATGCCCGTGGAATAGATGCCCCAAAGCTGTATGAATGCCTTGACCTCTGGCATATAGCGGCTGTTTTTCGGCAACCAGCGCTGCAAAACAGGTGCTTGCGCAATGTCCGTTTGCGCCGACATCTTCCCAGCAAGGAGGAGGCCGAGGAGAAGGAGGAATCCAATTTTCATGTATGGTTTTGCCATTTGAGGAGGCAAAATAAGGTGGATAATTCGAGCTGCCAAGTGATGTTAGTCACGGAGCTGGGTTTAACGCCAATCGCCATCTTCGAGCTTTTTGCAGCCCGTTTTTTTTCCATCAGGCAACCATTCTTTGATTTAGCTCGAAATCCCAAAGTGAGGGGCATCTATGAATTTTCCAACAGCTTTGTGAAGATTTTTTGTAGCGACATTATGCATATTATGCCCAATCAGCAAGTCTTTTTGCCGATTCAGTATTACGGTGACTTTTGGCAGCGGTTGGTTTCTCAGTCGGCCTGTATATTTAGCCCCAAAAGTTTTTGTAAAATGTCCCAACTGGCTCATCGAATATACATCACCACGCTGGCGAGCATCGTTGCCCTCACCTTTTTGTTCCTGCTGTACAAGGGCGTTCCGTATTACAGCACGCCCATCGAAGAGCGTTTTTACCATCCTGACCACAACTGGTTCAAGCCGAGCGGCGCCTTCGGACATGGGCTGGGCATTGTTGGTACTTTGCTGATTATCATCGGGGTATTCGGCTACATGGCCAAGAAGAAATACAAATTTCTTGCAAGGTTCGGCAGGCTCAAATACTGGTTGGAGTTCCATATTTTCCTGTGCAGCCTGGGGCCAGTGATGATACTTTTCCACACCGCCTTCAAGTTCGGCGGCATCGTTTCCATCAGCTTTTGGAGCATGGTGGCGGTGGTGGCGAGCGGGGTCATCGGTAGGTTCATTTATGTGCAAATCCCCCGCACCATCGAGGGGCGGGAGTTGAGCCTGAACGAGGTAAAGGGCCTGAAAGCCAACCTTGGCGAGCTGCTGAAAGGTTCGTACCGGCTAAATGATGATAGCTACCAGTTGGTGTTGGCCGCAGTTGACGTCAACCGCCAAAAATTTGGGGCAAACGTGGTATCAAGCATGTTCAACAAATATTTGGAAGACAAAAAGACGCTAAAGCAAGTAAAAACCACCCTTCGGGAAAATGGCCTCGCCAGTCCCGATGTGCGAAAAGTGACCAAGCTGGTGGACAACGAGCTGTCGCTCAACAACCGTATCGAACGGCTGGCCACCATGCAAAAGCTGTTCAAATACTGGCACGTGGCGCATTTGCCATTTGCGCTCATTATGCTGATTATCATGGTTATCCACGTCGGCGTGACGCTGGCGTTCGGGTATCGGTGGATATTTTGACCTCACCCCCGGCCCCTCTCCTCGCAGGAGAGGGGCCGGGGGTGAGGTCACCAATTCTTTTTATGTTGCTCGAACAAATCATCATCTACGGCGCTGTTGCCTTGTTCTGCTTCGTGGTCATTTATTTTTACTTGAAAAAGGAAAAAAAGACCTCGGACAATACGGCTGCCAAGATAGAAATCGCCAAAATCGTCGGGCTGCACGAGCCGGTCTCGCTGCACCCGGTCATTGACCTCGGCACTTGCATTAAGAGTGGCGCTTGCGTGGATGCTTGCCCGGAGAAGGACATCATCGGCATCGTACATGGCCAAGCAACGCTAATCAATGCGGCGGAGTGCGTTGGCCACGGGGCTTGTTTTCATGCCTGTCCGGTGGAGGCGATTTCGTTGGTCATCGGCACGGAGAAGCGGGGCGTTGACCTGCCGCACGTCAGCGAGAGTTTTGAAACCAACGTGCCGGGCATTTACATCGCTGGGGAGCTCGGCGGCATGGGTTTGATAAAAAACAGCGTGGAACAGGGCGAACAGGCCATGAACTGCATTGCGCAAGCCCTGTCGAAAAAAGGCGGCGACTGCTATGATGTGGTCATCATTGGCGCAGGCCCGGCGGGCATTTCTGCTTCGCTGACCGCCAAAAAACATGGCTTGAATTTCCTGACGGTAGAGCAGGATTCTTTGGGCGGCACGGTCTTTAATTTTCCCCGCTCCAAAATCGTGATGACCGCCCCGATGAACCTGCCGCAGTACGGAAAAGTGAAGCTCTTCGACACCAGCAAGGCCGAACTGCTGACCCTCTGGAACGAGGCGTTGACGAAAAATGACATCACCATCCGTGAGCACACGAAAGTGGAGAGCATCCAGCTTGTTGGCGATATTTTCAAGATAGTGACAGCAAAGGGCGAGGAAATGGAGGCCAAAACCGTGCTGCTGGCCATCGGTCGGCGGGGCAGCCCCCGCAAGCTCGGCGTGCCCGGCGAGGGGCTGGAGAAGGTGGCCTACCGCCTATTGGAGCCTGAGAATGTCATTGGCAAAAACGTGGTGGTGGTGGGCGGCGGCGACTCGGCCATCGAGGCGGCGCTCTCACTCTCGGAGCAAAACAAGGTGGTGCTCAGTTACCGCAGTGATGCCTTCAGCCGGGTGAAGCCGAAGAACCGGGAGAAGCTGGAAGCCGCTGTTGCCGAAGGCAAAATAGATGTGAAGCTGAAATCAAACCTCGTGAAAATTGACCAGGAACTGATAGAGCTGGCGCTGGAAGGAAACGGCGGCCAACAGGCATTGCCCAACGACCTAGTGTATATCTTTGCCGGGGGCGAGTTGCCAACGCAATTCTTGCAAAAAACGGGGGTGGAGATTACGAAGCGGTTTGGGTACACGGTGAAGAAGCACAGATGAATTATCCCATCAAGATTTTCAAAGCCTCAAAGTTGGCTTTTTCATCAAAAATGGCAGCAACAGGAATTTCAAACTCAGGCAACACGATGCTTTTGATGAAATCACCGGGGAAAAATTTCCCGTAGGGAAGGTAAGTTGTGTCCTCAGGCACCAAGAGCGCAAATTGCTCGACCGACTGCTTCACGGGGTCAATAATCCAATATTCCCGGATGCCGTGCAGCGCGTAGTCGTCGAATTTGATTTTTCTATCGTTGTGCTTGGTGCTTGGAGAGAGGACTTCCACCACAAAATCAGGTGGCGGGTGCAGCATGGTTTCGTCGTCAAAAGTGGCGGCTTTTTCATTCGACCAGAAGCTGATATCGGGTTCGTAATCGTTGCGTGTGAGGGCAATGAGGGCTTTTTCGACAGCAACCGTTCCCATTTTTTTGATGTAAACAAAGGTCTTTATCAAAACATTGAGGTTGTTGCTTGACAAATAATGTCCCCGCTTCACGGGCGAGTGCATGACGATTTCGCCGTTGATGAACTCGGCCTTGACGTCTTCCGTGAGCCATTCCCGAAACTCCTCCCGGCGGCGGGCCTCCTCTTCGAGGGCAGTCCGCATTTTCTGGTAAAACAGGACAGCCCCGGAGCTTTTCATTATTTTTTCAACGGACAAATCCATTCGGAATGATTTTGAAAACAAATCTAAGGTTTTTTAGGCAAACATTTTAACACCTACCCGGTTCGGGTACATCGCAAAATTGACTTGAAACACCGCATTTTACATAGCATTTTTTTCCTCGCCCTGCTCACCAGCAGGGCCGCCGCCCAACTCTCCCCTGGCGACCTCTCCACCGCACACGCCAAGCTGGAGGGCATGTCCAACTGCACCCAGTGCCACGACCTCGGCGACAAGGTTTCCAATACCAAATGCCTCGCCTGCCACAAAGAAATCAAGAGCCGGGTGGACAAACGTACGGGCTACCACGTCTCGAAGGATGTGAGGGGCAAGGAATGTGCAAGCTGCCACAGCGAGCACCACGGCCGCAAATTCGAGATGGTCAGGTTCGATGAAAAAAAATTCGACCACAAGTTGGCGGGCTACGAACTCACCGGGGCGCACAAAAAGATTGACTGTCGGGAATGCCACAAGCCCGACTACGTGGACGACCCGAACCTCAAAAAAAAGAAAGACACCTACCTCGGCCTCGGCCAAAAATGCCTCGATTGCCACGAAGATTACCACCAGAAAACAATGGCGAACGACTGCGCCAAATGCCACACGACCGAGGACTTCAAGCCCGCCACCAAGTTTAACCACGACAAAGCTGATTTTGCGTTGGTTGGCAAGCACAAAACCGTGGACTGCAAGGAATGCCACAAGATGGAGGTGAAAAACGGCAAGGATTTCCAGCACTTCGCCGATGTACCGTTCAAAAATTGCAACGCCTGCCACGACGACCCGCACCGCAACCGCCTCGGCACCGACTGCAAGCAATGCCACAATGAGCAGTCCTTCGCATCCACCACCAGCCTCAGCAAGTTCAACCACGGCAAGACCAATTTCCCGCTGAAGGGCAAGCACAAACAAGTGGACTGCCGGGACTGCCACAAGATGGACGCCGCTACACCACAGAATGTTTTTCAAGATAGGCTCGGTGTGAAAACCAACGAATGCGCCACCTGCCACAAAGATCCGCACGAGGGAAAATTTGGTGGAGACTGCGCTGGCTGTCACTCGGAATCCTCGTTCACGAAGGTGGCCGCCAGCAACCTCGACGATTTCAACCACGCCCTCACGGGCTTCGAATTGCAGGGAAAACACACTGCCGTGGACTGCAAAAAATGCCACACCTCCGATAACCTCACCGACCCGCTGCCGCACAACACCTGCGCTGCTTGCCACTCCGACTACCACGAGGGGCAGTTTGCCCCCCTGCCTCCTAAAGGGGGTGGGCCACCCGACTGTGCCGACTGCCACACCACAGACGGCTTTGCGGGCAGCACATTCAGCTTGGAACAGCACGCCCTGACCAGGTTCCCGCTCGATGGGGCGCACGTGGCGACGCCTTGTTTCGCCTGCCACCTTAAACAGGAAAAATGGCGCTTCCGCAACATCGGGGAGCGCTGTGTGGACTGCCACGACGACATCCACAAAAAAGCCAACGAAATTGCTGCAACTTGGTATCCCAATCAGGACTGCCAGACCTGCCACCAGACCGACTCATGGTCGGCTTCCAGCAACCGTTTTGACCACTCGAAAACGAAGTTCCAGCTTCAGGGCAAGCACCAGCTTCGGGACTGTCGGGCCTGCCACCTCAGCGACGATGAGCCGCCGCAACGGAAGTTTGCGGGCTTACCCGCCACTTGCGCCGACTGCCACGAGCACAGCCACGGTAGCCAGTTCGAAAAGAACGGCGTAACCGACTGTGCCCGCTGTCACAGTTTCGACGGCTGGGCGATGAAGGATTTCGACCACGACAAAACGAGGTTCAAGCTGGAAGGCAAACACGCCGAGGTGGCCTGCGAGAAATGCCATGTGCCGAAGGTGGTGGATGGGGTGGTGTTGGTGCAGTATCGGATGGTGAGTTTTGAGTGTGTGGTGTGTCATAAGTGAATTTTTACCACAATAAATGGAAGAAATAGGACAAGCAAACGAAAGGAAGATTTACTACATCTCGGTACATCGAACTCGTGATTGGGCTGATCAATTACCACATGAAAACTGGCTGGTATTGCCAATAGTCAACGATAAAAATGAGGAATTACTTGAAAAGGTCGCACGAGCATGTCTCGATAAAAAAGTGGGATACTTCTGCTCTGTAGGGCAAGAATGCGAATGGGCACATGATTGGTTTGACAATTTAATTTTGTCAAATAGAATAAGCAAAGGATTGCCAATTGCGTACGCTACTGTACACTTTTATGAG
>DIUC01000096.1 GCA_002435785.1 Saprospiraceae bacterium UBA6168 | reverse complement strand
CAGCTCTACGAACTAAAATCACAACATATATATCATGGCGATAATCCGAGTTTGAGGTCTCTCGCAATGATACCGTATATAAGGTTCATTGACAAACAAGGAATAAAGTCGAAAAGGACCCGGACTTTCTGGCGCAGGTCCCTCATGGTTTTAGCGACCATCAATGCCTTTTGGAAAAGGCTGTCCGTTGCTTCGGTCAACTGGTCCACCAAAAAGGCAAGGAACATCAAAATCGCCAGCACAGAGGAGAGGAAACTTTTGCCGTGCCCGTAGTTGTGTTCAAGGTTGTACCCATGGTTTTTCAGCACGTTGAAGGTCTCGTTCTCGATTTTCCACTTGGAACGGGCCACGCTGACGAACTCCGGGACAATGTCCTCTCTTATTTCCAGGGAAGTAACCCATTTACTGGCATATACGGTCTTTCCGTTCCTGGTGTCCACTTCCTGGTACTGCAGGTAATTGACGCTGATGTCCTGGTTCGCCCCGTTGAGCACCAGGCCGTGCGCCCACTTTGCGGTGCAGCGGAAATGCTGGTTCTTTGTCCAGGTGAAACTCTCCAACTGCCCGCTTTCTTCGAGCCGGGCTGCCTGCACCAGGACATAACCTTCCTTGATGACGGTGATGAAGTCCATCTGCCCGTCCTGTATGGCCCTGATGGCCGGGCCATCTGCAAACAGGCCGTCCAGCAGTATCAGTTTTTTGTGCCCCGGCAGCACCTGCCCCATGTTCGGCACCAGGCGTTTGAACGCATTGTACTCACAATCGTTCTTGGTGGCCCCGTCCTGCCGGGTGATTGGTTCCGCAAAAACCGGCAGGACGGTCTTCTCGTTGGGCTTTACGATGCAGGCCCCGACCATTTGGTGATAATATTGTACCTCCCCGTTCTTGAGGTTCCTCACCAAGCAATGCGGGCAATTGGTGTGGTTGGAACAGAAATGTTCCGTCCCGTCTGCCGCAATGGCAACAAAACCGCCCAGGGCGGCAAAGCACTGCCGCTCCTTTACGACCTCCACAACCTCGGGCGCTTTGTAAAGGGCCTCGAAGCAGGGACGCAAGCTCCCGGGGCTGACCCCGTCCAATATCTTCCTCAGTCCGTTGTCCGATGGAACCTCTTTTATCTTGAACACCTGTTCGAGGTTCTCCTGCCGTACCTCAAAGTTGTTCTTGAAGGCCAACAACGAGGGGTCTTTCAGGCTGAACATGGCAAAGGCGCTCATTACCACGCCTGAAAGGTCATGCCCCCTGTCTGTCTTGCGGTGGTCGGCCATTTGGCCGACAGTTTCATGTACCTTGCTTACTAAATAATCAAACATGGGTGTCGCTTTCCCGCAAAGTTATTCCTTGTTTCAATGAACGCTTTCAATGATTTTTTGAATGTGTTAAATTTTTAGTTCGTAGAGCTGATGGTAGAAAGCGATATTTCCCTAAATTGCGGCGCACTAAACGACCAAGACATGAGAGCCGCTGACCACCCATTCAAGGAAACGATGAACCGCCGCCGGACAGACCTTCTAAATCTTCGAGATTTGCAAGGGCTGGTGGATTCCCTTCAAATATGACGACACCTCACTACCTCGACAACATCGCCCGCCGCTACGCCCAAGGCAATGCCACCGAACACACCTTCCGGGGCGACCTCCAACAACTCATCGAAAGCCTTGTGACGGATATTCGAGCCACCAACGAACCCAAGCGCCAATCTTGCGGAGCGCCCGACTATATCCTCACACGAAAGGAAATCGAAATCGGCTACGTGGAGGCCAAGGACATCGGGGACCGTGACCTCGACGGCCACAAGAAAACGGGCAACAAAGAACAGTTCGACCGCTACAAGGCCGCCCTGCCCAATATCATCTTCACCGATTACCTCGATTTCCGGCTCTACCGGGATGGGCAGTTCGTCACCAGCATCGCCATTGGGGAGGTGACGGAGAAGGGCATCCGGCCACTGCCCGATAATTTCGCCCGTTTCGAAAACCTCGTCAAGGACTTCTGCACCTACGTCGGGCAGACCATCAAAAGCCCGAAGAAACTGGCCGAGATGATGGCCGGAAAGGCCCGCCTCCTCTCCGATGTGATAGAACGGGCGCTCCTCAGCGACGAGGACAACAAGGAGGACAGCACCCTGAAGGCGCAACTGCAAGCCTTTCAGCAGATACTTATCCACGACATCACGCCCAAGAGCTTCGCCGATGTGTATGCGCAGACCATCGCCTACGGCATGTTCGCCGCACGGCTGCACGACCCAACGCTGCCCACCTTCAGCCGACAGGAGGCCGCCGAACTGATACCCAAGTCGAACCCCTTCCTGCGCAAGCTCTTCGGCTACATCGCCGGGCCGGACATTGACGACCGCATACGCTGGATAGTGGACAGCCTCGTGGAAATCTTCCTCGCCTGCAACGTGGAGGAAATCCTGCGCAACTACGGCAAAGCCACCAAGATGGAAGACCCCATCATCCATTTCTACGAGACCTTCCTTAGCGAGTACGACCCCAAGCTGCGCAAGGCACGGGGCGTCTGGTACACGCCCGCCCCCGTGGTCAGCTTCATCGTGCGGGCCGTGGACGAGGTGCTAAAGACCGAGTTTGGGCTGCCCAGTGGCCTTGCCGACACCAGCAAGGTGAAGATGAACGTGAAAGTGCCCACCAGCGACGGGCGCACCAAGTCCGGCTACAAAGACCACGAGGTGGAGGCCCACCGGGTGCAGATACTCGACCCCGCCACGGGCACGGGCACATTCCTTGCCGAGGTGGTGAAGCATATCCACCAACGTTTCGAGGGGCAACAGGGCATCTGGAGCAATTACGTGGAAACCCACCTGCTGCCCCGCCTCAACGGCTTCGAGCTGCTGATGGCCAGCTATGCAATGGCACACCTCCAGCTCGATTTGCTGCTGACGGAGACGGGCTTCCGGCCCACCAAAACCCAGCGCCTGCGGGTGTTCCTCACCAACAGCCTCGAAGAAAGCCACCCGGACACGGGGACGCTCTTCGCCAATTGGTTGAGCGACGAGGCCAACGAAGCCAATAAGGTAAAAAGGGATACGCCTGTGATGTGCGTGATTGGGAATCCGCCGTATAGTGTGAGTAGTAGCAATAAGGGGGAATGGATTCTTAACTTAATTGCTGACTATAAAAAAGACTTGAATGAACGAAAAATCAATCTTGATGACGATTACATCAAGTTCATCCGGTATGGCCAGCATTTTATTGACAGAAATGGAAGTGGAGTTTTGGCTTATATCTCAAACAACAGCTTCATTGACGGTATTACGCATAGGCAAATGAGAAAGCATTTGTTGGAGAGTTTTGACAAGATTTATATTTTGGATTTGCATGGAAATGCTAAAAAGCAGGAAAAAGCATCTGATGGAAGTAAGGATGAAAATGTATTTGACATCATGCAAGGTGTATCTATTAATATATTTGTAAAAACAACAAACAAGAGAAAGGACCTTTCCATCTCTTACTTTAGTGTTTCTGGCAGAAGGGAAGCTAAGTACAATTTTTTGCTAAACTCAAATGTCAAAGATATTAAATGGTCTTTGATTGAGGCTGTAGAACCTTATTGCTTTTTTGTTCCAAAGGATTTTAGTTTTAGCAAAAATTATGAATTGGGTTTTTCTATTGAGGATTTATACCTTTCAAAAAACAATGGTGTCCAAACAGATAGAGACGAGTTATTTATTGACATCAGAATGGATGAATTAGAGGAACGAATGAAAATACTTTTGAGTGAAAGAATGGAATTGGGATTTATCAAAAAATATAGAGTTGAGGACTCTAGTAGTTTCAAAATTACAGCAAGGATAAAAGCTAAGCAGTTTTTGAAGTCAACTATAAAGACTATTAATTACAGACCATTTGATAATAGGTATATTTATTACGATAATACAATAATAAGCAGACCTGCCTACAGTGTAGTGAAAAACCTCCTTAATAATGATAATTACAACATGGTAGTGTGTAGACAGCAAAGCACTTTTGATTTTCAGCATATATTTATTACAAAAGGAATGTCAGAAGGAAACTCGATTTCTTTGCAAACCAGAGAAAGGACTACTCAATTTCCACTTTACCTCTCCCCCGACACTACCACCGACGGCCTATTCGCCCAGCAGCATCGCCAGCCGAACCTAAACATGGACATCGTGCAGCAAATAGCGAAGGGGCTGGGGCTGGCTTTCGTACCGGAGCGGGAGGGCGGCAGCGGGGTCTGCTTCGCCAACCAGCACGAAGACTTGCAGGATGCCTACAAGCAAAGCTTTGCGCCCATTGACCTACTGGACTATATCTACGCCGTGCTGCACTCGCCCAGCTACCGGGAGCGGTACAAGGAGTTTTTAAAGATAGACTTTCCGAGGGTTCCGTACCCGACCGATGCAGACAAGTTCTGGCAGTTGGTGCGCTTGGGCGGCGAGCTACGGCAGCTCCACCTACTGGAAAGCCCCAAGGTGGAGCAGTACCTCACGCAGTACCCCGTGGATGGGGATAACCGGGTGACGAAGCCCCGCTACGAAGCTGGTCGGGTCTATATCAACGACACCCAATACTTCGCCAACGTGCCGCAGTCGGCTTGGGAGTTCTACATCGGTGGCTACCAGCCCGCCCAGAAGTGGTTGAAGGACAGGAAGGAGCGGGTGCTGGGGTTCGAGGAGATTTTGCATTATCAGAAGATTATCGTGGCGCTGGCGGAGACGGGGAGGGTGATGGGGGAGGTGGATGGGGTGGGGGTAAATGATAGTTTAGTGGCGTGAGGCCATTTGGTGATTAAAATAATTTGTTTTAGAAAATTATTTTTGAATAAATTTGCAATAAATTGTTTCATTTCGTCAGGGTGAGACAAAAACAAACAAAAATCCAACTTGACATGAGTACCGACAAAACAGATTATATAGTCAACGAACCCAACGAAGGTTGGGGCGGGCCGTGGACAGAAAAGAAACTGGAGGCTTTTGGAAAATACGTTTGGTCGTATTTGACCATCATGAAGAACTACCCATATTGGAAAACCATCTATTTTGATGGTTTTGCGGGAAGCGGCACAAGGTCAACCACCACAAAAACCACCTTGTTCGATGAGTTGGGCATTTCCGAGGAGGAAACCAACTACCGAGGCGCTGCTGAACGGGTGCTGAATTTGAAAGATGGGCTTGGTTTTGATTACCATTACTTCATTGATATGGACGAAAAGTCCATTCAGTCCTTGGAAGCCAAACTAAAGACATTGCCAGAAGCACAAAGCAAAAGCCTTAGCTTCAAATCCGGCGATTCCAACCATTGGCTCGACGAACTTTGCAAGGCGCTAAAATCTCCAAAAAAGTTTGCCGCATTGGTATTCCTTGACCCGTTTGGTATGCAAATAGATTGGGAATCCATAGCGCAATTCAAAGGAACCCGCTCGGATGTCTGGATTCTGGTGCCTACTGGTGTGATAGTGAACCGATTGCTGGATAGAAAAGGAGAATTAAAGAACATCGGCAAACTGCAATCCTTCTTTGGCTTGCCTGAAAACGAAATCCGGGAAATATTTTACCAGAAAGAAGTCCACAATACTTTGTTTGGGGAGCAAGAAGTGGTCAAAAAGGTATTGAAACCCATTGAGCAGATAGCTGAAGTATATGTGAGGCAACTGAAAACCATCTGGACGCACGTCACCGAAAAACCTTTGCGATTAAACAATACCCGGGGCGTGCCTATTTTTCACTTTGTATTTGCTTCCAATAATGCCAATGCGGTCAAAATTGCGAAGCAAATCATCCAAACCTTCTAAATCATGGCCAATTCATCTATAGAGTGGACAGAAATGACTTGGAACCCTACCACGGGTTGCAATAAAATATCGGCAGGCTGTAAATTCTGCTATGCCGAAATCTTTGCCAAGCGTTTGCAGGCAATGGGGTTGGAGAAGTACAGCAATGGCTTTGAACTGACCCTGCACCCCGATGTGCTGGAAGAGCCTTTTAAGCACAAAAAGAGCAAGGTGTTCTTCGTGAACTCCATGAGCGATTTGTTCCACAAGGACGTACCCATTGATTTCCTCCGAAAGGTATTTGAAGTCATGCGCCGCAACCCGCACCATGTCTTTCAAGTGCTGACCAAGCGGGCGGATTTGTTGCGCTACTATGACGCCGAAGGCTGGCTTGACTGGTCGCACAATATTTGGATGGGTGTGTCAGTGGAAAACGAAAAAGTAATGGGCCGTATTGACCTGCTGCGGCAAACGGGAGCAAGGGTTAAATTCCTTTCCTGTGAACCTCTAATCGGACCGTTGCCTAACCTTAATCTGAAAGGCATAGACTGGGTCATTGTTGGTGGAGAAAGTGGCCGCAAGCCAAGGCCCATGAAACCCGAATGGGTGACCGACATCAAGGAACAATGCCTGCAATCCGATACCCCTTTCTTTTTCAAGCAATGGGGCGGTACAAACAAGAAAAAAGCCGGGCGGGAACTGGATGGACAGATTTGGAGCGAAATGCCAGAGTTTCCAGAATTGTTCGAGAAGGTATAACCCCGTTGGAACAAGTCTCGTGACTTGTTCCTACTACCATTTCGTCTCCGACGAAAGCAAGCCGTTTGCCATGCTTACACCTGTCGGAGACAGGATTATCCGAGGTTCAAGTCAAGAGACTTGAACCAGCGTTGTGGAGAAGACCAATTGCCAGCGGGGAAAATCATTGAAAATCAATAAAATTAAAATAACTCATTCAAAATGGCCACACTTTTTAAAGAGGTAAATTACAACCTCGCCACACTTGTACAGCAAATAGACATGGGGGTTATAGGACTTCCAGAAATCCAACGTCCATTCGTATGGCCGGACATCAAGGTTCGTGACCTCTTTGATAGCATGTACAAAGGCTATCCAGTAGGGTATTTGCTCTTTTGGGCCAATGCTAATGTTGAGGGAAGCAAAAACATTGGAACAGAAAAAAAGCAGAAATCACCAAACCTTCTGATAGTAGATGGTCAACAACGAATGACTTCCCTGTATGCTGTCATTAGAGGTCAAGAAATCATTCGGGAAACCTATCAAAGAGAAAAAATTGTCATTGCCTTTAATCCTTTTGAAGAAAAGTTTGTGGTACCGGATGCTGCAATTAGAAAAAGTCCTGATTATTTCCAGAATATCTCAAGTTTATGGGAAGATGATGCGGATATATTTGAAATCACGGAGGGGTTTGTAGAAAACCTTCAGAAAACAAGGGAGGTAGAACAAGACGAGAAGAAAAAGATTCGGCAAAACATCCAAAAGTTAAAGAACCTTGACACTTATCCTTTCTCTGCTCTTGAACTGGCCGCCCAAATCAACGAAGAGCAGGTAGCCGATATATTTGTAAGAATCAACAGCCAAGGCAAGAACCTTAATATGGCCGACTTCATCCTTACGCTCATGAGCGTGTTCTGGGATGAAGGTAGAAAGGATTTGGAGGAGTTTTGCAGGTTAAGCAGGATGCCATCCAAAGATACAGCATCACCATTCAATTATATCATTGACCCATCCCCAGACCAAATGCTTAAAGCTGGGGTGGGTTTCGGATTCAGGCGTGCCAGGTTAATGTATGTTTACAGTATCTTACGTGGAAAAGATTTGGAAACAGGAGAGTTCAGCATTGAAAGGAGAGACAAGCAATTTGAGCGATTAAAAGAGGCGCAGTCAAAAGCATTGGATATTCAACATTGGCACGAATTCCTTAAAGCAATTAAAACAGCCGGATACGCAAGGCATGACTATATCAGCTCCAAAAACAATTTGCTATATGCTTATGTCTTTTTCTTGATTGGCAGGATAGATTTTAAAATAGATTTGTACGAATTGAAAAAATTAATTGCAAGGTGGTTTTTTATGACTTCCATTACAGGTCGGTACACAAGCTCCCCTGAAACACAGATGGAAATTGACCTCTCCAAATTTCGGCATTTAGAAACAGCGGAACAGTTTGCAACCACTATGAATGATATTATTATTTCCACGTTCACAGATGATTATTGGAGCATTACACTCCCTACGAGCTTATCAACATCGAGTGCCAGCAGTCCGTCACTAAATGCCTATTATGCTGCTTTGTACATATTAGATGCCAAGGGACTTTTCTCCAAATTAAAGATATCTGACCTTTTGCAAGATGGATTGCGAGCTAAGAAGTCATCATTAGAGCGTCACCATTTGTTCCCTAAAGCATATCTTAATTCTATTGGAATAGCTGAACAACAGCTAACTAATCAAATTGCCAACTATGCACTTGTGGAATGGAACGACAATATCAAAATCTCAGATACTGCGCCGTCCGAATATTTGCCAAAATACTTGATGCGGCATTTGAATGATTGGAGTGAAATGTACCGTTTTCATGCGCTTTGGGAGGGATGGGAATTATTTAACTATGATGAATTCTTGAAGGAACGCCGGAAAAGAATTTCATTGGTTATCAAAGCGGCATTTGAAAGGATAAGCGAATGAGTTTCTTGATAGCGAAATCTATTTCCGTCAAGGAACAGTGTTTCTTTAGAAAAAACGTATTAATTTAGTCATTTAAAATCAAATTTATGGCAAAGCATCTGCATGAACTGATTGATGAAATATTTGATAAAAACTTCTACAAACACAGGACGCTTAGAACGGTGTTTGATATTGGTTCTTCAGAATGGAAAGAAACTTCCATTGAGGAAAAATTGGAAATACTTAGAAAGATTAAACAAAGTGGCAAGATTTCTATGGAAAACCTGATTCTACAGTATAAAATCTATTATCTTATGGAGGTCAAGAATAAGTCACATGTTGTTGAATCTCTGGAGGAAAGTTTAGCAATTTTATTGGGAGAAGCTATCAATCATTGATAACCAGTTGTTTCAAGCATGCTTTCAGCAGCATCTAAGTCACTTAGTCCTTGCAAGTTGCAACTTGCAAGGCTACCCATGAGCGGTTTAGCAGGCTTTTTTTTATGTCAATGCCTGATTTTGCGCCCAAAAATTGACTGCCTATTTTGCCAATGCCGAGCCTTGCAAGTTGCAAACTTGCAAGTACTTAAGAAAAATCCTGTAAAAATCCGTTCCATTCGTTGCATCCGTGTCCTAATTTTGATAGGTCACGCCATCCAAATCACAACTCCGGATACCCCAGCACAAAGCTCTTGTCCTCAAAATGTTCTGCGAGGTAGCCCGGTATTCGCTGCATGAACGATTCCGAAGAAACCGACTCATGGCGGGCGCAGAGCAGAACGACCAACTCGTCCTCCTGTAAGCCTTCGTGCAAGGTCCACCAACTGTTTTTTTCAAGGGGCAGGATATGGAGCCGCTCCAATGTTTTCTTGAGAAAGAACTTGGAAGCCTCAGGGCCAGCGCTGTCAGAGATGATGAGGGTCAGCGGGAGGTCGAGGTTGAGGGAGATGTTTTCGATGCGTCGAATCATGTCCCCGAACCCGGGTTCGAGGTGGGCGTTTCCGGCCACGATGGCCTTTATCTTTTGGAAGGAGAAGGGCGATTGCACCATGTTGGTCACGAAGAGCATCCCCGGCGACTCGTCCAATAGGTTGTCGAGCAGGGTGCCGAAAAGCCTTTCCGTTGCGCTGACCTTGGGTTGCCAACCGATGACGATTTCGGTGGCCAACAGCTCGTCCGCAGCACGTTGAATGCCGCTCACGGCGCTCACGTCCACCCGATGGATGGGGGAAAGGGCAATCTCCCGCTCGGCGGCGTGCTGTACCACGGGTTCTATCAACTGTTGGCTCTGCTTTATTTTTTCACGCACATCCTTTTCATCGAGGATGATGGAAAGTGGGTAAACGGGTTCTTTCTTTCCCGGGGTTTTTATCAAGAAGGCAAAATCCACGAGGTTGACCACTTTTGCCGGATTGGCGATGGGCACCATGATGCGTTGTGGGGATTCGGAATCGCTGGCAGGATGGATGCTGGCAGCGGCCAAGCGACGGGACACCCGGTCGGTAACGAAGGAACTGAGGAGGCAGGTGACCAAAATCAGAAAAATCGTGGCGTTCAGGACTGCTTCGTCAAAAAGCTTTATTTCGTAACCAATCAGGATGATGGCGATGGTAGCCGCCGCATGGGAACTGGTGAGGCCAAAAATCAGCTTCCCTTGGTCGGAGGAGTAGCCAAAAATCCGCTGGGTCACCAATGCGGCTAACCATTTGGTCACCAAGGCGACGCTGGTGATGACCAACGCCGTGACGATGGTTTTTTGGTTTTCAAAAAAGACATGCAGGTTTATCATCATTCCTACGCTGAAAAGGAAGGCTGGGATGAAAAGCGCATTGCCGATGAACTCAATGCGGTTCATCAATGCAGAAGTGTGCGGAATGAGCCGGTTGAGCACCAGCCCTGCCATGAACGCCCCGATGATGGCTTCGATGCCCGCCAATTCGGCCAATAAGCCACAGACAAAAAGCATGGCCAATACAAAGACGAACTGGTAGGTTATATCGCTTTCCACCCTTCGGAAAAACCACTTGGCGACTATGGGCAACAGGCCGAAGACCAACCCACCGAATATGCCCAACGAAATGAATAGTTTTATCCAAAACCAAGCATCCATCGTCCCTTGTGCCATGCCAGAGATGATGGCCAGCAGCAGCAGGGCCAGTGTGTCGGTGATGATGGTGCCACCAACGGCAATGGACACCGCCTCGTTTTTTGAGATGCGCAAACGGTGCACGATGGGGTAGGAGATGAGGGTATGGGTGGAAAACATGCCGGCCAACAGCATTGCCCCCATCCAATTGAGGTCGAGCAGGAAGTAGGTGCAAAGGAATCCCAACACCAGCGGGAACCCAAAGGTGAGCAGGCCGAAAGTAGCGCTTTTGTGCTTGTTTTTGATGAAACTGGCCATGTCTATCTCCAATCCCGCCCAAAACATGATGTAGAGCAAACCTATTTTTGAAAGCAGCTTTATGCCGTCCCCCTGCTCCAATAGGTTGACGCCATGCGGCCCCAAGAAAGCGCCCATCAGAATAAGCCCGATGATGCCGGGCACCTTGAACCGCTGGAGCAACGCAGGTACGGTAAGAACGGTGAGCAACAGGATGCACATCAAAAAAACAGGGTTCTTGATGGGCAGCGACCAATCGTGGATGTTTAAAATAAGGATGTCCATAATGGCGGCAAAGGTAGTTTTTTAAAAGGATTGAAGGCTAGAAGGCGAGAAGGATTGACTACCAGCATTCATCGAAAGGGGTGGTTTTGAACGCTTAAATATGGCCAACGAGGAGCAGGAAAATTGCGTACATTTGCACCCATTTTGAAAGAAAATGGTTTAGAAGGTTGAACGGGTTTAGGAGGTTTAGTTGGTTACATCCAAGCTCAACCTTCTAAACCCTCTAAACCTTCTCAACCAATGTTTAGCTTTTTATGAAAAACATCCGCAATTTCTGCGTTATCGCTCATATTGACCACGGCAAGAGTACCCTTTCCGACCGTTTGTTGGAAACGACCAAGACCATCGCCGCCCGTGACATGAAGGCGCAAGCCCTCGACAGCATGGACCTCGAACGGGAGCGGGGCATCACCATCAAGAGCCACGCCATTCAACTGTACCACCATCACAAGGATGGCCAAACCTATACCCTCAACCTGATTGACACGCCTGGCCACGTTGACTTTTCCTATGAAGTAAGCCGCTCCATCGCTGCTTGCGAGGGCGCACTGCTGCTGGTGGACGCCACACAGGGCATACAGGCACAGACCATTTCGAACCTCTACCTTGCCATTGACCACGACCTCGAAATCATCCCCGTCATCAACAAGATTGACATGCCCAATGCCATGATTGATGAGGTGATGGACCAAATCATTGAGCTGGTTGGTGTAAAAAAAGAGGACATCATATTGGCCAGTGGCAAGACCGGACAGGGCATCGAGGATTTGCTCACCGCCATCGTGGAGCGGGTTCCAGCGCCAAAGGGCGACCCTGAAGCGCCGCTGCAGGCATTGGTTTTTGACTCCGTCTTCAACTCGTTCCGGGGTGTCATCGCCTATTTTAAAATTGTGAACGGGACGATGAAAAAAGGTGACAAGATTCGCTTTTTTCACACGGCAACAGAATACAACGCAGACGAGGTAGGCATCCTGCAAATGAACCTGATACCGAAGCCAGAAATGCGGGCGGGCGATGTGGGCTACGTTATCACGGGCATCAAGCAGTCGAAGGAAATCAAGGTGGGGGATACCATCACGCACCATGCGCACCCATGCGAAGAGGGCATCCACGGTTTCGAGGAGGTGAAGCCGATGGTATTTGCGGGCGTTTACCCCATCGAAAATGAGGACTTTGAAGACCTGCGGGAGAGCCTTGAAAAACTGCAACTCAACGACAGCTCCCTGACCTTCGAGCCGGAAAGCTCGGCGGCCTTGGGCTTTGGGTTTCGCTGCGGTTTCCTCGGCATGTTGCACCTCGAAATCATACAGGAACGCCTCAGCCGGGAATACGACATGGAGGTCATCACGACCATACCCAACGTATCCTACTACGCACACACGACCAAGAAGGAGACCATTTTCTTGCGCACTCCAGTGGACTTCCCAGACCCCACCAACCTCGACTATGTGGAGGAGCCGTACATCGGCGCACAAATCATCACGAAGCCAGAATACATCGGTGCCATCATGACGCTTTGCCTCGACAAGCGGGGCATCTTCCTGAACCAGAGCTACCTGACCCCCACCCGTGTGGAGATGTCGCTGGAGTTGCCACTGGCCGAAATCGTCTTCGACTTTTATGACCGCCTAAAGTCCATCAGCCGGGGTTATGCCTCTTTTGACTACCATCCCATCGGCTACCGGGAATCGGATTTGGTGAAGGTGGACATCAAGCTAAACGCTGAGCCAGTGGATGCGCTTTCCGCATTGGTTCACCGGGACAAGGCGTATGCCTTCGGTCGCCGCATCTGCGAAAAACTCAAGGAACTGCTGCCCCGCCAGCAGTTCGTCATCGCCATACAAGCCGCCATTGGTGCCAAAATCATAGCACGGGAAACCATCTCCGCCATGCGGAAGGACGTGACTGCCAAATGCTACGGCGGTGACATCAGCCGGAAGCGCAAGCTGCTCGAAAAGCAAAAGAAGGGCAAGAAGAAGATGCGCCAAATCGGCAACGTGGAGGTACCGCAGAAGGCGTTTATTGAGGTGCTGAAGCTGGATTAAAGACTTTAGATAGGAGACTTTAGACAATAGATGGGAAGCCCTTCCGAGTTTTAGAATTTGGAAGGGCTTTTTATGTATAGGATGATATTTAGGTTGGGCGCACCGGAACATTTCGGAACGCTGTACCTCAAACCCCTTTATCAACCTTGCTACAAATACATCATTCGTCACACCCCCACATAATTCCCCGGCTCAATCCGCTTCAATTCCGCTCTCACGGCATCCGCCACCGCCAGCCCATCAATGAACTCGTGGATGTCCGACTGGGTCACCTGGGCCTTGCCACGGGTGAGGTCTTTTAGTGCTTCGTAAGGTTTAGGGTAGCCTTCCCGTCGCAGGATGGTTTGGATGGCCTCCGCCACCACCATCCAGTTGTTTTCCAGGTCTTCCCGGAGCTTGGCTTCGTTGAGCAGGAGCTTGCCCAGCCCTTTTTCGATGGATTGCAGTGCGATGATGGTATGCCCGAACGGTACGCCCACATTGCGGAGCACCGTGCTGTCGGTCAGGTCACGTTGCAGCCTGGATATGGGCAGTTTTTCCGCCAAGTGACCAAATATGGCATTGGCAAGGCCGAGGTTTCCTTCTGCATTTTCAAAGTCAATGGGGTTCACCTTGTGCGGCATGGCCGAGGAGCCGATTTCGCCCTGCACGGTTTTTTGCTTGAAATAATCCATCGAGATGTACGTCCAAATGTCCCGGCAAAGGTCAATCAAGATGGTGTTGATTCGGCTGAGTGCTTGAAAAACGGCGGCGAGGTTGTCGTAATGCTCTATCTGCGTGGTGTACTGCGAGCGCACCAGACCCAAGTGTTTTTCCAAAAAAACATTGCCGAACGCCACCCAATCTACCTGCGGGTAGGCCACGTGGTGAGCGTTGAAATTGCCAGTAGCTCCGCCGAACTTGCCACGCCAAGGAATGGCGTTTAGCTGGCGCAATTGCTCGTCGAGGCGTTCTACGAAGACCATGAACTCCTTGCCCAATCGGGTAGGGGAGGCAGGCTGCCCGTGTGTCCGGGCCAACATGGCGATGTTGGCCCAGTTTTGTGCAGCATCAGCGAGCAGGTCACGCACCCGCTTGATTTCCGGGAGGTAGGCGTGCTGCATGGCGTCACGGGTGAGCATGGGGGTGGCCGTGTTGTTGATGTCCTGCGAAGTAAGGCCGAAGTGGATGAACTCTTTGTAATCGCTGAGGCCGATTCGGTCAAATTCCTCCTTCAGAAAGTATTCCACCGCCTTTACGTCGTGGTTTGTCAGTTTTTCGATGCCCTTGATGTGGTGGGCTTGTTCGAGGGTGAAATGGCGCCCAATGGCCATGACCTCGTGCAGCTTTTTTGGGTCGAGGTGCGCAAGTTGGGGCAGGGGCAGTTCGCAAAGCGCCCGGAAATAGCGGACTTCCACTTCCACCCGATATTTAATCAGGGCGAATTCGGAAAAATATTCGGAAAGTTGCTTTGTTTTACCCGCATAGCGGCCATCTATCGGTGAAATTGCGGTGAGCATTGGTGGATTTTTTTGCGGCAAAGGTAGGGATTAGGGATGAGGAATGGGGGATGAGGGATTAGGGATGAGGGATGAGGGATGAGGGATGAGGGGGCCATTTGGGGGTTGGATTCTTGTGTTTTCAAGCGAAGACATTAGCGAGCCTCGATTTTGGGCAAAAAAAAAGTGCCATCTAATGATGGCACGACAACATAACCATGAAAATAATTAACCAAACTTTTTTTGCTGCCGTTAAGGAACGTGTGCGAAATAAGATACCATTTTGGGCGGTGTCTTCTTGACGCTGGCTTCGTTGACGAAACAGTTGCGTAGCTTGGCTATGCGCCTGTTCCGTCGCCTTGTCATCGCCAAGAATACACTCGCCGAAAACGGCACCTTATTCCACCCACGTTCCTAAGCGCAACACGCCAACATGTACTTGGCTTTGTTTTTTGTTTTTCGGGAAAATTGCGCAGCCAATTCAAAAATGAAAAAGTATCACCGGGAGTTTTTACAGTGGGGGGAACCGTTCGAACTTCCCGGTGATTTTGTGTTTCAAAAGTGCGAGGGACTTTGCAGTTTTTAGCATGGCCTCTCGAATGGGTTACTTGATGAAGTAATCCAATTCAATTACATTGTAATATTTACCAACTACCGTACCAATATGAAACGGAGCATCATTTTCTGCATATTTTCATTAATTTTAATTTCAAGTGCTTGCCAGTTTGCGAAGCCAGACCCACCTTACGAGGTGGTGCAAAGCGCTGTGAAGGACTCGGCGATGGTCGTTGCGGAGCATCCAGTGGCGGCACAGGTGGGCAAAGAAATCCTGCAAAAAGGCGGTAACGCCGTGGATGCGGCCATTGCTTCCCAGTTTGCACTGGCGGTGGTATATCCCCGTGCGGGCAATATCGGCGGCGGTGGGTTCATGGTTATCCACTTGGCCGATGGCACTTCCGATGCCTTGGATTACCGGGAAAAAGCACCCGCCGCCGCCCACCGGGACATGTATCTGGATGGCGAGGGCAACGTGATGGAATCGGTGAGCAAGGAAGGGCACCTCTCCGTGGGGGTACCAGGTTCGGTGGCAGGCATGGAGTTGGCCTTTAAGAAATACAGCAAAATCAAGGATTGGGGGCAACTGTTGGAACCAGCCATCCGGTTGGCAAAGGAGGGGTTTGCCCTTACAGCCTTGGAGGCATCCCGCTTGAACGAGTACAAGGCGCAGTTCAAAAAGCTGAACCCAGACCCCAGGCCCTTCGTGAAGGAGGGTGCCTGGAAAATGAACGACGTGCTGGTGCAGCCCGAACTCGCCCATACGCTCGAACTCATCCGTGACAAGGGGGCAGCCGGGTTTTACGAAGGGGAAACGGCCTCGAAAATCTTGGCGGAAATGAAGCGGGGCGGTGGCCTCATTACCCTCGAAGACCTGAAAAATTACGAGGCGAAATGGCGTAAGCCCATCATCGGGCAATACAAAAACTACCGAATCATCACCATGCCGCCGCCATCGAGTGGGGGGGTGGTTTTGATGCAAATTTTGACGATGTTGGAGAAATTCCCGCTGGGGGAGTACGGTTTCCAATCAGCCAAGTCCGTCCATGCCATCGTGGAAGCGGAGCGGCGGGCGTACGCCGACCGTGCCAAGTACCTTGGCGACAGCGACTTTTTCCCAGTCCCCGTTGACTCCCTGCTCGACCCGGCCTACCTAAAGGCCAAGATGCAGGACTTTGACCCAAACAAGGCGACTTCCAGCGGTGTGCTCGGCCCGGCAGTAAAAATCGGCGTGGAGACGTTTGAAACGACCCATACCTCCATCGTGGACCAAGAGGGCAATGCCGTATCCGTCACCACCACCCTGAACCTCAATTACGGCTCCAAGGTCATCGTGCAGGGCGGTGGGTTTTTCCTCAATGACGAGATGGACGATTTCAGTGCCAAGCCGGGTGTTCCCAATTACTTCGGCTTGGTTGGTGCCGAGGCCAACGCCATCCAGCCCGGCAAGCGGATGCTCAGTTCCATGACCCCCACCATCGTGGAAAAGGACGGCGACCTGTTCATGGTGCTGGGCGCACCGGGAGGAAGCACCATCATCACGGCGTTACTGCAAACCTTCCTCGGCGTTACGGAGTACGGAAATAAGCTTGAACAAGCAGTTTGGGGGCCTCGGTTCCATCACCAATGGTTGCCAGACGTGATAAGTTGCGAAGCGGCGGCCATTGACACTACGGTGCGGAAACAACTCTGGGACATGGGGCACAAACTTGAAAATGTGGGAAGAATGGCGCTCATCAAGGCCATATTGGTGCTTCCAAATGGCAAGCTGCAAGGCGTCGGTGACAACCGAAACCAAGATGACGACACGGAGGGGTTTTAACGGAAGGGAATAGGGTGGAATGCGATGTTGATAGGCCAATACCATCAAAAAACCCCTGACTCCCAATCAAGTGACGCAACAATCTGCTTTAAAGGAAAAACACCATCCTAATTCTCAGGATGTCATTCCACATCCAGCTTCCGTGCGTTCCCTTTGAGGGGGTCAGGGGTAAAAAAAAAGAGCGTGAACTTTTTGGCAGGTCACTGCTTTGGGAGCAGCCGCCGGTATAAATCGGTTTTAGGACAGCCTCCTCGAATCAATACGAGACAGTGCATCCATAGTACAAATGATTAACAATGAAGATGTTATGGGAAAATAAATGTAGGTAGGTTAAAGAAGACAAGCAAAGGTAAAAACGCCTTCCGTTTCACCAAACAAAAAAGGGACATCTTTGAAAATAATTTCAATCAAGTGTTTGTGAGAAACGGGTTGTGCCTTCCAAACAAAATGTCAGAACAGGCTCAAACAAAAAAGCCGCTGATTCCCAATAACCAGCGGCTTTTTTGTGCCTGAAAAACAGGTACTGCCGGCCTATAAATCCTTCACGGAATTTCTATCGGATACAATATCCTTTAGTTCTTTCAACATTTCGTATTGGTGTGGAGCCACCCGTTTGAATGCTTCCTTAATAGCGACAAAAGCGCCTTTCTCGATGGCATCATTGCCCATCTGCTTGATTTGTTCTTTCACAAACTCAACGTCTTCCATCAGCAGGGATTTCAGGGAAGGGATGTCGTGCCAATCGCCTTCCACCGCAAGGCCCTCCTCCAACTTCCCGTCGGATTGGTGAACCGGGTCAAGTGCTATGTACTTCTCCGGTTGTTCCAGTGGAAGCGCAGTGGCTTGGCTGACCTGGTGGTTGGGCAGTTTCCAATTGCCTTCGGTTTTGTCATGGTCGAGCATGAACACTTCGAGGCCCCGTTCCCGGATTCGATAGATGATTAAACTTGCTGTTTTTGAAAGTTCCATTACTTACTGGATTGTGCGAGTAGAACAGCCGAATAGCTGTTTGGTTTTTGCCGCTGCAAATAAAAGGGTTTTCTGAGTAATGGTACTGTTTTTTGTCACGCCGCTTTATTACAGCACTTCCAACCTCATTTCCCCAGTTCTTGCGCCCGCTCAAAAGCGGCGACTGCCCCGTTCACAATGTCCTGAAAAACAGCGCTTTGTGAAAAGGAAGCCAAAGCCGCCTCGGTCGTACCGCCCTTTGAGGCCACTTTTTTTATCCATTCCTCACATGAAAAATCGGATTGGTGAAAGAGGTCAATGGCCCCTTGGAACGTCTGGCTGACCAGCAATTCCGACTCCGAATCGTTGAACCCAATCTGCCTTGCTGCCGAAATCATCGCATTCATAAAGAACCAAACATAAGCCGGACCACTGCCAGAAATGGCCGTGGCGGCATCAATCAGGGTTTCGTTTTCGACATAAATGGATTTTCCGGTGGTATTGATGAGGTTTTGCACCGTCACCAATTCGATGCGGGTCACCTCGTCGGTGGAGGTAAAGGCGGTCATGCCCATGCCGATTTGGGCGGGCAGGTTGGGCATGGCCCGTATGATTTTTTTTATGCCCAAAGCTTGCGCAATGGTGCTCATTTTCACACCAGCCATGATGCTGAGGAACACTTGCTGAGGATCCACCATCGGGCGGATTTTCTCAAAAAGCAATGCTGAGTCCTGCGGCTTTACGGCCAAGATGACGAGGTCGGCATGGGCCAGGCAATCTTCGGGGTTCTTGCAGATGGAACCGATGTCGAGGCTTTCCAATTCCGGCCATTTTTCCTCCGATTTTTCCAGAATCATGAGGTCTTTCTTGGTGGTGATGTGTGAGCGTAAGAACGATTGGGCGTAGGTCATGCCCATGTTTCCGCCTCCGATAATTAGGATTTTCATGTTGATGCTTGGTTATGGAAACAAATTTTCAACCAATTGATTGTCAATGGGTTGGAGTTCAAATCGGTTGTAGAATCTGGTTAGGCTTTGGCAGGAAATAGTGATGGCAATCACAAAAAAATAGGTGCTATGCTGCCTTAAACGGCAGGATACACCTTGTTTGTTTCAAAACAATTTCCAAAAAATGGGAGTAGTTGGAATTTTGCCGAAATGGCGAGCATAGACCAAGGTCGGTTACAGCAAAAGGGTTGCGAGCTTACGCCAATTTGTTCCTGATAAACCCCTTGACCACCTCCAAGCCCACCGAGAAATGGCTGTTGTTGTTCACCACAATATCGGCGTCTTCCATATAAGGCTCAATGTACCGCTCAAAGGTCGGCATGACGTGTTTTTCGTAGCGGTACAGCACGTCCTCGATGGGGTAGTTGCGCTCCACTTGGTCCCGCTTGATGCGGCGGATGACCTTCAGGTTTTCCTTGGCGTGGAGGAACACTTTCAGGTCCAACAGTTGCCTGATTTTTTTGAAATGAAAAACAAAAATGCCCTCCACGATGATGACCGGTGCCGACTGGAAGCGCAGCATTTTAGGGCTAGCCTTTTCGTTGTTGAAGGTGTATTCCAGTCGCTCCACCACCGCTCCAGCCAACAATTGCTCAATATCAGCCTTGAAGGATTTTTTGTCAATGGAGCGGGGTAAATCGAAGTTGGTCACCCCAGCATCGTCCGTCAATTGTTGGTCACGAGGAAAATAGTAGTCGTCTTGCGAAAGAATGCAGACCTCCGCTTCCGTAAAAGCCTTGCGAAGTTCGCTGATGAAGCTCGTCTTGCCGCTGCCGCTGCCGCCGGTGATGCCGATTAAGAATGGTTTCACGATTTGTTAATTGATTTGGTGGCAAAGTTATCAAAAGGGGGTTTTAACTTTGTCGGATGAAAAAAATCTTACTCCCCGGCCTGTTGTTTTTTTGCGGAATGGCCTTCGGCCAAATGAGCACCGTAACGCCGATTGGCGCTGGCGTAGGCCATGCCACCGTGGCCATGCAGTCGCCCGTCGCACTGTTCAGCAACCAAGCCGGCCTGACCAATCTCACCAAATTCGCAGTAGTGGCGGCTGCCGAGCAGCGGTTCCTGCTTTCCGAGCTGCAATCCGTGGCGATAGGCGCAGCGCTTCCCACCCGCTCTGGCAGCTTCGGCCTTGTGGTGCAAAGCTTTGGTTATGAGGAATTTAGGCAGCAGAAAATAGGGCTATCCTATGCCCGAAAACTTTGGAGCGCCTTGTCCGTTGGCGCGCAGTTCGATTTTTTCCAGACCCGCATCCCTGAGTATGGCAGCCGTGGCACCCTGACTTTCGAGGCAGGTATGCAGGCCGATGTTTCCAAGACGGTGCGGGTCGGGGCGCATGTGTTCAGCCCAGCGCAGGTGGAACTGGCGGAGGGCGAAAACCTGCCCACCATCTTTCGGTTGGGCGTGGCCTGGCAGGTATCCGACAAGCTCATGGTGGTGTCCGAGTTGGAGAAGGACATCGAAATGCCTTTCCGCTGGAAAAATGGCCTGAGCTACCAGCCTGTCAAGACGGTTTCCATTCGCTCCGGTTATGCCTCCGAGCCTTCCATGCTTTTTTTGGGGTTGGGTTTCGCCTTCGGCAATGGCTTGCAGGCGGACATGGCGGGCAGTTTTCACCAGTCGCTCGGCTTCTCTCCCTCCGCTGGGGTGACCTGGTATTGAGCCTACGAAGGTTGCTTTTCAATCCTCCATTTTCAATTCCTTTACCTTTCCCTCTAACCAAGTTTGGTTGAAGACGGGGGTGGCTTCAGTCATTTCGGCATCGAGTTTTTGCAGCCCGGCCTGCCAATTTTCCCTTTTTACAAAACCCTTTTGCAACTTCAACTTAAAGGCCCGCTGGGAGAAACGGATAAGGTTGAAATAGCCTTTTTTCTGAAAATCCGTCAGCGATTTGTTCCGCTTCACGAACTGCCCAAACGCTTCGCAATGAGAAAATAGGGCATCCTCCTCCTCCAGGTCGAAGTAAGTGCGCAGCAGCAAGGACTTGGCGTCGAGGTTGTATCGAAGGTCGGTGTACTCCACTTGAAGCAGGAGCGGAAGCACCTCGGTCGGTTTTCCGACATGGTAAAACCAGGCTGCCAAATTGTAGCTGTAAGCATTTACGGCCACCGATTCAGCAAGCGATGGACTGTATTTTTCGATAAAATCTCGCACCCATTGCCGCTCATCGAGCCGTAAGCCAGTGGTCACGATGTTTTTGTAATGCCACTCCGGCAGCACCCCATCCACCAGCAGCAGTTGGGTGTCGAGTTGGTGCTGGTACAGCCTGAAAACCTCTTGCAAAAACCGTGGATGTCCGTTGTTGATTTGCTGGATGCAGTAGTTTTGGAGGGCATTGTAAAGGTTTTGCAACGCCTCCCGGTCGAGGTGAGGCTCATTGTCCCGAATGGTGTCCTTACAAACTTGAAATTGCCCTAAAACGTTGTTTTTCAACAAGTTGTAAAGATGGAAATAGACATTAACGGAAGGGGAAATTTGGCGCAATGCGGGATTGGCAGTCAAAGTCCCGACCATGTTTTCAAGCAGCAGTGAGGCAGGGGGCGTGGTTTTTAAAAGCCGGTAGCGTTGGCTCCGCTCACAAGCGTCACGCAGCGTCTCGGTGAGGTAAAAATCGTCTAAGTATGCTTGTTTCTCCTCCAAATAGCCCGTCTCCGTTTGGCCAAGCCGCAAGGCGATGGCGTCCTTTTCGGAGGCAGTCCGGATTTTTTCATGGAGAAAATCGGATGTTGAATCCCGCTCATGGTTTCCCAATGACCGTTTTTCAGTCCCTTTCTCCCAATCTGTTTTGAGCAATGCGTTGAGGTTTCGCTTGCGCAATTGGCTGAAATACAGTGCTTTATCGCTCAGTTGGCCGTTTGCTTCCAGCGCCTCTACCACCAGAAACTTCTCCATCAGCCTTGCCGCATAGCTGAACACAATGGCCAACTGAGGCTGGTCGTGCGGCTGGCCGGGAAAGAGCTGCGGAAAAATGACCGTGCGGTCGCATTTTTTCTCCGAAAAATCAGGGTAAATATCGCTGATGTATGCCACCAATAAACGAACTTGCTTGTGCTTGTTGAAATAAGGCGACGCTGCAAACTCGCTGAAACGGGTCATTTCCTTGCGGGTGAGCGATTTGGCCAATAAAAAAAGAGGGTTGTTTTTCATGATTAAAGAAATAAAATCCAATAATCCTACAAATTCCTATTTTTACAAAAAATTGAAAACCAATGGGTTAAGCATTATTTCTGAAAAAATCGTCCAAAAAAAATCCAAAAATAACCCAAAAAAGTATTCCCATGCAAGCAAATGCCAATGCACATTTGTACCATCAAATCCTGTCAAGCATGAAAAACATCATTTATTCCACCATTTTCCTGATAGCCTCTTGCTTTGGAGTGCAGAAAACCCAGGCCCAATGCCATATCTTCGACATGGTGGCCACGCCCGGCGATTGTGTCAATTCTGGGTTCTTTGTGACCATCAACTTCCAATATTCCGGCGTTGGCAGCGAGGGATTTAAAGTTCAAGGCGGAGGCGTCCAGTTCGGCACTTTTCAGTACGACGATTTGCCCATCACCCTTGGGCCATTTCCCGGAAACGGCACTACGGTGTATGAGTTTCTGGCAAAAGATGTCCTGCACCCCGACTGCTCCGATTTTGCCACTGTTGGCCCCATCAACTGTGGCGGCGGCGACTGCCAAATCCTTGACTTTGTGGCGACGCCGGGCGATTGCAACAATGCTGGCAACTACCCGCTCACCATCAATTTTCAGGTGAATAACCCGCCGCACACGCATTTTGACGTGATATATCAAGGGCAAAGTATTGGGTACTTCGCACTCGCCGACTTGCCTGTTACCATCCTCAATTTCAATGACAATGGCCAACCTGGGCAGTCCGTCAAGGTCTGCATCAATGATTCCGATTGCTGCGCCATTGACGAGTTTACCGCACCAGATTGTGGCCCAAGTAGCGACTGCCATATCTACGACGTGATTGCAGAAGCGCATCCCTGTTTGAACAACACCGGGCAGTACATGCTCGATGTTGCGTTCACTTCCGAAAACACGGGCGGCCAAGGCTTCAAGATTCGGGCAAACAACCAGTGGTTTGGCCCCTTTGCCTATGGCCAGCCACACTACACCATTGGCCCATTGAACAGCGTCGTGGTGTACGAAATCGTGGTGAGGGACGTGGCGAATGAAAACTGCAAGGGCGTCATGGTCTTCGGCCCCGTGAACTGTGGCGGTGGTGATTGCCATATCTACGACCTGACCGCCGAGGCTTCGGATTGCAACAACCTTGGACAGTTTTTCGTCACCATTGATTTTCAGCACGAAAACACGGGCAATGGCGGCTTCAAGGTTTACGGAAACGGCAATGTTTACGGCTATTTCAGCTATGATGACCTGCCCGTGACCATCGGCCCATTGACCTCCAACAATGAGCAATTGGAGTTTGGTGTGGCGGACGTGAACCACCCAAGCTGCCACGATTTTGCAGTGGTGCAGGTGCCGGATTGCAATGGCGGTGGAGGAGGAGACTGCCATATTTTCGAACTCGTGGCTGATGTACATCCTTGTTTGCCCAACGGCACTTTTTATGTTACCTTGAACTTTCAACATGAGAACACCAGCGGCTATTTCAAGGTAAAAGGCAACGGCGTGACTTATGGCGTGTACAGCTACGCCGAGTTGCCCGTGGAGATTGGCCCGCTCGTCGGCAACGGCACCACGCCGTTCGAGTTCTTGGTCGTGGACATCCACAACGAGGACTGCCGGGATGATATCAGTATAGGTACAATCGGTTGCAACAACACCGGGGATTGCGAGGTCTATAACCTTATCGTTGACCCCAGCGACTGCAACGCCGACGACTCGTACAACCTCTGGATTTGGTTCCAGACAAACCATCCCGGCAACAATTTTTATGAAGTCTATCACAATGGGGTTTACCTCAACCATTACCCATTGACGCAAGTGCCCAAAACCCTCCTGCACTTGGTGGCCAACGACGAACCGCTTCAAACCTTGAAAATCTGCATCAACGACCAGCCGGATTGTTGCATGACCATACATTATGAAGCACCCAATTGCGACGGCCTCGTTTGGCCCGGCGACAGCAACCGTGACAATGCCTGCAACCATTTCGACATCCTGAACCTTGGTCTGGCATTCGGGCTGGAGGGGCCGAGCCGGGCGGTGCAGGGCATTGAATGGACGGGGCTGGCAGCCCAAAACTGGCCATCGTCCTTTGGCAATGGTGTGAACGTGAAAAATGCGGACTGCACCGGTGATGGCAAGGTGAACCAGATTGACCTTGCGGCGGTCTTCCTGAATTTTGGGGAAACGCATGGTGAACCACAGCCCGTCGCCTTCGTGAAAGGCAACGAAAACGACCCGCCACTGTTCGTGGACCTGCCAAGTGCCGCTCAACTTCAGCCGGGCATGACCTTTCAAGCGCCCATCATGCTCGGTACTGCTGATGCCCCACTGAGCAATGCCTACGGCGTGGCATTTACCTTGAAATTTGACCCAACCATCATCAACCCTGCGAGCATCGCCTTCCAGTACGACCCAAGTTGGCTCGGCGTTCAGCAGGTCAACCTGCTGACCTTTGACCACCTGCAGCCATCGGCTGGCGAGGTGAAAGTAGCACTGGTGCGAACCGACCAAAATAACGTCTCCGGCTTTGGGCAAATAGCGGGCATCATCGGCATCATTGACAACATAGCTGGCAAGGAAAGCGTCAGCATCGAGATAACCGACGTGAAGGCCATTCGGGAAAACGAGGCGTTGATTTCACTCCGCACCCCGATTGAGACCGTCAGCTTGACCGTGGACGGTAGCAATGAGCCAAAGGAACCAGGCCTGGTAGTTTTCCCAAACCCAGTGGGAGAAATGGTTTATTTCAATTTGCCGAATGGCGCAACAGCCGATTTTGCGGAGCTGCAATCTGTGGATGGCAAACGGCTGCTGTTTGATGCGTCTGGCGACAACAAGTTGAACGTCAGTCAGTTGGGTGCTGGATTTTATATCTTGCAGGTGAAATCGGGCGACCGGGTTTACCAGCAGAAAATCGTGAAGTAAAAGTCCGATGGCCAGTTTCTGAAAAGAAAAAATACAAGAAGAAACGCCGAGGTGTCCGCACTTCGGCGTTTCTTTTTCTGCTAAAAAATTGAATCCTAACTGTCAAGGTCTGATTTTTGCCCCCAACTCCCTCAACCCCTCAACCCCTCAATCTCTCAAACCCTCAACTCCTCCTTCATGCAAAACCCTTGGCAGACCCTTGACGTCCAAATCGTTTACGACAATCCTTGGATACAGGTCACACACCGCAACGTGCTAAATCCGAACGGCAATGCCGGTATATATGGGCTGGTGCATTTCAAGAACATCGCCATTGCCATCGTGCCGATTGATGATGAGGGCTATACCTGGTTGGTCGGTCAATACCGCTATGCTCTTGAGCGGTACAGTTGGGAAGTGCCAGAGGGCGGGGGCAGTTTTGAGGATACGCCGCTCGTTTCCGCCCAACGGGAACTGCACGAGGAGACGGGAATCACTGCTGGCACTTGGCTGGAAATCGGCGAAATACACACCTCCAACTCAGTGACCGACGAACTGGCCCTCATTTTCGTGGCAAAGGACTTGGCCCATGGCGAGGCAAGCCCTGAAGACACCGAGCAATTGGAAGTCCGCCGGGTCCACCTTGAAGAGGCCGTGGAGATGGTGCTGCGGGGCGAAATCACGGATGGGCTGGCGCAGGTGGCGCTATTGAAGGTGAAAATGATGCAGGACAGGGGATTGATTTGAGGGTGGGAAGAAGCAGGATTTTGCCAATGGACTTATATTCCAAATTATTGCGCTAAATTAGCGACCAATTTTTACCTTGGAAAATTCGCTTCGTGGAAGAACTCAAACAGCAACTCAAGTCGGTGATGGTCGAAGACCTCCCGCAATTGTTCCGGCAGTTGAAGGAATTGCTGCTGGTTGCTTCCGCTGCCTATAACGAAACGGTACAACAGGAAGCCCGCTATAACCAGATGGACACGGAGCGGTTGGGGGGCAGGGTTTCCATTGAAAATGCCAATCTGGTCTTCAACCAAGTCACCGCCAGCGTTACCAAAATCATTGACAACCTCGAACCAAAAGACCTCAAATCGAATCCTTCAGTAAGTCGTGGCCTTCACGAATACCACCGTTTCACCTGCGACCGGGTGGACCAAAGCGACAAGTTCCAACAGCTTTTCACAGAAAAAAAGGCAACTAAAACGCACTTCTTCTACCTCTACGGTCTCGATTTGCAATCCCACAAAGGCATGTTCCGGCGCATTGCCTTCGACCTTGAGGGCAAATTGCAGGACTACTTGAACCCCGGCCTGAAAAGTGGCAGCAAGTCGCTCCAGTTTGAGCTTACCTTCGACGTGAGCCGCAACCCTGACATTTACAAGCAGAACATCCTAAAGAACCTGTTCGCCGCCTTCTCCGTGCGGGTGAACGAGCACGACCCCATTTCCCAAAAAAGCCTGGCTTGGCTTCAGCAAACCAGCCCGGTGCTGCAAGGTCTTGGAAGCAATGATTACGTCTGCATCTTCATCGCCATCAGCCAATGGGACTGGGACAAGGAGGTTACGCCAGCCATTACCCGCTGGTTCATCACCGAGTTTTGCAGTGCGCCATTGCCAGCCGATAGCCCTGATTACCTGTTTTTCTTCGGCATCATTTACGAAGAGGATGATGCGCAGATTGAGGAAGAGGTAGAGGCAATGGTGGCCGTGAGCGACCTCGTGACGGCCCTCCCAGAATTGGGCATGGTGCTCAAAAAAGACATTGGCACTTGGTTCAATAAATACAGCTTCATCTTTCCCGGTGCTCGGGAATTGAGAGAAATCAGGGACATGCACTTCAAAGCCAACGAACACTATATGGAAGACGTGGAACTGACGCTGCAAAAGCTAATTGACGAATACAATAAAAGGTTTTTCTAAGGATTGAAGGATTGGAGGATTGAAGCCCTTCAATCCTTCAATCCATCAATCCTTCAAAAATGAAAATTCAACTCCACCCCCGCATCACCCAACCATTCCGGCCACAGGATTATATTTTACACGAAGCATTGAAAAACGCTGTGGAAGTGGCCATTGCGCTGGGACAGCCGCTGCTGCTTACAGGCGAGCCGGGCACTGGTAAAACGAAGCTGGCGCAAAAAGTGGCGCTCGATTTGGCAGGCTTGCCGGGTTCCGATTTTGCGGACAAGCCGTTGGTTTTCAACACGAAGACCACTTCCGCTGCTCGGGATTTGTTCTACACCTACGATGCGCTTTCGCATTTTCAGGCAGCCAACATCAAGCAGAACGAAGGCTCTAAAGTGCTGAGAACGGCTGATTTTATTGAATTGCAGGCGCTTGGCAAGGCCATTGCTTTCAGCAATCCAGCCGTGGTGGACGATTCGAAGTTTAGTACGCCGCTGCCCGAAAAACCGCAGAACTCGGTCGTGCTGATTGACGAGATTGACAAAGCGCCACGTGATTTTACCAACGATATTTTGGATGAAATCGAGAACTACCGCTTCTCGATGAAGGAGCAGGACAACTACCCAATGGCCAAAGCGCCCGACAAGCACATAGTGGTTATCATGACGAGCAATTCAGAAAAAAACCTGCCCGATGCCTTCCTGCGCCGCTGCGTTTTTTACCATATTCCGTTCCCCTCGGATGAATTGTTGCGGGAAATCGTGAAGACGCAATTGGGCGGTAGCACCCAGTTTACGGAAGAGATGCTAAACACCTTGCTCGAAAAATTCAACGCCGTGCGCAAACGGGCCGTGCGGAAGCCACCGGCAACGGCGGAGTTATTGGCTTGGCTGCGCATCCTCGAAATGCAAAACTTTATGGAGCAAAAAGCGCCACAGCAGCGGGCACAACTGCTTGACAACCTGTCCATTCTGGTGAAAACGAGAGAGGATTTGGAGGCGGTGAAGGGGGTGTTTTAGATGGGGTTCACAACGGTGATTCGGGGTGTGAGAGATATTTCAGGATTCCCTAAATGGTAGTTCACGGTCTTGGCGGTCTTCTTCGATTGATTTCAACATTTCATTCATCCGGTCTTCGGTCATTTTGCCGCCGTTCTTGATGATGTTGCGATGATAATCAAGGTCTTTTTTCTCGGTTTTGGAAGACCCATTTTTTTCGACCTGCTTGAATTTCAAGCCAAGCCGTTGGACCAGCATCAAAATCAATTGTAGGTCGTTTTTATCGGAAACTTCTATTGAAACAGTATGCATGGCAGTGAAATTTGATTGAAAAAAAAAGCTGTTAATTTTCTCAGCATACAAAAGTAAGTACTGAACAACTCAAATCAAAATACCACCTTCCCACTCGACACCTTCCTCCAACGGCTGGAACTGGCGGGCTTTTCCATCAGCCCAGCCGAGCGGCTGCGAGTGCTGCGGGTGCTGGAAAGCACTGGCCAAGCCAACCTGAAATCGCCGGAAAAACTCAAGTTCCTGCTCGCCCCAGTGTTGGTGCAGGGCAGGGCGGAGCAGGAGCGGTTTTACGAAATCTTCGACCGGTACTGGGAAGAATTGCAGCAGCCCTGGGAGATGCCAGCGGCGGAAGTGGAGGCCGAAAAGCAGCGACCAAACTGGTTGCGATGGTTATTCGTGGCGCTCGTACTGGGAGGATTGGTGTGGGCAGCATTCGAACTTGGCAAAAAGACGCCACCACCCCTAAAAGTGTATTTCGAGCACCCGCTCAACGTAACCCTCGGCGATACCATCCATTTCAAAAACCTGTCTGCAAACATTGACTCCTCGGCACTGCGCTGGGAAATCAGCCACCCCAAAAATGGGCAACTATTGGCCAACGACAGCCAATCTTATGAATTGGATTATGTGGTAAACGAGGTGGACGACAACCATGACCGGGTTGTCAAACTCAGCTATTTGAAATCCATTGACCCAAAGACCAACCAGCCCATCTCCCATGTTTCCAGCTTCCATATCCTGTGCAAGGACCCGCCAGTGGTGGAGATTCTGGCGCCGCAGGAAATAAGAACCAACGGAGTCGCCCGGTTTGAAGCAAAACTGGCCGATGCCAAGAACGTTCAATTAAGCTGGGATTTTGGCGACAGCACCACGGCTACGGGCAACAATGTTTCCCACCCATTTCCCAAAAGCGGCCTGTTTGAAGTGCACCTCACAGCCACCCGCACTGGCCTCGCAGGCGACTGCACCGTGACCAAATTCCACCGCATAAGCGTCGGGAGGGACAAGGCTTACCTCACCGCCAAGATACTGGTGCGGGACCAGGTGGATGCCATCGTGAACTTCTCATGGGGCACTTGGATTTTGATGGGGCTGCTGGGGCTGGCTATCATCTGGTTTTGGGTAAAATGGGCAGCCCGAAAAGCCCCGCTCCCGCCCGATGAACCCGATGAAGATTTGACCGCAGCGGCGGAGCGCTTCAAAGCAGTGGACAAGGGACCATACTTCATCCCCTTCCGACCGCAGGAAGGCTATGTGCGCATGGAGCCACTCTTTTACCGCCTCGCAGATGTGTTGCGGCAGCGGCAGGAGGGCATCCGCAAGAACATGGACGTGTCCGCTTCGCTGAAAAAAACCATTGCCGAAGGTGGCTTTCCCAACCTCCTGAGCAAGGCTGATGCGGTGCCGACGGAGTACCTGTTCCTAATTGACGAGCAATCGGCGGGCAGCCACCAGTCCAAGCTGTACACCTTCCTCGTGGATTTTCTGCGGAAACGGGAGGTGCTGGGCGAGGTGTTTTATTTCAAAACCGAACCCATCCGCTTCTGGAACAACCAATACCCAGAAGGCATCAACGCCGACCAACTGCACCGCCTTTTCCCCCTCAACCGCCTCATCGTGCTGGGCGACGGACATGGCCTGCTCGACCCGCACCAAACCCAAAAAGCGGGCGCTCCGGGCATTCGCTCCGATGCTTTCGACTATTTTCGACAATGGAAACAGCGCATGTTGCTCACGCCGATGCCTGTCATCTCGTGGACGTACCGGGAGGGGGCGCTGCACAACCTGTTCGCCATTTTCCCCAGCGACACGGAGGGCTTGGGCGAAGCCATCAAGTTCCTCGAACGGGGGATGGACGGCGAGGATTTGCCCACCTACACCTCATGGTGCGAGCGGCTGCTGGAAGGCCGCCGGGAGCCTGACCTGAACTACCGCCGCTGGCGCACCGCCGCCGACCACCGGGACTACCTCAGCGCTTACCCAACCCTCTACCGATGGGTCTGCGCACTGGCCGTTTACCCCAAACCCGATTGGAACATCACCTTGGCCATCGGGCGGGCGCTTTCACCGCTCGGCGTGGATGTGAACTACGACAACCTGCTGATAATCAGCCGAATACCTTGGCTGCTGACGGGCGACCTTTCGCCCCGTTTGCGGAAGGAACTTCTCAGCGACCTCGACAACCCATGGGACGAGCCTAAGGCTGAACCCCTCGCACGGGCAGCCGTACAGGAGGAACTTAAAGCCGTGGAGGCTCTGGTGGTGGGAGGCCACGCCAACCAAGAGCACCAAATCAATTTGGCGCTGCAAAACTTCGCCGTGACACCTGACGACCCCGAAGCCCAGCGCATCGTTCGGGAACTGCTGGCGCTCCAATTGGCGACGCCCAAGCACCTTGCCGAACTCAACCAAAGCGTGGAGCGGCACGTCCAGCAGCGAGGTTTTGGGGAAATGAACCAGAAGGTGCAGCAATCTTTCATGGGGAATTTCCCACCACAAGCGCCTGATATTCAGGCATTTTTGGAGGAAAACAAGCCGGAAAAGCCCGAACCGCCCAAAAAGCCGTTTTTCACCAATGACTTCTGGTGGGCTTGCGCAACGACGCTGGCGTACCTGCTCATTTTTTGGTTCGTTTGGAGCTTTGGCGCTACGGACCAGTTGGCGAAATGGGCAAACGTCCAATTCGAGCCGGGGGGGTGCAAGGAGCAATACCTGTACGCCTATTTTTTGAAAAAAGAATGCGTGGCGGACAGTGCCGTGCTGTACAACAATGCGGGGGTGGATGCCTACCTCGATGCCTTCAAAAAAGACTCGGACAGCCTCCAGCGCAGCGATTTGGAAATGGCGGCTTCCTTCCTATCGGCTGAAAAAAACTTCCAATTGGCTTTGGGACAGCGCCCAGACTACGAACTGGCCAAGGCCAACCTCGGTAGCCTATACTTCAATCAGGGCAGGGTAATCTACGAAACGATGCTCGATGGGCTTGACCTCTCTGCCGCTGGGCCCGTTTCGCCGAACATCATCTGGGACGCTGCACTTCCACCATTTCGAAAGGCACTTGCCTTCGAGCACACGACGCTGGATGCGCTCCACGGTATTGGCCTGACCCATTTCTTCGCCGAGCGGCAGGACTCAGCGCTGTACTACTACCAAGCCTTGATGCAGCGCTCGGACAGCTTGTACTTTGATTCCTTGCAGACCTATCCACACCTGCAATCCCTGCTGGCCCGCAACGTGGAGGGCATCCTAGAGCGCATCACCGTAACGGTGACGGATGTGCAAACCGGGCGACCTTTGAGGGATGTGATGGTGATTTCAAAAAAAACACGAGGACAGACAGACCCTTCGGGCAAAATCTACTTGGAGATTCCGATGGGCGAAAAACGGGTGTATGATATCACCAAAACTGGCTACCTCCCCTTGGTTCGGGAAATACAACCGACTGCGTACAACCTGACCTTCACGGTGCAGATGCGCCCACAAGTGGCAAAAAAAGAATTAGATACGGATGGTGACGGTGTGCCGGATAGGATAGACAAATGTCCAAAAGAGCCGGGCGACCCGAAAAATGCGGGCTGTCCAATAATAGAAACATTAAAGTCTGAAACATCTGGGGACAATAGCCCGCAGCAGCAGCCTACACAAACATTCAAAGAACCCGAAATGGTCTTCGTGAAAGGCGGCATTTTCCGCATGGGTTGCGACGAGAAGCGGGATGGAGATTGTCGGGATGATGAAATACCAGTCCTTAATGTCACGCTCCCTGATTTTTCTATAGGGAAATACGAAGTTACAAACGAAGATTATGCAGTTTTTTTAAATGAATATGGCATGACCAAAGTGAAAGATGGGTCAAATAAAGGCCAGACAATGGTTTACGAAGACGATAGGGGCATAGCTTTTCGCTCTCAAGGTGACATCACAAAAGCTTATTTCGAACCGCAGGAAGGATATGAGCGACACCCCGTCGTGAACGTATCTTGGATTGGCGCAGTGGCTTATACCGAGTGGCTCTCCAAGAAAACGAATAAAAAATACCGCCTACCCACCGAAGCAGAATGGGAATATGCCGCACGAGGTGGAATCCAGAGTCAAGATTTTCGATATTCTGGTGGAAATGAAATAGCCGATGTGGCTTGGCATAAAGGAAATTCTAGCAATCGAACGCATCCAAGGGGTAGCCGAAAGGCCAATGAAATTGGCATATTTGATATGAGTGGAAATGTCTGGGAGTGGTGCAGCGACTGGTATAGTGAGACCTATTACAAGGATTTTGAAGGAGCTAACGCATACAATCCTAATGGACCAACTTCTGGTAACCTTCGGGTTGTTCGTAGTGGGTCTTGGAGGGATTCTGCTTCAAATTGCCGCAATGCTTACCGAGGCTGGGATTATACTGCAATCCCATTAGATGGGATAGGGTTTCGAGTAGCGAAAGACGAATACCGTTCCTCCGGCAAATAACCCCCTCATTTTTCAACACAACCAATAGCCATGAAGTATTTCCACCCAATAATCCTTTTTTCTGCCCTGCTAGCCTTCCTCGGTGCAGCTCGATACCATCAATCCGATACTGCATGGAACCCCAACGCCGGCTACATCCCCTCGTGGACAGAAGGCGCTACCATCACCGCCACCTCCAATGCAAAAGATGCTGCCAACGTCCTCGACGGCGACCTGAACACCCATTGGCAGTCGGGTGGGGTAGTGCCGGGCAAGGCGAACGGCACAACGGAAAGCGTCATCATAGATTTCGGGCAGGTGCGCCCGGTTGGGCAAATCCACTCCCGGCACTGGGCGGGGGAGGCTGGCACGGCCACTGCCACGCAGCTTTACCTCAGCACGGATGGTAAAAACTGGCAGAACGTCGCCGCACTTGAACCCACAGCGCTGCACACCGTCGTCACGATTTTACCGAAGGAAATCACAGCCCGCTACCTCCGGTTGGAGCATACGCTGGTGGTGAGGGACTGGAACAAAGCCTATATCTGGGAAGTGAAAGCCTACGACCGTTTAGGGCCGTATGGCCAGATGGAACCGCCGACGCAAGGCCATACTACCATCCGGGAACTACTTGGCGTAAACGGCTACTGGAGCTGGGGCACCGACCAGTATTCCGACTTGCTGGCACCGGATGGCGGCCCTTACCGCTTCAAGCCAGTGGCCTCCCATGCCCGCAATTACCACGACATGACCTGGGATTTGAAATCGCCCAGCGACCCCATTGACTTTGAAAAAATGTCTAAAGGCGGCGGAACCCCCGCCACCGAATGGCTCAACTGGGACCGGGAATACCAGGCTTGGCACAAAGCAGCGGGCATGAACGTGCAGGCCAGCCTCCAATTTTATCGGTTCAAGCCAACGGACTGGAAAAACCCCCGGCAAGACGGGCGGCGCTACGCCGAGGCGTTCACCCGGCATTTTGGGGCAAAGAAAGGCAACGGCCTCGTCTGTTCCATCGAAGCGGGCAATGAACCGTGGCATTATCCAGCGGAGGTGTATCGGGAAATCCTGCTCGGAATGGCCGAAGGGGCAGCGGCTGGCGACCCGTCGGTGGAGGTCTTTCCGTGCGCCTTGCAAGCCGTGGACCCGCTCGCCGAGAAGCAGGGACAATGGAAAAACTATATCGGCGACCGCATCACGCCCGAATCCGCAAAGCTGCTCGACGGCATCAACATCCACTGTTACAGCTACGTGTCGGCAGGCAGTGGCAAGCGCAAGGCAGTTCATCCAGAGCATCCGGGCAGCAGTTGGTGGGAGATGCTGAACGCCATCCGCTGGCGCAACCAGAACATGCCCGGCAAGAAAATCTACCTCTCGGAATGGGGCTGGGACAGCGATGGGGCAGGGGAGGACTGCACCCACGATGAGTGCGTGAGCGAGCAGGCCGCCGCCAACTATGCGGTGCGGGGAGCGCTCATCGCTGCTCGGTTGGGCATTGACCGGGCCAGTTGGTTTTACTACGCCAACGACAAAGCGCCCTCGTCGCTGTACACCCGCAGCGGGTTGGTAGGCTCAGGGCTGGTCGGTTTTGCGAAGAAAAAACCGTTCATCGCCCTGCAATCGTTGGTGGAAAAATTGGGCGGCAAGTATTTCCATTCCATCGTCCGAGAGGATGAAACGGCGTGGGTCTATCGGTTTGGCGATGCAGACGGGAAGGTGACGCACTTGGTGGCTTGGCGGCCCGTGGACAGCGATTCGGAGCGCAAACCGTCGGCTGCCATTCCCCTTAATTTTAAGCTAAAGGCCGCATGGTTGCTGGATGGAACGGGGACGGCGTTTTCCCTGCAAAAGGGAAAAAAGGAGGTGGCATTGCCCGTTGATGGGAGGCCGGTGCTAATAGAACTGGAGTGAGGATTGAAAATTGGAGGAATTTTATTTTTCGTTGATTTTTTGATACCAATTTAGCCATCAACTTCAATTTACGAGCTAAATTACCCGCTCAAACCAAATATCTACGATTTATGAACTTCGAATCACTCCAGCAAGCACTTGGCAAGCCGCTCGGCGAAATGGACATGTCCATTGAATTCATCCTTCCTTCAAAGAAAAGCCTAATCATCGGCAGCGGAAACCGCACGGCGGTTGTCTCCATCCACAACAATCGAGCAGCAAGAAGCTTGTTCTTCTTGAATGAAAATGGGATTATCGAATCCTACCTCCGGGGCGACCTCGACATCGAAGGCTCCATGATGGACGTTTTGAAACTTCGCAGTTTTTTGAAGAGCGGGCATGGGCTTTCATGGCTTACCCGCTTTGCCCTTCCGGCCTTTTTGGGGCAGGTCTTCACGAACCGGAAGGCCATCCAAAAGCACTACGAACTGGACCCTGAGTTTTATTTGTCGTTCCTTGATGCAACTTATCCTGCCTACACGCAGGGAGTTTATGCAGCACCAGATGAATCGTTGGCTGTGGCCACAGAGCGCAAATTGGCGTTTGCTGCGGATGCTTGCAAAATGGACGAGAACAGCCAGATATTGGAAGTGGGGCCGGGGTGGGGCGCTTTCATCAAATACCTGATGCCACGGAAGGTGGGTATAACGGCCATCACGATTTCCCCGCAATCGAAGGCATACCTTGAAAACAAATTCCCCATCCCGAACCTCCGGGTGATTGACCAAGACTTCCTGACCTACCAACCCGGACGAAAGTTCAACGCCGTGACCATCATGGGCGTCATCGAACACCTGCCGCAGTATGACCGGGTGTGCCGCAAGCTGCGGGAAATATTAGTGCCCGGCGGCTTCGCCTATTTGGATGCCAGTGCGAGCAAAGTAAAATTTGAGCTGTCCAAGTTCATCTACAAGCATATTTTTCCGTTCAACCACTCCTTCCTGCACTTGGATGGTTTTCTCAAGGCCGCCAAAAAAGAAGGGCTGGAACTGGTTTCCTTGCACGATGATAGCTGGGATTACCAGAAAACCATTGAGACTTGGGCAAGCAACCTTGAATCGCACCGGGAAAGATTGGTGAGCCGTTTTGGAGAGTACAATTTCCGAAGGTTTCGGTTGTACCTGTGGGGTTCAGCAGTCGCTTTTGATGAGGGAACGCTGCAATGCCATCGCATCGTGCTACGCAATCCAGGATAGGGACCCCAATGACCAATGACCATAATGACCAATGGCCATAATGACCAATGACCATAATGACCAATGACCATAATGACCAATGACCTCAATGACCAATGACCAATAACTTTCAACATGGAGTTTAAAATCTATCAAATCACCTACGATGACCTCATCCTTCGGGATATGGGCGATGATTACATGTACATCCGGTTCATCCAAGAAACGGATGGGCATCAATATGACCAAAGCATTGGTTTTGACCACCTTTGGGGCTTTGCACGGGAACATGGACGGCCCGAAGCGGAGTATTTCACGAATGTGCGCCGCAGCATCAAGGGTTTTGGGCCAAAACATACGCCTATGTTCGATGCGTTTATGGAAGAAGGCTTCGACTTTGAGCCGTTGATAGTAGCATTCCTGCACGATTGGCATGTGACCAAGGGGAATCCGCTGGATGAACGATTTCGTATTGACAAACCCATAGACACTTCGCCAGCAGCAATAGCCGAACACAAAGCGCTCCAAAAGAAGGCAGCCCATGTGGTGAGCGAACTTACAGGGATGGGGATGCGGGAAAGCAATCTTCGGCACACCAAATTTCAAGACCGACTGATGGACGTCCTCAATGAGGAAATCATCCGCCTATTCCCCGAAATCCTCGAAAGCGACCCGAAATACATCCTTGAATTGAAGGACATCCTGATTACGGAAGTGCTGAGCTTGTCAGGGAAAATAGATAAGCTGGCGTTTCAGATAAAGGAAAATGGATGATGGTGGGGGGGGAGGGATGTTCTGCGATGGGGCACTGGCGGCGAGTCTGCTTCTGCACCGCCAGTGCCGCTTCGCTCAACACTGGCTGGAACTACTGCTTTTTTGCAAGCAAAAGGGTACTGTTTGGCTGGTGCGTTGTTCGTGGCATTTATATTTCTTCAATTTCATCACTGGTCAAGCCAGTTGCTTCGGAAATTATACTTTTATCCACCCCCTTATTTTTCATTACTTTTGCTATCTTCAGTTGTTCTTCTTTCTTAGCATCTGACTTTGCTTTTTCAATCCTTAACCTATCTTCCGTCTCTCTCAAACCAGCGTAATCGTAAGCCTCCAATTCTTCCGGCGACCATGATTGAATATTTGCCTGTTCATACGCCGCTCGCAGTCCGGGGTCGTCCATGCCCTCTGGTATAACTTCAAGGTTCTCCGCTTCTTTGATAAAATACACCCACTTCTCCTCCAGCGTTTTTAGGTCTTTTCGCTGCATATTGAATTTGGGCAGTTCGATGAAGTTAAACTCCATGTCCTCCATTATCCGCTCGCCCGTCTCGACATCCAAAATCCGATGCCTGCTGATGTACTTCGGGTTCTTGGTTAAAGTAAAATCCAATATTCCGACGAATATGGTCGGATTGAGTTTATCATAAAACTCTCCACGGTCAATCTGACTGACATAACCTTGCGAGGTATAGTACAACACCCGCTTGCTAAAACCTAAAGCATCTGCCACCTGCATCTCGACAATGAACTCACGACCACCTTGGTCTCGTGCTTTTACATCAATGATGGTTGCCTTCCCGTCTCGGAACTTCGGAAGTTGATAAGGGTTCAGGATATTTACATCCGTAATTTTATGCTGCCCCTTGAAGTCAAGGATGGCATTTAAAAAGGAAATCAGCACTTCCTTTTTGTTTTCGTTGCCAAAGATTTTGCGAAATGCGATGTCGTTCTTTACGTCTGCGAATTTCATATCAAACAATTTAGTACAAAAATACAAAAACCGTTGCAATCCGCAACGGTTCAGATTAGGGAAAATGGCTGATGATCGGAGCTACAAATTCAAAGACTGCTTTCTTTAGCCCGCTGGGCTAGGCGGTTGCAAACCGCCTAAGGTACGCTTCCAAGTCACGCTGCGCTAGACTTGAAAGAGCTTCTGCTTTTTTGGCATACTTGGCACAGCGGGAACTACTGCTTTTTTGCAGACAATAGGGTACTGCTTGGCTGGGAAGGTAGAATACTTGAAGCTACTGGACTGGGTAGCCCGCCCGCCACACTGTTTGCCTCATCAGCCGAAATGGAGTCTAACACCTTTGAAATGGATGAAAACAGCGTGATATGGGCACTAACGCGCATGATCCGAACACTAACACGCGTTTTCTGAACACTAACGCGCATGTTCTGGACACTAACGCGTGAGAAATGAACAAAGTGGTACTGCGCCAAGGTCCTTCACTTCTGTTGGAATGGTCTTATCGCCTGCGGCAAACTCAATGATGGCTGCGGACGACCTTTCAAAATTTTTTTTTCTTCCTTCCAGCCATTTTTTCATTTTACATGAAAAATTGGCATAACATTTTCTTTTCAAAATATTATCAAATGACCCTGGCTGCCAAGTGTTGTCGGAAAAGGACAAAACCCAGCGGCAGGAATTAAAAACCTCTGACAATGGACGCACGTATAGATGCCAAAATCAACATGTACGGTGCCGTAAAAGAATTTTACACCCAAAACAAGGCCGACCTTGACACCGTGCCCGCCTTCGAGGCCGCCTTCGAAATCTTCACCACCAAGTACGACAACATCAAGCTAAACCAGCAGGTAGCCGACGACAGCACCAAGCCCTCCACCTCGGACAAGGACAAGGCGAAGCTCGACCTCGCCACGGCCACTTGGAAGGTGGCGGACCCCGTGGTTGCATACGCCGACAGCATCCAGGACATCATCCTGTACGAAGCCATGAACGTCAGCGTGGAAATGCTGAACCGGACAAAGGACGACCGCATGGAAGCCACCTGCCAGGACATACTCGACCAAGCCACCGACGTGAAGGTAGCAGCCGCCCCCTATGGCCTCACGCAGGCCATGCTCGATGCCGCTACCGCCCTCATACCCGTATGGAGCGCCAAGGCATCCAGCCCCCGGCTCAAGCGGGCCGCCATCCATGCCGCCACCGAGCAGGTGGTGAAACAGTCGGGAGAAATGGACGACCTGCTGGAACGGCAGTTGGACCGCATGGTGAACACCCTGGCCACCACCAAACCCGAACTCGTCAGCCAGTGGTACGTGGCCCGCAAGGTGCTCAAGCCGGGCACCACCGTCACCCAAGTGCAGTTCCTCGTGTTTGATAAAGACACCACCGAGCCTATCTATCTGGCCACCACGATGCTGACCAAGGACGGCATCACCATCTCCACCGCCACCAACATCAGCGGCGAAGCCCTCGTCAAGCCCATCAAAGAGGGCCGCTATGACATCCGGGTGACGATGCCCGGCTACGTGGACTTCGTGCTGCTACAATACCGGGTGGTGAAGGGGAAAATTAATCGGATTACGGTGGAGCTGGTGGCGGTGCCTGAAGTGGAAGTTTAAATTGTTTTATATTAGAGCATTTTATTGAAGTTGGCCTGGCGGGAGCTGGGCTTTTTTTTTTGGTTATAACATTTGTGGAGCTGACGTTACGGACTTATGTCTAAAATGGGCAGCTATACTTTTTAGCCACCATTTTAATATTTTTCTCCGTAAAATTGTTTTCTTATTTTTTTCCATGTTTTATTGGTTGAATTGTATTTATAGGTCTCTTCGCATACACTGACTGCACTTGCTCGTACCAATGTCTGCAAAATTTTTTGTTCTTTATCTATTTTGTTTGGAAACCAAACTATTGTATCACTTAAATAATTATCAATAATAAAATTTTGGTTTGATTGAATATAGAAGTTATATAGTGGCCCCCCATTGCCACCTTCTTCTCTTTTAATGGCAAAATCTTCAAAATTATCAAAATTGAAATCCGCTACCACTATATCTCCATAATCATTGTCTACCACATCTTCGTCTGCGTTTGCTCCTGTAATGTATGACCGTACATTATCATTTTCAAAGGTTTCGTCTCCCAATAAATATGTCGAAATAATATTTACTTTGTAAAAGACACGTTCATTATCTTTTCTACTCACCACTACATTAACAAGGCATGAATCAAAATACTCTGTTGGTATTCTTTCAATAAATGATTGATAATTAAATTCTTTAGACAAGTTTTCATGTAATGGGGATTGATTCTTTTCGATTTTTGGCAACGTATCGTTTTTTATTTCTTGATTTTCTGTATTGGAAGATTGATTCAAGTCCTTACATGAAACAAGCATTAGGATTATCAATGTTGGTATGAATTCTTTCATTTTTAATGGTGGCTAACGCAGACTGTGAAATAAGTCCC
>DIUC01000065.1 GCA_002435785.1 Saprospiraceae bacterium UBA6168 | reverse complement strand
TCCTTTCAAATGGCTAAAGTCGAGCGCAGATTCAATTCCTGCCTACATTTGCCGGAAAACAACAACAAGCACATCATGGAATCCATAGAGAAAAGAAGCATTCGGCGCACAGATTTCAATTTCCCCGGACAAGAGGGGGTCTATCATGGCAAGGTCAGGGATGTTTACTCCGTTGGCGATTTGCTGGTGATGGTTGCATCTGACCGCATTTCCGCCTTTGATTATATTTTGCCACGCCCTATTCCCTACAAGGGCCAGGTACTCAACCAGATTGCCGCCCACTTCCTCAACAATACCAGGGATATTTGCCCAAACTGGCTCATCGCCACGCCCGACCCAAACGTTGCCATCGGCCACCGCTGCGACCCTTTCCGGGTGGAAATGGTAGTGCGGGGCTACCTTACTGGCCATGCGTGGCGTACCTACAAGTCTGGGCAGCGGGTACTCTGCGGTGTTGAGTTGCCGGAAGGCATGAAGGAGCACGACCGCTTCCCCCACCCCATCATCACCCCAGCGACCAAGGCGGATGAAGGGCACGACGAAGATATATCAAGGGAGGACATCATCGGGCAGGGCATTGTGAGCGAAGCGGACTATTTGCTGATGGAGCAATACACGTTAGCGCTGTTCAAGCGGGGCACGGCGATGGCTGCCGAGCGTGGACTTATCTTGGTGGACACCAAGTACGAGTTTGGCAAGCGGAATGGTGAAATCTACCTGATTGATGAAATCCATACACCGGATAGCTCCCGGTATTTTTACCTCGATGGCTATGAAGCGCGCCAAGCAAATGGCGAAGTACAGAAGCAACTCTCCAAGGAGTTCGTGCGGGAGTGGCTGATGGCCCACGGTTTCCAAGGCCATGACGGCGACATTATGCCGGAAATGCCGGATGTATTCGTGGAGTCGGTGTCGGAACGTTATATCGAGCTGTACGAGTTGCTCACTGGTCAGTCGTTTGAGCGGGCGGACACGGAGGATATTGCGAAGCGCATTGAAGGGAATGTGAGGAGTTTTTTTGCAAGTTAACCGATTTTCAGAGTTTAGATTTTTGACAAAACAAACACCATTTATGGCATTTTTCACAAAAGACTACCTCAATTTCTTTGCCGAGCTTTCCATGAACAACGAGCGGGATTGGTTCAATGCCAACAAGGGCCGTTTTCAAAATTTGGTGGAAAAGCCGTTCACTGCATTTGTTGGGGCGCTAATTGAGCGGGCACAAGAGGTGGACAAACGATTGGTGCTGACCCCGAAAGATGCCATTTTTCGAATTTACCGTGACACCCGATTTGGTGCGGACAAAACGCCCTACAAAACGAAGATGTCGGCACTCATCACGCCTGGCGGTCGAAAGGGCATGAGCGAGTGCGGCATGTACATTGAGTTGGGCTGCGACGATTTTCGGATATACGGTGGGGCTTACCAGCCTGAAAAGCAGCAATTGCAGCGGATACGGGAAGCGATTGCCGCTGACTTGGGCGGCTTTTCCGCATTGATTGCCGACAAGAATTTTGTGGAGAAATACGGCGGATTGCATGGCGAGGAGAACAAGCGCTTGCCATCCGACCTGATGGAAGCTGCTGCCAAACAGCCACTAATTTTCAAGAAGTCATTTTATTACTTCCATGCTTTTGATGCCGAGACCATCCTTCAACCAGATTTGGTGGATGTGTGCATGGACTATTTCCTTGCTGGGAAGCCGTTGGGCGATTTCCTTGCAAATGCCATGAGGGGATAGGAATTTTACGATTTACGACGGAGCAAATTGTTGATAGTCAACGTTTTGTGCCTCAATCAAAATCAAAACGAATTTAGAGGAGCCGCTCAGCTCTTTTTGAACCTGGAAAACATCCTACCAATTAGGCCATCCTCCGCTTTACCTTCGACGGTGAATTGCCTCACAAAAACTTTGTCATTGACATAAATCCAAGCATGGTAATCACCATTGCTCAATTCTTTGGTGTCAAATTGCAAGGTGTCCGAACCTTCCTCCACAAATTGGTCTAAGGAGAGTACTGAGCGTCCCAATTTGTCTTGCACAATTATTTGGACATTGCAGGATTCACAAGCATCAAATGAAAGAATCGCTGTCTCCCCCGCTTTTTGAAAATTTACCTCTCCCAAAAGCGTAATAGGTTCATTGGATGTATTTCCCATCTAATCAAATTTTAGGTTTTTGACACAAAAATCGGGCGAGGTCACATCAACTATGCCAAGCATCCATTTTGAGCAACAGCATATACGATGGGTAGTTGCTTTTGGATTTCCCCTGTTTTTGGTCACTTGAATTGGAGTTACCTTACCGTTACTCAAGAGCCGAAACGGTTTGCAGCCGTAAAGGTTTTACTACTTTTTTAAATTTACCCATTTTTGTTGTTTAGCAATGCTATTTTGTCTCCCATTGGCAAATTGCGAGTTTTTCTTAGCTCAACCTTTTTGATAGAAAGGAAGGAAAAATGGCCGGGCGACTTTGGTCACCCGGCCATTTTGGCGCAATTTGCGAAGCACTGCATGACAGTTATTTTTTCACAACTTGCAGCAATTGGTTCAATCCCGTTGCTTCATCATGCAACTGGAGAAAATAGACCCCGGCGGGATAGGCTTTTAAGGAAATTTGGGCCATTAGCACACCGTTGTAGGATACCAGCCTGTTGTTCATCACGACCTTGCCGTTGGCATCAAAAATTTTGAGGGGGAGCACGTCCAAGTTTCCACCAGTTTTCACCTCCACACTAAAAGTGCCACTTGTCGGGTTCGGGTAAATTTTCACAGAAGTGCCATAGGTCACCGATTTAGTGCCAGTGATGGCCGATACAGTCAAGTTGAAAACATTGGAGCAGCCTGCTGCATCCACGATTTCGACCGTGTAATTGCCCTCATCGAGCATGTTGAAATTTGGGGAATCCTGAAAGCCGCCAGGCACGAGCCGATACCGGTAGGGCGGAAAGCCGTTCACGGCGGTTACTTCAATATTGCCATCGTTGGAGTTGGAAGTGGCCGGCTGCGTGACTTCGAGCGACGATTGGAGCGAACAAGTGCCAATTACAAGGGAATCTTTCATCAGACATCCACTCGCATCGGTGACCTGAACGTAATAAACCCCAACCGCAAGGTTGGTGAACAGCGGTGACGATTGAAAAGTTAACCCGTTGTCCATGCTAAACTGAAACGGGCTGACGCCGTTTTGGATGTTTAACACAACAGAACCATCATTTGCGCCCAACGACGACTCGAAGCTGATGTTGGCGAGGATGGCCAACCCACAGGTACCATCGGTGCAAAAATCATTGTCCTCCTGAAAGCCAAATCCAGCCTGTACAATATTGGCGATGACCTCACCATTCGAATTCAGAATCCGGTAATCCCCCATAATCCCGGAAGCCGGCCAAAACATCCCATCGCCATAAGAATCATAAATGGAGAAGGTGTAGCAGCCCGTTTCAACGCACATTGGGATGGTGTAGGTGGTAACAATCCCCGTGTACGGGCCGCCGCTATACAGCACGTCCCCATTCTGCCCGAAAAGTTTCCAAGTCGTTTCGCCGGGATATTCATCCGTCAAAAGTTCCAGGGTTAGGTTTTGACCGTCTGTCACAATCGTAAATGGTCGAGTGATTTCATCGTTCGCCGGATTTTCATCCGCCAATCCATTGGGTTGTGACACATAAACCGTGATGGTATTGCCCCCGGAAACAACCTCCGCCGTGGAGAATGGCACCTCCGTGGATTGGCCTGGCGGCAATGCGCCGACCCAATTGATGGTAAATATTGTACCGCCGTTGGTCTGGAAATTGATGACGACCGAATAAAGCGTGTCCACCCCTTTGTTTTGAAGGGTAAACGTGGTACTCAATTCATTGCCACAAAATGGAGAGCCTATCCCAGCCACACCCAATATTGCGGCATCGTTGCGAGGCAACTGGTTCACCACCACCCGAAGCGTGTCATTGACAAACACGGTATCCAGCCCAAATGCGGTATAAACCACAAAAGGATATGCTCCAATGGCCGACATATCAACCGTGGGGCCGAAAATATGAACCCGAGTGCTATCTGGCATTAGTGTATCCGAAATGGTTTCGTTCGCCAGCAAGGCCCCATTGAAAACCAAGCCAACACTGTAATCGGCAACGGGCTTATGTCCAAAATTGCGGAGCGCTACCCTGACAGGTTCCGCATTGGTCAAATAGCCAGAATTTTTGGGGGCTACCAGTGCCGTTGGCGCAATGTCAAACGAGTCCCGCTGAATAAATGCTTTCATGATTTTGGTGCCCCATTGGCCGTTTTCGAGCATGTACTCGCCCGTGAACCAAAAACTCCGCTGGTCAATGGGGTCCACGGTCATGCAGGCATAATCGCCCCATCGGTTAAAGGGGTTATTTGACAAACCAGTGCCGAACTCATACTCCTCGATGGTCATTTCACCAAGTGGGTCGCTGAAAAGCCTTCCCGTGTAGCGCAGGGACAACAATTGGCCCGGGCCGGTTACGGAATAGCCCAATAGCATGTTGCCATTAAAATCCATTGAGATGCTCCCCATGAACCGGTGGTTGTTGTCCGGTTGGGTATAGGTGCCTTGTTGGTGGATTTCCCAGTTCCCCCCACCGACGCGGCGGAGTTCATACCACCGGATGCCCGTCAGGTTGTTGCCGTCCACGTCCACCACATGGTTGAGGGCAATGGATTCGTGGGTGCCAAAGTTGCGGTACTGGGCACGGTGCATCACCACCTGCTCCAAGGCTGACATGGAAGGGCCATCCTGCTGGGGGATGCAGTCAAAAATAGACCCATTGCAAATCTTGCTGTCAAAAGGAGCAGTGGCGAGGAAGATGGGGCCAGTGGCGCTGGAGTTGGCAGGTGTATCCCAATCCAGGTGGATTTGCCAAAGCTCCAACCCGTCGGTGCCGCCCTCCCAGGCATCGTCATAAATGCGAACGACATAGCCAGGCTCATCGGCGGGAGGGGGTGTCGAGCCATCCCAAGTGACGGGGGTAGCCACTTGAAATGCATCCGCCGCTTGGAACTTGGGCAGTACGGGAAGCCTTACCATGTCCACCAATGGTTCACCGGCAAGCATCTGTGCCCGGTTGAGGGCATACACGGGGATATTGTCCACAAACTCATTGGAAGTGATAAAATAGGCGTTGTTCCAAACCGAGTATTTGGGGTAATCCGGAAAATTGGGTGCTTGAAACTCGTAGGCATACCAACTGCCCAAGGGGTCGGAGGTAGCGGAAATAGCAATAAGAAATAGGGAATTGCCAAACGGCCCAAATTCTGTAATCATCCATCGGTCGTATTCATGGTCGTAAACCACGATGGGGTCTCCAAAGCCAGCGATGTTGAACGGCTCCCAGAAAGGGGCAGTGGATGCTGGGCCATAAACGGAAACGCCATTTTTGTCAAAAACCTCAAAAATGGTCCCGTTGAAATAGTTGGTTGTTTGGATATAGTGGTTGGTGCCGATGTACCCACTTGGGTCAGGTGGCAGTATCTCCGACTCAAATTGATTGATGCCATCAAAAATCAATTCGGGCACGACCTGCACGGATGCACTTGAGCGGTTGGAGCCGTTCTGGTGTACCAGCGGGTCGGCGCCCTTTGGAAGCGAATTTTCCAAAAACAACTGTTGCATGGGTTGGTTTTGGGTAAAATTTGGTACGGAAACCTTGTTCGCCTTTGACTTGGCCCGGCGGCTGGTTTTGTCGTGGTGTTCCAGCACGGGAGTTAGTTCACGAAGGGGTTTGGTGATGCCGAGCAAGCGGGCGTGGCCCACTTGGGCTTGGGTCGTGGTCTGGGCAGCGAGCCTCCCCAGCAGCGAGACGACTGCTAAGCCAATAAGGATTAGGGACTTGTTCATCGTGAAGAAAGTTTTGATTGATTGATTGATTGTATTGGAAAACTGCCACAATTTAAAGCGAGGGCTTGGAATCTCCATTTTATCAACAGGAATTGTAGTACAACGGGCATTTTTTAACACCAGCTTACCGTCAATTCACCATTTGCAGGCATTGGGCAGAATTTCCTGCACAAAATCTTCCACCATCCAGCACAAAAGGCATTAAGTTTGCCAGTGATATGAAACCGTGCAAAATCGCACGGCTCATTAATTATTTAACCGAGTAAAATGGGCGATTCCTTGTTTTTGTGTTTACTTGATGGTGGGGTTGGATAGGGCATCTACCGAACTATCGTGAACAGCTAAGCTTGGGTGGCTCGCTAAAATTTATCCCATGGCAAGAATTTCAATTTTCCTTTTTGCATTAGTTAGTTTGCTTTTTTCGTGCAAAGGGGACAACCCCGACATCGTGAACGCCCAAGCTGTAGGCGACAAAGTTTGGCAAAAGTCCGAGTCTGGAAAAAACGTGGACGACCTACAGGCCAATTCTACCTTGGAAGGCGACACCAAAGGGCTTTTGGTGAAATCCTTGCAAACCATGCAGGAAGGCTACAAGGCATCCAAGGACAAGGTGAAGGGCATTGGAGATGTGACGGTCAAAGTGGACGACAACCACAACCTGATTATCGAAAACAAATTGGGCTCGAACACCACTACCACGGTGGTCAACCTGAAAAGCCTTGACGCCGACCTTTCAAAGGTTGAAATCCTCTCGGACCTCCAGGGCAGCGAGTTCCCTGGTTTCAAGATTAAGGTTTTGCGGGGCAAACCGAATGTTGTTATCTCGAAAAATGGCACCAAGGAAAAGGAAATGGACCATTTGGAGGTGTTCATGGCCGAGCAAAAAGATGTGCAACAAACACTGGCTGCTTTGACCATGGCCATCCAATTGGCTCAAAACACCCTTCCAATCGGCGTTGATTAATCGCCGAAGACGTTTCGTCAAAAAAACAAAGTCCTGGCTGCCGAAATGGTGCCAGGACTTTTTTAATTCTACAAAGCGTAGAAGCTAACCTAATTATTCTCTTTTAAAACCTCAGCGTAACGCCGCCATTGAGGAGTGATACCCCATGGCCAAGCTCTGCATAAAGGCCGACATGTTTTACGACAAAAAACGTAGCGCCAACGAACCCTGCGTACATCAAGCGGCCTTGCGGTGCATTTGGGTCATGCGGCGTTGGTGCGCCATCCACACGGGTGTATTTACGGCCCGAAGTCGTATTTTCGGTCAAATTCTGGTGCAAATAGCCGAGCGATGCACCACCATAAACCTCGAAGCGCTCGCCAAGTCCTTTCTTCAGTTCACCCCGAAGGGCAAGGAATTTCTGCTCGTTGGTGGTCAGTATGGCCAAACCATCGTTGATGACTTTGGCCTCAGAGGTCGTTGAACTGTAGCCCCCGATTGCGTTCAAGCTGAACATGGGGGTAATCTGGTAGCCCAATTTCAAAGTCATCGGTAGGGTGTTCACAGTGGCGTTGTCCATCAACGTGGTAGGCTCAAAGCCAACACCTGCGCTGAGGTTCAGTTTACCGGATTGGGAGTAGGCTGTTGCCGTGGATAGGCAGAGAATTGCGATGATAAAATGGATGTTCTTCATGGAATAAAGATTTTTGGTTTAACAGACTTTGCAAATGCGTGTTGGGTATTTACAAGAATCCGAAGTTGTGAATACGATTATCGGTTTAGTGCCGCAAAGTTGGGCGAATCGAACCTATCTATCAACATGATTTTTAAAATTTTATTTTAAAATGACAATAATTTAACGCAGGTGATAGTATTTAAATTCTGTTTAAATTAGCTTTACAGAACAAAAGCCTGAATCAACAAAAAAACCATTGGCTGTTTCTGACAACAGCCCATTGTTATTCAGAATAAAAATTTTCTTTAAAAATAGTTCATTCTGGCCAAACATTCAGCAGAATCTACAACAAAAACCAATAATTGTGTAAGAATTTAAACCAAGACAACCTAAAAAGGCTATTCCCCTATTCCAGGTTACAAATTTATAAGATAACGAAAACGGATACTGGATAGGTGCAGGATGCAGGTGTACAAAAAAGGGAATTGACCGTTAATCGGTAGCTATCTATTTTTCTTTTTTTAGCAGGAAACGCCGATTGCTCAGACATGCTGGTTTTGTAAAAAAACAACCCACCACCCCATTTTGGAGCATTAAAGCTTAACTTTGCCCCCTCAATGCGACACTTCAGTTAATGGTAAAAATAGGCAACGTACAACTCCCGGATTTCCCTCTGCTCCTTGCGCCCATGGAGGACGTGAGCGACCCACCCTTCCGTCGGCTCTGTAAAGAACAGGGTGCCGACATGATGTACACCGAGTTCATCAGTGCGGACGGCCTCGTGCACGATGCCGACAAAAGCTTCAAAAAATTAGAGGTCTTCGACTACGAGCGGCCCATAGGCATACAGTATTTCGGCGGGCATTTGGAAAGCATGATTCAGGCGGCAAACATCGTGGAGAAGGCCAACCCAGATGTCATTGACATCAATTACGGTTGCCCAGTGGCAAAGGTCGCTTGCCGAATGGCGGGAGCCGGCCTCTTGCAGGACGTGCCAAAAATGGTGGAACTGACCGCCGCAGTGGTCAAAAGCACCAACAAACCCGTGACGGTTAAAACCCGCCTCGGCTGGGACGAGAATACCATCAATATCGTAGAAGTGGCGGAACGACTGCAGGATGTTGGCATACAGGCATTGTCCATACACGCCCGCACCCGCAAGCAGATGTACAAAGGGGAAGCCGATTGGAGCTGGATAGCGAAGGTGAAGGAAAACCCCCGCATGACCATCCCCATCTTCGGAAACGGCGATGTGGACAGCCCCGAAAAAGCGCACGAATACCGCAACCGCTATGGCGTGGACGGTATCATGATTGGGCGGGCAGCCATTGGTTATCCTTGGGTCTTTCGGGAAATCAAACACTATTTTGCCACCGGGGAATTGAGGACGCCCCCAACCACGGAAGAGCGGGTTGAGGCAGCACGCCAACACCTGCGCCACTCCATCGAATGGAAAGGCGAAAAGCTTGGGGTGGTGGAAATGCGGCGGCACTACACCAATTACTTCAAGGGGTTTCACAGCATCAAGCCCTACCGAAGCCGATTGGTTGAAGAATACTCGCCCACCGTTCTCTTTTCGATTTTGGACGAAATCATGGAGGCTTACAGCGAGTTCGAATTGACTTAACGCCTATTGCTTTTTACCAACGAACAATCATAACCCATTGGTCTTCAATATTTTACCACAAGAAAGGGAGGTTTTCAACCTCATTGCTAAAGCAGCAAAAAACTGCGGCGTGCCCGCCTACGTGGTGGGTGGTTATGTGCGTGACCGCCTGCTCGCACGCCCCACCAAGGACATTGACATCGTGTGCGTGGGGGATGGCATCCAGCTTGCCAATGAAGTTGCATCCTTGTTAAGCCCACGCCCACGGGTCGCATTTTACAGCCGCTTTGGCACGGCCATGCTCCGGCACCGGGACATAGAAATCGAGTTTGTGGGGGCAAGAAAAGAGAGCTACCGCTCCGACAGCCGCAAGCCGGAAGTAGCACAGGGCACCCTCGAAGACGACCAATTGCGCCGGGATTTCACCATCAACGCCCTCGCCATCAGTCTCAATGACGAGGACTTTGGCAACATCCTCGACCCCTTCGGCGGGCTACAACACCTTGAACAGAAAATCATCAAGACACCAACAGAGCCGGGGCGAACCTTCAGCGACGACCCACTGCGCATGATGCGGGCCATTCGGTTTTCCACCCAACTCGACTTTAAAATCGAGGACGAAACCCTGCGGGCCATTTCCAAGCACCGCAACCGCATCCATATCGTCTCTCAAGAGCGCATCACCACGGAACTGGAAAAAATCCTGGCAGAACCTACCCCCTCGGTTGGGTTCAAGCTGCTGTTCAACACTGGGCTGCTCGAAATCATTTTCCCGGAAATGGTGGCGCTGCATGGCGTTGAGGTGCGGGAAGGCATTGGCCACAAGGACAATTTTTACCATACCCTCCAAGTGGTGGACAACCTAAGCCGCAAATCGCAGGACATTTGGCTGCGCTGGGCGGCGGTGCTGCACGATATTGCGAAGCCCCCGACCAAGCGCTTCCATCCTGTGGAAGGCTGGACCTTCCACGGGCATGAGACGCTCGGCGCTGCTATGGTGCCCCGCATCTTCAAAAAGCTGCGGCTTCCCACCAACGAGAAGATGAAGTTTGTGCAAAAAATGGTACAACTGCACCTGCGGCCCATCGCATTGACCAAAGAGGAAATCACCGACAGTGCCGTCCGACGCCTACTTTACGACGCCGGAGAGGAAATTGACGCCCTGATGCTGCTGGCGCAAGCTGACATAACTTCCAAAAACGACTCAAAAGTGAAGCGCTACCTCGAAAACTATGAGATTTTGCGCCAGCGAATCATAGAGTTGGAGGAGAGTGACCGGCTGCGCAGTTGGCAGCCACCCGTGTCGGGCATTGACATCATGAATACGTTCCAGATTCCACCGAGCAGAGAGGTCGGGGTGATAAAAAATGCCATCAGGGAAGCCATTTTGGATGGGGAACTGAAAAACAATTTCGAGGAAGCCTACCAGTTTATGCTGAATAAAGGTGCTTCCATTGGCCTTGAGGCAAAGCGGTTGCTTACTGAAAGCACGGTGGAGACAACCTAATCTGTTCGCTCACAATGACAATTTTGTTCAAAGAAAACTAAATCACATGAAGCGTTATCTAAAAAAATCATTGCTGGTCGGCTTGTTTTTTAGCTGTTTTTTCTTGGATGAAAACATCGCCCAAAAAGCACCCGATTGCGTCAAGGCCGCCAAGGTTTCCCGCCCAACTTATGTGCTGGTCAGCCCCCGCAAGCTCCATTCCTTTTACCGAAACTACAAAGCGGAGGCCGATTTTGGGAACACAAAAATCGTAAAAACGGACTTGGCCTACTACCTGCTGGCCGCAGAGGCCAATGGCAATCGCATCTTCGCCTTTGAATTGGAGACAAAGGGCAAAAAACTGTACCTAAACAAAACGCTCCCTGTCCAATCCTGCTCTGAGGGTGAACTTTCTTTGGATACTTTCTTGAAAATGGATGGAAAAATCAAGGGGTGCAGAATTGGAAGCCACACCATTCAACAGTGATGACCTGACTGGGCATTGCGCATTTCAGTAGCCTTGGCGCTTACCTTCCAATTGGTCCACGTACCGCACATCGCCGAGCCTGAACTTAATGGGAAAACGGGTGGCCTTTTCCATGTTCACCTCCAATTTGCAAAAAAAGGCGAGGTCGGAGTAGCACCATGCTTGGGGCATGGCATTTGTCTGTGCATGGGGTGCCATCATCATTGATTTTGCCAAAGAAAACCGTTCCTTGCTGCCAGCAGCCACACGCCATGTTGGGTCAAATTGAAGGCCTGCCGATTGGCTCCAACCCACATCCGCTAAAACCAAAAGCAGGAAAGCTGTCATGCAGTATTTTATCGCTGCCCTCATCCGATGGCGCATTTGCCCGCCCAAATCATCAAGCCAAGCGTGATGCAGCCTTTTATGGTAAAGAAAAGGATGCCCGCCACGCCCAACCGCTTGAACCAGGTCTTTTTTTCGGCTGTATCTTCGATATGTTGCATTTGCTACTTGGTATTCAGGCGATATGCCCAATGTTTAAACTTGAAAAACACCCACATTAAACCGCTCAATGGGCGAATGGTTGGCCATTTCTATGCCCGTTGAAATCCATTGACGGGTTTCGATGGGGTCAATAATGGCGTCCACCCAAAGCCTGGCGGCGGCATAATACGCCGTCGTTTGGGTATCGTACTTCTCTTGAATATGCTCCAACAGCTTTTTTTCGTCTTCCGGGGTAATCTCTTGGCCCTTTGATTTTAAGGATGCCACCTGAATTTGGAGGAGCGTCTTTGCCGCTTGCGCACCACCCATCACCGCAATTTTGGCCGTAGGCCAAGCCACGATGAGCCGGGGGTCGTAAGCCTTGCCGCACATGGCATAGTTGCCGGCGCCATAGCTGTTGCCCATCACGATGCTGAACTTCGGCACCGTGGAGTTGGAAACGGCGTTGACCATTTTCGCCCCGTCCTTGATGATGCCGCCGTGCTCGCTCCGGCTACCCACCATGAAGCCCGACACGTCGTGCAAAAACACGAGGGGGATTTTTTTCTGGTTGCAATTCATGATGAACCGAGCGGCCTTGTCCGCCGAATCGGAGTAAATGACGCCACCGAACTGCATTTCGCCCTTCGCCGATTTGGTCACGGTTCGGTTGTTGGCCACGATGCCCACTGCCCAGCCATCAATTCGGGCATACGCACAAGTGATGGTTTTTCCGAAGTCCTTTTTGTAATAGGTCAACTTGGAGTCATCCACGATGCGCATTAGTATTTCATCGGTATCGTACTGTTTTCCCGAATCGGTTGGGAAAATATGGTACATCTCAGCCGCTTTGAACCTGGGTGGCGCTGGCGCAATGCGGTCAAAGCCTGCCTTGTCGGTACTGCCTAATTTGTCCACCAGTTCACGGATGGTATCGAGGCATTCTTTGTCGTCCTTGACCTTGTAGTCGCAGATGCCCGATATTTCCGTTTGGGTGACGGCACCACCGAGGGTCTCTTTGTCCACTTCCTCACCGATGGCGGCCTTCACAAGGTAAGGCCCCGCCAAAAAAATGCTTCCACTGCCCTCCACAATCAATGCCTCATCGGACATGATGGGGAGGTAGGCACCACCCGCCACGCAACTGCCCATGATGGCCGAAATTTGCGGGATGCCCATGGAGGACATCTTGGCATTGTTTCGGAAGATGCGCCCAAAATGCTCTTTGTCCGGGAAAATCTCGTCCTGCATGGGCAGGTAAACCCCCGCACTGTCCACGAGGTAAATGATGGGTAGCCGGTTTTCCATCGAGATTTCCTGCGCCCGGAGGTTCTTTTTTCCAGTGATGGGAAACCAAGCCCCAGCTTTCACGGTAGAGTCGTTTGCGACGATGACACAAAGCCGACCGCTCACCCTACCCAATGCCACCACTACCCCACCCGCTGGGCAGCCGCCATGTTCCGCATACATTTCATAGCCAGCAAAAGCGCCAACTTCGAGCCATTCCGTTCCCTTGTCCACCAAATAATTGATGCGCTCCCGTGCGGAGAGCTTGCCTTCCGATTGGAGCTTTTCTAATTTTTTGGTGCCACCTCCCAGCCTGATTTTCACCAATCGGTGCTTCATCAGCGAGATTTGGAGCTTCATCGAGTCCTCGTTCTTATTTTTTTCAATATCCATCATTTATAATGATGAATGATGAATGGTGAATGATGAATGGCCAACAGGACGTACTCCAATTGACCATTCATCATTCACCATTCATCATTGATTAGTGGTGATGGCCGCCTGGCCCGTGCACGTGGCCATGCTCCATTTCCGTCTCCGTCGCTGCTCGCAACGAATCTATCGTGCCCGTGAAAAACAGGTCAACGCCAGCCATTGGGTGGTTAAAGTCAAGCATTACGCCCTCTTCCGTCACTTCTTTTACCATTCCATTGAGACGGTTCCCTTGGTCGTCTGACATCGGGATGATGGTGCCGATTTGCAGCATTTCTTGGTCAAGCTCACCGTCCATTTCAAAAGTGGACATTGGCAACAACACCACAGCATCGGGGTCGTGGTCGCCATAGGCATCGCCGGATTTTATGCCAAATGCGAAGTTGTCGCCGGATGATTTTCCTGCGAGCTGGCGCTCAAATTCGGGAATCATTTGCCCAGCGCCATACAAAAACACCAGCGGCTCACCACCGAAGGTCTCCTCTACCAATTCGCCTGATAAGTCATTCTCTGTCAACCGATAGTGCAGGCTGACCACGGTATTTTTGTCAATAATCATTTTGAATAAATTGAAGCGTAATGGATGTAGTACGAAGAATTGCGGCAGGCATTCCACCAACGGCATCCGAGATTTTGAGGCGCAAAAGTAGAAAAGAATTTATTTCACGTCTTCGCAATTTCAGCCACCGCAGCCACCAGCCTGTCAAGGTCGTTCAAGGTGGTATAGACGTTTGGCGTGACCCGCACCCCGTGGATGTTCTCCCAAACTATGCCCACCGTGTGGATTTTGTATTTGTTGAAAAGGGTTTCGCTGAGGTCCACTGGCGCTTTTCCGGCCACTTGCAGCAATGCAATTGCCCCGCTAAACGCAGGCTTGAGCGGGGAGCCAATGCTGACCCCCGGTATTTGCAGCACCTTGTCCGTCCAGTATTTTTTGAGGTAAAATAACCGCTTTTGCTTCCGCTCTGCCCCAATCATCAGGTGGAAGTTCACGGCGTGGCCGATGGCTGCTTCAATGGCGAAGCAGCGGGTGCCCAAGTTCTCAAACTTTCGGATGTCCTCGCTATCCGGCTCACCAGCAGCCATTAGTGGGTACAGGTTTTTGATTTTGTCCTTTTTCACATAGAGCAGCCCGCTGCCGAATGGCGCACAAAGCCATTTGTGAAGACTGGTGCCGAGGTAGTCACACTCGAGGTCGGGAATCTTGAAATCCAAGTGGGCAAACGTGTGCGCCGCATCCACCAGCACCTCTATGCCCCGACGGTGGGCAGCCCTTGCGATGTCTCTGGCGGGAAACAACTGACCGTTCCAATTGACCATGTGGGTGATGTGGACGAGCTTTGTCTTTGGGGTAAATGCGTCCTCAAACGCCTTCACTATCTGCTCATTGTCCTCTATCGGCAACTCAAAATTCAACCATTTCAGCACGATGCCGTCCCTTTTCTCCCGCTGTTTCCAAGCGTTAATCATGTTGGGATAATCCTGCTTGGTGAGCACCACTTCGTCGCCAGGATTTAGCCGGAGGCCAAAGATGACGTTGGCCAATGCCTCGGTCGTATTGCGGTTAATGGAGATTTCTTCCGGTGAGCAACCTGCTATTCCTGCCAGTTTTGCCCGCAGCGGCTCCTTTCCTTGGTCGAGTACCCGCCACATATAATAAGAAGGCGCCTCGTTGGACAACCGGTTGTAATGCTCAACGGCCTCTTGCACCACCTTTGGTTGAGGACTTACGCCGCCATTGTTGAGGTTGAGGATGTTCGGGGAGACGGTGTACGCTTGCTGGATTTGGTACCAAAAGTCTTCGTCCGTAGCTATTTCGTCCGCAGTCCGATTTGCGCTACGCTCCAAGGTTTCCACCAAATTTTTCCCCTGAGCCGAATTGATAAAGGGCGAAAAAGCAGCCAAACCAGCCGCTCCGGCCACCCGGCGTATAAAGTCTCTCCTATCCTGCATGGTCGTTCTTATTTTTTTGAATAGTGCGGTCAAACTTAGTGAAAACTTTCGCCTCAAAAACAAAAAACGCCCGGATGAATGAACATCCAGGCGTTTTTGGAAAGCAATCAGCGGAAAGCCGATTTAGTGCTGCACCACGAATTTCTTCGTTTTGGTGCCTTGTTTTGTTGCGATGCGAACGATGTACATGCCGTTTGGCAAGTTGGACACATCGTATTGGCGTTTCTGCTGGTAGGCATTTTCCACTTCGTCAATCAAAATCACACGGCCATTCAGGTCGGCGAGGGTGATGTTGGCGAGGGTTGGCTCCTCTAAGGAGATGTCCACGTTCAGGTTGGCATTGGCTGGGTTCGGATAGAAGCTCAGCGAATTGTCAGGAAGGCTCACTTCGTCGGCTGTGCTGAAGAGGTCTATATCCATGCGCAAAACTGCGGCAGGAGCTGGGCCAAATCCGCCCAAGAACCAAGTGCCAGTGTAAACAACCGTCGAAATCTGGAAGTAGGAAATCTCCTCGCTGAAAGCGTGGAAGATGGTGATGTTTGCGGGGCCTTGGTATTCTGCAATCAGAATGTAGCGTTTTCCCGGTGCCAAAGTCACTCCCAACAAATCCGAATCAATGTCATACAAATCAATGGCGACGGTAGCGTCGCCACCAGTTGCAGTAAAATCGTACAGATTAAAAGACCTCAGCCCCATAGTGGGGTTATTGGTGTAAGGCTGGCCAGCTTCAAAGCCATTCCAGTTTGCGTCCACAAGGTTATCCTTGATTTCCACAAGTGCAATGGCCACAGCACTGCCAGCAAGCGGGCCATCATCAGCGTTTTTGATAACCCGAATAGTGGCTTTGGTCGCCTTGTATTGTTCCACCCAGTTTTTTCCAGTTTGGTAAACGTTGCCAACTGCCCAATCAGCAGGGGTGCCGCCCGGGCGATAAGCCGTAGTGGCGCCAGCTTCTTTGGAGTAAAGCACATCCGTCACGATAAATGCTTCTTGCTTGGTGTTGTTGGCCATGTCGGCATCCACACCATCCAAGCTGTACACTCGGTAGCGGATAGAGTAGTTGTTGCCTACTGTCAGTGCATTAGGAATAAAGACATTGGGCAACGTGTAGGTCGAGTCGGTTACGCCAATGGCCACTTCTGGAATAAGAAGGGAATCGGACCAGATGGTGTTGGTACCCTGCCTTACCTCTGCTTTCAGCACCACATTGGTGACGGCAGCCGAGCCGAGGTTTGACAGGTCGGCAAAGAAGCCCATCGTGTCGGTCTTGATTTGAGTAACTGGCTGGGCATAGCTTGCTGGTGGATAGAAGAAATCACCAATTGCCAAATTGATGGCTGGTGTATTGTCAATATCGTACAGCGCTACGTCGTCAATCTGCCAGCTATACGCACAACCAACATCAGTTCCAGCAATAATAGTAGATGGGTCGGCCAAGAAACGGAATGCAATCCATACTTGCGGCTGGTTGGCGGCAGTAGCCGTCAGGTCAACCGTCACTTTGAAAGGGTTGATAGCATCCCCGGGGACCGTCGTCCCACTGCCGAACATGTTGTTGGTGAAACCAGCAAAAATCTCGATTTCAGTCCAGTTCACGCTGTCCACGCTGACCCTGACAAAAGTTTTGTCGTTGAAACGGCGGTAGTGTGTCTCGAACTCAAGGATGACCACGTCGCGACCCGTGCAGTTTACCTTTGGTGAAACCAACCGTACATCCTGATTGCCGCTGCAATTGAGGTCGGAATCGAAAAGCATCCAGCCATTGGTGGCCGTGGTGGAAAGAAGTGCGCCAGTGGAAAACCCACCTGCTGGCCCTGTATTCGTCCATACCCAGTTGGAAGAAGGGGTGTTGTCACCAGCCACTTTGATGGCCGTCCAATCCGCAGGAAGTTGGGAATCAAAGTCTTCTGTCCAAAATGGTGTTTGCGCACTCAAGTTGCTACCGAATAGCAGCAAAAAGGATAGCATTAAAAAACTGCTTGTAAATTTCTTCATGACTAATAAATAAAGGATTTAATGAAAAAAGCGGTAAAGTTATTTTTGAAAAATGGTTCGGTTCAAATCATTGAAAACCAACAACATATCGTTCGAAAAATCATTCAAAATCAACCGTCCTGCATTTGTTTGTTTAGTGTAGCACCATCAGTTTTTCACTGACGCTATGCTCTCCTGAAATGACACGCAAGATATAGGAACCGTTGCTCAGTCCGGTGACATCTATTGGTAACTGGCTGACAATTTTGTTTTCAAAATCCCGGCGCAGCACCAAACGGCCGCAAATGTCGAGAATTTCCACCTGAATGGGATGGTTGCCGTCCGAAAAATCGCAAGTCATGTGCACAAGTTCATTGGCGGGGTTGGGAAACACGCTGATTTGCAGGGCATTTTGAACTGGTTGGCTTGTACTCGTGGCCAGTTCCACGTTCAAGTTCACGAAGGGAATGCGACGCAATGCCCACGCATTTGCCCGAAAATCAAGGTCGTTGCCCTCCCGGAGCATGGAGGTGTAGGCTGGCAAGCCATCTTGGTACGAATTGTAAAACATGGCCGTGTAGTTCACTTCCTCACTGCCCGCAATCGGAAAACGCAGGAAGTTGCCTTGAACGAATGCAGGCTCCAAGTACCCGACCGTCGCAAAATAGTAAGTATCGTCTTCTAAATCCACTTGTTCATCTTCGCCAGAGACCGCCACCGAAACTACTTTGTCGTTCTCATCCCCTGCTATTTCATAAATATTGTAGGCAACGACTTCGTATTCATTGTGATTGGCTATGGTGTCTCCATTTACGTCGCCCTGGCTGTTTCCCTTTTTCCATTTGTACAAATAAATGCTAAGTTCCACGTTGGCGAGGGCGAGACTGCCCACATTTTTAAAGGCAAAATTCATGGTGGTCGCCTTTAGTTTGCTCCCTTTGGGGATGTAATAGCAGTTGCCGATTTCATACGCCACCGATTCGGTAGGCAGGAAATACCCCATGCTCCTTGCGCAAAATTCATTTTTGCTATAGACTCCTTCCGTCACCTTGTACCGCCAGTGAACTTGATTATTGGCAGGAAACTGGTCAGTTCCGCTGGCCGTCACCCTGTAGTAAATGGTGTACTCCTCCGGCTGAGAACTGGGCAAAAATTTGTTTGGGAAAAAAACCTCCACCCATTCTTCATCCGGTTCTACCATCCCCAATGGGACGGAATCCCGAAATACCACAATGTTTTCACTGTTCTTTACCGATGCGAAGGCCACCACATCTTCCATGTTCAAGTTGCCTGCATTTTTAATTTGGGCAAAAAGGCTGATAGGGCGAACTTGGCTGCCCGGCACCGAATGGTCAGGGGCAACATTGTAGAAAGCAGGATTGACCATCAGGTCACGATTATGTGCGAGCGCTATCCGAACATCGTCCACCATCCAATAATGCGTGTCGCCAGAAAAGATGAACAGGAGCCGCACTTGTGGCTTTCCTGCAACCGAAGTTGGAAGTCGCAAGCTCACCTCGCCGCACCTGCCCCGCAGGTAAGGTTGGATGGGGTTTGCTTCGATGGTGTCAATAAAGGTCAGACCATTGTCAATGCTCACCGCCACCGACGTGATAGGCAACCAAATGGATGCCTTGTTGGCCACCGCCACCACTTGGTTAAACTTTAGGTCGAGCTTGGTGCCGGTGGCAATGCTTGACAAATTGATAGTGGGTGAGCGCAGGTCGCTGCGGCTGAACGGTGAGCTGTTGCCAAAACGGTTGCAATAGGAGGCGTTCATCAACATGGCACCGTTCCCCACCCCAGGCCAGCATGCCAATGCGTCGGCCTTTGGGTTGTTGTCCGCCAAGTGGATGATACCATTGTTGACCCAAACCCACTTGCAAGAATCCAATTGCGTGTTCACGACGGTCCAACTATTTTGCCCACCGAGGAAGTCGCCCTGACCGGGCAAATGACCCCAAACCACATTGTCGTAAGTGGGGTTTTCGTCAAACAGGGCCACATCGTCAATCATCCACACTATCTCGAAATTGGCCGTCCAGGACCACTCAATGGTAATGTTTGGCTTGTTGGCTGCCGCCGATGAAATGTCAATCAGTACGGGTTGTGCGTTCCAGGATTGGATGCTTTCCATCGTCGCAGCGTTCAGATTGGGGAAGACGGGAAAGATGGTCCAAGGGCCGTTGCCTGACCTGACCCGCAGCACTGCATTCGCATCTGGGTCTTGATAAACGGCATGTATATAGGTCTGGAATTGGATGAATACGGCTGTTTTGTCCGAGCAGTCTATCAATTCTGTGCGCAGGTAGCTTTGGCTTGGGTTGCCCAATGGGCCATGTTGGTAAGAATTCACGAACATGTACCCATCCTCGAACCCCGGCGACCGGAATTCGGAATCGCTGCAAGAGAGGTTGGCATGAATGGCTGGCGGGCAAGCGTTCGGGTTGTCGCACCTCGTCCAGACGACCCCCTGCCCGGTGGCATCGCCCGTTGACCAAGCGGTGGGGAATCCGGCATTGAAGGTTTGTTGCCAGAATGGGTCAATAATGTTGTTGGCAAAGGAGCCGTACACCAAAAAGGATAACAGGAAGATAGTTGTAGTTTCTTTTTTCATAACCAAATAGCTTTGAAAGTTGGCTGGTAGTGCCAAAGAAAAACGATACCGCAATCAGGTAACGCTGCTTGTCTTGTCCTGTTCAAACGAGGTATCCCTGAAAATGTCTGCCATGTTGCACGGTCGCCGAACTGCCTAACCGGCAAAAATGTCACCTCAGTTTTTTCAGACGGAATTTGCCAACCCGCACCGCTCGCCATTTGCTCAACAAGCTCTCGGAATGTTGGGCGTTCATGGTGGATGCTACATACGTGTAGGTCTTCCCCTTTGCTGCTGTTTCGTCCACGACTTCAACTTTTGCTTCTCCGTTCAATCGGGTGATTTGGAGAATGTTTTCCGGGTTGTTGTAGTCGCCGGGGCGGCGGTCTTCGAAGCGGTAGATGACGAGTGTTTTTGCAGTTTTTTCGGGGTCCTTTATTTCGCAGGTGAACTTTAAGCCGTTTTTCCTTACCAATTTCGGGGCACAGACAAGGGGCGTCGGAGACGGGGGCAACTTCATATAGGGCAGCTCCGGCAACAGCGCTTCCGTCTTGTAGTACACATTGCGGAGCGAGTCCGTTATGCCAAACGGGTTTTTGCGAAGCGAAGAAAAATTGTAAAAAATGCTGCCGTCAATGCCCGGAATGGAACGGTTCAAGCGGATTTGTTTGGGGATTTCTGCGCCAGAGTTCCAAGCTGGTTCTTGGTTCACGCCGATTTTGTAAGCGGCATGGCCAGCATAGACGTTCCGTCCGAAGGCGTTTTTCTCCCACCAATTTATCAGCACTTCGTAATCGGCTACCGGAAAGCCAATATGCCAGTATAACTGAGGTGCCACATAGTCCACCCAGCCTTTTTCGAGCCAACTGCGCACGTCGGCAAAGAGGTCGTCGTATGTGTTCACGCCAGCACGGGTGGGCGAGCCGAGGTTGGGGTCTTTGCTCGAATTGCGCCAAACTCCAAACGGGCTGACCCCGAATTTCACGCCCGGCCCATTCAATTTTATAGTGGCCGAAACCTGCGAAATCATCAAGTCCACGTTGTGCCGACGCCAGTCCTCAATGCTGATGAAGCCGAAGCCATATTTCGTGAAATCCTCCGCATCGGGGAAAAGCTCGCCAGCCGCAGGGTACGGGTAGAAGTAGTCGTCGAAATGGATGCCGTCCACGTCGTAGTCCATCACGATTTCCGTCACGACCTCGGTGATGTAATTGCGGACAGTCGGAAGGGCTGGGTTGAAGTAGAGCTTGCCGCCATATTGAAGGAACCATTCTGGGTGGTGCTTGTAGGGGTGCATGTCCGACAAAGTGGTGGTGCTCGTGTCCATGCTCGCCCGGTAGGGGTTCAGCCAGGCGTGGAACTCCAGGTTGCGCTTGTGCGCCTCCTGAACCATGAAGGTCAGCGGGTCAAAGGCATCGTCAAGCGGTTTTCCCTGCTTGCCAGATAGGTACTTCGACCAAGGCGAGATTTTGGAGCGGTAAAAAGCATCGCCCGTGGGCCGAACCTGCGCCAAAACCGCATTGAAGCCCGACTGGTGCAGTATGTCAACGGTCTCCTCCCATTCCGACATGAAGCGCTCTTTGCTAATGCCCTGTGAGGACGGAAAATCAATATTGGCGACCGTGGCCACCCAAGCGCCACGGAACTCTCTTTTCGGGGATATGGCTTGGCCTTCGGCCTGAATATTTAAGGTAAAAATGGCGATGCAGACAAGCACCACCCGAAAGGCATTTCTCATGGTAAATTATGTTTGGGAATTGGGTTTTGGTTGCCTGAAAATGGTTGTCGTCAATAACGCCCAACACCAGCACCTAATTCCAAAATGAAGTGGCAAAGTTACTAAAAGGCTGCAGGCTTGCAAGGTTTGTGTGAACCCTCATTTTCCTGAATTTTAAGGTGCCAACCATCGCTTGGTTCGGCTGCTTCGCAACAGTTAATCATTCCTTCTGAAATCTTTTGAAAAAGTGCAACAGCTCATTTTTCATCTATTAAGGGTGTTAGCCCCTTGTTTGAAGCTGATAGCATGTTATTTTTCATTAGTTCACAAAAATTCTTTGATTTGGTCAACTTAAAATGACCATTTATAGCCGAATTTTATCGTTCCAGCCATCGGTAGAACCTTTCCAGCCATCGATAGAACCTTTCCAGCCACCGGAAGAACCTTTCCAGCCACCGGTAGAACCTTTCCAATCATCGGTAGAACCTTTTCAATCATCGGAACGATTCTTCCGATGATTGGATGCCTTTTCGAGGTTCGCAATGGCCAAAACTTAATGTGTCGAGGCTTTGCTTTTGAGTAAAAACTGGAACGAAGCATACCAACAGGGCTGAGACAATCGCCCAAATTAGACGGAGATAAGCATTTAGGGTTCGTAGTTTGCAATTCCTTAATTTCTGACTACGAGACCACATCACTGTGGCTGTAAAGTTTGAGCATTTCCCGGTACTTGGTGAAGATTTTTTTCTTGGAAACAAAGCCGATGAAGGCACCCTTTTCGCTGAGCACGGGGAGTTTCCAGACCCAAGTTTCGTCGAACTTGTGCATGACGTCTGCCATTTTTTCACCCAAAACCAAGGTTTGAGGCGGGCGAATGGCTACATCCCTCGCCGTGAGGTTGTCAGCCCGTTCAGCGTCAAAAAGCAGGTCCTTCAAGTCTTCCAACAGCACGATGCCAGCGAATTTTTGCTGCTCGTCAATCACGGGAAAGATGTTTTGCTTGCTGCGCAAAAAGCGGTTAATCACCTCCCGAAGGCCAAGCGAGGCAGGCACGGTTTCCACGTTTTGCTCCAAAATCTCTTGTAAATCAATGCTGTTGAGCAAGAAGGTGTCCCGGTCGGCCTGAAAATAGGTGCCCTCTTCCTGCAATGGCCGGGTATAAACGGAGGTGCTGTCAAAACGGCGGGTGATGAAGTAAGACATGGCCGCCACTATCATCAGCGGCACAAAAAGGGAGTACCCGCCCGTGATTTCGGCAATGAGAAAAATGGCCGTCAACGGTGCATGAACTACCCCAGCGATGACCCCCGCCATGCCCACCGCCACGAAGTTGGATTCCACCACCTTCAACATGCCAGAAAGCGTGACGAGCCGTGCAAAAATAAAACCCGTTAGCGCCCCCGTAAACAGCGACCCAGCAAAAATGCCCCCATTTCCACCAGAACCCACCGTCAGGGAAGTGGCTATCACTTTCAAGATGGCCAGCCCAGTGAGGAACAGCAACAGCATCCATTCTGATTGAATGGCGCCGAAAAGGGAGCGTTGGAGCAACAGCGCCTCATTGCCATTTATCAGCTTTTCGATGACGGTGTAACCCTCCCCATATAGCGGTGGAAAAATGACGATGAGCAGCCCCAACAAAGCGCCGCCCAATACTGCTTTGCGCATTCGTAGTCGAAACCGTCCCATTATCTTCTCCAAAGCATAAGTCATGCGGGTAATGTAAACCGAGACGAGGCCACAAACGATGCCCAAAACAAAATAAAGTGGAATACTTTTCAGCCGCCAACCCTCTTCCATCAGCACAAAGAGCCGCCCATGAAAAAAGAATTGCGAGAGCACGGAAGCCGTTGCCGCCGAGATGAGCAATGGCACGAAAACCGGAATGGAAATCTCCGCCAACAGCACTTCCGCCGCAAAGATGACCCCGGCAATCGGTGCATTGAAGATGGCGGAAATGCCCGCCGAAGCGCCGCAGGCCAATAATAGCGTACGCTCTTTGTAGCCCAATTGAAGCTGCGATGAAATATTGGAACCAATAGCCGCACCCGTTAGCACGATGGGTGCTTCGAGGCCCGCACTGCCGCCCATGCCCACGGTGAGCGCACTGGTAATGAGGTGGCCGTAGGTGTCCCGGCGATCAAGTTCGCCCTTGCGGCGGGTGATGGCATAAAGGATTTTGGTGACGCCCTTGATGAGCTTGCCGCCCAAAAAACGCTGCTCGTACATCACGCTCAAAACGATGCCGATGATGGGGGTCAGGAACAGCCAGATATAATTTGAGTGATGAGAGCCAAGCCCTGTTTGCACCTGTTCCTCCACCCAGTGCACCATTACCTTCATCAATACCGCTGCCAAGCCTGCCACTATTCCAATAAGGATGCAGGCCAGGATGATGTAATTCCGGCTGGACAATTTTCGGAGCAAAAAGGCATTGATTGTCCGAAGGTAGGCTTGTAGTTTGATTGACTTCATGTTAGTGCCCGGTCCAGATGTACGTACCCGCCATCAATCACCCACCACTGACCCGTGATATGCGATGCTTTTGCAGAAAGCAGAAAAGCGGTCGCTGACGCAATTTCGTCGGCGGTGGTCATTCGGTGCTCCAGTGGGATTTTCGAGACGATAGCCGCCAATTTTTCCGCAGGTTTTTCAAAGGTCTGCATCCAATTCTCGTAAAGCGGCGTCATCACCTCTGCTGGCAAAATGGCGTTCACCCGGATGCCAAACGGGAGCAGCTCGGCGGCCCACTCACGGGTCAGCGCCAATTGAGCGCCCTTTGCGGCAGCGTAGCCACTGGTTCCACCCTGTCCGGTCATGGCCACTTTTGAACTGATGTTGACGATGCTGCCCCTTGCCTCCTTTAGCCAAGGCAGTGCAAAATGCGCAAGGTTGTAGTAATGGCTGAGGTTTTCCGCAAACGAGTTGGCAAAGGCAGCAGGGTTGCCAGTGGCCAGCCCTACCCCATCGTTGCGCCCGGCGTTGTTGACGAGGGCATCAATGCGGCCATAGCGTTCTGCCGTTTCCCGGACGATTTTTTCGCAAAAATCGGCCTCGCTCAACTCGCCGTTGAAGCTGTGCGAAGGCTGACCCTTCGCCGCTAACTCTTGTTGGAGCGCTGCATTTCGGGCCGCATTTCGGGAGGCAATGACTGGGATAGCGCCCTCCTCAGCCAGCAGTCGGGAAATCGCCTCCCCTATCCCGCTGGAACCGCCGGTGACGATGATGACCTTGTTCTTGAGCTGTAAATCCACGGGGTGAAGTTAATGGGTTATTGAGTGATTGGGTTATTGGGTTATTAGGTATCGGTGAAAATTCAATCACACAATAACTCAATATCTCAATAACCCAATAACTGTTTTCAAACGGCCACTTCTGCCTTGATATGCGGGTATGGGTCGTAGTCGTGGAGGCTGAAGTCCTCGAATTTGAACGAAAAAATATCCTTGACCGCTGGGTTGATTTCGAGGCGAGGGAGCGGGCGGGGCTGTCTGGTGAGTTGCAATTTCGCTTGCTCCACATGGTTCAGGTAGAGGTGGACATCGCCGAAAGTGTGTATGAACTCGCCCGGCTCCAAGTCGCAAACCTGCGCCACCATTTGCGTGAGCAAAGCATAAGAAGCGATGTTGAAAGGTACGCCGAGGAACACGTCGGCGGAGCGTTGATAGAGCTGGCAAGAGAGCCGACCATTGGCCACATAAAACTGAAAAAGGGCATGGCATGGGCTGAGGCCCATATTGGGCAGGTCAGCCACGTTCCACGCATTGACGATGATGCGGCGGCTGTCGGGGTTCTGTTTTATCTGCTGTATTGCTTGCGCAATTTGGTTGATGGGGCTTCCGTCCTTTCCCTCCCAAGCCACCCACTGCTTGCCATATATGGGGCCAAGGTCGCCGTTTTTGTCGGCCCACTCGTTCCATATCCTCACGCCATTTTCCTGCAAATATTTTACGTTTGTATCGCCCATCAGGAACCACAACAGCTCGTAAATAATGGATTTTGTATGGAGTTTTTTTGTGGTCAAAAGGGGGAAACCGTCTCTCAGGTCGAACCGCATCTGGTAGCCAAAAACGCTAATGGTGCCTGTGCCTGTGCGGTCACTTTTTTCAGAACCATTTTGGAAAATATGTTGAAGCAAATCGTGGTACTGGCGCATGTCTTTTCAAGGATTTTGCCCAAAAGTAAAAAACCTTGGAAAATCCAACTCAACATTCCGGTCTCCTATTCGTTTTAGACCAGTTAACCTTGAATTTATGAAAAATAGACCTACGGCTTTTTCTTTTCTCTTTTTGTCCTTTCTCCTCTCTGCGACTGTGCTTCATGCACAGGATTGGCAACTGAAAAGGGACAAGGGCGGCATCAAAGTGTATGTCCGTGACCAAGCCGGCACCAACATCAAAGAAATGAAATTCTCCACGACCGTGGAGGCCCCCCTCCAAACCATCGCCGCCGTGCTGACCCACGTGGAAGGTTACGATGATTGGGTGTATGCCTCCCTCAAGTCAAGGACCATTAAGCAGGTTTCGGACACTGAAGCCTATTACTATACCCTGATTGATTTTCCGTGGCCCTTCGAAAACCGGGACCTCGTGCTGCACTCCAAGATATGGCAGGACAAAAAGACTTTGGCACTCCATTCCAAGACCACCTCGGCCCACTGGATGGAGGGTGAAAAAGAAAGCGTCGTGCGCATCAAAAAAGCGGAACTCTATTGGCTCTTTACCCCCATTGGAAACGGCAAGGTCCGGGTGGACTACACCCTCAACTCCGACCCCGGTGGCAACATACCCGCATGGATGATAAACTTGGCCGCCGACCAAGGCCCGCTCCAAACCATGCTCAAGTTTCAGGAAATGTTGGAAAAGGAGAAATACAAAAACTCAAAGCTTGCCTTTGTGACCAATGAGAAGTAAAGTATTGTAAGGCAACGGCAATGCCATTAGCACTTGTTTTGGCAACATAAATGTTCATTAAACTATGGAACTTTCTGGCTCAAAGCTATTCTTCGCACTTGTCCATCCTGACCAATAGTTGTACTAAAACGGATACCCAAAAGCCAAATTCCCACGGGGGACATAGCTTCCAAAGCCGGGTTGTCCAATCAATCGGCTTCCTGCCGGGTTGTAGGGCTTGGAAAGTGGGATGGCCACATCGAGGCGAAGGACGAAAAACCCCAGCGTAAACCGAATCCCAGCACCCGTGCCCGATGCCAGTTCTTTGTAAAAACGGTCGGTGGAGAAATCGCCGCCCGGCAATTTCTCGTTGGGATCCGACAACCAGACGTTGCCAGCATCCACGAAGGCTGCCACTTCCCAACTCTTGCCGAGTTTTCGGCGCAGCTCCACATTCCCCAACAGCATCAAATTCCCGGTGTGATTCGTCAGGATGTTTAAGACCACGTCCGAGCTGCCAATATCGGGGGGATTGGAGGCCCCTGGCCCAATGGAGCGGGGCGCAAAAGCCCGAACACTGGAAGCACCACCAATGGTGTACAGGTTGGTCGGCGAGATGACGCTGCCCTCCTTCACTGGCAAGCCCGCAAACAGCGACAACCGCCACGCCAATATCGCTTTCCGGCTCAAATTGATGTACTGCCGGAAGTCGCTTTCGGTGAAAATATTGACGGAGTACCCAATGTTCGCAGCCTTGTCAATATAATCTGGCAACAGGAACTTGCTGCTCAGGAAACTGAACTTTTGCCGGAACAAGTTGGACCATTTTCTGGGGACACCCTGGCGGTCGTCGAACACGAAGGCGTAGTTGGGCCGGAGTTCCAACAAGGTCGCAAAAAACAGCACATCGTTCCTTTCCGCCACCGTCGTTGCGGTCAAAATTTCTTCCAACAGCAGGTTTTTGACCCCAGCAATACTCATGGTGACAAACCTTAGCTTCAAGCTCAAGGGGTTCAACTCATGCGTGATAGTGCCCTGCCGATTTTTTTTCCAAACAAAGCCCCCCTCAGCATCCACTTCATGGAACCCTATACCGATTTTTTCATCCTCAACCAGCGGCTCCCGGAAGTAATAAAGCGTATGCCCGAGCGAGAACTTGGTCGCCGAAAGGGCATTTTTTTGGCGGAGGCGCAAGCCCGGTATTTTTTGCGGTAGCGTCAATTGTGCCTTTGTGTTGCTGTAAAAAAGGGTACTTTTTGTGTCATCGGTGGTCAGGCGGAGCAATGCACCCTCCCATGCAAACCGCAGTATCTCGGCACCTCCAAAGATGTTGCGGTGCTGCAGGCTCAAGCCTGTCTGTGTTCCAAAATAGTTTTGTGGGGAAAAAACGCCAGATAGAGAAGCCTCCGCTTTCTGGGGTATGGTGGGCGTTAACAGCACATGGACCTCCAGTAGGCTATCGGACAATGCTGAGCGTTCAAACCGGATGTTCACGAACTTGAAAAACTGGAGGTTGAGCAGCCGGAACAACGAGGTTCGGTAGTTTTCATTTGAAAAATATTCTCCGCAGCGAAAGCGGATATTGTCCAAAATCAAGCTGTTCCTGACGCTTTTTTCGGTGTAAACTATCGAAACGCAGTCATCTACCTCCTCCATTCGTTGGCCTTGTTGTCCCGCCACCTTGAGGTCATAGTCGGGAAAAATGAGGATTTCGCCGATGCGGTAGCGGCGTTTTTCCACCATCGTCACATCGTCCTTGAAGCGTAGCGAAAGCAGCACCTCGCCAGATTGTTGCAAAGTGTCAGCATCAAAAACAAAGTGGTCAGGAGAAAGGTAGAACCATCCTTCGTTGCGGAGCGAGTCGGTGAGCCGGAGGCGCTCCAATTTTAGCAGCTCGTAGTTGTAGGGCAAACCAGCTTTCAGCAAGGTGCTGTTTTTCAGTTCCAACAACCGCTGCTCCACCGCACCCGTGTCGGACGGGAACTCCAGGTTTCCCAAAATTTTGGCAGGTTTCAACAGGTGGACGGTGTGCTTCAATTTTGTCCTTTTTCCCAAACCGCCTTTCTTGGTCACCACGTTTACTTCAAAAAAACCAAACTCAGCGGCAACGGCTGTGAGCGATTTTTGGTGCGTGACCGCAATGTCTTCGGTGAACAAGACGGGGGCTTTGCCAAGTTTATCTGAAATCCAGTTTCCAATTCCTTTTTCCTTGTTGGGGTTGTGAAAAGTGTTGTACACCGCCACCCCACCCCGAAACCAAAGCAATTTCCGGTTGGGACGTGGTAGTACGATTGCTTTTGGCAGGGCGGCCTCCAACTTACCTGTTTTCCAGTTTTTTTCGGGTGCTTTCACCTTTACACTCGCACCCGTGTAAAGCGTTTCTCCCTTGGGCAACAACAAGGTGCCTGTGCAGCTTGACAGCAACAGCACGACCAGCAGGAAGCCGAAAAAAGGTATTATCTGGTTGATTTTCAACTGATTGGATTGTTTTTATTTTTTCTTCCTCCTAAACACCCGCTTGAACTCTTTGGTGAACAATACACCTGCACCTGAATTTCTCGCCCCATTGGCGTCCAACAGCCGGAGGCCGTCCTCTGAAAAAGCCCGAACCTTGAAGATGCCGCTCGGCGTCAGCGAATACTCCACCGATGCGTTTTCAAAAGTACCCCGCCATTCCGACTCCGAGCCACGGTCCTCGGCTGCGCCGCCACTTAGCTTGAATACCAAACGGTCGTTGAAAAAAGACTTTTGCAACCGCAAGTTGTAGTTCGTCGTGCCGGTGTACTCGTCATTGTCCCCAAAGGTAGCGTCCTCTTTCGTCTCCAACTGAACATCCACGAACCGGAGGTATTGGTCGGCCAAGGTATTGAACTGGCTGGTCAAAAAGCTGTTCAGCCCAGCGGTAATCGCATCCTGAGAAGCGGCCCCCGCCCCTCTCGTATCCCCCGAAAAACGATTGAAAATCAGCAGGCTGAACACCTGTTGGGATAGCTGCGCCTGGTCCTGGTTCAAGGAAGTTATTGCAGCGGCGATATCGGTGCTACCGGAATTGCCTTGAATGCCCGTGCCGGTGAAGGTCTCACTGTCCGTGTCGGGATATTCCAAGTCAATGGTCAGTTGGGGGCGAAGCAAATCACCCGTCACCTTAAAGTTGAGGAAGAAGGTTTGAAAATCCCTACCTTCTGGCGAGTTCAATTTTTCAATGTCCGCCCCCCAATTCAACAACAACGGATGTGGGGAGGTGCGCACAACGTACCTTGCTGTTATCTGTAAGTCGGGCTTGAACGGGTCGCCCGACCACGCAAGGTTGCTGCCAGGGGCCACTTCAAATCGCCGTTTGACAATTTGCTGGTAGGTGTAACGATAATTGCCCCGCTTTACCTCGCACCTGCCCGCCAGGTTCATTTTGCCATCGGGGAAAATTTCGAGGCTCAACCTGCCCTCCAGCGTCCCCTCGAAATTGTCGCCCGAAACGGGGTCGGCAATGATGTCCAACTCCAGGTCATCGTTCAAGTCGAGGTTCAGGTTGAGGTGAAACGGGTATTTTTTTGAAAGTATCTTTCGTTCCGTTTGGGCTGCCCCTGCGGGTTTCACAAACACCACCACGCCGTTGCCCTCCGCTTTATTTTGAGCATCGTCGTGAAGGTAGTGCATCATTGAGCCTTTCACTGGACTGATGGTCAACGAAATGTCCGGCTCCGAAATCGGGCCCCGAACCGTGCCGTTCGCATTGGCGACCAACTTGCCGTAGTATGCCACATTTTGGCTTTTTTTGGTGTCCATCACCAGCCAGTTTCTGGCAGAAACTTCGAGGTCGTAGCGAAGGCCGCTCCAGTCGGTCGTCTTCAATTTGCCTTTGATATTAAGGCTGTTGCCTTGCGGGTCGGTGAGCGTCAGGCCACTCAGGTCAATGCCATCTGGCGCAAATTCCAATTTCTTGTCACTCAATGCGTAGCGCACGTTGGTCATCGCCAAGGTCGCTTTCACCTGATTCAAAGACAAGCTGCCAGAGGGTTTTGGAGCGGCCACCGTGCCGCCAATTTCGAGCTTGCCATCCAACCAACCGGAGGGGTTTTTCAGGCTGCTCGCAAGTAGTGCCCCGAAGGTGGCGATACCCAGGCGGTCCATTTCCACCTTAAACCCCAGCGTGCGGTTGCCATCGGCCAACACTGTGGATGTGCCATCGAGGCGGAGGGCTTGTTCGCCGTTGGTAAGGTGGAAGTTTTTTACCGTAACTGCTTTACTGGTATAGTTCACGCTGTTGGCTTCGGGCAAGCTCCAGTCCTGATAGTCAATAAGTTGTTTGGGTGAAAAATGCGCCGTGTAGCCTTCCCTGAAGTCGTTTGTTTCAGCAAAAAGACCAAGCCGATAGCGTTCTTTTCCTGTGCTGTCCAAGGCGGTGAGCTGCGCAACGGCCCTATTGCCGTCGAGGGTGCCGTCGAGGCTGAGGTCCCTGACGAATGCTTCACCGTACTGCTTGACCGAAGGAATCTTCAACTTGAAAGCCGCCGTTTTGCCATTGCCATCGGCATGGAACGACAAGTCTTTCATGTTCCATTCATTGTAATTGGAGCGCGGCAATTTGGTGTCAAAAACAAACCGGAAGCTGGCAGCGTCGAAATTGCCCGATACAGCAATCGTGTCGAGCTGCGACAAGCCGGGCAGGATGCCGCTCGTGAAGAGGTCAGGATGTGCGAGTGCTAACCCAAAGGCAAGGGTATCAGTGATTGGCGCTTGGTGTTGGGTGTTGGTCGAATGGACGACGGGGTTCATTTCGAAATAATGCTGGAAAAAATCGTTGGCCAGGTGCGGCAGGTTTGCTGGGTTAAATTTGCCCCGCACCCATGCGTTCAGCCAGTCGGAAGTGATGGCGAGGTCGTTTTTCCCTTGGTGCATGGAGGCCGCAAACTTCACGTCGCCCGGATGCAATTTCAGCGAATCAACCTGAAGCTGCATGTCTTCCAAAAAAACAAGTGCGTCGAGCGTGTCCATGGAAAGCCCATCGGCATTGCCCCGCAAGCGGAAGCAGGCGGTGGCGTTTTTTTCAGAAATGTTAAACGCTTTCAAGTCAACGCAATCAAACAACGCATTCCATTCAAGTTTGGGTTTTTCGCCACCCAAATCGCCGTTTGCCGTTAAGTCGAGGTGTACCCGGCGGTCGGGGCTGGTCAGTCTTACATCGAACTTTTTGCCTGTTAGGTTGCCGTTCAAAACAGTGTTTTCAAAAGTCATTTCCTCCCATATCAAGGTGGGGATTTTGCTGGTGAGCGTAACGGTGGCCGTCTTTCCGATGTCAAAACCTTGACCCTCAAGTTGCGCCGAAATATTGAGCAGCCGCAGTTGCGGCAGCAAGCTGTCGGCAGCCAACTCGCTGACTTTCAATTGTTTGCCTTCAATGTTCGCTCCATATTTTTCGCCATTGCGGTAGCCGTCAAGTGCCAACGTACCTTGTTCGCCCAGCCCAAGTGTCAGGGCAGCCGTGAGGTTTTGCACCCTTCCTTTTGCCTTGCCTTCAAGCGCCACCACGGACGGCAATTCGAGGTAGGGCGTCACGAGCGAGTCCGCCACGTAGCCGAAAATTTCCTGCTTGGCCACTTTTCCCGAAAAACTGAGGTCGAAGCGCAGGCTGTCCGGTTTGTCAAGGTGCTGGAAGTTGCCCAATACGGCAAGGTTGCTGGCTGCTCCTTTGCGCTGTGCACCAAGTTTCAGGTCGGCAAACAAATCGTTCATGCCGCCCTTCAGCTTTCCGGTCAGGGAAATACTATCGGGCAGCGTCATGTCTTTTGGCACAAAACCCGCAAAATTGCTGCCGGAGGCCTCGAACTGCTGGATGTCCAAGTCCATTTGCATGGTTTTCGGGTTGGCCAAGCCCTTGAGTTCGCCGCTGAGGTTGAACCGTGCCACGTCAGGGTTGGCAGGCGCCACCACCAATGTGTCTATGCTGCCGAAACTGCCAATCAGGTTAATGTTGAGCAAGCCGGACCTACCCCGTACCGTGCCGCTTGCTTTTGCGAAGGCGGGGAGTGGCAAATTTTTCCCCTTCAAATAAAAGGCTAAATCGGCCTTGTCGAAATAGAAATCGGTGAGCCGCAAATCCGCTTCGAGGCGGTCGAGGGAACGGATGTTGGAGATGCGACCGGAGCTACTAAGCCGGGTGTTTTTGCCAAAAGCGACTTGGAGGTTTTGGGCATTGATTTGGTCCATTGTCCCTTCCACTTTGCCGGAGGCCGACCAACTGTTGTTAGCCATTTTCTTCAAATCGGCCATTGCGGGGCCGTCCGGTAGGAATTGGAGCAGGTCGCCGATTTGCCCACCTGCTTCTCGTAGGTTAGCGGAAAAATTGGTGATGGGGGCCTGGCCTTCTGCCCCGAATTTCAGTTCCACCGAACCTTCCAATTTTGTCGTATTTGCCGCTAAATCAATGTCTTGCAAGGAAAGTGCCGCTGGGGAATAGGCGATTTTGCCCTCCAACTTGCGCAGGTCAAGTCCCGATTTGTCCTTGCCAGTCAATTCCGCCACATTGACGTTTAAGGCTTGGTTTTGATAGGTGAAATCGGTCAAATCAGCTTGAAGGCCCTTGAGGTCGAGGTCGGCAGCGTTGAATTTGCCGGGGGTTTGCGGTGTGCTTTTTTGCCGAAAGGCGATGTCGGAATCGGCCAATTCCAACGCTTTTGCACTGACGGAAAGCCCCGCTGCATTGGAGAGGAGGCGAAAATCCTCCAGAACCGTTTCGTTGAGTCGGGTGGTGAGGGCAAGCGAGTCGGTTTCGTAGAAAATGCGGGAATTATTGATGTCCCCGTTTTTCACCAAAACATCAAAAAGTGTGGCTGCGCCGGAGGTATCGGGAGGTGGCGGGCCGAGGTCACGATAGGAAATATCGGCATCGGAAATCGTCAATTTTTCAACGGAAAAAAGGGTGTTTTTGAAGTCGGCCTTTTCTGCTTCGATGAGCATTTTGCCAAGTCTGGCTTTGATAAACTGCTGACCGTCAAAGTCTTGCCAAGAAAAAGCGACCGCCTCGAAGTCCACCACAAAAGGTTTCATCACCAGCCGAAAGCCGCCAGAAGTATCGGCGGGGGTAGGTGGGAGTTCAGCTTCGGTAGGGGTGGCAAAGGCTTCGAGGATAAAGGCGAAATTGGAGCGACCTGCTTCCTGTCGAAGGTTAACGGAAGCGTTTTTGAGTGCTATTTTTTGGATGGTGATATCACTATTGAAAAGCCCCCACATTTCTAAATCCACGAGCAGGCTTCCCACACTGAGCAGGGAGTCTCCTTCTGGGGTTTTTACATTGAACCCCTTGATTTCCAAGGCTTTGGGGAACCGGATGCCGACGCTTTCGATAGTGACCTCCGTCTTTAGCTTTTCAGCCAGCCAGTTTTCCAATTTGGGCGTGAGCCAGCGTTGCGTGGCGGGGAGTTGCAACACAAATAGCAGCAGCAGCACCAGCAAGAGCAGGATAGCGAGCAGCTTGGCGACTATTTTCAACGGACGGCGTAGCTTCAAGGACAAACAAAATTATGCTGGTAAAAGTGAAAAACCGACAACTTGTTCAATCTGCCGGTTGAGAAAAGTTTGAAGGTTGAAGGTATAAGGAGTTTGCAAAATAACCCTAACCCTGCCGATATATATTTGATGAATGCCTTGCCCATCCCCAACGATTGGCCATCCTTTGGAGGCTGTCTGGGTTCAACCCATCCAATACTTAGATGGGACTGGAATCGGCTTACCGAGTATTGCTGATTTCAAACGCAGCAAGCGCCTGCTGGTTCCTTCTGTGCAATTAGGGAACCACAATTTGTTGCCCGCTAAACTTAACAATAGCGCAACACTGTACTTTAACTTTTTGATAACCAGCAATTTATGAAGAAGGCCGTCCATGAGGCGGTTTCCCTAAGGTATGCACCTACCAGTAAAGTTGATTTCGGAGTGCATAGTTTGATAAGATTCGTGAAGATAAATATTAGCTTTGCAAAATTCATGGGATTTTGGAAGATTGGTAGCCATCAATCCGGGCCATTTCCCGCTTTTTCATCTCAATATTCAAAATGGCAAAATCACGGGAAACGTACAGCAAAAAGGAAAACGAAAAGAAAAAACACAAAAAAAGGCAGGACAAGGAATACCGCAAAGAGCAGCGGAAAGAAGATAAAACCGAAGGCAAATCGTTCGAGGACATGATTATGTACGTGGACGAGGACGGCAACCTCACGCCTGAAAAGCCCGACCCGAACAAACGCAAAAAAATCAAGAAGGAAGATATTGAACTCGGTGTGCCCAAGCGCGAAAAGGAAGACCCCATCCGCAAAGGAAAGGTCAGCTATTTTGACGACGCAAAAGGTTTCGGCTTCATCATTGACCGGGAGTCTGACGAGCGCATCTTCGTGCACGTCAATAGCTTGGACGAGCCTGTAAAAGTCAACGACAAGGTGACTTTTGAAATAGAAAAAGGCCAAAAAGGGCCGGTGGCTGTGAACGTGCAGTTGGTGAAACTATAAAACTTGGGTAATCATTGGAGGCGGTCATATCCTCCAATGATTCACATAGTTTCTATTCCGGCAAATTGCCGTTGGCAATATTCAGCGCCTGCAAAATGGCAGGTGTCACCCGCTCAATCCCTGGGCGGTCAGCCAAATAAATTTCGAGCTGTTTGTCCTCCCGAACCTGTTTCCCGTCCTTGGTGATTACCACGCCCGGTTTTCCATCTTTCACAAATATTTTCAAGCCCGGAAATTCGCCCGGTTCTTTATCCGGCACGAGCATCATACCGCCTTGGGCGTTGTTCAGGTTTTTCAAGTTGACCTTGGTTTGGTAAGTGCTGCCCTTGAACTTGTTCTCTATGAGCAAAGTGAAATTTTCATCCACAAAAATGGTCACCTCTCCTACCTCGGGCACTTTGCCGTTGGCCTTTCGGTACTCCTCCTGCAATGGCACGAAAGACTGCCGAATCCGCTCCAAATAATTCGATTCTTCCAGCGCAACTGCTTTTAACCGCTCCGTGGGTGAGGCATTTTCGGGTATTTCTGGTGAGTTGGTTTCGACTTGCTGGAAGCTGCTATCCTTTGGGTCGCTGTTGCAAGCAAAAAACATTGCTACTGCCAGCGAAAACATCAGTTTCTTTATCATGAAAACTCGATTTTGGATTTAGAATAATGTAAAAATGCCGGGCGGTCCGGCATCGCTGATGAACGGAAAAAAGAAAAATGAGTTACGATTGGCAACTGCCAACTTTCCTAAACCTCAATCCCTCCAACTCCAAAACCCTCAAACGCTTTTACTTCACTTCAATAATCTCTACCCGTCGCTCCCTTGATGCCCCGACGCTGTAGATGGAGTTGCGCTCGTCGAACAAGTCGTCGCTGATGCCGCTGGCTGCCTGCGACTCCCCAAACGGCGCTTCGGTTATCACCAACTTGCCATACTTGATGTAATTTTCAAAGACGCCGCCACGCCACCGCTCGAACTGGTTGCGCAAGCTGCTGATGCGCCGTTGGGCCAAGAACTCGTTGTAGTCGGTCTTGGCACGGGGGCTGGTGTAGCCCTTGATGACGATTTCCACCCGGTCGCCCCGTTCGAGGCGCTGGAGCAGGATGGCGCTGAAAAGGCTCAGGTGGTCGAAGCCCTTTTTCACCTCCGTTTCAAAAAAATCGTTAATGTTGAGGGTGGCCTCATCCACCTCGGCCTCATTGTCAATGGGTTTGGTGTATTGCTGCACAAATTCGCCCTTCCGGGGAAAATATTTCACGTAGGTCTCTTCGTAGGATTTCTTGGTGGTGGTGCGGTTGGTGCGCTTGTCCGGCTCGTCGTTGTCGAAGTAGAGCGCCAGCGGCAGGAAGTCCTCCAGCTTTTCGTAGGTCTTTACGGTGGGCGACGTCTCCACGGTGATGGTCGGCGGAATGCCATCTGGTGATTCCGGTTTGTCTTTGTAAACGACCCGGTAAATGTCATGGCAGCATGCCTTGTTGTCGGGGTCGAGGTAAAAGGAACCGGGCCGGTTGGAAGAGACAAACCCGCCATTTGCGCTGTCGTCGAGGGAGTAATAGATGTCGTGGTAGCTGGAGTTCACGGGCTTGCCGAGGTTGTGTGGCTCCCCCCATGCCTCGTTTCGCTTCATGCCATACACATCGAACCCGCCCAGCCCCCCCCGGCCATCGGCGCTGAAAAACAACATTTGCGAAGCGACATGAAAATAAGGTGAAATATCGTTTTCGGGCGTGTTGGCTGCTTCCAGGTTTTTGGGTTCGAGGAACTTGTCCTTCTCCATTTCGCAGTACCAAATGTCGAGCTTGCCCTTGCCGCCCGGCCGGTCCGACACGAAAAAAAGCACCTCCTTTTGTGAAACAGAATCGAAGCCAATGGTCGGTTGGGTGGCGGTGAACCCCTTTTTGTTGATGACTTCTGGCAACTTGATGGCCGTTTTTCCCCAGCGATCCCGTTTGTCCTTGTCCCGATAAACGATTTCGCAACGAATTTCGGAGGCGTTCACATACTCGCAAAGGGTGTAGTATATCCGGCTGCCGTCCGCACTGAAGGTCGAGTGTGCCGTTAGCTTCTTTTCATCGTTGAAGTCCCGGCTCATCACCTTGCCCTTTGCCATGTTCTCAGAGGTCAACAGTTTTGAGAGCTTGCGTTCTGGCTTTTTATTATCATTGGGGTATTCGAACCGGAAAGAGGAATAGTAGGTCATGTTGCCTACCTGCACTGCCCCGAATTCTGAAAACGGCGTGTTGATTTTCTTGTCCAAATGCTCTATCCGAACAGATTTGTCGGCAGGTTCGGCGGGGGCCTCCATTGCCCACCGACAGGAGTTCAACTCCTCGTTGGCCCATTGTGCATGGTAGTCGGCCTCCGTGCTGTTTTTCAGGAAAGTCCCAAACAATTCGAGGGCATCCTGGTATTTGCCAAGGTTCTTTTTTACCTGCCCCAACCAAAAAGCGGCCAACGGATAAAGCTGGGTCTCCTTGCTCGTAAATACTTTTGAGTAATACCTTTCTGCCTCCTCGAAGGCGTTGAACCGGCGGGTGACTTCGGCATATTTGTACCAAAGCCCAACATCGTCTGGCGAGCGCTCCATCGCATCCCGGAAATGCACGAAAGCAGTGTAGTAGTCCTTTTCGGCGAAGGCTTTGTCACCTGCCTTTTCGAAGGCACGGGCGGATTGGGCGGACAGCGTGAAGGCCCCAAAGGCAAGTAAGAAAATGGCCAGGGCAAGTCGTTCGATTTTCATGATACGGTCAATTTTCAGCCAAAGTATTGAAAATCGTGGAATGAAAAAGCCAATCGGCTAATTTTCAGTGTCGCCCAATCATCAGATTGCTTCATTTTTCGATTTCCGCAATTAGGTTTGGGTAATCGGTGATTATGCCGTCCACCTTCCAGCGGCGCAGTTTTTTCATGGATTTCTGGTCGTTGACCGTCCAAGGAATGACCTTTATGCCCTGCTTGTGCATCGCCTTCATGTCCCGTTTGCGGAGCAGCTTGTAGTACCCACTGTAGATATTTGGCTGAAAACCAAGCAATTGCAGGTTTTGCTCAAACCCGTCTTTGTTTTCCACCAACAGGGCAAGGGTCAAGTCAGGTGCCAGCTTTTTCACGGCCTGCAATGCCCGCCCATCAAACGACTGCACACAGGACAGCTCACTGATTTTCAGGCGGGCCAATTCGGCGACCACCAATTTTGCAAAGACATCCACCTGCGGGGTGAAAGTACCATCCATTTGCGGGTGGCTCTTGATTTCGATGTTGAAGCGGGGCATGGGCCTTTTTTCCGCTTCGCAATATTGCCGGACGGCCAGCACCACGTCCTCCAACGAGGGCTTGTGCGTTGGCATGGGCTGCTGTTGCGGGAATCGGGCGTTGCCACGGCTACCGCAGTCGTACCGCTTGATTTCCTCGTAAGTCATCCCAATGATTTTCAAATCCATCGCCGCTGCCTTGGGCACGGGCGTTCCATCAGGATTGGAACAAATCCCCTCCGACATCCACGGCTCATGGCTGACTATCAACTTGCCGTCCTTGGACACCGCCAAGTCCAGTTCGAGCGTGGTCACCTGCGGGAATTCGAGCGCCTTGAGGAAGGCCGGGATGGTGTTTTCGGGCAACAGGCCCCGGCAGCCTCGGTGGCCCTGCCAGTCGAACCCTTGTGCGATAAGGTTGGTATTTGTCATCAAAAGGAAGATTGTGGAAAATAGGGCGGTGAGCAGTTTCATAATCTTGTTGGTTAGCTTGTTCGTGTTTTGAAAAAAGAGGTTTGGAGCTTAATTCGGCAACAACTTGAACGAGTCGAAGAACCGAGTACCCTCTGAATTCAGGCTTTTTTCTTTCCAAGCAATGGTTTGCAGGGCATAATAGCGGCTTCCCACGAGGTATGCTCGGTTCTTTATGACGGCCTTGCCACCGAGATAATCTATCCGCCACTGCTTTCCGGGGTGGTTGTCTAATTTTATGTCCGAAGCATAGGCCACCTCCCCCTTGACAGTTTCAGCTGCCGCTTCGATGGTGGTCTTAAAGAAATCTTCCACCAAGTCCGTCGAATCGGCGAAGACAACGCTCGACGGATAGTCACAATAGCTAACCATGTAGAACAGGTTTTCGGCTGTGGAATCCGTTTGGAGGAAAAAAGTGTGATAGACTAAAGTGCCGACATCCGTTTTCACGGAGTCTGTTTTTTCGGTGAAACTGCCGGGCACCAGGATTTGGAAATGCCCTGCTTGGCTGATGTGCTCCTGCCAAGTGTTTTGGACGAAAAGCACAGTTGAAAGCAAAATCAGGATTGAGTTCATGTTATCAAATTGTGGTCGGGCAACAGGCTTGGTTATTCAAGTTGCGAAGCCAAAAACGCCATCAATAGAGGTGACTAAGTGGCAAATGGTTGTTTCCAACTCAACGCTTAACCGATATTTTACCCTCAAATAACATCCCATCCGCTCCAAGCACCACCACTTGGTAGAGGCCCGGCGGCTGATGTTGGAGGTCAAAATCAAGTTCCCCATTGTGGGGCAGTGCATCGTTTTTCATCAAAACAAGTTGGCCCATTGCATTAAAAACCTGAAGGTCAACTTTAGTGGCAGCATTGAAATGTCCTTTCAAAGCGGCAGCCCCATTAGTCGGGTTTGGGAACAGGATGAACGGTGCAACAGCTTGATAATCAACTGTTTTGGAAACAAAATCCACAAAAGCCCAATCCGTTATTTCGCAGCCATTGGCATCCGTGGCAGTCACCCCATAATGGCCCATTGACAGGCCGGTGATGGTTTCACCAGTCATGCCATTGCTCCAAGCGTATTGAATAGGCGGCGTACCCCCCGAAGCATTGGCGGTGGCCGAGCCGTTTGGTGGCACCGATTGGGTCTGGTTGATGGCACTTACGCTGATTTGCAGTGGCTGTGGCGAGCCGATGCTGAATTGGCCAGTGAACGGACACCCATTGCTGTCAAAAATCGAGAGCGTATATTCCCCAGCGGGCGCATTGGCCAAGTTTTGCACCGCCGAAATGTTGTTCCAATTAAAAACATAGCCGGGCGTTCCGCCAAAGACGGCAATGTTAATATAGCCATCGCTGTCGCCAAAGCAGGTAACGTCACCAGTGTTCAGCACTTTCACGGAGATGGGTGCGTCTGGGCCACCGACCACGAACATGTCGGTTAGCTCGCAGCCATTGTCGTCGGTGACGGTGACGTTATAGACGCCCGCTGCCAAGTTAGAAATGCCTTGCTCGACGGCCATGTTGCTCCAATGGTACTGGTAAGGCAATTCGCCACCCGATGGCAGGACCAGCACACTGCCATCTGTTCCACCGTAACAAGCCACGTTTTGAACAAGGGCGGGGTTTAGGGCAAATTGGGTCGCTGGCTCAAAAACCGTCGTGTTGGCTTGCGCCGTGCAACCAAGCTGGTCGGTAATGGTGACGAAATACCCACCAGCCATCAATCCGCTGGGTTGCTGTTCGGTGGAAATGAGGGTTCCAGACCCATTTACCCAATGGAAGCTATAAGGCAGGAGGCCACCACTAACTAATAGTGGGATAGCCCCATCAGCCCCCCCTTTGCATCGCACATGCTGCACTTGACTGCCAACAATAGCGGGGATTATTGCCCCAAAAGTAGAGATGGGCATGTTGGACGAAACAGCGGTACACCCCGAGTTGTCGGTAATGGTGACACTGTATTGGCCCACCGGAAGGTTGGGGTTCACCAAGGTTTGGCCAGCAGAAACACCATGCAGGCTATTGCTCCAATTGTATTGAAATGGGCCATTACCACCTTGAATGGCCACGCTGAGTTGCCCGTCAGCACCGCCAAAACAGATGACCTCATCGCCAGTTGCTACCTGCTGAACCGTGACAGCGGTGTATTCGACCGGCACTTTCACGGACATAAATTCGATGGTACAACCAGCAGCATCCGTAATCGTCACATGGTAGTCGCCGGAGAGCGGATTGTTGAGGCAGTTGGTAGAGTCGCCGGTATCCCATAAAAACTGGAAGGGCGCCACCCCGCCGTTTACGCTGACGCAAACATTCTCCACCAGCACAGATTGGCAGTTGCCGACTGGCACGCCAAGGCTCGAAGAAGGCACCAGCCGTGCAGGGGCCTCCACGGCTATGTTTTCCAAAGTGGTGGTACAATGGTTGTGGTCGGTGATGGTCACGCCATAAATCCCTTCTGCGAGACCAGACACATCCTCGTTGGTGGCACCGTGCGACCATAGGTAATGGTAGGGCATGGTGCCGCCGTTGGACGTGATTTGAATCGTTCCCTCATTGCCGTTGAAGCAGGCGATGTCCTCGACATTGTCCAACACCACTCCAAGCACTGGAGGCTCGGAAAGTGGGATGATACCAAGGTTGTTGACGCATCCCGCAGCGTCGGTGATGGTGGCCGCATGGTTTTGCGCCAGCAGATTGGAGGCGACCAGCCCCGTTTGCCCATCACTCCAGACCACTTGGTAAGGCTCCGTGCCGCCCGTGACCGTGATGGCCAATTGTCCGGTCTGCCCATGACATAGGGGCGGGAAAGCTTGAAAGCCAATGGTAAGCACCTGCACCGAGTCTATTTCAGTGGAATGGATGCTCTCGCAACCATTGGCATCGGTGATGGTCACCGTGTAATGGCCAGACGATAGCCCACAAAGCTGCGTCCCGGAGTCGTCGGTGTTCCAGTTGAACGAAAACGGCGGCTGCCCGCCACTTGCCACAAAAGCGGTCAAGCAGTTCTCATCCCTTCCTATGCAAAACGGTGCTGCTTGGCTAATGCCTGCCGTCAACGCTTCCGGTGAGGCAATGGGGCCAAACGAGGATGATGTTGTGCAGCCAAACCCATCGGCCACGGTGACAGAATAGCTGCCATTGCCTATCCCGGTGAGGTTTTGCGAAGCGGAACCATTGCTCCAAGCAAAGCTGTAATTGCCGCTTCCGCCAACAATGCTGATGTCAATATTGCCGGACGTTTGCCCTGCACAGTCGGGCGGGTGGACATCCAATGGGGTGATGACCAAAGGCTGCGGCTGGGTGAGGTTGAAGGTTTGGCTAAAGGTGCAATTGTTCTGGTCCCTGATTTGGACGGTGTAGCTGCCTGCGGCAATATTGGACAGCGAAGCCCCCATGCCCCCATTGCTCCAGGAATAGGCGTAGGGCGGCACTCCCCCACTCGCCGCAACGCTGATGCTGCCATCGCTCCTGCCGAAACAGGTGGGCTGCTGAAAACCAAACGAGGGCAAGGAAATCGGCGTCGGTTGCACCACGGGTATTTGCGTAAGCACCACCGAACAGTCATTGGCGTCGGTAACGGTGAGGTCGTAAAACCCTGCGGAAAGGTTGGAAATAAAGGATGCAGTGGAATTGGTGCTCCAAAGAAAGCTCATGGGCGGCGTTCCGCCGAAAATAGTCAGCCTAACCTCCCCATCATTGCCCCCAAAACACCGGACGTGCTTGGTATCTGGTTTCACTAAAAGTGCCTCAGGTTGGCCGACCGGAATGGAGATGATGTTTTGGCAACTGCCTTCCGTGACGGTGGCCGTGTAATCGCCAGCAGCAAGTCCGCAAACGCTCGCCCCGCTCATGCCGTTGCTCCAAGCCACCGTCGTGTTGGGCCCTCCGATGATGTCGAGTTCAATGCAGCCATCGCTGCCGCCGTGGCAACTGACTGGCTGCACATTGCCCACCTCCACGCTGGCGGCAGGGCCGTTCACCACGACCACCGGCACGACCACCCGGCATTGCTCTGGCGAGCCGTCCGTGACCGTGAAAGCGTAGGAACCTTGCGCCAATCCCGTCAACATCAAGCCGCCCGGTTGGCTCGGAATGGGCGGCCCATCCCATTGGTAAGTGAAAGGGGACGTCCCGTCCAATGGGGTCAGGTTGATGGTGCCATCGCTGCCATTGCAGGTGGTGACCGGGGTGCTGGAAGTGAGGATTTGGCTGATGTTGATGATGGTGGTCACGGCCAGGGTATCGGCACTGGTGCAGCCGCCAGCATCGCTGATGGTGACGGCATAGGTGTTCACCGTGCCGAGGTTGTTGTCGCTGAAAATGGAAATCGAGGAGGTTGTTTGCCCATTGTTCCAAAGGTATTGCAGGGGCGGGGTTCCATTGCCCAAGTTCTGCACGGAAATCGTTTTGGTGGAATTGCGGCAGAGCGTCGGGACATCGGGGATGTTCGCAATGGGGCCGGGCTGCACGGTGTAGGCCACCGTCAACGTGTCCCGGCAACCATTGGTGGCCTCCGAGACAATATAGTAGTTGGTGTTGGAAGTCGGCATGACCACCGGGCCAACTTCAGCGCCGGGATTGAAGGGCAATTGGTCGTAGAAGGAAAGGCTTCCATTGAGGCCGCTGGCATCGGAAACGTTGATGGTGCTCAGGTCAAATGCCTTGCCAGCGCAGTTGCCGGGGGTATCGGAGGTGGCGAGCATGGGGCTTGGCAAAATGGTGATGGTAGCCACGGTGCGTTCATTCGACACACAGCCCGCCACCGTGTTTTCTTCTGCGTAAAAAACAAGCTCCAAAGTGTCCAAGCCGTTGTTGACTAACAATACGGGACTTGGGTACAAGGTATCCCCCACCCCGACCGGGCTGCCTCCGGTGAGCGTTGCGTACCAGTTTATTTCCCCGAAATTGACAGGTTGCGCAGCTACAAAACCAGGCTCGCCGCTGCATATCACGCTGCTCACCGTGGTCACTGGCTCCACAAAATATTCATCATCAAAGCCATTGCAATTGGAGTCGAAATCATCGCAGAGAATTTCCATTTCTCCGGGGTTTTGGAAGAAGTCCTGGTCGTTGCAGTCGTCGGCATTTGGCACGTAGCCGGGGAAGGATGCGGGCTGACAGGAAGCGATGAAAAAGTCGGGGTTGCCGTAGCCGTCGCCATCGGCATCGAGGTAATAGACGAAATCGGGAAAGCCAAGGTCAATGGAGCCGTAGAAGGCAATATTGTCGAGGGCGAGGTCGCCAAACTTGCCGTTGCCACCCCTTCCCACGAACCTGAACTGCACCGTCATGCCGTGATAGCCATCGAGGTCAATGAACTTTCGGTGCCATTTGTTGCCCTTGTTGCCGGAGGCATTCCAGAGGGTCGTCCAGGTCGTCCCGCCGTTTACGCTCACTTCCAAGGCCATGCCGCTGATATGCACCCCGAAAAAATGGTAATCGAAGGACATGTCGCAGGAGTCGGCATTGGCCACCACCTGAATGCAGTTGGATACCAGCACGGCACGGCGGCCATTGGTGCAGGCATTGCCGGAGGCTTCCAGATAGGCGTAATTGCCTCCGCCGGGGTTGTCGCCGGGAGGCCCGGTGTTTTCGGTGACGGTGGTGTCGTTGTTGACCAACCAATCAAAATTATCATTGGAAGCATTCCGAAATGGTCCAACAATGGGGCAGACAATTCCACACAATTGTTCGCAGAGCGCTTGGTTGTTGAAGTTTTCGACGATGGTGGCGGGTGGTGGCGAGCAGGACGTGGTGACCCTCACCGGACAGGAATTGATGGAGTAGTTGCCTGCGCCGCAGTTTTCCCGCAGGTAAACATCATAAGTGGTATTGGGGGCAAGGCCGGGAAGCACGTACATCGGGCAATTGCCGAGGCTGACCGTGCCACCAACGCCGGGCTGGCCATCCGTGCCCGGCACAAAACCCACAGGGCCAAACTCAAACACCACATTGTTGCAAGTCGAGCCGGTTACCCAGGTCAATTTTGCCGAGGTGGAGTCAGCATTCACCACCGTGACCTGTGTGGGCGGTAGGCAAGCCGTGCTCTCAAAGACCAATTCCACGAACTCCAAATGTCCCAAATTGCCAGCGCCATCGTCGCAAACCATGAGCGTCCAGAGGCCGAGGGGCGAGCTGCCATCGTTGAAGTCGCTGAAGTTGCCCTCCGGCAAATAGGCACCGATGAAGGGGGCGGTTCCTTGCGTAACATTTAACAGGTTGCAAGCCCCCGCAGTGGTATGCGCTCGAAACGTGGTGTATTGGCTGCAAGTCCCGTCATTGGGGTTGCCATAATGGTCGCCGGAGCTTCCATTGTCGGTCGTGACTTCCACCATGACCCCTGCGGGAGATTTGAGGTAAATGTCGAGGTCGGCAGCCCATTCGTGACGGATCACCATGCGGAGTTCCCGAAGGTAAACGTCGGTGCCAAGGCTGGTACCGGGGGCGTTGGCCACGTCCACCTGAAACTCATTGGCGGGTCCACAACCCGCTTCCGTAATGAAAAGGCCAAGGCCGCAAGGGGATGGGTTGGGCAATATGGGGGGTTGGTTCTCCGCAACAACAGCACTGACGCTGGTAAACAGACTGGCAGAAAGCAAAAAAAGACTTCGGGTAAAAAAGGTCATACTGGTGGTTCAAAAGTGTAGATTGTTCACAAAAAATGGTTGCGTCTGGGTGGTGTGGGAAGTATTAGGTGTGGAAGGCAGGAAGCGCTTGGAGCAGTTGGATTTTGGCTAAATCGTTGTTTCACAACCATTTGCGCAGCACAAATCGCTTCAAAGTTTTGCTTCGCCTTGTGTCAGAAATAGTCCGCTTTTGTTCACGAGGGAACAAATCGGGTGTTCATTGTTCAGGTGGGATTGCCGTCAATCAGCAGTCACAAAGGTATAAAAAATTGGTAGGCTTTCTGGATACCAGTATGTCGGTATTTCTTGGAGCAAACTATTAAAAGGACTTTAACACCCCGTTTTCCATTGAATTTAGGTTATTTTTGCCAAACTCAACCGCACTTAGCACAACAACAGACCTATGAACAAATCAATGCTTTCCGCCTTCGGCAAATTCGCCGCTATTGCCATCCTTTTGGTGCTGCTCCTTCCTGCTTGCCAAAACGACGACAACATCATCACGAAAAAAGAAAACTTGGCCGCCAACGAGGACGCCGAGGTGCCGCTCGCATGGATGAAGCTCTACCTCGAACTCGACCGCTACGCCCAAGGGTTCCGCCCTGGGCCGAGCCCCCGTGCATTGGCTTATATCAACCTCGGTGCCTACGAGGCGGCCATGATAAGCATGCCCGGCTACAAGTCGCTGGAAGGCTTGTTCCCCGGCCTCGATATGGAAGCAGGCGACTATTCAAAGGCCTACCATTGGCCCACGGTGGTCAACTCGGTGTACGCCAACCTCTTCAAGCATTTCCTGCCCGGCAATATCCTGATGGCTTCGCAACAGGCCAACCTCCAATTCCAAGTCTTGGCCTTGGAGGAAAACTTCAATGAAACCTTTCGGGCAAAGGTGGGCAACGACCTTTTCGAGCGCTCCCAGCAACGGGGCAATGAAGTGGCGGAAGCCATTTGGGCCTGGTCGAAGACCGACCCGTTTGGCCACGATGCATACCTGAATCCCCGGCCAAGCTCCTACATCCCTCCACAAGGCCCTGGCCTGTGGCAGCCCACGGCACCCGACTTTGCGAAAGCCCTTTTCCCCTACTGGGGCCAAGCTCGCACCTTTGCCATCAAACAGGGCGACAAATTGGCCAAGCCCCCCATTGCCTTCAGCGAATCCCCCAATTCCTTGTTTTTCAACCAAGCGCAGGCGGTTTACCTCATCGTGAACGAGCTGGACTTTGACCAAAAATGGATTGCGCAGTTTTGGAGCGATGACGTCGTAGGATTGTCCCTTAGCCCGGCTGCCCGCTGGATTTCCATCACCAACCAAGTGCTGGAGAAAGAAGACGCCAACCTTGAAATGGCCCTCTATTCCCTCGCCAAAGTGTCCATCGCCCTCAACGACGCCAGCGTAGCCTGCTGGCACTCCAAATACGTCTATAACGTGGAGCGCCCGGTGAGCTATATTCGGCGAAACATTGACCCAAATTGGCAGGTCCATTACCTGACCACCACCCCCAGTTTTCCGGCCTACCCTTCCGGCCATTCCACTTTTGGGGCCGCCGCCGCCGAAACCTTGTCCAACATCTTCGGCTATAACTACAGCATGACCGACCACACCCACGAAGACCGCACGGAATTCTTTGGGAATCCCCGCAGCTTCAACAACTTTTATGAAATGGCGGAAGAAAACGCCTACTCCCGCATTCCCCTCGGTGTCCACTTCCGCATGGATGCGGACGAGGGCCTCCGCATGGGCTACCAAGTCGGGCGGGCGGTGAATGGGATGCCTTTTAAGAAGTAGGGTTTGAGGGAGTGAGGGTTTGAGGGTTTGAGGGTTTGAGGGTTGAGGGCGCACCGAAGGGAGGGTTCACCAATTTTTCAAATTACCCCAAGTAGTGGCAAACCTGCTATATTCGCAACATGTCCACACCACAACACCACCAGCCAGTCCATCCGCCAAGCGGCCCACCACCATCCAATAAACCCAATTGGCTACTTTATGTCATTGGCGCTATCCTCTTGTTGTTCCTCTTGCAAAAAGTAGGCTGCGGGCCGATGCAGGTACACGAGAACACGGAGTGGATTGATAGGTAGGGTGACGGCGGGGGGTAATCTGTAAATTCTGCGGAAAGAAAAAACGAAAGCAGTTGCTCTATCCAACAGCGGTGCAAGTATCCTGGCTTGAAGCTCGTATGAGCGTGTTTCCGAACTTATCCAATCAGTTTTTCTAAGTTGCCTATGTCCTTTTTGTCATTGCCGTAGGCAAACCGCAACGCCACAAGGGTCGACGTGGTTTACGCCACACGCTGCGCCGCTTTTTGTCGCTTTGTCATTGCCGCAGGCAACCTGCGACGTCACGAGGGCCGCCGTGGTTTACGCCCCGCTGTGCGTCCTTTTTGTCGTTTTTGTCATTGCCGCAGGCAACCTGCGACGTCACGAGGGCCGCCGTGGTTTACGCCCCGCTGTGCGTCCTTTTTGTCGCTTTTGTCATTGCCGCAGGCAACCTGCAACGCCAAAAGGGCCGCCGTGGTTTACGCCCCGCTGTGCGTCCTTTTTGTCGCTTTTGTCATTGCCGCAGGCAAACCGCAGCTCACGATGGCCGCCGTGGTTTACGCCAAACGCTGCGCCGCTTTTTGTCGCTTTGTCATTGCCGCAGGCAACCTGCGACGTCACGAGGGCAAGTCACGACAGAACTTCACACATGACGCCGCAGGTTGCCTGCGGCAATGACAAAGCGGCGAACACACATGACGCCGCAGGTTGCCTGCGGCAATGACAAGGGGACTGCTAAACCCCATCCTCATGCTCCTCTTTCCCAAGTGCCTCCAACAACTCCGAATTCGGAGGCCACATCCCGCAAATATCTTCACTTAAAAAACGCCAAGTCGGATTTATCTCTGCAATCAAAGCTTCTTTTTGCTCCCTTGTCATTTCCTTTATCTGCTTCTCTTTAACAATGGCATTATAAACGTATTGGTGCCATTCAAACCAGACCAAATTGAAACAAAAATACTTGCCCGCAAAACTGTCCTTGTTCCCCTTGTTTTGATAATGCTCCACCAATCGCCGGGTCAAGTTATTGGTCATGCCAGCATACAATACCGTTTTCCTTGGATTGGTCGTGATGTACACCCAGAAGTTGTAAGTTTTCGCCATAGTAGTTCAGTTTAAAAATTCCCCAGTTTGTGGTCTTTGCCCTTTTTTTTAGTCCCATGCCGCTTTTGTCATTGCCGCAGGCAAACCGCAGCTCACGATGGCCGCCGTGGTTTACGCCAAACGCTGCGCCGCTTTTTGTCGCTTTGTCATTGCCGCAGGCAACCTGCGACGTCACGAGGGCAAGTCACGACAGAACTTCACACATGACGCCGCAGTTTGCCGACGGCAATGACAAAAGCGACTTGAA
>DIUC01000056.1:143376-143548 GCA_002435785.1 Saprospiraceae bacterium UBA6168 | reverse complement strand
ATGGGCTTCAAGACCTTCGGTTTTGGCGGCGGACGGGCGGACGTTTGGGAACCAGAAGAGGACGTGTATTGGGGCGCTGAAAAAGAGTGGCTGGGCGACCAGCGCTACACTGGCGACCGTGAACTGGAAAACCCGCTGGCAGCCGTTCAGATGGGCCTCATCTACGTGAACC
>DIUC01000056.1:0-143350 GCA_002435785.1 Saprospiraceae bacterium UBA6168 | reverse complement strand
CCATGAACGACGAGGAAACCGTCGCACTGATTGCTGGTGGGCACACTTTCGGTAAAGCCCACGGCGCAGCCGACCCCAGCCAATATGTAGGCAAGGAACCTGCGGCGTCAGGCATCGAGGAGCAAAACCTTGGCTGGAAAAACACTTTTGGCACCGGCAATGCTGGTGACACCATTACCAGTGGCCTCGAAGGCGCATGGACCACCACGCCCACGAGGTGGAGCAACAACTATTTCTGGAACCTGTTTGGCTACGAGTGGGAACTGACCAAAAGCCCTGCCGGAGCACACCAATGGATACCGAAACATGGCATGGGTGCCAATACGGTGCCCGATGCGCATGACCCTGCCAAGCGGCACACGCCCATCATGTTCACCACTGACATTGCCTTAAAGACGGATCCTGCTTATGAGAAAATCTCAAGGCGTTTCCATGAGCACCCGGATGAGTTCGCTGATGCCTTCGCAAGGGCATGGTTCAAGCTGACGCACCGCGACATGGGCCCAATCACCCGTTACCTCGGCCCAGAGGTGCCTTCTGAAGAACTCATATGGCAAGACCCTGTTCCGGCGGCCACGTACCCGCTCATTGATGCCAATGACATCGCCGCACTAAAGGATAAAATCCTTGGTTCCGGTTTGACGGTATCTGAATTGGTGTCCACCGCTTGGGCTTCGGCCTCCACCTTCCGTGGCTCCGACAAACGTGGCGGTGCCAATGGCGCCCGTATCCGCCTGTCCCCCCAGAAGTATTGGGAAGTGAACAACCCAGCCCAATTGGCGAAAGTATTGGAGGCGCTGGAAGGCGTTCAGAAAGCCTTCAACAGCACTTCCGGCGGCAAGCAGGTTTCGTTAGCCGACTTGATTGTGCTGGCCGGATGCGCGGGCATTGAGCAGGCAGCGAGAAATGCCGGCCATGACGTGGTGGTTCCCTTCACACCGGGCCGGACGGATGCCTCACAGGCGCAAACCGATGTAGAATCATTCGCTGCGCTGGAACCGGCTGCGGACGGATTCCGCAATTACTTCAAGCCAAGGCACGCCATATCGGCAGAGGAAGTGCTGGTGGACAAGGCGCAACTGCTGACGCTGACCGCCCCTGAAATGACGGCGCTCGTTGGTGGCATGCGGGTCCTTGGCACGAACTTCGACCAGTCCCATCACGGCGTTTTCACGCATCGGCCAGGGGTGCTGACCAACGACTTCTTTGTAAACTTGCTCGACTTGGGCACAACTTGGAAGGCGGCTTCGGATGCCCAAAACGTGTTCGAGGGCAGCGACCGCATCACTGGCGAACTCAAGTGGACAGGCACCCGGGTTGACCTCATCTTCGGTTCCAACTCCGAGCTTCGTGCCATTGCCGAGGTCTATGGATGTGAGGACTCCCAAGAGAAGTTCGTCCAAGATTTCGTGGCAGCATGGAACAAGGTGATGAACCTTGACCGCTTCGATTTGGCTTGATGTCCATTGGCCGAAAGGCCGAAAAAAGTTATTCAACGATAAGAGGTGGCCTGGCAACGGGCCACCTTTTTTTGGCACAATAGCCAAATAACCACTCATCACTCCTCCATCAAGAAAACTTCCACCACTGCTTCAAGTTCGACATCACGGACTGTATGCGCAACTCATACTCTTCCCAAACCGGCCTTGACGAGCTGGTAACTTGCCGTTGGTGGGGCATTTCCTCGCCATTGATGCCCGCCATGAAGTTATAGATGCACTGCGACAGCACGGCCACGTTGTAGCCGCCTTCGAGGGTTGCAAAAATATTGGTGGAACGCTCCCGCAGCAGTTGTCCGACCTTGTAAAAGCTGCTCTCCGTGACCCGCATTTGCAGCAGCAGGTCGTACAGGTGCGCATCGAAGCCAGCGGACACTGCCACCACGTCGGGCTTGAACTGCTCCAGCACTTGCATACAAGTATTCACGGCGTCCATGAAAACATCATCGCCGCTTTCCGGTGGCAGCGGCACGTTCATAGTGAAGCCCCGCCCGTTGCCGGTCCCAATCTCGTTGACCCAGCCGTGCCCCGGGAAGGCCGGGTACTGGTGGATGGAGCAGTAGAGCACTTGGTCGGTGTCCTCGAAGACGTGCGAGGTGCCGTCGCCGAGGTGGCCGTCGAAGTCGAAGAGGAAGACCCGCTTGCCCTCGTGGGCCAATTTTTGCGAAGCGATGGCCACGTTGTTGAAAAGGCAAAAGCCGCTCGAACGGTTGGCGTAGGCATGGTGGCCGGGCGGGCGCACGAGGGCGAAGTCGCCCCGCTCGCTGGCCAGGACCGTGGCGCCCACTGCCCTCACCGCCGCCTCGTAGCTGCCGGGCGAGGCAATCGTGTCGGGGTCGAGGTGGGTGTGGATGTCACAGGCGGTCCGCACTTTTTCGATGTGGTGGCTGGTGTGCACGAGCGGTAGCCACTCCGAGCCGTCCGGCACTGGGGTGGTGGGCAGGTCCTCAAACGCTTCCAAGCGCTTGGCGTTTTCGGGGTGCATGCCCGTGTCGTGCTGGAGGAAGACAGGATTGTAGATGAGTTTCATAATTTGCGGTGGTTTATGCCCTGCAAAGGACGCAACACCGAGAAGATAGGAAAGTGATTTTTATCAATAGTGGCTATTTTTATTGCACCAGACAAATTTCATAAAGGGAAAACGTTTGCAAAGAAGGCCCTTTAAAACCCAAACATACTCGAAAAGGCCGCAGTGAAACTGAGCAGCACTTCGCTCCATTTGCACCAGCCGCCGGGCGATGCCGCACCGGTTCAAGACCTTTCCGGCAATGATGAAAAACGGGATGGCGAGCAGGGCAAAACTGTCCAATCCCATGCCTAATCTCATCCGTCAAGTCTGCTTGGCTGCCGAGGACGTAGCGGTTAACACGTCCCCAAGCACATCAAGGGTGATGGCCGCCTGGATTGCTGTGCAAGGTGAGCCAAATGGTGTGATGTTTTTGGTAAAATCTGGTGCATTGTCCAAAATCTAACCTAATGCCACGGAGGTACTTATCGGAATGTTCAACCATGTTGCAAGATGGGAAAAAAACGAGCGCTTCAAAACATGGTATGGAGGCTGTCGCACCAATCGTTTTTTGCCGAAGGCGAAACTGACTAATAAGACAGCCTCAAACCACTATTACGGTTTCGACGGCTTGCCGCCTTTCCATAAAACAGGATACCGGGAGCACGTCGTGTTGATAGCATCATCCACGGCGGCAGGGTAGCAGTCCGGTGTGCCATATATGCCATAAGGATCGAAGAAGTACCAAAGATTGTCGGATGGGTCACGGTGTGCGAAGAAGAGGTGCAGGTGGGTGTTTGGCCCGCCGCCCCCTTTCATGCAGCCACAACCGCCGGGGCCTGTGTCGCCTGCCCAGCCGAGCACATCGCCGGCCTTGACCGTTTTGCCAATCAGGCCCATGTCAATCTTTGTGGAGTTGGTGCCCCATTGTGCTGCCTTGGGCGCACGGTCGGCCTTCTTTTCTGGGCAGCCTGTATCGGCGAGGTATTTTTTGTAAACAGGTTTTTGCTCATCGCTGAGGCCGGGCACTGTTTTCGTCCAAGCGGATTCACAGTCGTTGTCGGCACCGTTGCGCAAGTGCATGTAGATGGTTCGGTACACGTCTTTTTTGGTGCCGACATCGTGGCTTAGGACCATGGTGCCGCCCGACCAATTGTCCCAACCGAAGTATAGGACTTTGCCGGGCGCTGCCGCACATACCTCGAAAGTTTTCCCGTCTTTGCGAGAGTAGTCGAGCGCATGGTGCCAGTTGCCGTTGCTGTACCGCCAACCATTTTTGCTCATGCCGGAGGTTTTGTCTTTGAAGGGGAGGGTGAAAATCTTGTCCTTGGCATCGTACATTGCCGAGAGGCGCAGGTAATAGGTATCGCCGTACTTGACGTTGGGCCAGCGATAGACGACACTACTGGTGTTGCTGCCGCAAGTGCTGGACTCTCCCTCGCAGTGGAGGTTGGAGCCGGTTACATGGTAATTATAGCCGTCTCTTGAACTGGTGTTCGGGTCGTCGGGCATGAGGGCCGTGTTGAGGCACTTGTCGGCACAGGGACTGTCGTATGTTTCGAGGTCCACGAGACGGAGTTTGTTTTGGGCGTTTTCGGCCCACTTGGAGGTGAAGTTTTCCCAATCCACTCCCGACCAAAGGTAGTGGCTGCTGGAGCCTGCCCGCCATACGCCGGTGTATTTTCGCTTGGAGCCATCCATATAGGTTTCGAGGTCCACGAGGCGGAGGTTTTGCTTTGCCAGCTCTTTCCATTTGGCCTCGAAGCTGGCCCACTCCTGCCCTGCCCATAGGAAGTACCCATCGGAACCTGCCCGCCACACGCCGGTGTACTTGCGCTTGGAGCCGTCCATATAGGTTTCGATGTCAATGAGGCGGAGGTTTTGTTTTGCCAGATCCTTCCATTTTGCCTCAAAGCTGGTCCATTCCTGCCCCGCCCAGAGGAAATATCCATCGGAGCCTTCCTTCCATACGCCTATGTACTTGCGCTTGGAGCCGTCCATATAGGTTTCGATGTCGATGAGGCGTAGGTTTTGCTTGGCCAACTCCTTCCATTTTGCTTCGAAGTTGGCCCACTCCACGCCCGCCCAGAGGAAGTGACCGTCGGAGCCTGCCCGCCAAACGCCTGAGTATTTGCGCTTGGTACCGTCCATATAGGTTTCGATGTCGACGAGGCGTAGGTTTTGCTTTGCCAAGTCTTTCCATTTGGCCTCGAAGTTGTCCCATTCTACCCCCGACCATAAGAAGTGGCCGTCGTTGGCTTCTTGCCAAACGCCAACGAAGAGGTCTTGTGCCAAGGTTTGAAAAGTGATAAAAAGGCTCGTGGCTACGAGCAGGAATGTGGATTTCGTTTTCATTAGAAATTGATTTTGGTGAAAAACTTTGGGCTTCCCATGTCCATCAAACGCATGCGTTTGGAAGGAAAATGGCAGCCCTTGAGTATTATTAGTTGGTGGAGTGCGTTATTGTTCGTTCCGCACAATAGTTGACCATTTTTGTGGCGAATTTTCGGAAATTTTTGAAATTATAAGTTGGTGGAACGACGGTTGGCGGCGAAAAGAGAATAGGAGTATAGAAGTAGGACTGCTGTCGGCCTTATTTAAGCGGCTTTTTATTTGTGAGGAAACACTTGCGCTAAAGGGTTTTGGCAAATACAGTTTTTGTTGTGTTCATCCCTCATCCCTAAAAACATGATATGGTTGGGGTTGTAGTGTGTGTCCGATACCTTGAACAGCCCATCCCCGACGATTTCAAAGCCCATTTTCTGGTAAAAACGGATGGCCCTGTGGTTCTCTTTCCAGACGTAGAGCCAGATGCCCGCTTGGTGGGCCTGCTTCGCAAGGTTCAGGTTGAAATCAAACAACTGCTGTGCCAACCCCAGCCCATGGAATTCCTTCAGGAAGTACAGCCGCTCCATTTTGGTGACGTTTTGCGCAGCTACGAATTCATTCGGGCAGTCAAGGATAACCTTGGAATAGCCCGCAGGCCGTCCCTCGTGGTGCATCCAATGGAAGCAATTTCGCCCGTCAAGAAGCTCGGCGAGCAGGTTCGCTTCGGAAAGCTTGTTGGTGATGTATTGCGCCATGTCTTCGTAGGGGGCGCTGTGGCCGTGCGATTCCCAGAGGGCCTGGCTGGCGAGGACGGAGAAGGGGCTGACGTCGGTGGGGGAGGGACGGGTGATGAAATTTGAATTCAAAATAGAAATCCGTTTTTGGGCACAAAATCTGTAAATTTCTTGAGATTCAAGCATTCGTCCTTTGGAGGTGAAGGATTTGTAAAAATAAATATTTGCCCCGTTTTGGTTCGAAATCTGCCTTTGGGGGGTCACCAACACCAGCCAGAGAGGAAATGAGGCGTTTGGACTATTCTGAATGCCTTTATCAGGACTTTTTTTTGGGTCAATAAGCAATTTGGTGAGGTGCAAAAAAAAAGTGCAGTAAACAATGTTTACTGCACTTGGCAGTTGTAGCAACTGCTGTCAATTTGCTTTTCAGCTAAGGTTTTTTAGGGGATTTCTGGGATTTCCCGACTAAATTTATGATTTCGCCTTATCACATTCTTTTTTACATGCTTCAGCATGTGTAAGATGGGTCCTTAGAGCTGGAAGTTGGTTAGCAGCCCAAGTTCTGATGTCCGCATCCTCAGATTCGGTAGATGCTTTTTCAAATAATTTAATGGCATCTTCATGGTATTCAACCATCATATCGCTGTAAGCTTTGCCAAAATCATCACCTGTTTTATCTACCAGCTTTTCGTAAGCATCTTTTGAGTCTTCCGTATTTGACTCAGGAACGGAGACAGATTTTGATTGCGCCAACGCCTTCAGTTCGATAAAGGATTTGGTATGTTGCGTTTCCATCATTTTGCCCAGTTCTTTGACATGGGGAGAACTGCCTTTTTGTTGGGCCAATTTTCCTAAGTTGATTTCTTCCAATTGTAATTCTGCTGCTTCCATCAAAAACTTGGCGTCATTATCATTTTCAACAACGACAATGGTTTTATCATCGGCAGCCATGTTTTCGATGTTCTCTTGTTCAGCAACTTCTTTTGAATCAGTAGTATTATTTTCCGAACAAGAGGATGTAAGGAAGATTGTCCCTGCAATACATATAGCGTGTACCAGAATTGATTTAAAATTGATTAGATTTATCATTACGTAAGTTTTGAAAAGTTTAAAAAAAAATATGCAAGGGGTTAGCTAAAACCCCTTGCATAAGCGTTGCTTGAAGACTAATAGTGGATTTCTTGGCCACGGTTAGTTCTCCAGTTGTTTTCCAAGTATTTGGCATCTTCCTCATTTTTCGGCGTTACCGAAATAACCACATTGCCTTCTTTGATACCAGATTCGTATAATTTGGCCCTAGCCTCCGGTACGCCGGAACCAACCAATGCACCAATAACGCCACCAGCCAATCCGCCTGCGCCGGCTCCTGCCAATCCCGCAGCTATTGGTCCTGCAATCAAAATGCCCAATCCAGGAATCACCACGCTGGTGCCAATGGCAGCAACTACGCCCACGATTGCACCTATTGTGCCTCCGATAGCAGAGCCTTTGCCAGCATGTTCAGCTGCTTTGGTTCCGATTTCAGTTTCTTGGGCACCCTCGTCATTGAAATGGGTTTTTCTGGTATCATTGGACATGACCAAGTTGATATCATCTTTTGAATAACCCCTATCGTGAAGGGCATTGTATGCATTTTCCGTACTTTCACGGTCACGAAACATGCCTGTCAACAACCTTTTTTCAGAAGTCCCATGATGGAGAGCTTCATTTTGATTTTGATTTCTTGAATTTTCCATGATGAATTTTTTTGGAATAATTAATAGATGATGCTATAATACTACTTTCAAATGAGCTGATTAGTTGAATTGGCCCAAAAGAAGATATATGACTATGCTGATTAGTTGCATTGACCTAAAAGAAGGAATATAACTATAAAGACAATTATTGTCCCTAAGCATCCACCTCCCAATTTCTTTGCACCATATCCAGCTATCAGTCCTTTGAAAATATTATTCATGTTTGTTTTAAATTTAAGTTGTGCTGTTTCGTCAGCGGATTATCAAGGAGAGGGGCTTTTGAAACGTCCTATTCGCACACTACTTTAAAGTGCGAAGTATTAGTAATTCCACATTGCTTTTTGTTTTTTGGGGCTATAATTGCTTTGTTTTTGGTTTCTAATCCATCTTTATATGCTACACCAACCATGCTAAATGATCGTAGATATTATGCAGGATATGGTGCGAAAAGCCCCAAAGCCCCTCTCCCCTGACGAGCCTGTCCCGATATTCGCTAGTGCGAGCAAGCGCATCGGTACAAAGTTTTTTTGTTGTACAAAACCTTTTAGTGCGAAGAATTAAATCATGGTTTTTGGTTTTAGTTGAATTATAACACAAAGGTATAGGGGGATGATGTAACTGGCATTATGGAATTATTAAAAAAGATTACATCATTCCCGCAGTGCTGAAATTAGTTAGCCACGACCCAAGCCTACTATTAATATAAAGGGCGGCTCCTCACGCATCGCCCGCCCTCAAATCCGCATCAAACAAATCCCTTGACTTCCACCAAACCACGGTCACGATGGCCAATGACAGCGCACCGCCCGCCACTACTGAGCGCACGGTGCCCAGCCAACTGGCCGCCATTCCCGACTCAAAGGCGCCCAGTTCGTTGCTGGCACTGAGGAAGATGCCGTTCACGGCGCCCACCCGGCCCCGCATCTCGTCCGGTACCACGAGCTGGAGGATGGTGTGTCGGATGACCACGCTCACCGCATCGAACATCCCGATGAAAAACAGCGCCCCGATGGACAGCCACAGGTTTTTTGATAGCGCAAACACGATGGTGGCCACCCCAAACCCGGCTACCGCCAGCAGCATGTTGCGCCATGCCTTGTTCATCACCGTGGTGAAACTCAGCACCACCAAGGTTAGCACAGCGCCCACCGAGGGAGCCGCCCGCAGCACGCCGAGCCACTCTGGCCCTACCTTCAGGATGTCGTGGGCAAAGACGGAAAGGATGGCCACCACCCCTCCGAACAGCACGGCGAACAAGTCCAGTGAGATGGAATAGAGCAACATGCGGGTGCGGCCCACGAAGGCGATGCCTTCCTTTACCTTTTGGATGATATTGCCCGGTTCGGGGTTCTCCACCCGGCGGTCCCGGATGAGCAGGAGGAAGCCAAACACCAGCGCAAACAGCGCAATGACCACGATGATGGTATTGCTGAACCCGCCCCAACTGTAGATGAACCCGCTCACGCCCGGCCCTACGATGGTGCCCGTTTGCCATCCGGCACTACCCCAGGTGGCGGCGTTCTCGTAGGCTTTGCGTGGCACCAGCAGCGGCTTCAGCGACGAGGCCGTTGGTGAAAAGAAGGCGTAGAACCCGCCTGTGGCCGCCGTGACGGCGTAAACCACATATTGCAGGCTGCGGGCTGCATTGGCGTCGGTCAGGTTTTTTGACACAAAATACAAGATGAGCGAGCAGGCGGCAATGCCAGTCACGCTCAGCAGCAGGATTTTTTTCTTGCTCAATTTGTCGGCAAAATGGCCGCCCACCAGCGACAGCCCCATGAACGGCAGCGCATACGACAGGCCCACGAAGCCAATGGCCTTGGGGTCGCCCGTGAGCTTGTACAGCTCGTAGCCTATCATCACTTCCTGGATGAGGAAACCTACCGTGAAAAGGAAGTTCGCAGCCATATAGTACCGGAACTCCGGGTAGCGCAAGGCAAGAAACGGGTCTTTTTTGTATTCGGACATTGGTTGGCTGATGCGGGTTTATGAAGGTGCGAATTTCCCCAAAACCATCAATTGCGGCGGTTTTATTTTTAGGACTTAGCTTTGCAGCCCAATTTGTCAGGCGCAATGCACCAGTCCCTTTTAGTTTGCCCTTTGGGCAACGTAGAGGTTGCGGCGGGCGTTTTTGAACCAATTTTTAGAAATGCAACGAAAAGTGGCCGTTTTGCGACCTTGTTGCCGAGAAGCTTTTTGAAACTAAAACTACAAAACATGATGCTCAACCAATTTTCTTTGATGAAAAAACTAACCGGAATGCGATTTTTGGTAAAAAATTTACTGGCACTGCTCCTCGTAGCTCTCCTCGCCACCGCTTGCGACCGAGAGGTGGAACCCACCCCGGCGTACCTCACTATCGAGCCGTTTGAAATGCTGTCCACTAGCCCTGGGGTGCATGGGAGCATCTCCCATAAAATCACCCATGCGGATATGTTCATGTTCGATAGCATCACCAACCGGAGCATCCAGTTGGGCACTTTTGAGCTGCCAGCCACCATACCGGTACTGAACACCGGGAATTTCAGCCTGAACTTGGATGCCATCATTCGTGCCAATGGCAACTCGTTTTACTTGCAGACTTACCCGTTCTACAAGCGGGTTTCCATGCCCATCACCCTCGCTCCCAATAGCGACGAGACCGTCAAACCCGTCACGGCCTATCGGGATGATGCCGTTTTCGAGTTCATCGAGGATTTTGAGTCAAATGGCGTCCTGTTCAGCGTGGACAGGGACAATGACGACCTCACCTCCATCTCCCACACCACCCAAAACGCCTTCGAGGGGGAATTCTCCGGCTTGGTGACGCTCGACAGTGCGCACCCCATCATCGTGGCCCAAACAGCAGAATTGTACAGCCTTGACTTCAAAGTAGTGGGCAAGGTTTACCTTGAATTGAACTACAAAACCGACGTTCCGCTCGAATTTGGACTGGTGGCCGTGGAGGACAGTGGCATTGAGGGCAACATCAATTTCGAGTTTGTGGTGCTGGCAAAACCAGAGTGGAACAAAATCTACTTTGACCTGACGGAGCTGGTCAGCACCTTGCCCACCAGTAGGTTTGCCCTTATCTTCAGGGGCGGCATACCCATCCAGGACGGCAAGTACACCCTCAAAAAAGCGGAGATAATGATGGACAACATCAAAATGGTGCATTTTTAACCGCCGCCTGTCCGTGAAACAATGACCGCTACCCGCACCTACCAGCTTTTCGACCTCCTGGCCGCCCTATTGGCTTGGTCGTTGTTTTTTCTTTACCGCAAAGGGCTGGAGGGCATTGCCCCAAGTTGGGCGGCGCTGAACGACCTGAACTTTTTCTACGGCATCTTCATCATCCCCGTTGGCTGGCACCTGTTCTACTCCCTCTTCGACGACTACCGGGACGTGTACCGCATGGCACGGCTGGCCACTTTGTCACGCACCTTATTCCTCACTTTCTTTGGGGTGGTGTTCCTGTTTTTTACGCTCATGCTCGATGACTTCGTGCGGGACTACACCACCTACTATACCTCGTTCGGGGTGATGTTCGGGCTGCATTTTATCTTCACGGCCACTTTTCGCATGGTCCTGCTCACCCGTGCGCACCGACGTTTGCAAGCAGGGCTGGTCTCCTTCCCGACCCTGCTCGTCGGCGATGGGGCGTTGGCTGCTGAGCTTTACCAAGAACTGGTTTCAATGAAAAAAAAGCCCGGCTACCGCTTCGTCGGCTATGTCGGCCTCACGGACGGGCGGCCACAGTTTGAGCAGCTACCCCGGTTGGGCAGCCTGCCGGAGTTGTCAAGGGTCATTGCGGAGCACCAAATAGAGGACGTGCTGATAGCGATGGAGCCGGAGGAGCATGTGCGCCTCACCGATACACTTGACCGCTTGTTTGATTTTGGGGAAAAAATCCACATCAAAATCATCCCTGACATGTACGATAACCTGCTGGGAAACGTGCGGATGAACGAGGTGTATGGCGCCGTGCTGCTGCAAATCCGGCAGGAACTCATGCCCAAATGGGAGCGACTCGTGAAGCGCATGATGGACGTGGCGGTATCGCTGGCGGTGCTGGTGGGGCTGTCGTGGCTCTATGCCTATATTGCGGTTCGGGTGCGGCTGGGTTCGCAGGGGCCGGTACTGTACCGACAGGAACGGGTCGGGCTGAACGGGCGCCCGTTCCACCTCGTGAAGTTCCGTTCCATGCGCACCGATGCCGAGCAGCAAGGCCCTCAACTTTCGCAGGACGACGACCCCCGTGTGACCCCTTGGGGCGCCACCATGCGCAAGTACCGCCTTGACGAACTGCCCAACTTCTGGAACGTGCTCGTGGGCGATATGTCGCTGGTGGGGCCACGCCCGGAACGGCAGTTTTTTATCAACCAAATCGTGGAAAAAGCGCCCCATTACCGCCACCTGCTGAAGGTGCGGCCCGGCATCACCAGTTGGGGCCAAGTGAAATATGGCTATGCCTCCAACCTCAACGAGATGCTCCAGCGGTTGCGCTTCGATATTCTCTATATCGAGAACATGTCATTGGCACTTGACCTGAAAATCATGTTCTATACGGTGCTGGTTCTGGTAAGAGGGGAGGGGAAATGAGCGGCCTCACCTTCCCCTAATCATACCTGCCCACCCCGCCCGAAAGGCTCAATTTGCCAGCGCCCAACAGCGCCACGGCCAGCCCACCAAGCATCAGTAGGACGTTCAGTTCGATGAGCCAGCCGCCATACTCGTTCCGCTGAAAGGCGATGTCTCGGTGCGCCACCAAGATGGTCATTAGCATGTTGAGGGCCACGACTAAGCCAGCCGGACGGGTGAACTTCCCAAAAAGGATGAAAAGCGGAGCCACAAACTCGCCGATATAGGCGCCGTAGGCCAACCAGCCGGGCAAGCCGCTCCCTTCTACCATGCCCACCGTGCCGTCAATGCCCGTTTGTATTTTGCCGAGGCCATGCAGGAAGAGGATGAGGCCAACCCCGATTCGCAGGGTCAGTTTGCCGAGGTCTGGGTGTTCGAGTATTTTCAGTTGTTCCATGTTGAATTGATTTTAAGTTGTGGTTTTATGGTTTTGGGGTTTTTATACCCATCAAGTTTCAATAAACCGGAGGTCAAAGCCATGTATGCGCTGGTAGTCATTGAAAATACTCCTTGCCGTCGCAAGCCCCTCCGCTCCGAAGCAGCCCACGCAGACCGTGCCGCCGCTGCCGCCGCCCGTGATTTTTGCGCCAAAGACCCCGCTGCCGTGCCCCGCCTTGCGCACCATTTCCACGATTTCGTCGGTATGCCCATTGCCCAGGCCAACGGATGAATAGCTCTCGTGCGACTGGAACATCAGCTCGCCGAGCAGCATAAGCGACTCGTTGTCAATGTTTTGCAAAATGAGCTTCCCAAAAGTCCGCACCCGGAAATTCTCGTAAACCGGATGCCGGGTGCAGCTTTTAACCCAGTAAACTTTGTGGGGGTTTACCTCCGTAATGGGGTCGCTGGTGATGCCATATTTATCCAAAAAATCCTTGCCGCTCATGCTTTCTGGCAAAATGGGCGCACCGTTTTGCTCGAAATCCGCTGGGGAAAGGTTGCACAGATAGCCCTTCAGCGACCGTCCGAGTTCTGCCTCAATGATGCGCAGCCCCATGAACGCTGCCGTGCGCACATCGCCATAGCTCGCCCCGCCCACCGAATGTCGGATGCCGCTGTCAATGCCCACGAACCGGATGCCCGGCGGCAAGGGGACTGGGGAAGCCACCCTGTCCGGCTGGCATTGGATGGGCAGCAGGTGGCCGGGCTGGCCAAAGCAAGCGGCCAATTGGTCCATAAGGCCGCAAGGTGCGCCAACCACTTGGTTCTCCACCATTTGCGCCAGCAAGGCTATCTCCGTTCCCTGAAATTGCAGGTCAAAGAGCTGCGCCAGTGCCCGCATCGTGGCCACTTCCAATGCCGCCGAAGAGGACACGCCCTTGCCGATTGGCACGTCTGATTTTACCCAAAAATCCATGCCCTGCCGTAGTTTCAGCCCTTTTGTCTTGGCCAACACCACCAGGCAGCCCAGCACGTAGGCAGCCCACTCACCCTCTTTTTTTCGATTGAAAAATTGTCGGGCCTCACCAAAATCCAAGGGCAGGTCCTTGATGTCCAGTTCAATGGCCTCGGTGGCGTTTGCGCTGGCGACCCGCAAAAGTTTGTCGTTGCGGAGCGCCACCTGCACCGTCGCCCGTTCGGCGATGGGCATTTGCAGCACCCACGACCCGGAGTAGTCGGCTATGCCGCCCATCACGTCGAGGCGGCCCGGGGCTGTCCCCGTGATGATAGCTTGGGTTTGGTTGAAAAACATGCGATAATCAGATTTCCCTGTTTATAATTTCACGGCCCTGAGTTCCGCCGCCTTTTCCTCTGGCATGGTGTCTGCCATGAAGTTCCCGGCACCGATTTCGGGGCCGGCCAGGTACTTGGGCAGGCCGGGCTGCCGCAAGGGTGGCTGGAAGTGGACATAAAGGTGGTAGTCGGGGTATGTTTTCCCGTCCACGGGGGCTTGGTGGATGTTCATCACATAGGGGAAGCTCAGGTCGAACACTCCGTCAAACCGCCGGACAACTTCTTGGTAGGCGGCTGCCAACCCCTGCAACTCCTTGTCCGTCAGTGTGATGAGTGTGGCGTGGCGTCTTTTGGGGAAAACGAGCACCTCGTAGGCATAGCGGGCGAAGAACGGCACGAAGGCCACGGCCTCGTCGTTTTCAGCCACGATGCGGAGGCCGTCCTTTTGCTCGGCGGCGATGATGTCGGCGAAGAGGTTGCGACCCGTTATACTTTGGTGCTGCTCCGCCGCAAGCTGCTCCCGCTCGATGAGTTGGAGCGGGAAGTCCACGGCGTAAATCTGGCAGTGAGGGTGCGGGTTCGATACGCCGACGATTTCGCCCTTGTTCTCGAAAATGAGCACGGAGTGGATGTCGGGATTTTTTGCGAAGCCAATCATCTCCTCCCGCCAAACCTCGAAGACCCTCGCCACTCGCTCCGGCGGCACATCGGAGAGCGTCAGGTTGTGCTCCCGTGCGTAGCAGACCACCCGGGCGATGCCCTTTGCGCTGGCTTTCTGGTAAAGTCCGTCGTGCGTATCCCATTGAATATTAGGAGCTTCCATGCCCACCACGGGGTAGTCGTTGTCGAAGACGAACACATCGTGGTAGTCGGGGTTGGCATGGCCAGCGGCACGTTGGTTGCCGGGGCAGAGGTAGCAACCGGGGTCGTAGGAAGGCGCTTGGGATGCGTGCTTTTTCAGGTCAAAGCTCCAAGGCCGGTTGTTGCGGTGGGCGGAGTAAACGACCCACTCCATGCGGAGGGGGTGGTAGCGTTTTTGCCATTTGTCGTAAATTTCGTTGGGCATTTTATTTTGGCCTTGTTTTCCGGTGGCAAAAAAAGGCTAACTTTCGGAGAAAAGTAAATCTATGTTGCAAGGGCATCAAACAACTGATTCATCCACGGATAGCATCAAAAGGAAACGCAAAGTTCCAGCATACCTCGTTAAGGAAATCATTGACGGTGTGCCATTTTATTACGTTGGATTTCGCTTTGTTTTAAGACGGAAAAAAATGCTCAGTGAAATATTCGCTGATGGCGGACTATTGTGTTTCATCAAGACCTACTTGTTTCAAACTATTGCCCAAAAAATTGATTTCACAAGTTTTAGATTATACGTTGGCGAAATTGGCAACCACCTTGACCACCGAAACAACCTCACACTTGACCTCGCCATTTACGACCGTCAACTCCTGACCGCTAAAAAAATCAACACTCGGTATATTGACGTTGCCCCTAAAGTTGTCATCGAAGTTGACGTCCGGGTGGAACTCGAAGACCGCAGGGCCGATGCTTTCGATGAATTTGTGCTCCGAAAAATACGCAAGCTCCACGAGTTCGGCACCGAGAAAATCATCTGGCTTTTTACCAATAGCAAAACCATCATCGTCGCCACGCCCGGCAATTCTTGGGGCGTTTTTGACCTAAAAGACGATGTCGAAGTGATGGACGGCATCAGTTTCAACCTTGGGAAGTACCTCGAATCAGAGGAGATTGGGTTGGGGGATTTTTGACCCGCTCACCTCACAAGCGTCACATCCCCTTTGTAAAGCCGCCTCGTCCCATCCACAAACTCAATATCTGCCATGTAAACAAAAACTCCCACGTCCAACTTCTCGCCCCGGTGGGTTCCATCCCAACCAAACTCAACGGTATCGGGCTGGCTTTGGAAAACCTGGAAGACCGACTCGCCCCAGCGTGAAAAGACAAGGAACGAGTGGATTTCCTTCACGCTGCGCCCATCGCTGAACACCAAGAACACATCGTTGATGCCGTCATCGTTCGGGCTGAAGCTGTTCGGGATATAGACCTTGCCGGGCTTCACCTTCACCACCACGGAGGCCGAGGCCGTGCAGCCGCCCAAGTCACTGACCGTCAATGTGTAAGTGGTCAAATCGTTGGGGGTGGCAGTGGGCTTGGCGCAGTCCAGGCAACTGAGTGTGGGGTCTTCCTGCCATGCGTAGGTCAGACCGCTGGGCGGTGTAACGACTGGATTCAGCACTACCGACGCACCAAGTCCAACCTCTAAGCTGGCAGTCGGGAAGCTCACCGACACCGTGTTGACGATGGCGAGCGTGACCGTGTGCGTGGAGTCGCAGCCATTGCTGCCCGTGAACGTCTGTTCATATTCCCCCGGCAATGACACCAATTGCCCAAAAATGGTCGCTGTGCCGCCGTCGCAGATTTCAATGGATTCGCTGGTGCTGACCGTCGGAATGGAAGGCAATGCGGTCACCGTCACGATGCTGTCGCAGCCATTGGTGGAGGTGAAGGTGAAGTTCGAACTGGAGCCCGGTTGGAGCGTCGTGCCGTTGTAAACAAGCGGCTGGCCGGCGCAGCCTTGCAGCGTCACCGAACCCGTTAGCACGGAAAGCTCCTGTACCGACACGGTCACGATGGAGTCGCAGCCCTGCCAAGTGGCCAGCGTCACAGGCGTCGTGCTACCGGGTTGGAGGGTTTGCCCGTTGTAGGTCACGGTGCTGCCCGTGCAGGCTTGAAGCGTCACGGCGGATGTTTGCGGCAGCAGCTCCACCACCGTCACCGTCACGGTGGAATCACAGCCATTTTGCGCAGCAAAAACAAACGGTGTCACGCTGCCCGGTGCGAGCTGTTGGCCGTTGTAGCTGGCGGTACTGCCAGTGCAGGCTTGGAGCGAGAGGCTGTTGGCCACGTTTTGCAGTGCTTGTACAGTCACCGTCACCACCGAGTCGCACCCTTGTTGCGAAGTAAAAGTAAACGGCGTCACGCTGCCCGGTGCGAGCTGTTGCCCATTGTAGGCCACCGTGTTGCCGGGACAGGCCTGGAGCGTGAGGCTACTGGTGAGCAGGGGCAGGGGCGTCACCGTCACCGTCACCACCGAATCGCAGCCATTGGAGGAGGTTAGGTTGAATGGAGTGGTGCTACCCGGTGCGAGTGGTTGGCCATTGTACGTCACCGAACTGCCCACACAGGCTTGCAAGCCGAGGGTAGTGGCAAAGGTGGGCAGGGCCGAAACCGTCACCGTCACGGTGCTGTCACAGCCTTGCGAAGTGACTAAGCTGTATTGGGTAATGCTGCCCGGTGCGAGGTTTTGGCCATTGTAGGTCACGGTCGTGCCGGGGCAGGTCGTGAGTGGGACGGCGGTCTGGTAGCCCTGCACCTCGTTTACCGTGACATTTACGACAGAGTCGCAGCCGTTGGCAGCGTCGAAAGTGAAATTGAGGTTGGTGCCGGGTGGCAAATTGAGGCCATTGTAGCTGACGGTATTGCCTTGGCAAGATTCGAGGACCAGCGCCGATGAATAGGTCTGGAGCTGTGTGACCGTCACCGTCACCACCGAATCGCAGCCGAGCGAGGAGGTATAGTTGAAATTTGTGGCGGTGCCCGGCAGCAAAGTTTGGCCGCCGTAAAACACGGTTTCACCCTGGCAGGCTTGCAGGGAAACGTTGGAGGTCTGCACTTGGACTGCGTTCACGGTCACTGTCACCACGGAGTCGCAGCCGTTTTGCGATGCAAGCAGCACAGGGGTCACGCTGCCCGGTTGGAGGGTCAGCCCGGCGTAGGTCACGGGCACGCCCGTGCAGGTTTGCAGGTTGAGGTTGCTGGCGAATACGGGCAGTTCCACCACCGTCACCGTCACCACGGAGTCGCAGCCAGCGGCGGTCAGGAAGTCGAAATCCGTGACGCTGCCGGGTTGGAGGGCTTGGTTGTTGTAGCTCACGGTCGTGCCAGTACAGGCGTTGAAGCTCAAGTTTTGTTGGAAACCAGCGACTTCCGTCACTGTCACCGTCACGATGCTATCGCAGCCGTTGGCGGTGGTGAAGCTGAAATCCGTGACGCTACCCGGCTGCAGTTGCTGGCCATTGTAGCCGAAGGTCGTGCCAGTGCAAGCCGCCACGTTGAGGGAGGATGAAAGCACGGCCAATTCTTGCACCGTCACCGTCACCATCGAATCACAGCCGCTGGCGGTGGTGAAGTTGAATGGGGTGACGGTGTTTGGCTGGAGCTGCTGCCCGGCATAGTTGACGGTGGTGCCAGTGCAGGTTTGGAGCGTTAGGCTGCTGGCGTAGTTGGGGAGCGATTGCACGGTGACGTTCACGGTGCTGTCGCAGCCGTTGGCTGCCGTGAAGGTGAAGCTTTGGCTGGTGCCTGCCGGCAATTGTTGACCGTTGTAGCTTGCGCTGGTGCCGGCGCAGGCTTGGAGGTTGAGGTTTGAGTTGAAAACAGGGAGGCCGGTCACGTTCACCGTCAGCAAGGAGTCGCAGCCATTGAAGGCGGTGAGCATGAACTGTGTGCTACTGCCGATGGCGAGGTTTTGCCCCATGAAACTGGCCGTTTGGCCTTGGCAGGCAGTGAGGTTGAGCGTAGCATTAGTATTGGGCAAGGAGGCCACGTTGACCTGCACCACCGAGTCGCAGCCCGCAGAGTTGTTGAAGGTGAACGTGCTGCTGCTGCCAGCGGCCAACGGGATGCCGTTGTACAGGACGGTCTTGCCCGCACAGGCGCTGAGTTGGATGTTGTTGGTGGTGTTGCCGGACACCGTGACGACGACATCGGCGGTGTCCGTTCCGCAAAAGTTGCCGACCGTGGCCAAATAGGTCGTGGTGGTGGTGGGGCTGACGGTGATGGAGCTACCTGTTTGGTTGGTAGGGCTCCAGTTGATGATATTGGCGCCATTGGTGTTTGCGCTAAGGGTGGTGGACTCGCCTTGACAAATGGTCACGTCGTTGGTCGTGTTCACCGTGGGGAAGGGCAGGGTGGTGACGGTGAAGCTGATGGAAGTTTGCCCACATTCATTGAACCCCGTGGCCGTATAGGTCGCTGGCGAAGTGGGTGGCACGACCACGAACACTGGCCCTGCGCCAATGCCGGGGCTCCAGGTGATGTAGTCGGTCGCCTCGGCATTGGCGACCAGCACGGCAGGAGTGCCCGCACAAATCTCAACATTCTCCTCTTGCGGGGTCAGGAACGGCAAGGGGTCAATGATGACTGTAATGGTGGTGGAGGTTTGGCAAGCAACGTTGGAGCCGGTGATGGTGTAGGTGGTGTTCTGGAAAAGCGTGACGGTGATGCTCGTGCTGGTTTGGCCGCCCGGCTGCCATGTGATGTTTTGGACGAGGTGGTTGGGCACCACTTGCAGTGTCACTGTTTCGCCGGGGCAGATGTTCACCACGCTTGGCGCAGGGGTCAGCACTGGCTCGAAGCAGGGGAACATGCCCTCGTAATTGCCGCCTGTGCCAGCGCCGCCAGGGCACTGGTTGGCCTCTTGCCCGCCGCCCGCCCACTCCGTTGGGATGCCGGAAATGACCATGGTGAAGGTAAAGCTTTCGTCATTGGGCTGCGTGGTGATGTCCAAGAACACTGGGCCGGAGTTGGGCACTGGGTTGCCCCAGGTCACGTTGCCCCCATTGACGACTGCGTTTATTGTGGTGCCATTGGAACTGGTGAAACTGCTCGGCGTGATGCTCATTATCGTCGCATCTACATTGAGGTAAAAACCCCATGTGGAGCCGACGCCGGTGGTGATGCCGCCCGCCACCAAGGCCGTCCATTCGATGGTGAACGTGCCGTCGCCGTTGTCGGTGATGCCATTCATCACGAAGCCGGAGGTATCGCATGCCATGGAAATACCCGGCAACGAAAGCAGGGCGAGCAACAGCAGTGTGATTTTCTTGCGAAATGTAAATATTCTCTTCATGTGCTTGTTTTGATTTGTGGAATGCCAATGGAGGAAAATGGCAAGGTGAAGGTAGTGCGAAATTTTGGAAAGCTCAATTTCGCCAAAGCAAACCCTGCAAAATGGCGGGAATTGGGCAAATGGAGCGAGGGAATGGTGGAGCTTTTATTGACTGGATGGAAAAGCGCTTTACGGAGACGCCAACAAAAAAGCGGATTGCGCTCGTTAAGCCCAATCCGCTCTTTATCCTTTATTTCTTTTGATTCAAATTGAAGCCACTGCCAAATGTGGAACCCCTTTCCTTCACTTTATCAAACTCACATCCCCCTTAAACAGCCGAACCGAGCCATCCAAAAACACCACCTCGGCGAACCAAACGAACACCGCAGGGTCTAACTGTTGACCATTGAACGTGCCGTTCCAGCCAAGTTGCAGGTCGTTGGGGGCGAAATTGTACACCACAAAGACCAGCTCGCCCCACCTTGAGAAAACTTGGAAGCTTTTGATTTTGTCCACCTGTGGCCCAGCAAATACCGTCAGCTCGTCGTTGATGCCGTCGTTATTGGGGCTGAAGGCGTTCGGCACGAATACTTCTTCGATTTTTTCCACCAAAACCGTGCGCTTGCCCTGTGCGGTGCAGCCGTTTATGTCCGTCACCGAAAGCGTGTAAACGATGTCGTTTAATGGAGTAGAAAGCGGATTGGGGCAGTCCGTGCAACCGAGGTAGTCCGGTGGCGACCATGCCCAAGTGGCGATTTGCGAAGCCGTGCCAGCACTTAGCACCACGCTGTTGCCAAGCGGCACGGTGAGGGTGCCTCCCATGTCCAATTGCAGTTCCGGTGCGTCCGGCAGGAAGATTTCCTGGTTGGTGATATTGCCCAGCGCATCAATGATGGTAAGGGTGTAAAAACCAAAGGTCAGGTTGTCGAACACGACCGGGAAGCCCACCACTGGGGCCGAGCTGCCGCCGTTCAGTGCCACCACAAAGGGCGGTGTGCCACCTTGAATGCCCGTCAGCGTGATGGCCCCATCATTGCCAAAATGACAAAGCGGCGAGCTGACCTCGACAATGCCCTCCACTTCCGCTCCCTCAAACAAAAGGTTGACCACCACCGTCGAGTCGCAGCCCGTGTAGCTCCCGCCCACAAAAACCTCCGTGCCGGCTGGGTTCTGCTCGTCGTACAATGTGCCGTTCACCACGACGAACCCGCCCGACTGCAATATCTCGGTGAGGTTGCCTACCGCCGCCGGGAAGAACGACAAGCTCACGTTCACCGTGGAGTCGCAGCCGAGGTAGCTGCCGTTGGGAAATGTCACGCTGCCAACGGGGTTGCTGGCCGAGTACGTCGTCCCATTTATCACCAAAACCTCTCCGGCGCAGAGCGTCGGGTCAATGGTCACGACCACCGAATTGCCGAAGGTCAAATTCACAACGACCGTGGAATCGCAGCCATTCATGCTGCCATTCCCGATGACCTCCGTTCCGCTGGGGTTCGCTGCGTTATACACCGTGCCGTTCACGGTGATGCTGCCGCCCGTGCAGAGTTGGGCCAAAATCGTGCTACTGGCCGGTGCGTAAAATGACAGGCTCACGTTCACGGTGGAGTCACACCCCAGGTAGCTGGCGTTTGGCAAAATGACCGTGCCGCTTGGGGTGTTTTCGTTGAAAACCATGCCGCCGACCGTCACGCTGCTGCCGGGGCAAAACGTGCCGCCAAAGTTGCCCATTGCCGTCGGAAAAAACTGGAGGCTCACGTTCACGATGGAATCGCAGCCCAAATAACTACCGTTGGGAAATGTCACGCTGCCCGTGGGGTTGCTGGCCGAGAAGGTCATGCCGTTTACCACCAACACCTCACCTGCGCACAGCGTCTGGTTCAGGTTGGTTGTTACCGAACTGGCGAAGGTCAAGTTGACGACCACCGTGGAATCACAGCCGTTTGCGCTGCCGTTCAAGATAGTTTCTATACCGCTGGGGTTCGCTGTGTTATACACCGTCCCGTTCACGGTGAGGCTGCCTCCCGTGCAGAGTTGGGCCAAAACGGTGCTGCTGGCGGGTGGGTAAAAGCTCAGGCTGATATTCACCGTGGAGTCGCAGCCGAGGTAGCTCCCGTTGGCGAAGGTCACGCTGCCCGTGGGGTTGCTGGTCGAGTATGTCGTCCCATTTACCACCAAAACCTCCCCGGCGCAGAGCGTCGGGTCAATGGTCACGACGACCGAATTGCCGAAGGTCAAATTCACGATGACCGTGGAATCGCAGCCGTTTGCGCTGCCGTTCCCAATGACCTCCATGCCGCTTGGGTTCGCTGCGTTGTACACCGTTCCGTTCACGTTGATGCTGCCCCCCGTGCAGAGTTGGTCGTCAATGGTGCTGCTGGCCAGCGGGTAAAAACTGAGGCTCACGCTCACCGTGGAATCACAGCCGAGATAGCTGGCATTTGGCAGCGTGACCATCCCACTGGGGTTGTTTTGGTTGAAAATGGTGCCGCCCACCGTCACGCTGCTGCCCGCACAGATGGTACCGCCAAAGCTGCCCGTTGCCGTTGGCAAAAACTGGAGGCTCACGTTCACCGTGGAGTCGCAGCCGTTCACGCTGGCATTGGGGATGACCACCGTGCCGCTTGGGTTAGCTTGGTTGAATACCGTGCTGCCCACCGTCACGCTCGTGCCCGCACACAGCACTTGGCTCAAGTTGGCGGTGGATGGTGGATAAAACGACAAGCTGACCACCGCCACCGAGTCGCAGCCGAGGTAGCTGCTACCGGGCATCGTTTCGGTGCCAGTGGGGTTGGCGGCGTTGTAAGTCGTACCGTTCACCGTCAGGCTTTCGCCGAGACAAAGCGTCGGGTTGAGGTTGGTGGTCACGACCGAGTTGAAGCTGAGGCTGACCACCACGGTCGAGTCGCAGCCGTGGAAGCTGCCGTTGGGGATGACCACCGTGCCGCTGGGGTTGGTTTCGTCGAAGACCGTGCCGGCGACCGTCACGCTGCCGCCAGTGCAAAGCACTTGGTTCAAGCTGGCAGTGGCTGGTGGATAAAACGATAGGCTGACCACCGCCACCGAGTCGCAGCCGAGGTAGCTGCCGCCGGGCATCGTTTCGGTGCCGGATGAGTTGGCGGCGTTGTAGGTCGTGCCGTTCACCGTCATGCTGCCGCCGGGGCAGAGCGTCGGATTGATATTGGAAGTGACCACCGAGTTGAAGCTGAGGTTGACGACGATGGCAGAGTCGCAGCCATTGGCCGCACCACCGATGATGACCTCCGTGCCGCTTGGGTAGCTTTCATCGTACACCGTGCCGTTCACCGTCACGCTCCCGCCCGAACAGAAAGTTTGGGCAACATAGGTGACTGGGCTTGGCAGCAGGGTGAGGTTGACATTGATGATGGAGTCGCAGCCATTTGCGGCAGCATTTGGCAATAGTTGTGTGCCGCTTGGGTTGGTTTCGTCATATTCCACCCCATTTACCGTAAAGGTTTGGCTGGGGCAAATATTTGCGCTGAAGTTGAAGACAGCGGGTGGGTAAAACGCCAAGTTGACGTTCACGATGGAGTCGCAGCCAGAGAAGCTCCCGCTGGGGAACACCTCCGTGCCACTTGGATTGGCGGCATTGTACTGGGTGCCGTTCACCACGATGGCCTCGCCGGGGCAAAGGGTAGGGGACAGGTTGTTGACCACCCCGTTGCTGATGGTGAGGTTGATGGAGGGCGAAGTCAGCGTGACCCCGCAACTGTTGGCGTCCTCGATGATGTTCACTTGGAGCGTGATTACTCCGCTGGTGATGTTGTAGTCGGAAGGACAAAACTGCACCGAGCCGCCGGAAACAAGGTTGCATGCTGTCCAGATACCAATAAAGGTATTGTTGTAAAAAACACTCCATTCCAAGCAGAATGGGGAAGCTCCCGTCAGTTGCAGCGGTATGTCATAACAGTCGCTGGCGCAAACAGCGGCGTCGTTCCCTATCTGTACCGTGGGCAAATAGAACAGGACCGGAATGCCCTGCGAAACACTCAAGCACGGGTCGCCAAGGTCCACGTTGCCACTGCCATTGTTGTTCCCAGCCACCGCCGACACGTAGTAGGTCTGCCCCAACACCAAGCCCGGCGGGGTCGGTATGACGGGGGTGTTGCTCGTGGCGATAATATTGCCAAGCGTCGCCCCGGGGTTGTCGTGTACCACGAATTGGAGCACGTCGTCATTGTCCAAAAACTGGTTCTGGTTGAAGGGGACGGAGAACTGGGAGTGGTTGTAGCAAAGCACCAGCGGCGCATTGTCAAAGTTCATGGTGCCAGCATTGGTGGCGCAACTGCAATTCTGGCTGCCGCTGACCGTCACCGGGCCGCAGCCGTTGGCGTCATCAATGACGAATGAGTAACTCATCCCGCTGGGAATGGGGTTGCTGGTAAATGTAGAACCTGTGAGGCCAACCCCGTTCACGGTATAGGGCGCCGTGCCGCCCGTGATGGTGAAGATGACCACGTAGGTTTGGGTAACAGGGTCGCAGGGGGCGGACAAAGCGGTGAAGCTGGGGGAGGTGCTTACTGTCACCGTCGTGGTGGCAGGTGTCGTGCAATTTGCCGAAGGCGTGAAGGTCAGCGTCACGTTGCCGTTCTGCCCGGCTGGATTGAAGTTGCCGCCATTGACGCCGGGGCCGCTCCAAGTGCCGCTGGGGAAGTTCGGGTCGAGCAAGTTTGCCAAGGGATAAGGCACGTCGTTTTGGCAGAGCGAGGCAGTGCCGAGCGTGGGTGTCGCTGGCAAGTTGACCGTGACGGTAGTGGTGGCGGGGTTGGCGCAGTTTGCCGAAGGCGAAAAGGTCAGCGTCACGTTGCCGTTCTGCCCGGCTGGGTTGAAGCTGCCGCCACTAACGCCGGGGCCGCTCCACGTACCGCTTGGGAAGTTCGGGTCGTTGAGGTTGCTGAGGGTAAATGGCCCATCGGTTTGGCAAAGCGTGGCCGTGCCGAGCATCGGCGTGCCCGGCACGGTGACGCTGATATTGGTGGTAGCGTTGCTGGCGCATTGCCCCGCATTCGGGGTAAATGTGAGGGTGATGCTCCCGCTCAGTCCCGCCGGGTCGAAGCTGTTGCTGGTCACGCCCTGCCCCGACCAGTTCCCGGCGAAGCCGCCCTGCGGGGTGGGCAGCGTGATGGCTGCCGCCGTCTGGCAAATGGAAGCTGGAACGCCCGAAATCACTGGGGTCGTCGGCGGGGTGACGTTGATGCTGGTGCTAGCGTTGCTGGCGCATTGCCCTGCATTTGGGGTAAACGTGAGCGTTATGCTCCCGCTCAATCCCGCTGGGTCGAAGCTGTTGTTGGTCACGCCCTGCCCCGACCAGTTTCCTGCGAAGCCGCCTTGTGGGGTGGGCAGTGCGATTGCCGCCGCCGACTGGCAAATGGAGGCCGGAACGCCCGAAACCACTGGGGTTGTCGGCGGGGTGACGTTGATATTGGTCGTGGCCGTGCTGGCGCATTGCCCCGCATTTGGGGTAAAGGTTAGCGTAATGCTCCCGCTCAGCCCCGCTGGGTCGAAGCTGTTGTTGGTGACGCCCTGTCCCGACCAGTTTCCGGCGAAGCCGCTGTGGGTGGTCGGCAATGCGATTGCCGCCGACGTTTGGCAAATAGAAGCTGGAACGCCTGAAATCACTGGAGTCGTCGGCACGGTGACGTTGATGCTGGTAGTAGCGTTGCTGGCGCATTGCCCCGCATTTGGGGTAAAGGTTAGCGTAATGCTCCCGCTCAGCCCCGCTGGGTCGAAGCTGTTGTTGGTCATGCCTTGCCCCGACCAGTTTCCGGCGAAGCCGCCCTGTGGGGTGGGCAGCGGAATGGCCGCCGCCGTCTGGCAAATGGAGGCCGGAACGCCCGAAATCACTGGGGTCGTCGGCACGGTGACGCTGATGCTGGTGGTGGCGTTGCTGGCGCATTGCCCCGCATTTGGGGTAAAGGTGAGCGTGATGCTCCCGCTCAGTCCCGCTGGGTCGAAGCTGTTGTTGGTCACGCCCTGCCCCGACCAGTTTCCTGCGAAGCCGCCTTGTGGGGTGGGCAGTGCGATTGCCGCCGCCGACTGGCAAATGGAGGCCGGAACGCCCGAAATCACTGGGGTTGTCGGCGGGGTGACGTTGATATTGGTCGTGGCCGTGCTGGCGCATTGCCCCGCATTTGGGGTAAAGGTTAGCGTAATGCTCCCGCTCAGCCCCGCTGGGTCGAAGCTGTTGTTGGTGACGCCCTGTCCCGACCAGTTTCCGGCGAAGCCGCTGTGGGTGGTCGGCAATGCGATTGCCGCCGACGTTTGGCAAATAGAAGCTGGAACGCCTGAAATCACTGGAGTCGTCGGTGTGGTGACGCTGATATTGGTGGTGGCGTTGCTGGCGCATTGCCCCGCATTTGGGGTAAAGGTTAGCGTAATGCTCCCGCTCAGTCCCGCCGGGTCGAAGCTGTTGTTGGTCACGCCCTGCCCCGACCAGTTTCCGGCGAAGCCGTCTTGTGGGGTGGGCAGGGGAATTGCCGCCGCCGTCTGGCAAATGGAGGCCGGGACGCCCGAAATCACTGGGGTCGTCGGCGGGGTGACGTTGATATTGGTCGTGGCCGTGCTGGCGCATTGCCCCGCATTTGGGGTAAAGGTTAGCGTAATGCTCCCGCTCAGCCCCGCTGGGTCGAAGCTGTTGTTGGTGACGCCCTGTCCCGACCAGTTTCCGGCGAAGCCGCTTTGGGTGGTCGGCAATGCGATTGCCGCCGACGTTTGGCAAATAGAAGCTGGAACGCCTGAAATCACTGGGGTCGTCGGCACGGTGACGTTGATGTTGGTGGTGGCGTTGCTGGCGCACTGCCCCGCATTTGGGGTGAAAGTCAGCGTGACGCTCCCGCTCAGTCCCGCCGGGTCGAAGCTGTTGTTGGTCACGCCCTGCCCCGACCAGTTTCCGGCGAAGCCGCTCTGGGTGGTCGGCAGTGCGATGGCCGCCGCCGTTTGGCAAATGGAGGCCGGAACGCCCGAAATCACTGGGGTCGTCGGCACGGTGACGTTGATGTTGGTGGTGGCGTTGCTGGCGCACTGCCCCGCATTTGGGGTAAACGTGAGCGTAATGCTCCCGCTCAGTCCCGCCGGGTCGAAGCTGTTGGCGGTCACGCCCTGCCCCGACCAGTTTCCGGCAAAGCCGCCCTGTGGAGTGGGCAGGGGAATGGCCGCCGCCGTTTGGCAAATAGAAGCCGGTACGCCCGAAATCACTGGCGTTACAGGTGGATTTACCGTAATGGTGGTATTGGTCGGGAGGACGCAGGCTGTGCTGGACGTAAACGTGAGGGTGATATTGCCGCTCTGGCCGCTTGGGTTGAAATTGGTGCCAGTCACGCCCGTGCCAGACCATGTGCCAGTTGGGAAGAGTGGGTCTTGCAGTTGGGTCAAATTGTAAAGGGGGTCAGTTTGGCAAAGCGTGGTCGTGCCAAGGCTGGGGGTGGCCGTCGGGTTGACTTGGACGGAGAGGCTGCCGTTGTTGGCGCATTGTCCGGTGGTGGGGGTAAAGGTCAGTGTGAAGCTACCAGCACCAGCCGTTGCGGGGTTGAAGCTGTTGGCCGTCACGCCCGTGCCTGACCAGTTGCCGTTGATGCCGCTGACGGTTGTGGGCAGTGCAACGGCCGGGTCGTTGGTACAGTATGGCCCGATGGGGTTTGGTGTGGGTATGGTCGGTGGGTTTACGAGAATGGCAGTAGTGGCAGGGATGGCACATTGCCCGGCGGCTGGGGTATAGGTGAGGGTGATGCTCCCGCTCAGCCCCGCCGGGTTGAACATGTTGGCGCTCACGCCCGTGCCCGACCAGTTGCCGTTGATGCCGCTTTGCGGAACGGGCAGTGCGATGGGCGCAGCCAATTGACAAATGGAAGCTGGCACACCTGACAAGACAGGTGCGGTTGGCGGATTTCCGAAGGACACAGGAGGCGCTACGCAACCGCCATTGCCATAGCTGGAGGGCGGGAGGAAGTAGTCGCCATTGGCATTGGATAGCTGGGTCCTATCGTAAGTATAAGAGCTGCTGCAACCGCCGTTGATGGACAAAACGGTGGTGCGGGTGCCTCCACCAGCATTGGAGAAGGCCCCTGCCGACCTTGCGCAAGTGCTTTGGATGACATAAATGCACTGCTGGGTTGCGCAAGCGCCCGAAAAATCGTATTGCGTACTGGCGCCGGCACTCGTTTGAAGCACTACAAATGCGTTGGCGGGAATGGAGGCGCCTGGCCCGACGGGGATGATGTTGGAGCATCCGCCAATCGTGCTTGGGTTGCCAGCTTGTAAGCCACAGGGGTTGGCGTTGATGTTGATGTCGTTGTTTTCCGGGCCGACGATGTTGTTGTTGATGTCGAAGTCTATTTGCAGGTCGCTCACCATGAACCCGCCGCCGGAATTAATAATCACAAACTCGTTGCTCTGCTCCGTGCCGCAGGCATCCACCATGATTGCCACGATGGTAGGGCATTGTGCAGATAGATTGGTTTGGAACAACAGGAAACACAGTAAAAATGGAAAGTGGTAGCCGTATCGTTTCAGTGTTTGTGCAATCAGCATTGTAAAAATTTTAACAGCCTTCAAAGAGGATGGTAGGGGAAATTTGCCACAAAGTTAGAACAAAGGCTGCGTCAAATTGGAGGATAAGGTTAAGCAAAGATGAATTTTGGTGCTTGAGGAAAAAAATAGCCGCCCATTCCTTTCGGTCAATGGGCGGCTATTTCAGAAGGCGATCAAGGTGCTGTAAATCAGATGGTTAGCAAGAACCCAATGGTAAAGTTGGCGTCCCAGTCAAAAACAAAGGTTTGGCAACCAGTGGCATCCACAATGGCTTTGTAGATGTTCAAGCCCGCCTTTTGCTTTTCGCCTTCTGCTTTGTAGTCGCCGGGGGCTTTCAGCACGGTGTAGCGCTCCTTGCCGTTGCGGGTTTGCTTGGCCAGTTCGAACGGCACGCCGCCGATGATAAAGCAGGTGCCACGCAGGTTGGACGGCACACCCTTGGCCACTGCAGCGGTGTTCTGGTAGGCAGCGGCTTCAGTGACGTTGTCTTGGAAATACTTGGCGCCGTAAGCCTCTTTCCCAATGACCGAGCCACCTTGTATCCACGAAATTTTGGTGTTGCCGGAGCCGATGTCCACCACGAACGACTTGTCGGAGTATCCGGCAGGAAGTGCGCTCTTTAGTGCGAGTTGACCCTCTTTTTCTGGTGTTACGGTGTTCACGAAGTAGCCCATCTTCTTCAGGGCTGCAATTATTTTCTTGGTCATCTCCACTTTCTGCGCCCCGGAACTGATGACGAAGTGGATGTCCTTGCCGCCCACGCCAAAGGCCAGCATGTTGGCGATGTAGTTTTTGAGGCCAGCCGTGATTTCCGCATCGTTGGTCATGCTTTCGTAAAGGAGGCTGCTGCCATAGTCTGCCTTGGCCAATTTCCAGTTTTTCTGCGCATCCATGTTGATTATGAATGAGTTGAAGCCCGTGGCGCCCAGTTCCACCACACCCCTTAGCTTGCCATTGACGGGTTCGGGAGCGGTGTAGTTGAAGCTGGGGGTAGTCGTGGTCGTGCCGCCGCTGTTGTTGGGTGCTGGGGTTTCCGTGGTGGTGGTCGTGGTAGGAGCTTCGGTTGGGGTGGTGGTTTCCGAGGTAGTGGCAGTATCGCCGCTGCCTATCAGGTTGGGGAACAATGCCTTCACCCCAAAGAACAAAGCTGCTACGATGGCCATCACGATGAGGATTCTTGCAAAAGGAGTAAGTCTTGACATGGTTGTGCTGTTTTTTGTTTTAAAAAAGTTTAGTGCAATGGTAAGGGTTTTGGCGGAAATGATGGTGGTTTTTTTCGGCGTTTGAGGGGGCTGTGGGGATGGGCACAGGAATGATTTCAATGCGTCGGCTTTTTCATTGCCTCTGACCCAAAAATGACATCGAACATCTCTTCGTCAATACTGCTCTGGCGCAACTGGTGGTAGTTGAGGTTGAGTTCAGTGAGCAAGTCCTTGATGTTCTTCTCGGCACGCTGCATGGCGGCAAGCCGACTGGCATTTTCACTGGCCAGCGACTCGGCACAGGCCCGGAACAGCGAAACGAAAAGGTATTCCCGGATGAGCGCCTGCAAGGTCAATTCATTGCCGTTGATGGCTTCGGGCAGCTTGTTGCTTGGCCATTCCTTGGTGGTCAGTTCTTGGAGCCAGCTTTCGTCAATGGGAAAAAAGCGCAACTTGTTGGGGCTGTACGTCGAGCCAGGTTGCGGGCGGTTGTGGTAGAGGTAAATGGCCGCAACCTCGCCCACTTCCAGGGCCTGCTCAATTTCGAAGAGCACTTTGCTGACCAATGGAATAATCGCCTCTACGGTGTTCGGCACCTCGAACTGGCGGGCGGGCGACAGGCCCAAATCTTCGAGCTGGCCCAGCAGCGAACTCCCAATGGCCCAAACCGTCTTTTCGCCCGGCACTTTTTCAAGGTCAGCCGCCACGAAGCGGCAAAGCACGTCGTTGAACTGGCCCACCAGCCCCTGGCCGGCACCAAACACGATGGCACCAGTCCGCCGCTCCTTGTTTGCCCCCGTCATTTTCAACGCCCCGGCCTTTGCGGAGCAAACAAAAAAGCCCAACTGCACGGTGTGGGAGTAGGCTTCGAGCGATTGGACCGCCCGCTCGTACTGGGTGATGCTGGAAACCGAGAGCGCCTTCATCGTGCGGACGACCGATTTAAGTTCCTTGGCCATTTCAATCTTGTGTCCCAGGCTCTCCAGCGTTTCCTTCATTTAGCGGATTGTTTTAACGGTAGTTATGGCAAATTACAAACGCTCCATCGGAGCGGTATCTTTGTAGAACCCAGTATTTACAGCATTTTCCGCTCCATCGGAGCGGTATCTTGAATGAGATAGCGTTCCGATGGAACGCCGATGGGCATTTTCGGCATTTCTACAAAGATATAAGTCCTACGGACTTGATTATCAAGCACTTATTGCCATAACTCCCGTTGTTTTTAACGGTAAAATGATTTTCGCACAAAGCTGCAAGACCACTGCTGCGTCCGTTTGACTCAATTCCTTGTCCGAATGCAGCGCCTCCAGCACATTCTTGGGCAGTTCGGCTGTTGCGCTCCGCAACAGGGTTTCGGCCTCCTTCATTTCTGAAATGGGCACCTCGTCCAGCAGTCCGTTCGTCAATGCCATCAGCAGGATGATTTGGTCGGGCACCGAAACTGGGGCAAGGTCCGGCTGCTTCAGCGCTGCCCGGATGCGCCTGCCATGTTCCAGTATTTTTCGGGTCTGTTCGTCCAGGCGAGTGCCAAATCGGGCGAAGTTCTCCAACTCCTCGAACTGTGCGTGGTCCAGTTTCAGGCTGCCCGTGGCCGTTCGGTACACGGCCAACTGCGCCTTGTCGCCTACCCTCGAAACGGATTTTCCGATGTCAACGGCGGGCAACACGCCCAACTCGAACAGGGTTGGCGAAAGGTAAATCTGCCCGTCAGTGATGGAAATCAAATTGGTCGGGATGTAGGCCGCCATGTTTTGCGCCTCGGTTTCGATGATGGGCAGCGCCGTGAGCGAACCGCCACCACGTTCTTGCCGCAGGTGGGTGGCCCGTTCGAGCAGCCGGGAATGGATGTAGAAAATGTCGCCGGGGAATGCCTCCCTGCCCGGTGGGCGGCGCAGCAACAGCGATATTTCCCGGTAGGAGCGGGCATGTTGCGTGAGGTCGTCGTACACGATCAGCACGTCGCTNNCGTCGTACACGATCAGCACGTCACGCCCTTTTTCCATAAAATACTCGCCCATGCTGGTGGCTGCATACGGTGCGATATAATTCAGCCCAGCCGGATCATTTCCTTCGGCAACGACAACGATGGTGTAGGCCATTGCCCCTTTCTCGCTGAGTTCGGCAACGACCTTGGCGACCGAGGACGCCCGCTGCCCAATGGCGCAGTAGATGCAAAGCACGTTTTGGTCGTGCTGGTTGAGGATGGCATCAATGGCGATTGCGGTCTTGCCCGTTTGCCGGTCACCAAGAATCAGTTCCCGCTGGCCACGCCCCACGGGGATGAGGGCGTCAATCACTTTTACGCCAGTTTGCAACGGGGCATTGACGGGATCCCGTTCCATGATGGCCGGGGCGGTGCGCTCGATGGGCAGCCGCTGGAGAAAGTTCACTCGGCCTTTGCCATCGAGCGGTTTGCCGAGGGGGTCAACGACCCGACCAATCAGCCCCTCGCCTACGGGGGTGTCCATGACCCGGCCGGTGCGCTCCACCTTGTCGCCAGCGTGGACATGCCAGTAATCGCCCAACAGGACGACGCCAATCTCGTCCTCGTCCAGGTTGAAAGCGATGCCGTATAAATCGCCGGAAAACTTGAGCAGTTCCTCGAATCGGGTGCCCGGCAGGCCCGTCACCCGGGCAATGCTGTTCAGCACCACGGCCACGGTGCCCACCTCCTGCAAACCGAGTTGCGGGACGAAATTTTCACGTCCCTGGCTCATTTCCGAAAAAGCCTGGTCGTACAATCCTTTCAGGGGGTCAGTTGCCATTGGTAGCGAGTTGGAGTTCAGTTGGGTTGTTTTGCTGCACAAGCTGCAGTTCGCTGATTCGTTTTTCCAGCGAATCGAGGTAGTCGGCGATGGTCCAGTTGATTTTGAAGCCGTTGGCCGAAAGTTCAATGCCGCCCACCTCTTCCGGGGCTTGGCCAAACTGCACCTTGATATCTGCTCCGAGCAGGTTTTTCACGGAATCTTCCAATTCCGTTTGCGCCCCGGCGTCAAGGTCAAAGGCGCTGCGCACCATCACGGGACGGCCGTTGGCGTGGAGCGCCGACAGCAGTTTGGCTTTCTCCTCCGGGCCGATTGTTTGCAGTTTTTGAACAAAAACATGGGCAATCTGGGCTTCGAGGCTCGTGCCTGCGAGGTCGGAAAGCACCCGTCGCACTATTTCAAAAACCTCCCGTTGGGCACGGGATTTCAGGTCGTGTCCGAGGTTGGCATGTTCGCTTTTCAATGATTCCTGCAAGCCGCTCCGCAATTGTTCGTACTCCTTCCGGGCATTTTCGAGCAGGTGCTGGCGTTCCAAGGTGGCATTTTCTTCGGCTGCCGCCATCATCGCATCCGTCCGTTTGGCAAAATCTTCGTTCAGTTGCTGGAACTTATTATGCTCGTTTTGCGCCTCCGTTTTTTGCGCCTCGGCCTCTTGCAACTGGGCAGCGATGCGATTCTCCCGCTCGTCAATGGCGTTCAGGATGGGCTTGTATAGGAACCGCTTCAGCAGGAACACCAGTATCAGAAAATTGATGACCTGTGCAATGACCGTGAACCAATCAATGAGCATGGCAGTGGTTTTTAATTAGCGATGACATGGTTCCAAAACGGGTTGGCGAAAATGAGAATCATCGAGATGACAAAACAGTAAATGGCGATGGATTCTATCATGGCCAAACCCACGAACAGCGTCCGGGTGATGGTGGATGCCGCATCGGGCTGTTGCGCCAGCGAGCCAAGCGCCGTGGCAACGGAACGCCCCTCGGCGAGGGCTGGCCCGATGCAGCCCAGACTGGTGGTGAGGCCCGAAGTGATGATGGAAATGACGGCAATCATGGTCGTGTTATCCATTTTGGTAGTTTTTTTTAATGATGACTTTAACCTCACCCCCGGCCTCTCTCCTATGAGGAGAGGGGGATAACTGGACTCCCCGCTCCTAATAGGAGAGGGGCCGGGGGTGAGGTTACCCTTCCGACGATTGCATCGCTGCGGCGATGTAAACCGTTGAAATGATGCTGAAAATATAGGCTTGTACCATGCCGGTCAGCAGACCGAGCAGGCTCATGACTATCGGAAAAATCAGTGGGGTGATGGCCAACAAAATGGCCAAAATCATGGTGCCGCTCATCATGTTGCCAAACAGACGGATGGCCATGGCGAGCGTGCGGGAAACCTCGCCGATGAGGTTGAACGGCAGCATCAGCGGCGTCGGCTCCAGGTAGGTCTTCAGGTAGCCCACGAACCCCTGTTCCCGGATGCCAAACATGGGTGACGCAATGAACACCGAAATGGCCAGCGCAGCCGTGGTGGAAAGCGAGCCAGTCGGTGGTTCGTAGATGGGAAAAACGGTGCAAAGGGCGGCCATGGCGATGAACAAGAACAAGGTGCCCAAAAACCCGATGTGCTTCTCAGGGTGCTTTAACCCCACTTCCTTGAGCTGCTGCAAGATGCCCAGCACGATGATTTCCAGTATGTTTTGCCAGCGGGGAATGTGCACGGCGCTCGACAGCCTGCGGGTGACGAGCCTCGAACCAAGCACCAAAATGAGCATGAGCACCCACGTCCACACGATGGTGGCGTTGAGCTTGAAAAAGCCGTTTTGCCAAAAAATCACTTCGTCGGGGCTGAGTCTCATGGTTCGTTGATTTTAGAGGTGTTAGGTGGTACGTCCTTGAACCGCCGATAACGCATTACGAGGAACCTGGCCAGCACAAAGCCCACCAGACAGGCCAACATGCGCTCCCATTTCCCATCGGAAATCAGGTAAATCCCGGCGAGCACCACCGCCGTGCGCACGAGGATGCTCCCAAAAAACCACAGCGCAGGGTGCTTGGCAGTCAGCCCTTTTTGGATGGTCCACCACAGCCCAGCGAAGAAGAATCCGCCGAGCAGCAGCCCCACCAACAAGGCCAGTAACCATGTAAAAATATCAGTTGTCATCGTCTTTCAAGTCCTTGTCAATTTCGTTGTTTTCTTTTTGCACCCAGAACCAGGCGTTGAAGCAACCGAGCGCCAAGCCCGTTATCAACAGGGTCAACGTCCAGGAGTGCGTGGCCGGATGGTTTTTGTCCATCCAATGCCCCAGCCAAGCACCCAACAGGGCCGGCACCACCACCGACCAACCGACCAGCCCGAACATGCCCAGCCCCCACCAAACGCTGTGTTTATTTTTCTTTCTGGCCCGGAGCTTCAGGGCTTCTTTCGCCCCGATTTCGCTGCCCATTTTCGTTGTCGCTTTTCGGTTATCGTCGTCCATGCCAAGGTGGTTATTTGAGCGCAACAAAGCGCCTTACAAAATTGCTTTCCAATTTGGCAAGCGTGGAGCGCAGCGCTTGTTCCTCTTCTCCTTTTTTGACAAATTCCAGTTCCACTGCTTTTTTCAGTTCGCCCAGGTCAGCGCCTCCGATGGCGTTCCTGACCGAGACGAGCACCTCTCGCCCTGCCTTCACCAACACGCCCTCATCAATGGCAATAAATACCTCGCCCTTCGCTTCCGTTTCATAAGTCAAAATACCGGGAGCCAGCGCCGCCACGCAGTCCAGGCGGTTGGGCAGCAGCCCAAACGAACCTTGCGGGGTCTCTGCCACAATGCGCATAACGCCTTGTTTTTCTTCAAAGACCATGAAAGGTAGCAGTATCTTCAATTGCATGTCGGCGTTTTCCATTTGAAATTAGCTACATTTTTTTAAGCTCGTCTATCGTTCCAATCATATAAAATGACCGTTCGGAATAGCCCTTGAACTCATCCTGCAAAATACGCTCACAGCCGTCGAGGGCATCCTTTAACGGCACCATTTTGCCTGCAATCCCGCTGAATTGCTCAGTAGAGAAAAACGGCTGCGTCAGGAACCGCTCCAATTGGCGGGCACGTACCACCACCCGGCGGTCTTCGAGCGACAACTGCTCCAGGCCCAACATGGCGATGATGTCCTTCAATTCTTCGTATTGGGCAAACGTCCGCCTGATTTCCTGCGCAATGGCGTAGTGCCGCTCCCCAACGATGCCGGGTGTGGCCATCTTGGAGTTGGATTGCAGTGGGTCAATGGATGGGTAAAGCCCTTCGCTCGCTCGCTTTCTGGACAAAACGATGGAGGCGGACAAGTGCGAAAAAGTATGCACCGCCGCCGGGTCGGTCAGGTCGTCGGCGGGAACGTACACCGCCTGGATGGACGTGATGGCCCCCGTCTCGGTGTTGGAAATCCGCTCCTCCAACTGCGCCAAATCGGAGGCCATGGTGGGTTGGTAGCCAAGCCTCGACGGCATTTGACCCATCATGCCCGACACCTCCATGCCCGCCTGGATGAATCGGAAAATATTGTCAACCAGCAGCAAGACATCCCGGTGCTCGACGTCCCGAAAGTATTCCGCCATGGTGAGGGCCGTGTACCCCACCCGAAAACGGCTGCCCGGCGGCTCGTTCATTTGACCAAAGACCATTGCCATTTTGGGCAGTACGCCCGCTTCCTCCATGCTCCGGTAAAGTTCCTCCCCCTCCCGGCACCGTTCGCCGATGCCGCAAAAAATGCTGACCCCGTCTTGTTGCCCCACTACGTTATGAATCATCTCGGTCAACAGCACCGTTTTCCCGACGCCCGCCCCACCAAAAAGACCAGCCTTGCCGCCCCGTTCCAGTGGGGCAAGCACGTCAATGACCTTGATGCCGGTTTCAAAAACTTCGGACTTTGCGGAGCGCCGCCCCAGCGGTGGTGGCTGTTGGTGAACGGAACGCCATTGCACGTCGGTCAGCGGGGCATCGTGGTCAATGGTCTTGCCAAAAACGTTGAACATCCTAGAAAGCAAGCCCCTGCCCACGGGCGCCATCAATGGCCCGCCCGTGTTTTTCACCGTCATTCCCCGTGCAAGGCCCTCAGTGGGCGTGAGGGCAATGCCCCGTACCCGGTTGACGCTGAGTTGCGACTGCACCTCGATGGCAATCTGGTCGTTGTCCCCAGCCGTCAGGAGGGTGTAAATCGAGGGCAGGCCCTTGTCAAAACAAATGTCCACCACGCTTCCACGCACAGATACCACCGTGCCGCTATCAGTTTTTATAGTGGTCTTGCTTTCCAATTGAATGTTTGATAAGTCTTTGCCTCATGGATTAAGTCCGTTTTAAATCGCACTCTCCGATAAACGTATCAAAGGAACAATGTTTATGGTCGTTTTTTTGCTGATTTTTCTCCTGTAAATCAGGGACATAAGTCACTTTATTTATGCCCAGATTTTCTATCTTTATCAAAAATTGTCCGCTTCAATTATCATGAACCATGACACTGAACGACTTCATTTTGCGCCTCGCCACGGCTTTCCTCATCGGCTTCCTCGTTGGGTTGGAACGGCAGTTGGCACACAAAAGCGCAGGCTTACGCACCAACCTGCTGGTAGCAGTAGGCTCTGCCATTTTCGTGCTGCTATCGCTGGAAATGACGGCTGGTGGGAACGGCGACGCCACAAGAATCGTGGGACAAGTGGCCACGGGCGTGGGGTTCCTCGGGGCAGGCGTCATTTTGCACCGGGTCTTCAGTGTGCATGGCTTGACCACGGCGGCCACCATCTGGTGCAGTTCGGCTCTGGGTTGTATGGCCGCAGCAGGTTACCTGACGGAGGCACTGATTGCTGCCCTGGTGGTGCTGCTAATCAATGTCGGACTGAAGCCAGTGGATGCTTTTTTTGAAAGGCGGGAGCGGGGAAAGAAAGATGCGAGTAGTAAATGATGTGTATCTCTTTAAAACGGAAGTCTTAGGGATAGCAGTTTGTATTTGTCGCTACCCGCCATGGGTTCGTTTTTTACATCTTTTTAGTCCATTCAAATGACATTTTTTCAGTTTCAAAAAAAGACATTTTGACATTTTTCTGGACATTTTTTCAGTCAATACTATCACCAAATCGGTTGGCACAAGCCTTGATGGCAGAAAATAGGAAGACTGAATTTCAGTTTCATCGCCACTAACTCAAATTGTTTAATCATTAATTGTTTAACCAAAAAAGGAGGTAAGCTATGACACCGACAAAATGGAGTGCTTCGATTTTCCCATCATTTCCACGTCTGTTCGACGACTTTTTCACCCGTGACCTGAACGATTGGTCCAATAACCATTTCTCCAACACCAATACCACTTTGCCTTCTGTCAACATCCAGGAGAGCAACGACGGCTTTTTGGTGGAAATGGCAGCACCGGGCATGAAAAAGGAGGATTTCAAGATTGAACTCGACAACGAGTACTTGAAAATCTCTTCTGAAAAGCAGACCAATCATGAGACGAATGATAACCAGCGCTTTACCCGAAGGGAGTTTAGTTATCAATCGTTCGAACGCAGCTTTCACTTGCCAAAAAGCGTGGTGGATACCAGCAAAATCAACGCCCGCTATGAAAATGGCATGCTTCAAATCCTGATTCCAAAACGGGAAGAAGCCAAGGCGTTGCCACCTCGCCAAATCCAGGTTGCGTAATTTTTTAACGCCTTTTCCGGCAGAGGTCTATCTCCTCTATAGTACTTCTTAAAGGCGCATGTATTCCATTTCATTTTAAGGTAATAAAGGAAAGGTCGTTCCACCAACGCCGGATGGTGGAACGCTTCCTTGTTTATTTTAAAAAATTGCAATCATGAAGAGAATCATATTATCGAGCAGTATAGCAGCCTTCCTGATTTCTGCGCTGACACTGAGCATTTACCATTTCTGGATGAATGAAACTAAACCGTTTAGAATTGATTATGTGGAAGCCGCACCCGCCAGCAGGGCAGTCTATACGCTCGGCAACAACGGCGAGACCATTCCGCTCGATTTCACCCGTATAGCAGAAGGCGTAATGGACGCTGTGGTCCACGTTAAATCAACCTCTACTGCCGTCAGGCGTGGAAATGGGTTGCAGGAAATGCCCGAACCTTTCCGGGATTTTTTCAGGGACCAACCCCTCGACAATTTTTTCTTTCGCTCTCCCAACAACGGCGGACAACCAATGCCTCAGGTGGGCACGGGCAGCGGCGTCATCATCAACGCCGACGGCTATATCGTGACCAACAACCACGTCATTGCTGATGCCGATGATGTGGAGGTGACGCTTCACGACAACCGTTCTTACAAGGCTACCGTGGTGGGCACCGACCCCAGCACCGACCTTGCCCTCCTTCAAATCAAGGAAAAAAACCTGCCAACCATTCCATTGGTAAACTCTGATGACGTTAAGGTCGGCGAGTGGGTAATGGCTGTGGGCAATCCTTTTAACCTTACCAGTACGGTGACAGCAGGTATTGTGAGCGCCAAGGGACGCAACATCAACATCTTGCGGGAGCAGTTTGCCGTAGAGAGCTTTATACAGACAGATGCCGCCATCAACCCCGGCAACAGCGGCGGGGCACTCGTCAACCTGAATGGTGGATTGATAGGCATCAACACTGCAATTGCCTCGAATACAGGCAGTTATGCGGGTTATGGCTTTGCGGTTCCCGCCAATATTGTCAGCAAGGTGGTAGAGGACATGATGAAATTTGGCGTGGTGCAAAGGGGCGTTCTTGGTGTGCTCATCCGAACGGTGGACGGTCAACTGGCACGGGAAAAAAACCTCAACCTGACCAGTGGCGTGTACGTGGACAGTATTCTGGCGAACAGCGCCGCCGGTGCGGCAGGCATCAAGCCGGGCGACGTCATACTTTCGGTGGATGATGTGGCGGCTAACACCTCGCCCAAATTGCAGGAACTCATCGCCCGCCACCGCCCTGGAGATGTGGTGAGGCTCAAGGTCAACCGCAAAGGTGTTGAAAAGACTTTTGACGTAAAGCTCAACAACCGAAGCGGGAACACCAACATCGTCAAAAAGGAAGAAAACGAAATCCTGAGCATACTCGGCGGAGAGTTTGAGACATTGGATGAAAAATTGGCCAAAAAGCTGGACTTGTCCGGTGGTGTTCGTGTGAAATCAATACACGCAGGCAAACTGCGCCGCAGCACCCAGATGCAGGAGGGCTTTATTATCACTAAAGTGGATGGCAAATCCGTGCGAAAGGTCGAAGACCTGGTGGATGCACTAAAGGACAAAAAAGGCGGCGTAATGCTGGAAGGCGTTTATGAGAACATCCCCGGCACACAATTTTACGCATTTGGTATGTAAATCAAGGCTTAGAGCATGTTTGTGCCAAGTGACCAAATCCCAAACATGCTCTTAGTTTTCACCATATTGTTTAACCTTTAAATCTTTCAAATTATGGCGATTAAAAGATTTAAACCAGGCGACCGGGTTCGGCATTATGGAGGAGGACCCATCATGCAGGTAATAGGCTATATGCCGACGAAATTCCCTCTGATTGGGGCCACCCAAAGCGGTTATTGGGTGGACTGTGTTTGGGACATAAATGGCAAGCGCCAGAGCCAAGTGTTCAACCAAGATGTACTTATCAAGTTGGGCCACGGCTATGATTTGCCCAATTACCAAAGCACTGCCCATAGTCGGGCCAATTACTTGCAATATTAATGGAATAAATAAATAAGGGTTGGACACTTTGTGCCAACCCTTATTTCATGGATAAGGTATCAATGACCAATGACATTTAATGACCTTCAATGACCTTAATCTCGGTCACGCCCTCACTCCGTTACTCCCGCAGCCACCATCATCCCTTCAAACTCTGCCGTCACTGCCCCCGTATTCTTCACGATGAGGAAATTGGCGCCCGGTGCCCACCCCGATTCGGCCGCAGTACCGGTCACGCTTTCATTAGCGGCCACCGTTGTCATTACCGGATTGTCGGCGGCAGAACCATTGGCGGAAAAGAAAAACTGCAAATCCAGCAGAGCGGACTGATTGGTAAAAATGCAAGAAGCATTGGCGCTGATGGCCAGTTTTTCTGGCAATACCACCGTGAAAGTCGTACCTGCCTCCACCGCACCGTTGAACTGAAAAATGGCGTCATTGTCGTTAACGTTCCTGCGCAAAAGATTAAAGTCAAAGTAAAGTTTAACCAAATCTATATTGTCGCAGAATTTAATCTTCAAGGTGCTTAGGTTGTTGTTGCACATCTTTGATAACACCTTCCGCTGCGCCTCCACTTTGCTGACGGCAAGGTTAATCCTGTTAAAATATTCCGTTTGCACTTTTCGGAGCAGTTTAATTTCCTCCACTTTTTCGCCAACCTCAATGGTCAAATCCGCCAATTCCGGATAGTTGCCCAGCGTAAGATGAAACGCCGTCAAAGCAATCAAGCGCTCCTCGTATTTACTAGCGGTCAGCGGCGATTTGTTATTTGGGAAAATCTCCAGCGCAGTAGCCGTGTTCTTTGGAAAAACACTAAATATCTTGCCTTCCCAAATATATATAGTGGTTTTGGTAACCACGTCCAATTCATCTTCCCAAGACTTGGTTTTACCCTTGCTCACGCCCTTGACGCTCAACCATTGCGACATCAGGTTTTGATAAATGTTTTTTTCAACGTTGAACGGCGTGTACAGGGCAAGGATTTCAGGGTCTGCGATGCCAATTTCGAGGCGGGAATCGTGGTCACTGGCAATGACGTTCATTTTGGCTTTCGAATCCTTGGTGGCAATCTCAAAAGGATTGGTCAAATGGATGTACTCTCTTTTCATTGTGGTTGATAGTTAAGAATGTTGGTGCGGGGAAATCCCCCTTTGGCATTTGGCCCTTGTCAGGCCGTCATGCCGTTAGCCCGGCCAGCTTGGCGGACTAGTTTTGTTTTACGAGGACAGGTTTTTCACGTTTCATTTTTTTTGAATTTTTTTTCACCATTTTCGAGTTTTCTCAAAATAATTTCCCGCCACCTTTCCAAATGCCCTGAGAATCTCCTGTAAAATGATGCTGGAAGCATTTGTGTTTTACCAAGCGCTGGTCTAGCGGCTAGTAAGCCATTTGCATTTTACCAAGCGATTGGCCAAGCGGCTGGCAAGCCATTTGCATTTTACCAAATGACTGTCCAGCGGCTGGACAGGCGTTTGCATTTTACCAAATGGCTGTCCAGCGGCTGGAATAGCGCTGGGATATTGCAGGTTGAGGGTGGAGGGATTTTTTGGGGTTGGAGGAGAAAATGGGTGCGGCTTGATGGCGCAGATAGATGGAATCTGGAGTTTGAACAAGTGTTCAGCGAATCGGCACTTGCGGTTCCCTGCTACAATATCGCAAGTGCCGCTTGGCTGAATACTTGGTGGAACTATTGCTTTTATGGGAAGTCTTGGTACAATAGGGAAATACTTGCGGTAACGGGGACATACTTGCCACAACTGAGCTATTCTATTGGAATAATAAATGGACTACATGATGGAGCATTTACTGCAGCTTAAACTTGTTTACTGCTGTCCACCCTAATGTATAAAATACCTCATCCGAGTAGGTAAAAGTCGTCCCTGTGAAATCACATTCTTTATCAATCAAGGATTTTTTCCAGTTGATGCCGCCGTCTGTGGTTTGGTAAACTTCGAATGAGTTCAACACCTGCCAACTTTCACCGCCACCAGTTTGATTATCATAAACCGGAACGAAGGCAAATCCTTCGGTCGTAGACCTGAAATATTTCAATGCTGCGCCATCAGTGGTATGGTCGGCTATTATTATCTCTTCCCATGAATTACCACCGTTCGTGGTTTTATAGGATTTTCCACCGCAATCCGCTGTACCCTGTGCATCGGTCTGAAATCTTATCGAATTACATTCAGTGGAAGGGATAGGGACTTCCTGCCAAGTTTGCCCTTTGTCGGTGGAGCGAAGATATTTTGAACTAAAATAGTTTTCAACCACCCAAACACCGACACTAATTGAACTTACGTCAAACTGGGAGCCACTAATTGTCAGGTTAGGCATCGGCACAATCTCCCAAGTAGCCGCAGCATCGTGCGTGGCGTACATTTTATACTTTAAATAATTGTTTTCATCACTAATCAAAAATAAGGCAAGCCCATTATCGGCGTCAAAAAAATAGAGTTTTTTAACACTTCTTACCCCCGGCAAATATTGCTTGCTCCAAGTATCTCCACCATCCTTCGTTTTCAATAAAACTGCGTCTATATTTCCCCCTGATATTGGGATATTTTCGGCTTCTCCGCCCACATAGCCTATGGCCTCATCCACGAAAAATACCGTGAGCAGCCTTGCCTTCGTCAAGGCACTCTTATCAATTTCATGTGTATTCAAGTTATAATATCGTTCAACGAAGGTCCAGTCTTGACCGCCATTCACAGTTTTGAGGATAGTGCCAGCATTGCCGACGGTAAAGCCAGTTTCTTCATCGATAAAAACCAAGTCGTTTTGTGCTTGAGTCTCCGGCAAATGCAAAGCGGTGATTTCCCATTTATCCAAAACCGAATTGCAAGGTGTATGGAACTTTGCGGAAGCCGTATCGTCGTCTTTTTTGCAGGAAAAGACAACAATGGAAATCAAAGAGAAAATTAGAATTGAATTAAGCTGTTTCATAAAAGTATTTTTTGAGAAAGACATCCCACTGAACGGTTTTGGTTGGATATTACTCCATCACCCCAAAAACAAAAGCGGCACGACCGCCCCAGCAATCGTACCGCTCTCAGGATTTCCGAAATCTCAAAGATTTCGGAAATCTCACCTACCCACATTACCTACTGCTTTGAATCACCATAAGAAATCCGATAAATTGCCCCCGCATAATCATCGGAGACAAGCATAGAACCATCCGGCAGGTGCTCCAAATCCACGGGGCGGCCCCAGGCTTCGTCGGTGGCTTCATCGAGCCATCCTTCGGCGAAGGGTTTGTAGGAAGTCCCTTTTCCGCCGTCAATGTTGACCATCATCACCCGGTAGCCGATTTTTTTCTTGCGGTTCCAGGAGCCGTGTTCGGCTATCAGTACTTGGTTTTGGTATTCCGTCGGGAATTGTTTACCCTGATAAAACTCCATGCCGAGCGCTGCCACGTGTGGGCCGAGCTTTTGCGCTGGCGCAACGAACTCGCTGCAATTGCGGCCTTTCCCAAACTCAGGGTCGGGCACATCGCCTTGGTGGCAGAACGGGTAGCCGAAATGTAGGCCGTCAGAGGCGGCATAGTTCAGTTCATCCGCTGGTACGTCGTCGCCCATCATGTCCCCGCCGTTGTCGGTAAACCAGAGCTTGCCAGTTTGCGGGTGCCAAGCAAACCCGACCGTATTGCGGATGCCGTGCGCCACCACTTCCGGCGCTGTGCCGTCAATGTCCATGCGGGTGATGCTGGCGTAGATTTTATTGTCTTTCTCCTTGTTGCAAATATTGCAAGGTGCTCCCACTGGCACATAGAGCTTGCCATCCGGCCCGAAGGCGATGTACTTCCAGCCGTGGTGCTTGTCGGTCGGGAACTTATCGTACACCACCACCGGCTTCGGCGGATTTGCCAAGTTCTTCTCAATGTCAGTGAACTTGATGATGCGGCTGACCTCCGCCACGTACAGGTCGCCATTGCGGAAAGCCACGCCGTTGGGCATGTTCAGGCCCTCAGCCAGCAGGTATTTCTTTTCCGCCCGCATGTCGCCGTCCTCGTCCCGGAGGGCATAGACGTTGCCCTTGTCACGGGTGCCCACGAAGAGCGTGCCGCCGGGCGTGAGGGTCATGGAGCGGGCATTTTCCACTTGGTCGGCATACACCTCGATTTTAAAACCGGGCGGCAACGTGATTCTGGACAAATAACCACCGAGGAGGGTGGTGTCTTTCCGTATTTCTTTTGCCGTGCTTTTAGAGGGTGGATTGTAGGTGCAGTTGGTGCCCAAAAAAGCACAAAGAAGGGGGAAGAGTAGGGAAAATAGGAAGTTTTTCATCGTGTTGTTTTATTAAAAAGGATGAATTTAAAAATTGCAAGGTAGGGGTTCTAATATAATTCGGAATGCAGGTGTTTGTTCAAAAGAAAACAGTCCCATAAGTTTGTAGCTGCGGTCAACACCTTGCCTGGTTTGGTGCCTCACTGCTCGCAGCGGTTCGATTTTATTGTTCCATTTGGCGCACTCAAAATTAATTAGCTTTGCCAAAACGAAAGCTTTACCACGGCTGAAAAGCAATCAAAACTGGTGGAAATAAAGACAAGGCAAACGAGGGAAAGCGTGGAGGATTTTATCAACAGCTTTGAGGGCGAAAAAAAGCGCAAGGACAGTTTTACGATTTTGGAGGTGATGAAAAAAGCAACTGGGGAGGAGCCAAAAAATGCCTATCCCCAACTGAGAAAACTTATACCATGTTTCAATTCGACAAAAAGGGCCACATCGTCCCTTATGAAATCACAGAAATAACGTTGGAAGAGTTCGAGTCTTTCTTCGTCGAAGGTTTGGACGACCGGGTGCACAGGCGGTGGTTGTTTGAAGGTTACCTGCGGTATTTGGAGGCTTTAAAAGCCATGGTCAGTCAACCTTTTTTGCAGTGGATGGATGGTAGCTTTGCCACCAAAAAGCAGAAGCCTGGCGATATTGACGTTGTGAACTTTATTGATTATCAGGTAGTTGAACAAAAAGAGCAATCATTGCGGCTGCTTTCAAGAACGCCAGCCTTTGAAATGTTCCAAGTAGATGCTAATATTGTGAAGGTTTACCCAGAAGGACATCCAAAAGCGGTTCTCACTAAATCTGACAGGCTTTATTGGGAACACCAATTCGGCTACACGCCCAAGAACAGGGGCGGCAAGCGTTTTCAAAAAGGATTCATCAAAATCGCCTTTTGACATGAAAGTAAAAAACAGCTATAAGATAGAAGACCTCATTGAGCAAATAGAAAAGGTCAACAAAATGGTGGAACTACACCAAGGCGACGATTTTATGCAGGGGCAGTATGTCTATCGCCGGAATGTTTTCTTGAAACAATTGATTACCGAACTGCTGAAGCTGGATGGTTACTCGCCAAGCCTGTTCGACGCCATCCGCAATTCTGTCGAACTGCTCGAAAAGGATGCTGCCAAATTCGCCAAGCCGCTGCCAGAAGACTGGCACTTGGATTTGAGGCCATTGGCTGCTTAGAGGAGATTTGCAATGTTTGACCTAGTCTTTTCACAAGTTTGTAAGCCCGCCTTACTTTGCAACCTCCCCCGAACATCCTACCTTTGAACAAAAACCATCCAGCATGACACAAGATTCAAATGAAGTCGCACTAAAGCTCGCAGCCAAAGAGATGCTGCGTGACCTCAAGGCCATTGACTTAGCCAAAGACCCCGAGTGAGCAATGGCAAGGGCAGCCGCTTGGGAACAGGAAAAAGCCAACGTTTTGAGGAAGTTAAACAAACATATTAATTCCTGATTGTCTAATTGATGGAACTTCCCCCCATTTGCAAGCCTCTCGAACTTTCTTTATCTTTCCGCCGCCAAACCCTTCAAAGCCTAAAATCAATAAAACCGCTAACCTAATGGTATCAGAAGCTGTAACCACCGCCCCCAATCCAACCATCACCCTCACCAAGACCGCCCTTATCAACGGGCAGTCCTACGCCATCGTGCCGGGCGAGACCATCCTCTCGTTCGTGCGGCGCTACAAAGGCAAGGACTACGTGCCCACCCTCTGCGATGCGCCCAACCTGGAGCCGTTCGGTTCTTGCAGGGTATGTTCCGTGGAAGTAGGGATGAGGAATGAGGGATTAGGTACGAATGGGACGAGCAACGGTTCATCCCTCATCCCTCATCCCTCATCCCTCAAAACGGTCGCCTCTTGCCATACCCCGGTACAGGAGGGCATGATGGTTTTTACCGAAACCGAAAGCATCCAGAAGCTGCGCAAGAACATCATCGAGTTGGTGCTCACCGACCACCCGCTCGAATGCCTCACCTGCGAGGTGAACGGCAACTGCGAACTCCAGGATGTGGCCGCCCGTGTCGGCATCCGCACCGTGCGCTACCCGCATGGTGAAGTGCATACCGACCGGGAGAAGGACCTTAGCCACCCGTACATGACCTCCGACCTCTCGAAGTGCATCATGTGCTACCGTTGTGTGCGGGCCTGCGACGAGGTGCAGGGCCAACTCGTGCTTAGTGTGGCTGGGAGAGGCTTCGACAGCAAAATCATCAAGGGGCTTGACCAGGACTTTTTCACCTCCGACTGCGTCTCCTGCGGGGCTTGCTCCCAGGCTTGCCCAACGAGCGCCATCCACGATATTTACCAATCCAAGGCAGTTGTCGGGCAGGACAAAGTGCGTACCATCTGCACCTATTGCGGCGTGGGTTGCAACCTTGACGTAAGTGTAAAGAACGGCCAAATTCTCAGCATCCAAGCACCGTTCGATGCCGAAGTGAACGCTGGGCATACTTGCCTGAAAGGCCGCTACGCCTTCAAGTTCTACAACCACCCGGAGCGCATCCAATACCCGATGATTCGCAAGAACGGTGTCCTCGAAAGGGTGACTTGGGACGAGGTGTACGACTACCTCGCCACCCGTTTGACCGACATCAAAAACACCTACGGCGGCGACGCCGTGGCGGGCATTAGCAGCAGCCGCTGCACCAACGAGGAGAATTATTTGATGCAAAAAATGATTCGTGCCTGCTTCGGCACGAACAATATTGACGGCTGCGCAAGGGTCTGCCACTCGCCGACGGCACTCGGTATGCAGCGCACTTTCGGCACGGGTGCCGCCACCAATTCCATCGTTGACCTGAAGCTGACCGAGTGTATCCTCGTCATCGGGGCGAACCCGATGGCCGGCCACCCTGTCACCGGGGCGAAGCTGAAACAGAAGGCGATGAAGGGCACGCCGCTTATCGTCATTGACCCACGCCGCACGACGCTGGCCAAATATGCCACGCATTTTCTCCAGCTCCGCCCCGGCACCAATGTGGCGGTGCTGAACATGATGCTCTACTACATCATCAAGGAAGGGCTGGTGGACGAGGGCTTCGTCGCTACCCGCACGGAGGGGTTCAACGATTTTTGCGAAGGCATCCTTAACCTGAACATTGACGAACTGGAGGCCGTGAGCGGCGTACCACGGGAGCAGGTTCGTGCTGCCGCCATTACTTATGCTTCCGCAAAACTGGCGATGGAATTCCACGGCCTCGGCGTCACGGAGCATTATCAAGGCACCTACGCCATCATGCTCATCGCTGACTTAGCAATGATTACGGGCAACGTGGGCAAGCCCGGCTGCGGCGTGAACCCGCTGCGGGGCCAAAACAACGTGCAGGGCATGGCTGACATGGGTACACAGCCCTATCAAGGTGCCGGCTACTTTGACGTGACCGACCCACAAGTACACGCCCGCTACGAGGAGTTTTATGGGGCAAAAATGAGCGACAAAGTCGGCCTGACCATCCCCGAAATGTACGACGCCGCCCTCGAAGGCAAGCTAAAAGCGGTGTGGGTGATGGGCGAGGACATGGCGCAGAGCGACCCGAACACCCACCACGTGAAGAAGGCATTGAGCAGCCTCGACCTATTGGTGGTGCAGGAGATTTTTATGACCGAAACCGCCAAATACGCACACGTCGTGCTGCCGGGCGCTTCGTTTTTGGAAAAAGAAGGCACGTTCACCAACGGCGAGCGCCGCATCCAGAAGGTGCAAAAAGTGGTGGAGCCTATCGGCGAAAGCAAGCCAGACGGCGTGATTTTGGTGGAAATGATGAACCGCCTCGGATATCCGCAAGCGCCCTACACGGCGAAGGGGATGCTCGAAGAAATCAGCCAAATCGTGCCGTTCTTCGCTGGCGTGAAATGGGACGAACTCGGCAAGCAGGGCAAGCAGTGGCCCGTGAAACCCGATGGAACGGACACGCCGCTGCTGCACGTCGGCGAGTTCAAGCGGGGCAAGGGTAAGTTCGTCTTCCGTGACTTCGTGGAAACCAGCGAAATCCTCGACCACCAAGCCGACTACCCGTTCATCCTTACGACCAACCGGGTCTTGGAACAATACAATGTCGGCACGATGACCCGTCGCACGCCCAACGTGAAGATTTTCACGGAGGACGTGCTTATCATCAATCCGCTGGACGCCGCCCAAAACGGCATTTCCAACGGTGATTTCGTCCGCATCGAAAGCCCTCGTGGTGAGTGCAAGGTGAAAGCGAAAGTCAGTGATGACGTGAAGCCCGGCATCCTTAGCACCACCTTTCACTTCCCAGAATTGATGGTGAACAACGTGACGTCGGGGGTAACGGATTCGATTGCGCATTGCCCGGAATATAAGGTGGTGAGTGTGCGGGTGAGTAGGGGGTAGCATGGACTGCCAGTCCGTGAATAACTAAAAGCAACGCTATGGGAGAACTAGAGTTTGATGAGAGGGGGAATTTGGTGGCTGGAAAAATCTACGAGATTGACCTAACCGAGTTCAGTTCAATTTTTACAACCAGTCTTGATGACTACTCTAACAGATTGGAGCTATTCAATCGTTTTGTAGGATACTTGAGCGAACTGACGCCGAATACCAAACATGGTTTTTATGTTTGGGTCAATGGCAGTTTTGTAAGCAAAAAGCCAAACCCCGAAGACATTGATTTTGTCGTATTTTTAGATTATCGTGATTACGAAGTGAACGAAAAGTTGATTGATGACCGTTTTTCATCTAAGCATGCAAGGACGATTTTTGGGGTTGATGCTTACGTGGTTTGCAATTATTCTGAAACTCATTCCAAGCATGTTTTCACTAAATCTGACCGTGCGTATTGGTTGCATCTATTCAGCACAACCAAAGCAAATAGGTCAAAGCCCAAGTTCTCAAAAGGATTTGTTCAACTAAAATTTGAAAAAAATGATTGAAGAAGTAGCATTGGACAATGATATAGCCAGGGTTGTTGACCTTTTAGAGCAAATCAAGGAAGTCAACAAAATGATTGCTCTCCACCGTGGAAAGGACGGTAGCTCGTCCCAGAAACGGCAGTACGAAGATATAAGGGACAGGTTTTTGTCGGAATTGAAAGACGTGCTGGCAGGGTTTGAGGTGAATGTTTCTTTTAGGAAGAAAGCGGCTTAACGGATTCGATTGCACATCGCCCGGAGTATAAGGTGGAGAGCGTGAATTAAAAGAAAAACAATTTGAAAAACCTATTAACCCATCTATTCCTATTCTTCTCTTTGGCGGGCCAAGCACAGCCCGGCACCCTCCACTTGGATTCCCTGCTCCAGTTCGTTGGTATGGACCAAACCACCTATCCCGATATTTACTACGTCACCAAAAGCTACCATCTGGATGACCTATTGCCTGGTGGCATTTATAAACTACCTTTTGTTTTACTGGCGCAATTGGATTCAATTCATCTCTATCACATTGACAATGGCAAAAAGTCCGCCTCTCCAAGAAGGTGGATAGTTGTGGCAGATACCATAGCGAATGAATATTACGGGTTTCAGGATACAACCAGTTTTAAAAAGACTTACTCCAAAAAATCGGGTCTGGTACATGCCGCTGAAGACGAGGATGGCCGACAAAAAAGGATTTTTTTCCACAATGAACATGGCCAAATGGACAGTATCGTATCTTACGGAATACATAAAACCGAAAATGGACAATTTGATTTGCTACTCAAAGGCAGAGAGGTCATTGAGTTTGATGGAAAAGAAGAAACCTGTAAACACCTGCCATCCGGCCGACTCAAATATACGAGGGAGTATGATTCGGATGGCCATATTATCAGCGCCCTTTACGAATATTCGGATGGAAAAATGGACAGCACAACCTATACGACCGTCCAGTACAAGTGGCAAAACGGCCATTGTATTCAAAGAAGGGAGGTGCGTGTAAAACAGAACCAAGTCACTTTTGACCAAGAAACCAACATGGAGTGGGATGATAGAGGCTTGCTGCGGAGAACTTACAATGTATTCCATGATAAAGAACACCTAAGCTGGAACTCGCTCAATGGCGACAACAAGGGCGCCATATTCAAATATGAAACTGCCTTGAACGAAAAAGGACAGACAACCGTCACCCGCAGGTCGCAAGAATTTTTTGTAACTTATACTTTCGATGAGCGGGGCAACTGGATAAGTATAGTAGGAGATTTTATGGAACACAACCGAACCCTGTTTTACAAACAACAATAGCCGACCATGAAAAAAGCACTCGCCATATTGATGCTCCTTGCGGCGCTGCACTGCCAGGCCCAGCCCGGCACCCTCCACAAGGACTCCCTGCTCCAGTTCGTTGACTGGTACGAGAACCACCGCTCTGGCTACACCCTCGCCCCCGGCGAAAACAGCAGCTTGACCAAAAAAGCCGAGGTCATCTTGGGCCAATTGGATTCCTTTTACTACCATCGGATAGAAAACGGTAATCGCTCCTACTGGACCAACAAAATCATCATCGAGGCGGATACTATTTTCCACTTGTTTTTTGAGATGAACAGGCCTGAATTTGGTACGGAAGTTTATTCCAAGGCTACCGGCAAGCTCCTCAAGACCATCACCCAACGTGGCCAAACAACATTGGAATACCATTATTCAAACGACTGGAAATTGGACAGCACCACTTCCAAATCGGGCGGCTCGGTGTATGTCGTTTATGAGGAGAATAAAGAATACTGGCGCTTGAAGGAAAATGACCAATTGCTCACTTTTCAGGAATTTGACGAGGATGGCCATATCACCCAAATTCGGAACCACCGTGGGCTTGCCGAAGACGGGTCGGAATGGCGGGAAATCAGTTTTGAATGGAAGCAGGGACATTTGGCAAAAACACAGACCCGGACCGTGAAAAAAGGAGAAAGCAGGCCCGGCATGGAAAACACTTTTGAAAGGGACAAAAACGGCTTGCTCCAAAGCGTGGGTTACTATCAGTTTGACAGCAAAAAACGGAAGTTCCTGGTGAAGGGATTTGGCGGCCCAGTTGGGTACAAAAAAAGCAAAAACGACAAAGGCCAGACTGTCGTCACCCGCATCTTTGAGGGCGATCCCGTCACCTACACCTTCGACGAGCGGGGCAACTGGGTCAGCATCGTCGGCAAAAACGTGGAGGAGCACCGGGTGCTGTTTTACAAAAACAAATAAGGCCGAAACCCCACCGAACCGGGCCGTTTTTTGAAAACTCCGTACTTTGGCACCTTTCAGGGCTGTAAGATGTGCCGTTGTGCGCTCTTGCGTTTATTGAAAACTCCGCACTTTTGCACCCCATAAAAAAACATTATGACCAAAGACGAAGTACTCGACAATTTCTTTCTCAAATCCATCAAGCGGTTCATAGACAATTCCACGACTGGTGGAATTGTGTTATTTTCCTCCGCAGCGGTAGCCATTGTACTGGCCAATTCCCCTCTTTCTGAATGGTACTTCAATTTGTGGCATGTCAAGTTCCCGCTCTGCGTCATCGAAATCCTTTCCCCAACGCAAAGCCTCAACGAACTGACCACCAAAGCCAAGGGCTACTTCCAACATGGCGTCCAATCTTGCTGGATTGTACTTCCCACGATGTCAAATATCTACGTCTATTCCAGCCCCAGCGAATACGACATTTTCAGGGCCACCGAGACCCTTGTTGATTCAAAACTCAACATCTCCTTCCCACTTGTCGAGGTGTTCAAATAGGCATTCGGCTAATCCTCGAACGACTCCACCTTCAAGTCATCCATCCACATCATCCCCTGTCCGCCGGGGCACCACAGGAAGATTTTGATTTGGTCAAAATCCTTGCTCGGCACCTTGATGTCCATGCCCACCTTGCCCCACTTGCCAGGCTCCAGCACCCGCATTGGGCGCAGCGCCCGCTCTCGGACCGTGCCGCCCTGTTGCTCGAACCTGACCACTAATTGGGGCATCACCCATGCCTCCCAGACCTTTTCCTCACAGTAAAATTGAGCGGCGATGTGCAGCCATTTCCCACGGGTCATCTCCGGTGATTTGGGAATGTTCAGGGTGTGCGAAAACGGCGTTTGCGGAGCGACAAATACCGACTGAACGCCGGAGTGTGCGTACGCTCTGCTCATGCCAACGCTGTCCGTAACCGCCTCAAAATCAGTGGAATAAACGGCCTGCATGTTTTGTTTTTTGCCAAAAAACCCTTCTCTCGTATCGAGCAAGAGCTTGTCCCTCGGCTCGTCTTTCAGCTTCGCAAAAATGCGGCGGTAGTAAGCCCCTGTCATCGCATCCGCCTCCCATGGGCCCCAGTGGGCTTGGTAGGTTTGGAACAAATTCAGCCCCAAAAAGCAAAGCATAAGCACACCAAACACCCACTTGCTCCAAGCCCTTTTGCCCATAAATACCAAGAACGCTGCCAGCGGAAACGCCAGCAACGGGTACGACTGCACCATCGCCCGCTGCCCAAATGCCCCGCCGTACCACCAGATGTCCCAAGCGCAGACGACCCAGGTGTTCAGGAGGAAAAAGGCTACGATTGCGGATTTGGGATTGCGGATTGCGGATTTGCCCGGCCCCGAATCCGAAATCCGAAATCCCCAATCCGCAATCGCAAACCCCGCCAGCGCAAGCACCATCAGTGGCGTATAAACCAGCCACCCTTTGCGGTAGCTAAAAAACACGTCCACGAAGTGCGGGTGCAGGAAACTAAACCCTTGTTCGCCGTAACTGTACACGAACCAATGGCCGCTGACGTACTTCCAATAAATCAGTTGGATGCTGCCGATGGCCGCCAAAGCAAGGCCCGCCAGCAGCACGTGCGCCCAGTTGTTTTTGAAAAAAAGCAGGCGCTCCCGCAATGCGGCCACACTCCCCACGCCCCAGAGCAGCGGCACGATGGCGAACAGCACCTCCGTCGGACGAACGAGTGCCGCCAGTCCGATGACCGCCCCGATACCTGCTGCGCCCCGCATCGTTGGGCGCTCGTGGTAGCGGATGCTAAGGTGCGTGAGCAAGGCCAGTAGCAGGAACAACCAGCCGTGGGCATTGGCGGCGTCGAAAGTAGCGTAGTTGAAAAAGTTGGTGCCGAGGGCGATAAGCAGCAGCGTCCAGCCCACGGTGCGGTCGGGGAAGTAGCGGAGCAGTATTTTCCAAAGGAACCAAAGCCCCAAGATGGCCGCCAAAACACTGCCGAGGTGTAAGGCCGCTTGGTAGGGCAGGCTGAACCCGTCGGCGGGGTAATTGGTCAGCTTCGCAATGGCGTGGCCTGCGGCAAAAAACGGCAGGTAAAGTACGGCCATGCCCGCCGAGTATTTCATCACTTGGTTCCCGTTTTCGATGGGGAAGGCTTGGTCCGGCGAGAAGCTGGGCTGGTATTTTTCGATGATTTCGGGCAGGAACGCCACCCGTTTCAGGTCGTGGTAGATGAACGTGGCGGGCAGGTACAAGTAGTAGCCGCTCACGTCCCAGGCCAGTGTGGCCTCTGTGCCGGGGCGGGTGTAACGGGGGAAAAGCAGCGTGACCACCAGCAGGGCAGCGGCGCAAATGCGGAATATGTGAAGTGAGAATTTCATTGGAATTGCGAAATTGCGAAAATTCCCGGCATTCCGGCAAACTGGCCTTTTTTGCGAAAAACAATGGGCAGATGCAACCAATGTGCAGCGTTGCCTACCTAATCAACTACAATTAGCGAAAACTTCTGGATGATTGACTTTCAGCAAAATATCCTGGACCGCTGCAAAAACGGCGAGCGCATTGCGCAGCAGCAACTGTACGAGCACTTCAAAGGGAAGATGTTCGCCGTGTGCCTGCGCTACGCCAACAGCCGACCCGATGCCGAGGATGCCTTGCAGGAGGGGTTCGTCAAAGTATTCCGGGACTTGCACCAGTTCAGGGGCGAGGGCAGCTTCGAGGGCTGGATGCGGCGGGTCATCGTGAACGTGGCGCTGCAAAATTTGCGCAAGCAAAAAGGCGGGCTTCAGGTCTCGGAACTCGAAAACGTCGAGTACAAGTTGAGCGATGCCGACGACTCGGTTTTTGAGGAAAGCGAAAAAGCGGCGGCGCTCATCAAGCTGATGCAAAAAATGCCGACCGGCTTCCGCACCGTGCTCAACCTCTACGTGATGGAGGACTACTCCCACCAGCAGATTGCCGACGAGCTTGGCATCTCGGTGGGCACTTCCAAGTCGCAATTGAACCGGGCGAAGGCGTTCTTGAAAAACCTGCTGGAGAAGAACCTGGCGGGGTGAAACATTCGTCATTGGTCATTTGTCATTGAGGTTCGTTTTTTCAACCCAATGACCAATGACCGATGACCAAATGACCAAATAAAATGAAAGATAAATTACCGAACGACCGCTTGGAGGAGTTTCTGCGGAAAAACCTCGAAGGCCACAGCGAGGACCCACCGGGCGACCTCTGGTCGAAGATAGCGGGGAACCTGGAGCCGCCGGTGGCGGTACAGCCTCGGCTGACGCATGTGCGTGGAAGGTGGGCGTTGGCTGGTGCGGCTGTGGTGGTGATGCTCTTGTTGGTGGGGCAGCACCTGTATTTCAACCAAAAAATAAACCGGATGAGCCAGGAACTGGAGCGGAACACGAACCAGCTACGGCAGTTGGAGCAGGAAAAAATGGCCGCCCAGCAAACTAAGACAACGAACAGCGGGGGAGCAGTGGCGACGGAACAAAACAGTCCAGTCCCACCCTCCATTGTAACTGACAACACCACCCCCATGAGTGCGGAGGAAAGAAAAAACAAGCGCTCTTTTTCACAAAAAGAATCAAGGTTGAAAAATGCTCCGGCTACTTTTCCGAAGGAAAAAACACAGGTGAGCGCTGCTAAAAAAACGGTATATCCGAATCCGCCTGTTGCCATTTTGGAAAAAGAAACTGGCGCAAACGGCTTGGCTTCAGATGGAAAAAGCAGCCCTGCGACCACCGACGAACCGCTGAATTCTCCAGCAAACACAACTGAAAACCCAACAGCGGAAAGTGCCGATTTGCAGCGGATTTGGTCAAGAGAACTGGTGCTATTGGAAATACCCCAAGCCCTTTCGCCACTGACAAATTCCAGAGCGGTTGCCACTAAGTTGGGTGGCACTGGCTACTCCGTCGGCCTGCACGTAATGCCAATGGCATCGAGGCTGACCATCAACAAAATCCGTCGGCCTGGCCCATTCCCCGGCGCCGAAAAATCCTTTGAGCTGAAAAGGGAGATAACCGGGCAATCGCTCATGGCAGGGCTGGTTTTTGAAAAAGCGGTAGCACCACGCCTCAGCATCGGGTCGGGAGTTGACTACCGGACGATGGATTACCGGGCCACGCACAAGGTTGAATTTGACTTCAAGGACCGCCGGGGCCACCGACCCCACATGCCCGGCATGGGCGACAACGAGCACGAGTTTCAGTACAGTTTGGCCACTGCCGTGGGCGCTGTGGCCATGGACGTGCGGGCCTCCTCCTCGGACAGCACCGTGGAGATACCGGACAACGAAAAAGTGGGGGCAGAAATCAGCACCAGCCAGGCGCTTGACTTCCTCAGCCTGCCGTTTTATGCCGGATACAATCTCGGCAACGGGCGGTTGCGGGTGCTGGCCAAAGCGGGCGTCCTATTCAATTTCGTGCTCAACAACGAGTTTCGAGTGGACGAGATAAAATCGCTGAACCCCAAGTTCGATTTCCGGCAAAAAGACAGGCAGTCCGGCTCCCCCGCCAACCTGCAAACCATCTCGCTGGACTACCTCGCAGGCATTGGTCTGGAGTACCGGGCGACGAGCGCACTGAGCCTCCGCATGGAGCCGACGGTGGTGGGTTCGCTGACGAGCAGGCACAACAACCCACGCATCCAATCCTCCGAGTTTTCGGCAGGGGTGAGTGCGGGCGTGATGTACAGTTTTTGAAAAAAATGAAATTCCGTGCAACCTTGCGAGCGGCTTTTTTGACCTAAACTAATACAAAAGCGGCAATGCTGCCGCAACGTAAATACCAGCATTATCGAAAAGACTTTTCCTCAACCGTTTTGGAAGAAAAACAGGAACGCCTACTGGATGGACTGCTTTGCAAGGCACTCAAAATCAATCTTTTAGGATAAAAAATGCTTCTTCCCAACCGGATTTTCACATCTTTTTTTTAACCAAAAAAAATTATTAAACATGAAGAATCTCATTTACGGGATGCTCGCAATGAGCATCATGGCACTGTCTTTTGCCTGCCAAAAAGACAACTCGACTACCGACGCCACAGACATGATGAACGCCATCGCCAATTCGAGCGACAAGCAGGCCATCACCGTGGCGCAACTGCCAACTGACGTGCAGGAGTACGTCGCCCTGTCGTTTACGCCATTGGAAATCGAAGCGGCTTGGCGGGTGCGTGGCATGGGCTACGAAGTGGAACTGGAAGACGGACAAGACCTCTACTTTCGGGAGAACGGCCGGTGCATGGGCGCTGGCAGGAACGGAGGCACCTTCCGCTGCATGAGGGGCGACACCGTGGACGTGAGCGAACTACCACAAGTTTCCGCTGACTACGTGGCCGCCAACTATCCCAATGCCACCATTCAAACGGTGGTGTACAAAGCGCACGGCAACCGCAGCGGCTATGCGGTCGAGCTTTCTGACGGCACTATTTTGTTGTTCAGGGGAGCGGGCGGGTTCGTCCACATCTGCGGCGAGTTTGATGGCAATGGCCCTGGCGGTCATCATGGAGGCGGCCCCGGTCACGGCGGCCCGAATGGCCCCAACGGTGGTTGCGCAGCAGGTGACACGGTGGCTATGGCGGATTTGCCGCAGGATGCCGTCAATTACGTGACAACCAATTATCCCGACGAAAACATCACGGTGGTCGTGGTGAAGCCAAGCGGCAAATTTGGTGTAGAGCTTTCCAGCGGCACGGTGCTGCTTTTCACGGCCAACGGCGTTTTCATAAAAGAGTGCGACGGACAGCCAACGGGCGGCCCTGGCCACCACCACTGCAACGCTCCGATTACCCTCACCGACCTGCCTCAGGCAGCACAGGACTATATTGCTGCCAACTACGCTGGTGAAACCGTAGAGCGTGGCTGCGTGAAAAACAACGGCAACTACATTGTCCGGCTGTCGAATGATGTTAAAATCCTCTTCAACGCCAACGGCACGGTACTTTTTGACAGTGGAAATTGAGTTTTAGATGACAAGCTGAAAATAAGTCAACAGTAAATGGAATGGTGGGCGGTAACTTTGCTGCCCACCATTTTCACAAAAGCGCAAATCCTTCATGAAAAAAATCAAAATCCCCGCATTGGCGCTGGCCATTCTTGTTTTCGCCTTCGGCAAAATGGGGGCGCAGACGCTGCCAGCCGAAATGCACTTTTCGCCCGACGGCAAGCGGCTCATCACGGGCGGCAATGTGACCACGGGGTTCTACGACGAGTCGGCCTTCCACACCATCGAGCTGATTTTCGACGAGCCAAACTATTGGCAGTTGCTCACCAACAACTACCAGTCCGGCACCGACCTTGGGGCCGTGATGGTGCTCAATGGCGACACGCTGGCGAGCGAGGTTGGGGTGCGCTTCAAAGGCCAGACCTCCTACTCGCAGAACCTAAACAGCCCAAAAAAATCGTTCAACATCACCCTCGACTGGGCCGACCCTGACCAGGACATCGAGGGCTACGAAACCCTCAACCTTAACAACTGCTTCCAAGACCCCTCCTTCATGCGGGAGGTGCTGTACCTGCACCAAAGCCGCAAGCACACCCAATCGCTCAAGGGGAATTACGTGCAGCTCTACATCAACGGCGAATACTGGGGCCCGTATCCCAACGTGCAGGCGCTTGACGGCAAGTTCACGAAGGAATGGTTCATGAGCAACGACGGCACCCGCTGGCGGGCGCTGAAGACCATCGGCGGCGGCGGCGGGCCTGGCGGCGGCGGCACAGGTGGTCCATTTGGTACTGGCTACTGCTCGCTCAACTGGCTCGGCTCCGACTCTACCGAGTACAAGAAATTTTACACCCTCAAAAAAGCGAACAAAACCAATCCTTGGGAAGACCTCATCAGGGTCTGCAACAAGTTGAACAACACGCCCTTAGCCCAGCTCGAAGACACCATCAAAAACTACATGGACCTCGATCGTACACTCTGGTTTTTGGCCACCGAAATCGCCTTCGCCGACGACGATGGCTACGTGTTCAAGGGCGGCATGGACTACTACCTCTACTGGGAGCCGGAGACTGGGCGCATCGTGCCGCTGGAATATGACGGCAACACTATCTTGGAGCCGATGAACGCAAACTGGGGTGCGTTTTACAACCAGAACGACACCCGCTACCCGTTGCTCAACCGCCTTTTGGCCGTGCCGACAATACGCCAGCGCTACCTTGCGCACCTGCGCACCATCATGCAGGATGCCCTTGGGCAAACTGAAATTGACGGGCAGATTGATGCTTATTTTGACATGATTGACCCCTACGTGGCCGCTGATACCAAGAAGATTTACACCTACCAAGCGTTTGTCAATGAAAAAAATACGCTGAAAACGCTGTTCCAAACCCGCCGGAACACGGTAAACAACAATGCCGAGGTAAACGTGCAGGGCCTCCTGGTGAACAGTGCCGTGATGTCTTCCGCCAATGGCAATTGGGCCAGTCCCGATGCTGGACAGCCAGCATCCATCACGGCGCAGGTGGGCGGGGCGCTCGGCGTGAGCAAAGTCAACTTACATTTCGGCAGTGGCTTGATAGGCATCTTTGCCAAGACGGAGATGTTCGACGATGGAGCGCACGGAGACGGGGCGGCCAACGACGGCCTTTTCGGGGCGGAGATTCCCGCCTTCGGCAATGGTGAGTACGTCCGTTTTTACATAGAAGCCCTTGCCAACAACACGGCCAAGACGGCCACTTATTTCCCGAAGGGGGCTGAATACGATGTGTTCGTTTACAAAGTCGGCGTCACCGAATTTTTCGCCAGCCCGGTGGTTGTGAACGAAATCATGGCCTCCAACCAAGCTGCAGTCACCGACCCGAACGGCCAATATGAGGATTGGATTGAGCTGTACAATACTTCCACCGACCCTGTTGACCTCAGCGGCTGGCACCTCAGCGACAACTACACAAACCTCGGCAAGTGGACTTTCCCGAACGGCACTTCAATTCCCGGAAACGGCTACCTTATCGTTTGGGCGGATGAAGACGGCAGCCAGCCGGGGCTGCACGCCAATTTCAAGCTCTCGGCCAGCGGCGAGTCGCTCTACCTCCTCGACGACCAACAGCGCATCGGGCAGGAAGTGGTTTTTGGACAGCAACAAACGGACATGGGCTACGCTCGTGTACCCAACGGCACTGGCAATTTCGTCATCCAAGCGCATACTTTCAACGCCAACAACGAGAACGGGGTGAATGCTGTCACGGACATTGCGGAGCAAAACCAACTCGAAATCTATCCAAATCCGGCAAGTGGGCACGTGACAGTGCGCAGTGACTACGACCAAATTGGGCGCATTCAGGTGTTCAATGCGTTGGGGCAAGTGGTGCTGGAGAGGGAAGCTCGTTTTGCCACGAAAATTGATGTGAGTGATTGGCAGTCAGGTGTTTATTGGGTGAGAGCTGGCGTGGAACTCCGAAAGTTAGTAGTAAAATAAGTGCGTGTTTACCTTTAAGCGAAGCTCGACTGGTGCTGCCAGCCGAGCTTCGCTGTTGGTGGATTTTCAAATCGGGGGTTGTGCTTTTCAATTAAAAGGATGGCTCGCTTGTTCCTGAAAATTGATTAAGTTTGTAAATAAATTAAAAGTCATGGGTACAAATGCTGTTTTACGGGAAGCGCCGTACAAAGAAAAACTGCCTCGCAAAATCTCAATCGAAACCTTCCTTCGGAAATACAGGGAGGGAGGCCCCGGCGTAAAATACGAGTTTAACAAAGGTGTCATTGAGAAAACGGAAGCCATGAAATTTAAAGAACAATTCATCATTTGGAATTTGCAGGAGGCATTTAAATCAACACCTTCCTTTTTGCAAAAAGCCATGTTGACTGCTGAATTAGAAGTATGGACTTCCGCAGACCAGCTGCGCAAACCTGACCTTTCTTTCATCACCTTGGAAGAAATAAGGGCAGGCGCCAATGGTGAAGAGCCTATCCCTCAATTCATAGTTGAAGTCATTTCCAAAAATGACCCCATCCTTGTTGTTAAAAACAAGGTGTACGAATACTTCAGCGCTGGCGTGAAAATACTCTGGCACATCTTCCCTCACAATGAGACGGTCGAAGTGTACCGCTCGCCATACCAGAGCGAGACGTTCATGGGCGAACAAATTTGCAGTGCTGAGCCTGTTATTGAAGGTTTTAAAATCAAGACAGCAGCTATCTTCAAAGCACCATAGCTTTGAGCCAACGTTCAGGTAAATAATAAAACAGTAAATGGCTTGAATGCCCAAAAAACAAAAAAGCCCGGCAGGAACATCCCGCCAGGCTTTTGCTTTTTCATCTGTCAGTAATGCGATTTGTCAAGTTTGCAGTTCCCTAAAACCTCCACGGAGGCTGACTGCCGACTGACGAACTGTCACTTACCCCTTCACTGCATCTTTGTACCGCTTGTCCACTTCCTGCCAGTTGATGACGTTGTAGAAGGCAGCGATATAATCTGGGCGGCGGTTCTGGTAGTTCAGGTAGTAGGCATGTTCCCACACGTCAAGGCCGAGTATGGGCGTGCCTTTTTTCTCGGCGATGTCCATTAACGGGTTGTCCTGATTGGGGGTGGAGGTGATGAACAATTTGTGGTTGGCGTCGGTGCAGAGCCAAGCCCAACCGGAGCCGAAACGGGTAGTCGCTGCTGCCGAAAACTGTTTTTTGAACTCCTCGAAAGAGCCGAAGTCACGGTCAATAGCCTCGGCGATGCTCGTCTGCGGAGCAGGCTCGCCATCACCGTCCGGTGACATGATTTCCCAGAAAAGGTTGTGGTTATAATAGCCGCCGCCGTTGTTGCGGACAGCAACAGGGAGCTGGCTGATATTGGCCAAAATCTGCTCAATGGTTTGGCCCTCGAACACCGTGCCGGCGATGGCAGCGTTGAGGTTGTTGGTGTAGGCCGCATGGTGCTTGTCATGGTGGATTTCCATGGTGTGGGCGTCCACGTGAGGTTCAAGCGCATCAAATGCGTAGGGGAGGTTAGGAAGTTGAAATGCCATGATTTGGTTGTTTTTTATGTGAATCGAGTTGGTCAAGCGCTTTCGCAAAAGAGAATTGCCCAGCTTCAAAAAGGCTGCCAAGATAGGCAGATTGGATGTCACTGGAATAACCCCGCAGGTGGTTTTTTGTTTAACGGGGCAATGGCCTGCGGGAGCTTTAAATAGGTTATGAGCGGTGATACTTTTTTGAAAAGTGTTTTTCAATAAAATGTCACCGCTGCGCTCCCATTTGTGTTTACAACTTAATCAACTGCTCCACCCATTCCCCCTTTCCGTTTTTCAGCACCAGCAGGTAAGTCCCGCTCGGTATTTGCCCCAAGTCAAAATCCCGGATGGTGGTGGATGTGACGGAAAGCTTATCGGTCAGCATGGTTTTGCCTTGTAAATCATTGATGGACAACTCCAGCGACAACGGCTCGGATGCCTTCAACTCCAGCCGCAGTTGGCTGGAAAATGGGTTGGGTGTCACCTTCACCGACTTCAGTGCTGGGATGGAACTGGCGGCATTGAGTTCTACATTGATGGCATTGGAGGTGCCCTTGCAACCATAAACGTCAACAACGGTCAAAGTATAAGTGCCGTCCTCCAATACCACATAAGACGACTCCGTGGCACCTTCGATGGGCATTCCATTCAACAACCACTGGTAATCTTCATAAGTGCCGACCACTGTCAAAGTGCCAGCCTGTGCCTCGATGACAGGCATGGGCGATGGCAGAATGGTGCCAACGGTAAAGGTTTCTGTGAAAACGCAGCCCTCGGCAGATGTGACGGTTACGGAATAGGTGCCGGGAACCAGCTCGATGCGCTCCAACCCGGTCGCTCCATCCGACCAAGTGGCCGTGGCAGGGCCTTGTGTGCCAACCACCACGATGCCGATAGCACCATCGTTTGCACCGGGGCAGGTCATATCGCTTACCACCGTTGACAAGGAGACCGTCGGGGCAATGACCACGGTCTCCGTGGCGATGCTGCCATTAGCGCCAACGATGGTGGCGGTATAGGTGCCTTGCGGCAAATTGGTGCGGAGCGGCCCGATTGCGCCATCGTTCCAGGTGATGGTTGGGGTAGGCACGTTGGACGGGAACACCAACTGGATAAGGCCGTCGGTGGTGCCTGCACAGGCTGGGTTCAGCACCGTGGTCGTGTAAATCCAGTTTTCGGTGTTGTCTATCACCCGGTAAACGATGCCGTTGCCGTTGCCAAGGGCAAAGAGCTCGCCGTTCTTGTTTTCCCCAAAAGAAACCAACTGGTTGTTGATGAGGTCGGCGATTTGGGTGTTCGTCCAGCCGCCAGCGCCGTCCGGCACGACCGTCCAAAGCCGGCCCGTGCAGTAGTCGGTGTAGAGGTACTTGCCGTAAAGCTGCGGAAAGTGGAAGCCCCGATACACAAACCCGCCCGTGATGGAGCAGCCCAGCGAGCCGGAGTTGGCATATTCGGCCACGGGCATGGTGAGTGTGCCCACGTTGGGGCAGTTGGCTGTATTAAAGGTATGGGCGCCTTCGTAGCACCGCCAGCCGTAGTTTTGGCCACCGAGGCTGCCGGCTGGCTGGTAGTCCACTTCCTCCCAGGCGTCTTGCCCCACGTCGCCAATCCATAGGCCGCCTGTCAGCCTATCGAAGCTGAACCGCCACGGGTTGCGCAGGCCCAGTGCCCAAATTTCATCGAGCGTGGTATTGTCGTTGACAAATGGATTGGTGGGTGGTATGCCGTAAGGCGTACCGTTGTTCACGTCTATTCGGAGCATTTTGCCCAGCAGGGTGGTTTTCTTTTGCCCGTTCGCCAAGGGGTCGCCACCGGAGCCACCATCGCCGAGGCCGATGTAGAGGTATCCATCCGGCCCGAACTTCATGCCGCCTCCGTTGTGGTTGCTGTAAGGTTGTGCCACTTCAAAAAGTACGAATTGGCTGGCTGGGTCTGCGAGGTTCGGGTCGCTGCTCGACACCGAGAACCGGGATACTCGGGTGGTGCCGCCTGGGATGGTAAAGTTTACATAGAAATAAGGTATCAGTGGATAATTGGGATGGAAAGCGAGGCCGAGCAGTCCCTGTTCGTTGCCGGTGGAGACGGCGGCGGTGCCGAGATTTAGGAAGGGCGTGGGCAACTTTACGCCATTTTTGTCCAAAATCCAGATACGGGCCTGGTGCTGCTCCACCACGAAGAGGCGGTCGTCGCCGCAGTGGGTGATGTCAACGGGGCGGCTGAAGCCGCTTGCAAATTGCTGGAGCACGACCTGTGCGTTCGTTTGCCCAAAAAGACAAATGCTTGTAAAAATGAGCGGGAATAAGTTTTTCATTGTCAATGAGTTGTGTGCGTTGTTCGGCATTCCCAAAGGACAATTGCACGGCCCAATTTAGCTTTGCAAACTCCATTTAGAAAAGACCGTTGTGCGAATTTTGAGTTTATGGCAACCGTTTTCGACCGCCAAATTCCATCATTCAAACCAAACTGTTTACCATTTTGGTGAATTTACGCTTACTTTGTAACGTCATTTACAAAACTAACCAACATGCAGAAATTAATTGCTACACTCGCCGCTGCCACGATATTGACGGTCACCGCCCTTGGGCAAAGCCTTCCCACCTGCAATATCTATCTCTTTGAAACCTCGTTGCGGGATTCCCTGTTGACGCTCAGCGACCCGCAGTTCCTCACGGTTTCCAACAAGATGGGCTACAACAACCAGCCTGCTTTTGTCAACAATACCGACCTTTTGTTTGTCTCGGCTTCGCCAAATGATACCCAGACCGACATCTACCTGCTCGACCTCAAAGCAAAAACAAGGCTGCGAATGACCCAGACCGCTGAGTCGGAGTACTCCCCAAAGCCCACGCCCGACAACCTGTTTTTCAGTGTCGTCCGGGTGGAAACCGATGCAGACCGCTCCCAACGCCTTTGGCAATACCCCCTCGACCGACAGGACGCCGGGCGGGCCGCCTTCAAGTTCCTGCGGGGCGTCGGCTACTACCATTGGCTCGACCGCTACAAGGTGGCACTGTTCAATTTGACTGCCGACAACCTTAACTACCTCTCCTTGGCCGATACCCGTGACGCCGCCATCCAAAACCTTTCCCCCTCGGTTGGCCGCTGCTTCCAGACCTCCCCGAACGGTCGCCTCGTGTATGTCCATAAGATTACCGACAAGAACTGGGTCATCAAGGCCCTTGACAAAAACACGATGGAGGTCACAGAAATCTGCAAGACCATTTCAGGCGCAGAGGATTTCGTCATCATGAAGGACGGTGCCATCCTGATGGGAAAGGGCAGCCGCCTCTACCGCTTCATGCCGATGAAAAGCCAAAACTGGCAGGAAGTGGCCGAGCTGAAAAGGGTGGGCATCAACAACATCACCCGCATGGCCGTCAGTGGGGATGGGAAGCTTGCCATCGTGAATGGTGGGTAAGTGCTTTTTAGGCTTGCCCTTCCCAAACAGAAAGCAGAGCTTTGCGGCTCGAAAACAAAGCGACCAGACCCACCAAGCTCTTATTTTTCGATGAAAAAAATCCACTACCTGACCTCCTGGGTGTCGGCCGCTGCCATGCTTTTGGCATTTGCTGGCACAGAGCCAAAGGACGCTGCACAGCTTGGCGAGCGCCTCTTTTCCGACCCGATTCTTTCCTTGGACAGCACCATTAGCTGCCGCTCCTGCCATAGACCCGAGTATGCCTTTGCCGATACTGCCCGTTTCAGCTTGGGCGTGGGTGGAAGGGTGGGGCGTCGCAATGCGCCCAGCATCACCAACATGTCGGCCCGTGCGCACTTCTTTTTCGATGGGCGGGTGCTGGCGCTGGAAGACCAAGTGCTCATGCCCATTCAGGACACGCTCGAAATGCGGCTGACGCTGCCCGAAGTGGAGCGGCGGCTCAGGAATCACCCCGTATATGGGCCTGCTTTTGTGCGGATTTTTGGCCGCAAGGCCACCGCTGAAGACCTCGCTGGGGCACTGGCCACCTTCGTCGCCACCCTCGAAACGGCCAACACGCCCTTCGACCGCTGGATGTTCGATGAACCGAACGGCATGGGCGAGGCGGCGGTGCGGGGACGTGAACTGTTCATGGGCAAGGCCCGCTGTTTCGACTGCCACTTCACGCCCGATTTTACCGCTGACGAGTTCAAAAACGTCGGACTTTTCAACGGCAAGGAGCTGAACGACGTTGGCCGCTTCGCCATTTCCCGCAATCCCGCCGACCTTGGAAAGTTCAAGGTGCCTGGCTTGCGCAATGTGGCCCTCACTGCCCCGTACATGCACAACGGCATGTTCCGGAGCCTCGAAGAAGTCATCGAGTTTTACGACAACCCCGACAAGGTGGTGCCGGATGCTATCAACCGGGACACTACAATGGCCAAGCCGCTGAACCTGACTGCCGCCGAAAAGGCAGAACTAAAACTGTTTTTGGAGGCCCTGACGGACGACCAATTTGTGCGGAGTGAAAAATGAGGATGCTATAAGTATTTGATTTTCAGGGTATTGGATAGGCTTTTCGCAAAGCGGCTTGCCGATTTTCAGCTTACCATGCATATCGAAAAAAAACGAGCGGGGAAGTTGGGCGACCACCCAACCTCCCCGCTCTTGTTTTTGCGCAAGCAACCAACCTTATCGGCCCATCAGCACCAATTTTGCGATGTTCCGCTTATCCCCCATTTGGTAGGACACGAAAAAAGTGCCCGGTGGATATTGAGAAACAGGCACGACAAAAAAGTGCTCACCTTCCGAAAGCGTTTGTCCCGCCTGTATTTGGTCAACTTTTTTCCCCAATGCATTGAGCAGCACAATGCTGACCGTCGTCGGCTGGTCGAGCAAGAATCGCAGGGTGACCTCATACGTTGCAGGGTTTGGGTAAAGTTGGAACGATGATGTGGTGCTAACTTGCTCAGTTGAGGCCTGCCTCTCTTCCACTTGTCCCCCATCTGGTTGGAGCGCCCCACCGCATCCGTCAATGAAGGCATGGAAAGTGCCAGTGGCCCCTGCCATGGCTGAGAACCCGGGTTTGAGGGTGATGAAATCCCCAGCATCGTATTTTACAAGCCCAGCGGCAATGTTCACGGCATTGTTGGCTTGTATGAAACTGCCGGCTTCGTATGCCGTCGCAAGCACCACGGGGTCGAACAGGTACATGCCGAAATGACAAACGGGATGGCAAGCCACCAGGCAACCCGCTCCTTCCACCCGGTTTCGGATGAGGTTGCCAGGCTCTGGCCCGAAGCCATTTGCCAAGTCAATGCCCACCGCATCAAGGTGGCAGTAGCTCATAATCGTGCCGCCCCCCCCTGGGATAATGGGCGCCATAGGGTTGAAACAGGCGTCGCCTTCCGCTTCGTCCGCTTCGTCAATCGTACCGTCGTTGTCGTCGTCCGTGCCGTTGGTGACAAAAAAGACGTTGGCGCAGTCGTCAATCTGGGTGTTGCCGCCACCGCCCCACAGGCACTCCTGCGTATGCGGTGAACCGAGGTTGTGCCCCATTTCATGGGTGACTACCTCGATGTCCCAAGAGTAGGTCGGGAAGTCGAGAAATGTGCCGTTCACATTGCTGTAAGCATAGGCGCCGGAGGAGTCGGCGGCATTGTAGGGTTCGCATAATACGTCCAAGTAGGCTCGGCCCCCGTTTCCGTTGTCGGTGGGATACCTGGCTAGCAAATGTGCCAGGTCGCCATTGATGCTATTTTGAATGTTTGCGGCGAAGGACTTGAGGCCAACAAGGCTGCTGGCGGCAAGATAGGGGTCTGCCGTGGTCCAAATTTGAATCAGCGAAACTTGTGTCGGGATGCTCTCCAAGAAATAAATGGTAGCCGCGGAGTTGTACATGTTGGCCACATAATCAATGACCTGTTGCGTGGTGCCACCGAGCTGGTTGTAAAGCCCGTTGTTGACCTCTACCCTGACCCTTACGCAATGGTGGACGAGGTTGGAAGCGCCTTTTTCACCCTCATCAATTTTTGCCTTGTGAGTTTCGCTTTCCGCCGTCGCGCCGCATTGGAAGCCGAGGGGCAATTGAAATTCACGGTCGGAAAACAGCAGGTAATCATCGCCGCCGGTGATGTTGCCACGAGGCCCCAGGTTGTAGTCCTTGTTTTCAAAAGAAAACAAGCCACGCAGGCCATCTTCGCCAATAGTGATGGAAGCCAACGAACGGGTGGAGGCTCCCTGAACGATGCCCCTGAACTGCCGTGGCCTTTGAAAATCAACGGCTGAAACCCGGCCATCTGCCACTGCATTTGCGACAAAGTCGTCGGTCAACAGCTCGGCTTCTGCCAGTTCCAGGGTGACAGTTTGCGTGGTGTTCACTGGGACTTTCAGCAAGAAATAGCGCGTATTGCTGCGGTACAGCTTTTGGATTTGCGCTTTGTCCAAGGTCAAGGAATAGTAGGTTCCCCATTGTTCCTTGTTCGCTCGGACATCCTTTTGGAAAAGGGAAAGTGTGGGAACAGTTGCTACTTGCAGCCGCTCCTCGGCTAGCCAACTGCTGAGTGGGTTGGGACTTTGCGAAAACCCCAAATGCCCTATCAGCATGGCGCCGAATATGAGAATGATTGTTTTTTTCATTGCATGAATTTTTAGTGAAAGAAAGAAATCAGAGTGGATACCAGTGGAAGGGCCTATTTTTTACCTCCCACCAACTTCCTCAGTTCGGCGTTTTCTTTCTCCAAAATTTCCATGCGTTCGTTGGTCTGGATAAGGTGCAAGTACAGTTCCTCAACCTTTTCGAGCAGCAGCCGCTGCGTTTCGCCAAGTTGCTGGCCGTTTTGCTGCACTTCAGCAGCGCTTGGGATGCCCGGTAGGTGCTGGTTTTCTTTGACAAAAGCCTTGACCTCCGAGAGCGGCGTCAGCGCATACGATGGCGAAAAGACGTAATCGGGCCAGTTGCCTTGCAGTTCGACTTTGACTTCGGTAGATATAATGCTCCCGCCTACGGCCAGCGCATGTCCAGTTGGGTCGCCGGAGATGGAGCCTATCCTGGCCACGCCATTGACCAAGAGGTCGGCACCAGCCCGCAGGTCCCCGTTCGTCGCACGAATATGGCCATTGTTGGAAACCACGTCAAGGTTGGCAGTGACGCCGCCGATTTGGGCGCTGACATTTTGGAAGGCAGACACATTTCCGTTCATCGCCATCACATTTTGGTTGGCGACCACATTGCCGCTTTGGGATTCGATGCTCCCCGTTTGCGCAATCACATTGCCATTGACCGCCACAATATTATTGGTGGCGGTAACATCGCTGCCCGCTGTTACATTGGCACCCGCTGATACGTTGCCGAGCGTTGCGGTGATATTACCTTCATCGGCTACCACCTCCCCGTGCCGGGTGATGAAATCCCCATTGGGGCCAGCGGCAATGAAGTCGCCGTCGCCGGGGGTACATGGCACGGGGCCAGCCGTGCCGCCCAATGCGACTATATTGCCATTTTCAGAAACCACATTGTTCTCGGCGTTCAGGCATTCCGCCACCATCGTTGCGCAGACATGTAGCCCACCTGGCCCCTCCACGTACACACCGCCCTGGAAGCCGCCACCGTTGTTGAGGGTCAGCACTTCGTCGGGGAGCGGTGCGCCCGCACAGTCCGTGTTGGAGTGGGTGAGGGCTTCCCCGCCGTTGCCGAAGGCACTGCCAAGCCCCAAGGAGAGGCGAGTGCCCCGGACGATGACGTTGCCGTTGATGTCCACCAACTCGGCGGGGTTGGACAGGCCAATGCCGATGCGGCCATTTTCAAGGATAGTCATGCGTTCCAACAGGCCGGAACCGCCCGTGTAGAAATTCAGTCGAGAAGGCAGGTAGCCAGCGATTGGGGTGCCGGTCACGTCCACACCAAAGCCCGCCGAGGCTTGGTATTCGTTGCCGGGAGTCCAGCCCTTCCATTGGATGGTGCCGAGGTTTTCACCGTCGTGCACCGTGACTTTGCTGCCATTGGAGGCACTGTTGTAGCGGTTGAAGTGGAAGTTGATGACCTGACCGCTTATTTGAGCGGAAATTTCAGTGATGGTAGTGGCCAAGATGAGGGCCGTCAGGATAAGGGTTGGGAAGACTTTGGTTTTCATTTGAAAAATAAATTTGAGAAGTTAGGAAAAAAGCGGCCAACAAGCCATGGAAAAAGTAAACTGATGGAATAGGTCAGCCTTCTGCCGATGGGATTACGGGCCAGCATGAATTGAAGCAAAACTTGTTTACGCAGAAGGGCAGGGCATCTCGCTTTGCACAAGCATTAACTGCCTATTCCACGCAGTGCAAGGTGAATCCAACTTAAAAGAGCAGTCTTGACTTGAAAAAAAACAGAACTGGGAGAGCGACTTTTCGGGTTGAAGGCATTCGTGCATTGACATTCTGAACGTCAAAAAAAAAGTCGGCGCAAGTTAATTACAGATTTAAAAACAATCAATTTTTTCTAATACTTTTTCCAAGATTTTTTGACCCGTGGCAATCCTTTATTTTCCCATATTTTTGCCCACCCAAATCAAATTCCTCTTTTCTTCGTAAAAAACGACCTCAATGACCATCGGCTTATGAACAAATCCATGCAATACTTTATACTCGCTACCACGCTCGCCCTCTTGCTACTATCAGCTTGCCGCAAGGACGAGAAGTTCACCACTTCCAGCGGCGACAAGCTCGAATTTTCGGTGGACACCCTGCGCTTCGATACCGTTTTCACGGAGCTTGGCTCGGATACCCGTTTCATTCGGGTCTATAACCCACACAGCGAGAGCATCCGCATTTCGAAGATACAACTCGCTGGCAATCAGCAATCTAAGTTCAACTTGAATGTGGATGGAATTCCCGGCGACAAGCACGAGGACGTGGTCATTTACCCCAAAGACTCGATTTACGTGTTCGTGGAAGTGAAGATAAACCCGAACGAACCGTTGTCATCCAGCCCGTTCTTCGTCTATGACTCCATCCGGTTCGAGACCAACGGCAATGTGCAGCACGTGACCCTCGAAGCTTGGGGGCAAAACGCCAACTACATCCCCAATCGTTGGTCCCGTGACAGCATCACCCTCTACTCCTGTGGCGGTGGAGAGGTCGTTTGGGACGACCCAAAGCCTTATGTTCTTTACGGTATTGTGGCTTTCGACTATTGCACACTGACCATTCCCGCAGGTGCACGCATTCACGTGCATGGTGGCTTATCAAGGACCAAGGATCAAGACGGCAAAACGATTATCTACAATTCTGGGAGGTTGTTCTTTCTGCAAAATGGCCGGCTGAACGTGCAGGGAACCGCCGAAAACCCCGTCATCATTCAAGGCGACCGATTGGAGGAGGGCTTCGCCAATGCGGATGGGCAGTGGACGGGCATCATACTGGGCGCTGGCGGCAGCGGCCATGTCATCCGACATGCCACCATCAAAAACTCGCTGTTCGGCATATACGTTGATTCCTCGGCGGAGCTTTCGATGAAAAACGTCCAGGTGTTCAACACTTCTGGTGTCGGGCTTTTTGCCTACCACTCGACGGTGGTGGCAGAGAACTGCCTGTTCTTCAACAACGGCACCCACGCCGTGCAGCTCGGCTATGGTGGCGACTACGACTTCACCTACTGCACCTTGGCCAACTATGGCACCGACGCCTCCGCCCTCAATATGGGCAACGGTATTTGCGACGACCCGCTTTGCGCCAATTCCCCGCCCCGCATCTATCGGCTCAATGCCAGTTTCACCAACTGCATCATTTATGGCTCCAAAAGGGACGAGGTAAACATCGTGGACTTCACCGGGAACAAAGGCACCAACTCCCTCGTCATGCAGTACAATTTTGACCACTGCATCCTTCGGATAAACGAGCTGGCCGACCCCGTGAAGGGCTTCCCCGACTTTTTAGACCACTGCAATGCCTGCCTAACGCCCACCACCCAAGAACCACTTTTTGTCAGCACAAACGAGGACGATTACCACCTCGACACCCTCTCGGTGGCGGAGAAAATGGCGCTGCCAATACCCGGCATTGCTTTCGATTTGATTGGAACAATGCGTGACCCGGTAATGCCGGATATAGGGTGCTTTGAGTACATTTATGAATAGGGCTAACTCAAAAAATGATACGCCATGATGCTGAACACCATATTGCCTCACATGCCAACAGTCGTTGCCACCCTGTTTTTGGCTATATTCCCCACGCTGGTTTTTTCCCAGACAGACATTGTATGGTCGGAACCAATTGTAGTCGCAAGCTCGACTTATGGCGCTTCCAGCCCAAAGCTGGCCGTGCTGCCCGGCGGTGAAGTCTTGGCCGTTTGGGGCAAGTCTGGTGCTGGCCCAAAAATCTACTTTTCCCGCAAAACGGGCGACAGCTTTGAGGCGCCCGTTGAACTGAACACAGGGGGCATCGTCCCCGACATCTATGGTTTTGGTGGATTGGACATGACCGTTTTCGGTGAAAAAGTCTTTGTGGTTTTCGAGAATTTCAACTCGGGCGTACATCTTTTGCGCTCTGAGGACGGTGGGCAAACCTTCCTACCACCAACCTCCGTATTTGACCCGCCTGCTGGCGACTGGACGACCCTCGCCACCCTCACGGTGGACTGGCAGGGGAACCCCATCGTCAGCGTCATCCGCCAGTTGGCCAATGAAACCGAGGCACGCTACATCGTCGTGCGTTCAACGGACGGGGGGGCGAGCTTTCTGCCGCCCGTAATTGGCAGTGAACCTGCCGACGGTGAGCACGTTTGTGAGTGCTGCCCTTCTGATATGGTGGCATCTGGCGATAGTGTTTGGCTCGTATTCCGCAACAACGACAATAACCAGCGGGATGTTTGGGTAAGCCGCTGCACTGACCAATCTGCCACTTTCGATGCTGCTACGGACGTGGACGAGACCGATTGGTTGGTGAGCGCATGCCCAGTCAGCGGCCCTCGGCTCCAGCGCATCGCCAATGACAGCCTGCTGGCCGTTTGGATGAGCGGCGCCAGTGGGCAAGGCCGTATCTACGGCGCTACCCTGCACAGCGGCACGATGGAAAAAGGCTGGCAGTTCAACTTTCCCGCCACCAACACGAACAGCCTCCAGAGTTTCCCATCCATTGCCGGAAGCGGCGATACCCTCTGCGTCATTTGGGAAGAATCTGGGTTTGGCGGCAATGCGGGGGAACTGATTTACGGCTTTTCAACAACTGGAGCGTCCGGGCTATCGCAATACGAATTGACCAACTTGACCCAAGCACCTGGCAACCAGAAATACCCCGATTTGAGCTTTGCCGATGGGTTTTTCCACCTTGTTTATCAGACAGTTGGGGCTTTGGTTTATCGGCGTGGCCCGCTTGCCATCATCAATGGTATTTCGGAAGTGCCAGCTCGCAGCCCAGGTTTTGAACTGCTGGCCAACCCTGTTTTGGGAGTGGTTTTGGTAAAAATGCAAACCAGTGGGCCGTCCCGTTTTTCGCTACTAAATAGTTTGGGACAGCCTATCCAGCATTGGCCATTGGATGCAGTTTCACTTGGCACGACGAGCCAGTTGCGCCTCGCTTCCGGCATTCCGGCTGGATTATATTATTTGAAAATGGAAAAAGACGGCACAGTTTGGACGGAGAAATTGATGGTGAAATAGTCCAACCCTACAAGCCCCCGCCCCGCTGAAACGACATCCCCGGCCCGATGGAAATCAGTTCCGGGAATCCGGGCAGCATGTCAAGCTGGAAGTAGCGGTCGGGCTCCAGCCTATGCCGCCACGACACCATGCCGCCGTGCCAAACGAACTTGGTCATCCACCGTTGGTTGTCGCTGATTTTGAAGAGGCCCTCGTCCACGTAGCCGGGCAGCACCGCCCAGTTTTGGCGGTAGAAAAACATGGGGCCGAAGCTCACGTCCACGCTGTTCGGGGAGTCCCAAATGTCGGTTTTTTTGCCAAAAACGCCGATGTGCGACATGCCGAGAAACCGCCCGGAGCAGTCCCGTGCCACCAGCGCCTGAGATGCTTGGACTCCCCAGCGCTCGTTCACGTGGTAGCGAGCAGTGATGAGTATCCCGCCATTGACCACCACCCTGCCATCTTCCGTGATTTTACCTTTAAAAAGTTGGGAGTGCTTGCTTTTCTTCAAGTGAACCGATAGTCCAATGAGCTGGAACCCAAAGGAAAACTGCTGCGAAATGGCTGGCACGGCCAGGGCCAGGGCAAAAAAAAGGAGCAACGCTGTTGTTTTCATAAGCACTGAATTCGTTGAATGGCATCCAAATAGTGCGCAGACGGATTTTACCTGCGAAAAATACACCAACCTGACGTGTTATCGAAAGAATTGGTAACACTTCACTTGTTTTCAAGATGAAAAAAATGCCGCATACCCCTATCGTGAATGCAGCACCAGCCAATTTTTCATACAAGCACGGTTTTTGAATGCTCCGGTTTCCATTTTACAATCACCACAATCCAATTTTGATGAAAAAGCAATTCATACTCCTTCTTTTGCCTGTGGCCATCTTGTTTGCCGCTTGCCAAGACACCAGCACGAGCGAAACACCTGCAATGACCGAACCCACCACGACGGTCATTGACACCACGACCACTGGGCAGTTTGCCATCAATACCGAGGCCAGCGTCATCGAATGGGCCGGGTCAAAAGCCACTGGTTCGGGGCACGGCGGAACCATCAAGCTGCAAAGCGGCGAACTGAGCGTTTTCAAGGGCAATATCAATGGCGGAAAAATGGTGCTGGACATGAACTCCATCACCGTCACCGATTTGGAGGGACAGGACAAGGCCGACCTCGAAGGCCACCTGAAGGACTCGGACTTTTTTGAAGTGGGCAAGTTCCCCATTGGCGGCTTTGAGTTTGGGAGCACCATGCCGCTGGAGGGCGACGCCAGTGGCGCAAAGCATGTGGCCGCTGGCAGCCTGTTGCTCAAGGGCATTGCGAAGCCAATCCGCATTCCGTTCAACATGCGCATCGCCGATGGCAAGGTCACGGTTGAAACGCCTGAGTTTTCCATCATCCGCACCGAGTGGGGCTTGCAGTATAAATCTGGCGTCATCGGCACGGTGAAGGACGAGCTTATATCCGACCAAATCAAGCTGAAAATCAAGCTGGAAACTACGGTGACCGGACAGTGAGCGGATACTGGAGTTCGGCAGATTTTATCTCAAGTTTTTTGGGGGAAATGGAGCGGCATTGCGCCGCTCCATTTTTTTTGCCCCCTTGCTAACCAAGTGTCCAAGCGGCGGCACAGACTTTTTTTCTCCGTAAAAACATTTGCCATACATTAGCCGGAAAATAAACAATACCAACCATCCAACAATGAAAGAAAAGTTCAAGCCCTACATCGCATCCGAGAACACCAGCGTCAAGGAGTTTACCGTGAAGGCCATCATATTGGGGGCTATTTTCGGCATCATCTTCGGGGCCAGCACCGTTTATTTGGCACTCAAGGCGGGCCTTACGGTCAGTGCTTCCATTCCCATTGCCGTGCTGGCCATTTCTTTGGGGCAAAAGTTTTTCGGGACCACGATTTTGGAAAACAACATCATCCAGACCACTGGCTCGGCGGGCGAGAGCATAGCTGCGGGCGTGGTGTTCACGCTGCCCGCCTTCCTCTTCCTCAGCGACCCGGCGGTGGGCGACCAATATTTCCGCTACTGGACGATTTTTGCCTTAGCCGTGCTCGGCGGTATACTCGGCACCCTGATGATGGTGCCGCTAAGGCGCTCGCTCATCGTGAAGGAGCACGAAAACCTGCCCTACCCAGAAGGCACGGCCTGTGCCTCGGTGCTCATCGCTGGCGACAAGGGCGGCTCGTTTGCGAAGACCGCCTACCAGGGCCTCGGCTTTGCCTTTGCGTATGCGCTGCTGCAAAAGATTTTCCACGTCATCTCGGAAGTGCCCACCTTCGGCACGGCCATGGCGAACAAGTATTTCCCAGCGGCCACCATCAGCGGTGAAATCACGCCGGAGTACCTTGGCGTCGGCTATATCATTGGCCCACGCATCGCAGGGGTGCTGGTAGCTGGTGGCGTTTTGGCCTGGCTGGCGCTCATCCCGCTGTTGGCCACGCTCGTCCCACCGGATGTCATTGCGGAGCAGCTCATCAAGCTCGGCTACTTGAAAAGCATGCTCACACCCGGCGGCCCCGGTGGCTGGGACCCCACGGCGCACACCTTTTCCGATATGTCGGACGCCGTTTACCGCGCTTATGTGCGACAAATAGGCGCTGGCGCAGTGGCAGCGGGTGGATTCATTACTTTGTTGAAAACGATTCCGACCATCATCTCCTCCTTCAAGGAAAGCATGGGAGCGCTCAAGGAGCGCAATGAGGGCACAGCGGTCGCCCGTACCGACAATGACCTATCGATGAAAGTGGTCGGGTTCGGCAGCCTTGCGCTGATAGTGATGATGGCACTTTTGCCCATCATCCCAGGCGAAGGCATTTTCTCTAAGCTGATGCTGGGCATACTGGTGGTGCTGTTCGGGTTTTTCTTCGTGACGGTTTCGAGCCGCATCGTGGGCATCATCGGCTCGTCGAACAACCCCATTTCCGGCATGACCATCGCCACCATCATGGCCACGGCGCTCGTGTTCATCGGCATCGGCTGGACTGGCAAGGCGTATGAGCCAATGGTGCTCGTGGTGGGCGGCATGATTTGCGTGGCCGCTGCCAATGCCGGTGCCACCAGCCAAGATTTGAAGACGGGCTATATCGTGGGCGCCACGCCAAAGTACCAGCAATTGGCCCTGTTCATTGGGGCGCTCGTATCGAGCGTGGTGATTGGCCTGACGGTAAAATACCTCGACACGCCCACGCCCGATATGCTTGCGCAAGGCATCCAACATGCCATTGGTGAAAAATTTGCCGCACCACAGGCTACGCTGATGGCGACGCTCATCAAGGGGTTGTTGTCGTTCAACCTCGATTGGCAATTCGTGCTTGTAGGTGTATTCATGGCCGTGACGATGGAGCTTTGCGGGGTGAAATCGCTGTCGTTTGCGGTGGGGCTTTACCTGCCGTTGAGCACCACGCTGCCCATCTTCATCGGCGGTGCCGTGAAGGGTGCGGTCGAGTGGGTGAAGGAGCGCAAGGGCGAAAAGACCGAGGGCGACGACGAACTGGGCAAGGGCAACCTTTTTGCCACGGGTTTGGTCGCCGGCGGTGCATTGGCAGGGGTCATCGTGGCCATCTTGTCGGTGCGGCTTTCCGAGCAATTGAACACCGTAAATATGGAAGAGCATTTTTTCAGCAAGTTCATGAGCGAAACAGGCTTTATGCTGATGGGTGTTGGGTTCTTTGCGTTCATGTGCTGGGTGCTGTGGCGGGTGGCGAGGAAGGCGTGAGCATGGTTGTAAATCGGAAAGTTGGGATTTGTCCCAACAGACCGGGTGACTCAAAGTCACCCGGTCTGTGTTAACCACTTAGACCCACCTACTTTTTTGTCAAGACAGGTACGAAAGGAAAATAGGGCTTGATTGTTGAAGCAGGCCCTACATTGTATCACCATTCTTTTTAACGCAACCATTTTTATCAAAATGAAAAATTCGTCCCATCCGATTTTGCTACTCTCCTCCATTTTGGCCATTGCCATTTTCACAACAGGCTGCCCCGTCGGCATTGCCTACCCGCTCTGCACGGAAAGTCAAATAGAAAAAACAGACAAAAAACTGCTCGGAACTTGGGTGGCCGTTTCGGATTCTGCCGAAATCTTGGAAATGAGCATCAAGACCAAAGATGCCACCACTTACGCTGTGGAAGTCATCAAGAAAGGGGAAATGTACATGTTGGACGGAAACAGGTTTCTCAGTTGGGCAACCAAACTGGAAGGGCACGACTTCATTTTTTCGCAGGCCGTCGAATCCGAAAACCCGGAATATTACCTCTTCCACTTTGCATTTGAAGGGAAAAAACTGGTGCTCCACGATGTCAGCCTACTCGTGGGTGGCATTGATGCCGTCACCAGCACGGAAGCATTCCGGGAGGAAGTGGCCGCTTCCTTGAAGCAGCCAGATTGCCTCACAAGCAGGATTGAGTACGTGAAGAAATAAAAATCAGTCGGCCCGCTTGGCAGCTATGTCACCAAGCGGGTCGAATGCTCACTTGATTTGACCAATTTACCGAGAACCCATACCTTTCGGCCTTACCAACTACACCTTTATGGAACTCAAGGTTTTTTCCGACTACCAAGCCCTCTCGAACTACGCAGCCGACCTCATGGTGGCGCAAGTGCAGCGCAAACCAGACAGCCTCATTGGCATCGTGTCTGGAGATTCTCCTCGACTGGCCTACGACCTTTTTGTGGAAAAAGCCACGGAAAACGGCTTGGACACCAGTCACCTCTGCTTTGCTGGCTTCGACGAGTGGGTGGGCATTCCACCCGAAAACGAGGGCAGTTGCCATGCTTTCCTGCATCGCCATTTGTTCGACCCGCTGCGTTTGCCGAAGGCGAACTTCCACGTCTTTGATGCCATAAGTTCCGACCTTGACGGGGAATGCCAGCGCATGAATGAGTTCATTGCATCACGGGGCGGCCTCGACCTGCTGCTCGTCGGGGTAGGCATGAACGGCCATATCGGCTTCAATGAGCCGGGCGTGGACTTCGGCAACTACGCTCATGTGCAGTTGCTGGAGGAAATTACCCTGGCGGTCGGCCAAAAATACTTCTGGGAAGCAACGGAGCTGCGGTACGGCATCACGCTCGGACTGCGCCACCTCACCGAGGCAGGGCAAGTGCTCATGTTGGCCAATGGCCAAAAGAAGGCAACCATCATGCAGCAGGCATTGGAAGGTGTTGTTGGGAATGCGTTGCCCGCCAGCATTATCCGCACCCACGCCAATAGCGAGGTGCTGCTCGACGAGGCGGCCGCATCGGCATTAAAAGACCTGCATCTTTGAAGGAACAAAGTTTGAGGGAATTGCTCTCAGCCGTGCGTCCCAGGCTCCCAGCCATCAACCACTAATTCACCGAAAAAACAGGAGCCTCAGCGTTTACGCCAGCGTAATAAGTGAGTAGGCTAATTTTATATTGCATGAAACGGGTGAGGGGCAACTGCGAAATCAATTGCAGCACATCCAGCTCAGTGTCGGCGTTGATGGTTGCCCATATCTTGGAATTGTCGAGGGAGAGGGCATAATTGATGAGCTTCCCGTCCCGGAAAAGCTTGTTGACTTTGGCTCTTTGGTGTGGGATTTGGCGCAAAAAATCTTCAGATAGCACTTTAGGAAGCGAAAAATCCACCATGAATTGGTATTCCTGTTGCATTAAAATAACAAGTTTGGAAGTTTGGAAATCTTGGTGTGCCTGTTAGCAGCTCATAATGTGTGTTCGTGGCTTTCCGTTTAACTTCTCAAAAGGGGTTTCCTTTTTTTGAGGGCGCAAATGTATGAGAATAAATTGCCCAATGCTTGGTTGCGATATTTATTTTATCAACAATTTAACTGCTCTACACCAGCCTATACAAGGGACCCCGTGATGTCCACTTGTTGCAAAACATCGTTCTGGGTTACGATGTACATGCCTCCGTGGGTTCCCATTAGTGTCAAGGTCAGGAGCTACGCCATCACCCGTTCGTACAGCGCCTCCCGTTGTACCCGAATCTTTTCCGATTTGATGTACTCATCGAACGTCATCAAGCTGTCAATATACCCTGTCGGGCCGATTTCGATGATGCGGTTGGCGACGGACGACAGCAGGGCGTGGTCATGCGATGTCATGATGAGGTTTCCCTTGAACTCTTGTAGGGCGTTGTTCAGCGCCGTGATGGATTCGAGGTCGAGGTGGTTGGTCGGTTCGTCGAGGAGCAGGAAATTGGGCATTCCCAGCATCGCTTTCGAGAGCATGCAGCGGACTTTTTCGCCACCGGAAAGCACGCTTGACTGCTTGTAAACCTCCTCGCCGCTGAATAGCATCCGACCGAGGAAGCCCCGGATGAACTGCTCGTCTTTTTCCTTGGAATATTGGCGCAGCCAGTCCACGAGGTTCACGTCATTTTGGTTGGTGAAAAACTCCGTGTTCTCGTTCGGCATGTACTCCACCGTGATGGTCTGGCCAAACTCCACTGTGCCAGTGTCCGGGGGCGTGACGCCCGCCAGCACATCATACAGCGTGTTCACGGCGGTGGTGTTGCGGCCCAGCAGCGCTATCTTTTCGCCCTTGTTCATGGTGAAACTTAGCTTGTTAAACAACAGGTCGCCGTTCTGGTCGTGCTTGCTAAGGTTGCTCACCCGCAACAGTTGGTCGCCTGGCTCCCGGTCTGGCCTGAAGTGTATAAACGGGTACTTGCGGCTTGATGGCTGCATCTCGTCAATGTTGAGCTTCTCCAAAGCCTTCTTCCGGCTGGTGGCTTGGCGTGACTTGGAGGCGTTGGCACTGAACCGGGCGATGAACTCAATCAACTCTGCCCGCTTGGCCTCGGTCTTTTTATTCTTGTTAGCCATCTGCGAAATCATGAGCTGGCTGGTCTCGTACCAGAAAGTATAGTTGCCCGTGAAAATGCGGATTTTCTTAAAGTCAATGTCCACCATGTGCGTACAAACCATGTCGAGGAAGTACCGGTCGTGCGACACCACAATGACCGTGTTCTGGTAGTCCGCCAAGAAGTCGGCCAACCAAGTAGCGGTCTCCGCATCCAGGTCGTTGGTAGGCTCATCGAGGAGCAGCAGGTCGGGGCTGCCAAACAGCGCCTGCGCCAGCAAAACCTTCACTTTTTCGGGGCCAGTCAGCTCCTTCATCAGCTTGTAATGAAGGTCTTCCTTAACGCCCATGTTGCTCAGGAGTTCGGCAGCGTCGCTGTCCGCCGTCCAGCCGCCCATGCTGCCGTACTCGTTTTCCAGTTCGGCGGCCCGAAGCCCTTCTGCCTCGCTGGCATCGGGGTTCATGTAGATGGCATTCTTTTCCTCTGCAATGCGGTACATCTCCTTGTGGCCCATCAGCACGGTGTTCAGCACCGTTTCCTCTTCGAACTCGAAGTGGTTCTGCTTCAGTACCGCCATGCGGTTGCCGGGGTCAATGCTGACGCTGCCCCGGTTCGGCTCTATCTCGCCGCTTAGAATCTTCAGGAAGGTGGATTTGCCAGCTCCATTGGCACCGATGACGCCGTAGCAATTGCCACGGGTGAACTTGAGGTTTACTTCATCGAACAATACCTGGCGGCCAAATTGGAGGCCTACGTTATCTACTGTTATCATGTTTGCGCTTGTGTTTGTGATGGTGGTTTGGAGAAAAGGCTGCAAAGGTAGGAATTTGCATGGGAAAACTTGGGCCGTGGAAAAACGCCACTTTATTTGCAAAACCGCCGCCCTCAGCCGCGCTATTCAAAGTCAAATCACAGCGTTTCCGCCTTTTCCATTGCTGCCGTTTTGCCGATCATCTCCTCAAACCCTTTGCCTTCTTTCCTCGATAGGAACGAGTACATGGCCGGGATGACGAACAGGGTCAGCAGCAGCGAGAAAAGGATGCCGCCCACGATGACGATGCCCAGCGGGATGCGGCTCGTGGCGGCTGCGCCCAACGAAAGGGCAATTGGCAGTGCGCCCAGCGCCATGGAAAGGCTGGTCATCAGGATGGGGCGCATACGGGCAGTGGACGCTTCCACAACGGCCTCCATCTTGCTCAGGCCTGCCTTTCTTTTTTTGTTGGCAAACTCGACGATGAGGATGCCGTTTTTGGTCACAAGCCCGATGAGCATAATCATCCCGATTTGCGAGAAGATGTTCAGCGTTTGGTCAAAAAGCCAGAGGGAAAGCACGGCCCCTGCCATCGCCAGCGGCACGGTGAGCATGATGACCAAGGGGTCTACGAAGCTCTCGAATTGCGCAGCCAACACCAAGAAAATGAGCACGAGGGCAAGGATGAATGCAAAGCTGGTATTTCCTTGGCTCTCCGCAAACTCCCGGCTCGTGCCCGCCAGCGCCGTGCTCCACGAGTCGTCGAGGAGGCCATCGGCTATCCGCTGCATTTCGGCGATGCCGTCGCCGACTGTCTTGCCGGGAGCAAGGCCAGCACTCACGGTAGCACTCTTGTACCGGTCAAAGTGGTAGATGACCGGTGGCGAGGTTTCCTCCTTGATGGTCACAAGGTTGTCCAAGGGGATGACCTCTCCCTGCGTGTTGCGGACGTAAATGTTCTTGAGGTCGGCGGGGTCGTCCCGGTTGCTGCGGTCCACCTGCCCGATGACTTGGTACTGCTTGCCTTCTTTGATGAAATAGCCGAGGCGGCGGTTGCTCAGTGCGAGTTGCAGCGTTTCGGAAACGTCGGCCACGCTGACGCCCATTTGGGTGGCCTTGAGGCGGTCAATCTCGATGCGCAGCTCTGGTTTGTTGAACTTCACGTCGGGGTCCACGCCTTGGAACACGGGGCTTTGGTTGGCCTGCTCCACGAACTTGGGCAGCACCTCCTTGATTTTTTCAAAATTATTGTTTTGCAATACAAACTGCACGGGCAAGCCGCCACGGCGGTTGGCGGAAATGGTCTGCTCTTGTATGGGGAAAGCCTTGCCCTCGCTGAACTTTCCGAGGTTGCGGCTCACCATGTCCACCAGGTCCTGCTGGGAGCGCTCACGCTCATTAGGCTCCACCAGCACCACCCGCACGAAGCCCTGGTTGACAGAGCCGGAGCCAAAAAAGCCGGGTGCCGTCACGCTCATCACCACTTTTTGCTCGGGCACACTGTCCAGCATGAACTGGGACATTCGGTCAATGTACTGGTCCATGGCGTCGAAGCTGGTGCCCTCCGGCATCTGCATTTGCATTCGGAACTGGCTGCGGTCTTCCATTGGCGAAAGCTCCGATTTCAGCCCGCCGCCTATTTTCCAAATCATCAAAAAACAACCCGCCAATATGCCCAACGAGAGCCAGCGCCAGCGGATGAAACCCTGCAACAACCAATGGTACCCACGTTCCATGCCCGCAAAGAACGGCTCGGTGACCCGCCAGAGCCAGCCGTGGTGGTTGCCGCTCATTTTTACGTTCAAAACGGGCGTTAGCGTCAGCGAAACAAAGGATGATATGAGTACCGCACCAGCCACCACTATGCCGAACTCCCGGAACAGCCGCCCCACAAAGCCCTCCAAAAAGATGATGGGCAGGAAGATGACGGCCAGCGTGATGCTCGTTGCGATGACGGCGAAATATATTTCCTTGGAGCCTTCCAGTGCGGCCTGCCACTTGCCCATGCCGGCTTCCATTTTCTTGAAAATGTTTTCCGTGACGACGATGCCGTCATCCACCACGAGGCCCGTGGAGAGTACGATGGCCAGCAGGGTGAGGATGTTGATGGTGAACCCACTGATGTACATGATGAAGAACGCCCCAATGAGCGACACCGGGATGTCCACCAGCGGGCGAATGGCCACCAGCCAATTGCGAAAGAAAAAGAAGATGACCAACACCACGAGGCCGATGGCAATGAGTAGGGTCTCCTCCACTTCTTCGATGGATTGGGTGATGAACTTCACGCTGTCGTAGGCGATGTCGAGCTTGAGGTCTTCCGGCACTTCGTCCCGCAACTGGTCGAGCCTGCGGTAAAACTCGTCGGAGATGGCGACGTAGTTGCTGCCGGGCTGTGGTATCACGGCGAGCGCAATCATGGGCACCATGCTTTGCTTGAGCACAGTTTCCTCGTTTTCGGGCCCGAGGACGGCACTGCCGATGTCCTTGAGGCGGATGTCGCCGGTGGCGATGTTTTTTACGATTAAGTTGGCAAACTCCTCCTCGGTGTTGAGCCGCCCGAAGGTTCGGACGGTCAGCTCGGTGGCGTTCCCAGCTATCTTGCCGCTGGGCAGTTCCACGTTTTCACGGAGCAGGGCATTGCGTACGTCCATGGGCGTGAGGCCGTAGGCACTGAGTTTGGCGGGGTCGAGCCAGATGCGCATGGCATAGCGTTTTTCGCCCCAAATCTGTATGCCGCTCACGCCGGGTATGGTTTCGAGGCGTTCAAGGAGGGTGTTGGTGGCAAACTCGGTGAGCTGCAGTTGGTTGCGGATGTCGCTCTCCACGGTCATGGAGAGAATGGGGCCTGAACTGGCGTCGGCTTTGGAGACGATGGGCGGCCCGTCGAGGTCGGTCGGCAGGTTGCGCTGCGCCCCGGCTACTTTGTCCCTTACGTCGTTGGCGGCATCCTCCAGGTTGATGCCCAGCTCGAACTCCACGGTGATGTTGCTGGTGCCCTGGCTGCTGCCGGAGGTGATGCTCTTAACCCCGGCTATGCTATTGAGCGACTTTTCGAGCGGCTCGGTAATCTGGCTTTCGATGATGTCGGCGTTGGCCCCGGCATAGTTGGTGCGCACGTTGACCGTCGGCGGGTCAATGGCGGGGAAATCCCTCACACCGAGGAACTGGAAACCGAGCACGCCAAACAGCACGATGAGCACGTTCATCACGATGGCAAGGACTGGGCGGCGGAGGGAGAGTTCGGAGATGGTCATGATTCAAGTTCTTATTTCACTGGATGTTGAATGGGGTTGTTACTCCTTTCATAATCTGGAATATCAGGTTCCTCAAAGTAAAATGGCGCCGGAGCAAAAGGCAAAAAACCACAGCATTAAAAAACCCGAGCAACTAACCACCCTTTACCCAAAAAGGTTGAACCATTTTCAATCATCTAATGCCTGATAAATCAATTGCCGTAAAAACCCACTTGTTTCGTCGGACACCGTGCCCTGCGTCTGCTTCATCAGTATCCCGATGATTTTTTCCTGTGGGTCGGCGAAGTAAGTGGTGTTGAAATAGCCGCCCCAGTCGAAAGTGCCAGCACTGCCGTTGCCTCCTTTGGCTTCGCCCTTCTCGTTCAGCACCCCAAAGGCCAAGCCGAAGCCCTTGCCATCGTCCCAAGCGAAGAGGTCGCCCACTTGGTTGGAAAGGATGGCGTCCACCGTCGTGCGGCTGAGGATGCGGCGGCCGTTCAGCTCGCCACCGTTGAGGTACATTTGGAGGAAGGTGGCGTAGTCCCTTGCCGTGCTACTGAGGCCAGCGCCACCGGAGAAAAACCGCTTGGCGCCCTTGATGGGGTAGTCCGTATCGTAAAAAGTGACCGGGTAGCGCACCCATGTACCGTTCTCCGGTTTCTGCACGGTCACGAGGCGGCTGGCTTTTTCCGAAGGAAGGTAAAACCAAGTGTCGGTCATGCCCAGCGGGTCGAAGATGTTTTTTTTCATGAACACGTCGAGCGGCTCGCCAGCAACCACTTCCACGAGGTACCCGAGTACGTCAATGCTTTCAGAGTAGGTGTATTTTTCGCCGGCCTGGTGGTGCAGGGGCAGCTTGGCCAGCTTCTTCACACTCTCGCCAATGGAGATGTTTTCGGTGGTGAACAGGTCGGTGATGCCCGCCTTCCGGTAGATCATCTTGTAGCGCTCGTCCCCGTCAATGACCCCGTAGCCGATGCCGCTGGTATGCGTGAGCAGGTGGCGGATGGTGATTTCGGACTTGGCTGGTTCCGTTGTCCACGACGTGTCTGAATACTTGAAATCCTTGAGTATTTGCGGGTTTTGGAACTCCGGGATGTACTTTGAAATGGGGTCGTCGAGCTGGAATTTGCCCTGCTCCCAGAGCATCATCACGGCGGTGGAGGTAATGGCCTTCGTTTGCGAAGCGATTCGGAAGATGTCGTCTCGTTTGAGCGTCCGTTTGGCGGCGTTGTCGGCCAAGCCGAATGCTTTCCAATGTACAATTTTGCCGTTCCGAGCAATGAGGAGTACGGCACCGGGGATGTCGCTATCAGCCACGGCGCTTTGCAGCATGGCATCCACACGGGCCAGCCGCTCGCTGCTGAACCCCTGGCTTTCGGGCGTGGCCTCAGCAAGCGGTGGGGAGTTTTTGTTGGACTTGGTCTGCCCAAGTGTGAGCAAGGCGATGAAGCAACAACTCAGCAGCAATAGGAGCTTTTTCATAAAGGATGGAAGTTGGTCTGGTTTGAAAAATAGATTTTGTTCTGCCCGTCAGGGGAGTGGCAAGGTACGGAGCGGATGGGAAGTCGTGCTTGTCCAACCGCTTTTTTAGTTTTTTTTCAAAAAATGTTTTCCTAAAAAGACGCTGCGCACCCATTTATTGACAAACTTCCCTAAATTTGCGCCCCATTAGGGAATTTCAGAATCCAGCCGAAGAAACTGAAACTAAAAATACCAGTAAATTCAGACCTTTCGGCTCTAAACGTACAATTTTTTAACTTATGTTGATTACGGAAATTAAAAACGGCGAATCCATTGACCAGGCACTCAAGCGCTTCAAGCGCAAGTTTCAGCAAACGCAGACCTTGAAAGAACTGCGGAATCGCCGGGATTTTACGAAGCCTTCCATCATCAAGCGGGCGGAACGCCTGAAGGCTATTTATTTGGAGCAGAAGAAGCGCCGGGAAGAAATCTAAGCTTCCAGCTTTCTATCAATATGGCATTTGCGCTTCGTTCCGAGTAGTCGAGCTTCGATTTTTTTGGACAAAATCGCTGCAAATGCCCTTCAAGAAAACAAACGACCGGGCTTCATTGGCTCACGTTCCTATTTGGGATACGTGTACTGACGAAGCCCGGTTTTTCTATTTAGTTCCGAGTTTCGACCAATGAGTAGGCCAAGCCCCGCTACCAATCTGCAAGCGCCGGTTTAATTTCTATACCTTGCACATCCGCCGTCCACCACTCGAAACCCAAAACTCAAAACTTATGGCTGAGGTAAAAATCGCCTGTCCGAAATGCAATTGGGAGCCAACCCCCACCGACCAGTGGTCATGCACCTGTGGCCATTCTTGGCACACTTTTGACACGGCAGGTCGCTGCCCTTCCTGCGCCAAGCAGTGGGAAGAGACCTGTTGCCACCCGCCTGAAGCCGGCGGCTGTGGCCTATGGTCACAGCACTTGGATTGGTACCGCAACCTCGACGGCTGGCTGCTGGAGGAAATCAAGAAGATTCGGATTCGGGTGGCGGAAAAGGTTTTTTGATACAGGCTAATTTGGTTTTTTTTCCCTGTCAGCTGACAGGGAGAAACCTATCTAACCATGCAAAAAATGGTTGCTTGAATAAGAACCATCGCCCCCCTCCATTTTCTAATATTTTTTTAACCCGCCAAACCGAACATTCCGAAAATAGGACTCGTTACTGGCATTAATTATTGTCTTTTCAAAAATTAGAGCCACCATGAAAAATGTCCCAATTCCCGTCAAGTTTGTCAAATGCGTATCCTCCCAAGTCCTCATCTCTTTATTGCCTGATGGCAAGACCCAAGAGCTGTCGGCCAATGATTTTGTCAGGAAAGTAGAGGAAGGAAAGTTTGAGTTGGTTAATTAATCCAACCGTCTTTCCTAAACAAAAAGGGCCGGGTTCTCAACAGGAGAACCCGGCCCTTTTTGTTTTTAATTGATTTTTCAAAGCCCCAACCCCCTCCCAATCAGGTTCCGCTTATAAACCTCAATGTTCACCTTGTGCGCATCGTAGGTCACGGCAAACATGTGCTTGCCAGAGCCATCGCCCATCGCCACGAAGAACATGTAGTCGTGTTTTTCCCGGTTCAGCACTGCATCGAGGCTGGGGATGCTGGCCATGCTGATGGGGCCGGGCGGCAGGCCGGGGTACTTGTAGGTGTTGTACGGCGAGTCGAGGCTTTTGTACTTGGCGAGGTCACGGGCTTCCCAGTCTCGGCTGGCGAACACCAGCGTGGGGTCGGCTTGCAGCGGCCAACCCTGCTCCACTCTGTTCAGATAAACCCCGGCCATACGCTCTTTTTCAGGCTCATAGTTGGTTTCCCGCTCCACGATGCTCGCCACGGTATAGACCTCCTCTCGGCTGAGCCCAAGCGCCCGAGCCTTTTCGTCACGGCCTTCTGCCTCCCAGAAGCGGTCGTTTTCCTTTTTTATGCGTTCCACGAATTTGCGGGCCGAGGTGTTCCAGAAAAACTCATAAGTATTGGGGATGAACAGCGACAACATGGTCGCTGGCGTGAAGCCGATGCTGTCGAGAAAAGTGGTATCGTTCAACAGCGTGACCAATGCCAACGAGTCCGGCTCGATGCTCCTGGCCACTTTGGCGGCGATGTCCTCGGCCAGCCGCTCGTTGACCAGCACCACCCGCACCGGGGCTTGTTTTCCGCTTCGCAAATGCTTTACCAAGTGATAGCTGCTCATGCCCGGCGTAATCTCAAAACGTCCCCCCCTGGCCTTGTAGCTCAAGCGCTCCGCCATCATTCGGAATGCGTTTTCGTTACGGATAAAATTGCCGGTCTTGAGGGAGTCCACCACTTGGTCCAGCGTGGCACCGGTGGGTATGAGCAAGTATTTGTTGGCCAAGGTGGCGGGCACGTTGGGCTTGTAAAAAAAGCTCCAGCCAATATAGCCGCCTATGCCCAAAATCAGTAGGAAAAGGGCAAGGACTATTTTGCGGAGCGGACTTTTTGGGGTGGGTTCGAGTTGTTGATTCTCCATATTAAGTGAGAGTTTGAGAATTTTGGATTTTGAGGTTTTCAGTGAGTTGGGGTAAATGCCTTAAATCCATTTTGAAATTTTGGTTGCTTTGCTTCGATAAAAAAGTGCCGCAAAAGCTGCCACAGACTGTCAGATTGCGAACTACTCGTTTCGGTAAATTTTCCCTTCTTTCATCACAAACCGCATCTTCAGCATCGCCTTCATGTCGGCCAGCGGGTCGCCGTCCACCGCCACGATGTCCGCCAATTTGCCCTTCTCGATGGTGCCAAGGTCGGCGCTTTTGTTTATCAATGCGGCAGTGGTTACGGTTGCCGACTTGATGGCCTCCATCGGTGGCATACCCGCCTCGTTCATGAAGACGAACTCCCAGGCGTTTTCGCCGTGCTGGCTCACCCCCGCATCGGTGCCGAATGCGATTTTCACGCCCGCCTTGTACGCCCGCCCGAACGTCGCCTGTATCTGCGGACCAACGATGGCAGCCTTCATGGCCACCATAGCTGGAAAGTAGCCATCCTGTTTTGCTTTCTCTGCCACGAAGCGACCGGCGGAGATGGTCGGCACGTAGTAAGTCCCTTTCTGCTTCATCAACGCCATGATTTCCTCCGTCATGAACGTGCCATGCTCGATGCTCGTCACGCCCATTTTCACGGCCCGCAACATGCCCTCGTCCCCGTGGCAGTGGGCCGCCACCGTGAAGCCATAGTCCTTTGCAGCTGCCACTACCGCCGCTATTTCCTCCTCCCGGAACTGCGGGTTCAGCCCATTGGCGGCCATGCTGAGCACGCCGCCCGTTGCCGTGATTTTGATGAGGTCGGCCCCGTTCTTGTAGCGGTGGCGCACGGCCTCCCAAGCCTCGTCCGGGCTGTTGATGACGCCCTCCGCCGGGCCTGGGTCGCCCTTCATGTCCTTTCTCACCCCGTTGGTTGGGTCGGCGTGGCCGCCTGTGGTGGCGATGGATTTCTCGGCGGTGAAAATGCGTGGGCCATCCACCAATCCAGCGTTGATGGCATTGCGGAGCGAAACGTTCACACCACTGCCGCCGAGGTCACGCACGGTGGTGAAGCCCGCCATCAGCGTTTTTTTGCCAAAAACCTCCGCTTGGTAGGCCACGTCGGAGGGGTTCAGTCGGAATTTTTCCTCGTAACTCTTCGGGTTGCTTTCGCCTTCGAGATGCACGTGCATGTCCATTAGGCCGGGCATCACGGTCTTGTTTTTCAGGTCAACGACCTTGGCGTCGGCAGGGGCTTTGGCATACCCCTTTTGCACTTCCTTGATGCGGTTGCCCTCCACCACGATGGTCATTTCGGGTTGGGCGTTGTTGCTTACGCAATCAATCAGCTTACCGCAGTGCAGGTAGGTGGTTTGGGCGCTTGCGCAAAGGGCAAGTAGCATTACTGCCAGGGTTGCGAGGTGTTGGATGTTTTTCATTGTGTTCATCGGGCGCTACCCGATGTTAACGTATTGCGCCCTTTCAGGGCTTTGTGATAAAAATTAGCCCTGAAGGGGCGAAATATCTTAGCGTTGGGCAACGCCCCTCGCTTTGTTTTTTTTAATATTGCTCATGCTCGTTTGGAAAATCCTTCGCTTTCACGTCGGCACAGTAGGCTTCTACTGCCGCTTTTACCTCCTCAAAAAGCTCCAGGTACCGCCGCAAGAACCGTGGCTGAAACTCGTGCGTGATGCCCAGCATGTCGTGCGTCACCAGCACCTGCCCGTCGGCGTGCATGCCCGCTCCGATGCCGATGGTCGGGATGTGCAGGCTTTCTGATACTGCTTTGGTGAGGGTGGCTGGTATTTTTTCCAAAACGATGGCGAAGCACCCAATTTCTTCGAGCAACTTGGCGTCGTGCTTCAGTTTTTCGGCCTCCATTTCCTCCTTCGCCCGCACTTGATAAGTCCCGAATTTGTAAATGCTCTGCGGCGTGAGGCCGAGATGCCCCATCACCGGGATGCCCGCCGATAGGATGCGCTTCACGGATTCCGCAATTTCTTCGCCGCCTTCCATCTTCACGGCATGGGCGCCCGACTCCTTCATAATACGGATGGCGCTCTCCAATGCTACCCGTGAGCTGCCTTGATAATAGCCGAAGGGCAGGTCCACTACCACGAGCGCCTTTTTCACTCCACGAACCACGGAGGCGGCGTGGTAAATCATCTGGTCGAGGGTGATGGGCAAAGTGGTTTCGTGTCCTGCCATTACGTTGGAGGCCGAGTCGCCGACGAGAATGACCTCCACGCCACCCGCATCGAGGATCCGGGCCATCGAGTAGTCGTAGCCAGTGAGCATGGTGATTTTCTCGCCCCGAGACTTCATGGCCTGGAGTACGTGGACGGTGATGCGCTTGACTTCTTTTGTTACGGACATCGTGAGGAGGATTTGAGTGTTTGTGAGGTTGAGGATTTGAGTGGGTCACAAGGCTGGGGTCTCAAACCCTCAAACGCTCAAATCCCAAACCCTCATTCTTCCGGCCAAAGGTAAATGTTTCTTTCATTCCTTAATATTGCCGTGCGATTTGACCAAAACCAATCTTTTGAATGAAAAAAATCAAGAAACCTTTACTCCTCGCCTTTGGCGTGGCGGTTGCCATTGCCATACTTGGCCAATTCGTCCGACTGCCTTGGTTGGGTGTACACCCGCACGGGGCCATTCCCCGGCATACGGCTGTGGTGCTGTGCCTCAGCCCGGAGAACTTCCAGCAATTGTTGGCGGGAGCAGGGAAAAGCAACCTTGCCAACTTGGCCATTCCCAATGCCCTCGTGGCGGACATGACGGCGTATGAAAAGCATTTTTCAAAGCTTTTCTCCCAAAAAAAGCGGGGCGAAACGCTGGTCGTGCTTCAGCCGAACCGCAGCAGCGGCATGGATGCCCTGTTTGTTTTTGACGGAATGCGGGGCAACGACCTCGCCACCATTTTGGGCAAAAACCCAGCATGGCGCATGCGCACGTCCATTTTCAGAAACAACGAGGTCTTCAGCGTTAAGGTCGAAAAATCGGAGTTTGCCATTGCCCGCTTCCACAACCTGCTGCTCTTTGCCCGCCATGCCTACCTCGTTGAAAATGCCATTAGCCAACTCATAAAACCTGCCAATTCGCTCTGTCGAAACAGCGGCTTCTCTGGCCTGACAACAGGCACTGACGAAGCAAAGAACAGCCTGCCCGTGCTGCTCAACCTGTCCGAATTGGGTCCTCAGTTCAGCCCCCTGCTCGACCCCACCCGCCTCCACGACCTCGACGGATTGGCCAGGGCTGCCCGTTGGCTGCGCCTTGATTTGCCACTCGGGAAAGATGGCGGCGAATGGAGGGGTAGTTTCAGCATTGCCGAAGGCCACCCGCTCATGGATGCCAACACAAAGGGAGAGCCAAGGCCATTCAAGGAGGTGCTGGGCGCCCTGCCCGACAACCTGACGGCCTTTGCTTGGCTCTCCTGTGGCAGCATCACGGCGGCGGCTGAAACGGGTCTTTGGCGAACCTACCTGGCCCCATGGGTCTCCAACGAAGTAGTCGTTGCCTTTGGCGAACCCTTGGAGGCCGGTGCTGCCGAGCAGTTTTTTTTGCTGAAAACAAAGGACATCAAAGCGGCAGAGGCCAAGCTTGCGGCCCTCGCCAAGCGACTCGAAAGCCCCGAGTCCATTGATTTCCAAATGTTCAAAATCCGTCGTTTCAAAGGGCTGCCGCTCGACAAGATGCTCAAAATTGGCAGTGGCATTAACGACCCTTATGCCACGGTGATGGGCGATTACGTGCTTTTTTCCAACTCAAGGATGGGCATGGAGCGCTGGCTGGGCAAGTACCTCGCCGGACAAACCTGCGCCAAAAACGTGGCGTTCTTGCAATCCCTGCACCACCTTCCTGTGTCCCCGAACGGCTTGGCCTACTTTGAAAGTGACCGGGCCTGGCCTTTGGCCTCTCAGTTTTTTGATGAAAAGATGTTGGCCGAAATTGGTCGCAACCCGTTGAATTGCAATCATTTAACGGCCACTATTGTCCGTCGGGGCCAAGTTTGCGACCTCCAGTTTTCCACCCCCCCCAAGTCCACCGACGAACGCGCTGCGCCGGCCAACATCCTATGGAAAACGCCGCTCGGCAACCGGGCAACCATCCCCCCTACGGTTTTCGTGAACCCCCAAACCGGAGAAAAGGAGGTTTTCGTGCAGGATGCCAGCCGCACGGTTTACCTGATTTCAAAATCTGGGCGCATCCTCTGGCGTCGGCAAATGGACGAGCCGATTTTGTCCAAAATCTGGCAACTCGACCTGAACAACAATAAGGAGGCGCAGTTTGCCTTCAGCACGGCGAGCGGCATTTTCGTCATTGACCAAACGGGCCAGGACGTGGCGGGCTTCCCGCTCCGGCTACAAACCCCGGCCTCAAATGGCGTGACTGTGGTTGACTTTTTCAAAAGCCACGAGTACCAGTTTTTCATCGCTTGCGAAAAAGGGGCCACCGGAACGGGCACTGCCTATGGCTTCGACGAAAAGGGAAGCCCGGTGGAGGGATGGCGGCCCAAAACAGACATTGGGTCGGTGCGGCAACCGCTCGTCCACTTTCAGGCAAAGGGGAAGGATTTCCTGATGCTATTGGACACGGCGGGCGCTTTGCAGGTGTTCCAAAAGAACGGCGAATTTCGTTTTCCGAAGAAAAATTTAGGTTCAAAATTTCTCCAAAGCCCTGATTTTCAGGCAGATGGAGACAACTACCGCATTGTCGCCTGTGACGACCACGGGCGGGTGACGGTGACCAACCTCGATGGCGGCGACTTCAAACTGTCCTTGGACGTGGGCAAAAAGCAGGCGGGGATTGGCGTCCGCTTCGCCTTTGCCGATGTGACAGGCGATGGCCGGAAGGACTATATTGCCCTGAATGGCAACGACCTAACGGTCTATTTTTACGAAGGAAAAAACTTCAAAAAAGCGTTCCGCTACCAATTCGGGCAACCGCAGGACGCCGTGTTTGCGGTGGAATGGGCGAAGCGCAAGGCGTTCACAGGCACGGTTTGCGAAGCGAAAAGCCAAATCAGTTTGCTCGACGGTCAGGGCAAGCTATTGCCACAGTTCCCGTTGGCGGGCACCACGGCATTCTCGGTGGTGGATTTGTTGGGCGACGGCAAACCGGTGGTGGTGACGGGCAATGGGGCCAGTGTGGTGGCTTACGCTTTGGAGTGAACTGCTGTGCTATCTTGCAAGTTTTTACCTTAAATCATTGAGGAATTGGATTTAAAGGTGAAATGATGGAGCAAGTTGGGACGTTTTTCGTTTTTTGCAAAAATTTTCAAACATCCGTTCAAACACATCCCATGCTTTTAGACAACCTCACCACTGCCCGCCTACGGTTCAGGCCGCTACAACTTGACGACAAGCCCCGGTTGATGGCGTTTTTTGAAGACCCCGTTGCCACCGAATTCCACTTCATCAAAACAGATGTTTCCGATTACGCCGACCTGTGGCTGCGCCGCCAATTGGGCCGCTACGCCAACGAACATGGTGGCCTCCATGCCGTCGAACTCATCGAGACAGGAGAGCTGATAGGCCAAGCCGGACTGCTGTACCAATGGGTTGACAGCATTCCGAAATGGGAGGTAGGCTACCATTTCTTCCGGGAACATTGGGGGAAGGGATACGCCACTGAAGCCGCCCAAGCCTGCCGTGATTTTTGTTTTGAAAACGAAATGGCCGAAACACTCATCTCGCTCATCCACCCCGATAACCTGCGCTCACAGGCTGTCGCAAAGCGCAACGGCATGACTGAGTGGAAGTGGACCACTTGGCGGTCTATGCCTGTGGTGGTTTATCGAGTGAGGAGAGGAGAGTGGGAAAAAAATAGGGATGAGGGATGAACCGCTTCATCCCTCATCCCTATTCCCTCATCCCTATTCCTTCATCCCTATTCCACCCTCACCACCTTCATCTCCACTCGCTGATTTTTCGCCCGCCCCTCTGGCGTCGAATTGGTGGCCACGGGGTTGCGCTTGCCATAGCCTTTATAGGTGATTCGGCTGGTGGGCAGCCCCAAGCTCACGATGTACTCTGCCACCGATTTTGCCCTTGCCGTGGAGAGTTGGTCACAAAATTCGTGCGACGGAATGCCGTTCGTATGGCCACCTACTTCTATGACGATACCAGCGTTTTCCTGCAAAAATTCGTACAACTCATCGAGTGTTGGGCGGGAGTCTGGGTCCATGTTGGTGCTGTCCGGTTGAAAGTAGATTTTCTCCAACTTAATGGTCTCGCCGCTCCGCAAGTTATTGGCGGAAAGCTCAGGAATGATGCGGGTTTTTACCTCAAAAGCAGCAGTGGCCGTGCAGCCGTTTCCATCCGTAACGGTGACGGAGCGTTGTCCTGCAGGTAGAGCCGTGGCGGTGGCGGCGGTTTCAGTGCTGTTGTCCCAAGCGTATCGGTAATTGCCCGTGCCGCCCGAAGCATCAAGCGTAGCCTTCCCGTTGTTGGTTTTTTCGGTAGTAGCTGGCCGGATGTTTTTCACTTCCGCCCGCAAGGGGGACGGTTCTGCTACCCGTTTCGAGGCAATCGCCGTTGTCCCAGTGGCATCCGTTACCGTCACTTGGTAATTGCCAGCAGCCAGCGCAGCAGCCGATTCCGTTTGCTCGCCCCCTGTCCAACTGAACTTGTAGGGGCCTTTGCCACCTGAGACCTCCGCACTCAGCGAGGCCGTTTTTTCGCCAGCGCACTTGATTTCTTTTTCTTGCGAAATGGCGACCGCCAACGTCAGAATATTTTCGTTGACCCATACCTGCGTTGTCGCTGTGCAGCCCGAAGCATCCGTCACAGTGACGGTGTGGTCGCCCGGCCCGAGCTTGGAGGCGGTGGCTGTCGTTTCATTGGTGTCCCATTTATAGGTGAAATTACCTGTTCCGCCGTTGGCCTTCACGGTGGACTTTCCGTCGGAGTTGCCCGTGCTGGCTGGTGCCTCTACTTTGGCGGTGAGGGTGATGGCGGCGGCCTCTTTGACCGTGAACTTGGCGGTGGCTGTGGTGCCCGCGGCATCTGTCACGGTGACATCGTAGCTGCCAGCGCCGAGTGCTGTGACCGCTTCGGCAGCGCCGCCGCCTGTCCAAACGAACTTGTAAGGGCCTTTCCCGCCGTTCGGTTCCGCTTTGAGCGAGGCTGTTTTTTCACCCGCGCACTTGATTTCTTTTTCTTGCGAAATGGCGACCGCAAGCGGGAGGATGTTCTCCGAAATGCTCACCGAGGCAGTGGATGTGCAGCCCGCTGCGTCCGTCACGGTGACGGTATGGTTGCCGGGGCCGAGCTTGGTGGCAGTAGCGGTGGTTTCGTTTGTGTCCCATTTATAGGCAAAGTTGCCAGTGCCACCGGTGGCCTTCACGGTGGCCTTGCCGTCGGAGTTGCCCGTGCTGGCAGGAGCGTCCACCTTCGCCGTGAGGGTGATGGCCGTGGCGTCCTTCACTAGGAACTTAGCAGCGGCCGTGGTGCCATTGGCGTCTGTGACGGTCACATCGTAGCTGCCAGCGCCAAGTGACGTTACCGTTTCGGCAGTGCCGCCGCTGGTCCAAGCGAACTTGTAGGGCCCCTTGCCACCATATGGTTCCGCTTTGAATGAAGCTGTTTTTTCACCCGCACACTTGATTTCTTTTTCTTGCGAAATGGCGACCGCCAGCGGCAGGATGTTCTCCGTGATGCTCACCGAGGCAGTGGCCGTGCAGCCCGCTGCATCCGTCACGGTGACGGTATGGTTGCCAGGGCCGAGCTTGGTGGCAGTAGCCGTCGTTTCTGAATTGTCCCACAAAAAGGTGAATTTCCCGCCACCGCCAACGGCCTTCACCGTTGCTTTGCCGTCCGCTTTTCCGGTGCTGGCAGGTGCGTCCACTTTGATAGTGGCCGTAATGGCCTCTGCCGCTTTCACCTCAAACGAGGCCGAGGCCGACTGCCCGGCCGCATCGGTGACGGTAACGGCGTACCCGCCAGCGGGAAGGCCCGTGAGGTTTGCCCCTGCCATCAAACTTGGGGTGTTCCATTGGTATTGATAGGGTGCTTTGCCGCCAATGGCCTCGGCCTTTATGGCAGCGTCTTTTGACCCGGTACAGCCGATGGCTTTTGTTTGAGAAATAGCGACCATAAGCGCACTGACCACCCGCCGGATTTCCACCGAGGCCGTGGCCGTACAGCCAGCCCTGTCGGTGACGGTGACACTATGGCCCCCCTCTGCGAGGGTGGTGGCCTTGGCGGTAGTCTCGCCGTTGTCCCACTTAAAGGTGTATTCAGGGTTGCCGCCGACCACTTTTACCGATGCTGCGCCATCAGGGGCGCCGCTTTCGCCAGCGGGCTTGTCCTGGGCAATGGTCAACGTGAAGTTAGGGTTGAGGATGGGGAATTTGATAGACTTTGCCTTGCCCTTGCTGTCGGTGACGGTGAGCGAATACTCGCCGGGCCCCAGTTTTTGGGGGTTGGTGCCAGTAAGCCCACCATCCCAAGCGTAGGTGTAAGGAGCAGCACCGCCGGTGACGGTGACTTTGAGCGAAGCGTCTTTTTTGTTTTCTCCGCAACTCAGCATCTTGTCGAGGAGACAAGTGACGGTCATGGCATCGACTTTTTGGATGAGGTAGAGGCCCTTGTCGTTGGTGCCAACCCAGACGGCGTTCTCAGCGTCAATGGCCATGCAGGACACATCTTGGCTGGTAAACTCCTGTGCCGGGCCAAAGACGGTCGCATCTTCGGTGGCGGGGTCGAAGCGGGTGATGATTTGCGAAGCAATCCAAAGCATACTGTTGCCGTCCACGGCGATGTCCACGACCTCGCCTTCGGTTAGTTTGGCATCCGTGTCCACGGCCTGCCATTTGTCACGGGCATCCACTTTCCAGAGGAGGTCGTCGCCCATGACCCAGATGTTGGTGCCGCTTTGGGCGAAAGCCCGGATGCTGAACAGCTTTTCCTCTTGGCGCCATTTGCCGTCCTTGCCATAGGAACAACCCGCCGATGTGCCAATCCACAGTCGCCCATTGGTGTCAAGGAAGAGGGTGTTGATATCTTTGGAGCCGCCGGGCGTGTGTTTGGAGACGAGCTTGAGGGAGGGCTGGGTCTTGAATTGGAACAAGCCTGACTTGCGGGTGCCGACCCAAAGTTGGCTGCCTTTTTCCTCGAAAATGGCGCAAGTGATGCGGTCGCCCTTGGTGCGGATGCTCTGGCCATCTGCGCCCATTTGCGTGAGCAGGTCTTCGAGTGGCAACCGGATGTCGTGGTTGCCGGAATAAGTTTGCAACAATGACCACTCGGTTGGGGCGAGATTGGCGGGCGTGGACTGCTCCGGGGAATGAACTTGAAACAATCCCTTTCGATTGCCCACCCATTTGTTTTCCCCATCAATATGAATGTTGGTGACGGGGGTGTTGCGGTCAATAGCCTTGGTGCGAATGACCTCCATTTGGACCTGTGCAATACTTTTTACCGCAAACAGAATAAGTATAAAAGCGAAAAATCTGTGCATTAATTCAATGATAAGTGATGATGTTGAATGCCTAAACTTCCTGATAATCAACCATTTGCCAAATTTAAATCCTCTTTCCAAATTGGCAAAATGCTTTTCGGCATTCAATGGGTACCAATCTTTGGTATCGGGATTGAAAGACGCAAAAGCAACAGTTAAATTTTGCAAACGGGCGCAAAGTTTGATTTTTTTAAAAAGAAATTGAAAGCACTGACCAATTCTGCCCTTTTTCGAGGTCGTTAGGAAACAGCTTATTTTACCCAATGTTAATTTAATATTAACTCCTTGTAAATTTTTGGTTGCATTTTAATGCAGGGTTCTGTATTTTTACCCACCGAAATCTTCAAAATTTATGGTTTCAGACAGTTGTAGTTTCAATTTGATTCAACCTGCGGACTACCAGCCCCGCCCCGACTGAATTTACTCAGCCTGAGCAGCGAACGGCCGCACAAACCTTGGAGCGGCCATGAAAAAACTTTTGTGCTTGCTGCTTTTCGCCTCCCAATCCTTGATAGCCCAGCGCAATGTTGCATTCCTGCACACTGCGGTTGCCAACGATCCAGCCGACGCTTTGGAGGCGGCGGTTGACTTTTCCGAAATCCCGTTCGAGATAGCAGGCGGCATGTTTGTCGTAAGGGCAAGCGTGGACGGAAAATCGGGCAATTTTGTCCTCGACACCGGGGCGCCCGGTATCGTACTGAACTCGGAAGACTTGGCCTCAAAAAATAGCTGCAAGGCTGCCTCAGTGAGCGGAGCCATGACGGTGGGAGAGGTGGAAGTAAAAAATTTCCAATTGGGAGGTATCATAAAGAAGCGTGCCCAAGGCCATGCGCTCAATGTCCAACACCTCGAAGCAGCCTGTGGAATGGATATTATGGGACTAATCGGATACGATGTGCTCCGCAACTACGAGCTGTTGTTCGATTTCCCCAACAAAAAAATTCAAGCCTACAAAACAGGTAAAGCAAGGAAAGACCAAATGACGAAACCCTTGCTTTCTCTTCCATTCACGCTGTGCGGCCATGTTCCGGTCATCGTGGCAAGGGTCGGCAACAAACGAGTGTTTCTCGGCCTTGACAGCGGGGCCGAGGTAAACCTCCTGGACAAAAAATTTTACGACGCTTTCAGCCCCGGTGAGCTGTTAAACTCCAAGTCAGAACTGCTCACCGGAATTGACAATGCCACACAGGAAGTGATGGCAGCTGATGTGCCAGACACCAAGATAAAAGGAGCGGTTTTGCCAAACATGCGCTATGTGTTCACGGACTTGAGCCGCCTTCGGCAAGATTTCGATGCCCCTTTGGACGGGCTTTTGGGCGTCCCTTTTTTCAGGGACAAGGTGATTTCCATAGACTATGGACGAAAAAGAATTTACTTGTGGTAATAAAAAAGGGGCGGCAATAGTCGCCCCTTTTTTATTTAATCTTTTACAAAAGACACGTGAGTGTGATTTTTAAAAAATTGATAATCAGGTATTTAGTTTGTTGTTCGGTTTTATATTTTCGGTACAAATGTTAAAGATTGTACCACTCCTTTCCCATCGCTTCCCTCATTTTTGCAACGTAAAAGTCTGTAAGGGTACAATCTGATATCCAAAATCAATTCCTGAGTTATGAAATCACCAATCAACGTTGATGTGCTGCGCCATTTTCCGCTCTTCGAAGACTTGTCCGAAGAAACTTTTACCAAGCTCGAAGGCATGGCAGAACTGCATTCCAAGGCTAAACAGGTTCAGCTCTATGATGCCGGGGATGTCTCCAGTTGTGTTTATTTTTTGCTGAAAGGAACGGTGAAAACCTGTACCCTGTCGAGTGACGGACGAGAAGTCATAAAGACCGTACTGCACCCCTTGGCGATGTTCGGGGAGTTGGGACTGGTCGGCGAAAAACAGCGCAACGAATCCGCCTTCACTATGAACGAAGAGGCATTGTTCATCACGATTTCCATTCAAAATTTTCAGTTGCTGATGCGCTCCAACCATCAGCTTTGTATCAATATCCTGCACCTGATTGGCAGCCGCCTGTTGGTGTCGGAGGCAAAATTGGAGGGGCTAATACTCAAGGATGCCCGCTCCAGAATCATTGACTTCCTCAAGGATAGCGCCACCCAACGGGGCCGGAAAGTTGGATATGAAACGCTTTTCAAGCATTGCCTTACCCAGCAGGATATCGCCAACCTCACAGGTACTTCTCGTCAAACAGTGACCTCGGTTATGAATGAACTTCGTAAGGACAACCTGATACATTTCAACCGAAATACGATTTTGATAAGAGACATGGGGAAGCTGTCATAGGGACGATTGGGGGTGAGAAATGACGAGGTCTTCGCCATCCACCCAATTTGGGAAGTGCCGCAAATGGGCTGGATTCAAGCCGCTGGCGATATGTTACACCAAGTAAGTAACCCCTTCTTGTCCAAGCACTGTGTTTGGGAAGATGGGTAGTGACTCCTCCAGAAAAATACTCAAGTCTTTGTACCTCGCTGAATAGTGGCCCGTAATCAAACGGCCTACCTTAGCCTTGTCGGCAAGCACGGCTGCTTGGCGAGCAGTGGAGTGCATGGTAAGGGCAGCGTTTTCGTGAAAGTCATCGCAAAAGGTGGTGTCGTGGTAGAGCATACTTACACCCAAAATATGGGGCAAAACAGCTTCGTCGCAAACCGTGTCGGTGAGGAAAGCGTAAGAACGAAGCGGAGTAGGGGGGAAAGTAAGCGCTTGGTTTTCAATAAGCTCTCCATTAAGGAGCAAAACATCTTCCCCGGCTTTTGCGGCCTTTATTTGTGGGACGGAGAGTTGGTGTTCGGCAATTTTTTCAGACCTGATATTCAGCGGCCTTGGCTTTTCCCGAAAAATGTAGCCTACGGTTGGTATGCCGTGTTTCAGTGGTATGCTCTCCACGGTGATAGCTTTGTTTTCAAAAACCAATGTTGGAAATGTGGTATCAATCTCGTGAAAGCGAATGGGGTAGGAGAGTGTCCCACCTGGACGGAGCTGGGCCAAAATCATTTCCTGCAAACCGGGCGGTGAAAAAATGTCCAATGGGTCTTGCCTGCCATTCAGGTCAAATGAAAAAAGCAGGCCGGGTAAGCCAAAAACATGGTCGCCATGAAGATGGGAAATGAATACTTGGCGAATCTTGTGTCGGGGAATATTGAAATCACCCATGCGCATCTGTGCGCCCTCACCACAATCTATCAGAAAAAATTGGTTGTGAACCTGTAGCACCTGCGAAGTTGGGAAGCGCCCAAAAGCAGGCGTGGCTGCATTGACCCCCAAAATCGTCAGGGCAAACCTCATAGGCGCTCTGCACTCAATGACCGCTCAATGTCCTCCAGAATGACGTAATCCATTGATTCTTCCAAGGTGGGCAGAATGGACAGTACGGAATCAAGCCGGGAAATTTCAATCAGCTTGCGAACTGTGTCGTGCTTGATGCCGGTCAGGACAAACGCACCGAGGCTCTTCCACAACCGATTGGCCGTGAGTATGGCGCTCAAACCAGAGGAATCAACGTATTTCACTTCCGACAGGTCGAGAATAAGGTTGGGAACACCTTCGTTGGACAGGATTACCAGCTCCGACTTGAGGTTGGGAGCCACCACTGAATTCAGGTTCTCGTCGTGGAGATGGAGTACAGCAAATCTTTCCTGCTTGTCTATTGAATATCGCATACTTTTTTTGCACTTTAAAAGGGAGTCCCGACGAACGGGCAGACCCCCTTTTTGATTTAGGGCGCTAAGTTAGTATTTTATCCATCATATTTTCAATATGCCAAGGTGCTTCAAAGCAAATTGGATGTTTTTTCTTCCAAACCACCTAAGTAAAGCCCCCGGACAATACGAAAATTATCAAAGCTAAATAGCTGAAAGTCAATTAGTTAAATTGATTGACACCTACATGCCAGACACAATGGCCAACGGTGTGGGCAGAGCCTACATCCATTGCTCACAAACTAAGGTTGGCGTTAAACGTTTATTTGCAGAACTTTGCCAGACAGACATTTTCTATAAAGATGGAAACTGGAACCCAAAGCTTGTAAGCCCGTCAAGTTTGAAAAAAGGCAACAGAAATTAAGTTTGGCAAGCCCTTTCTTTTTCGCTATAAAAGGACGCCAGTGTTGCGGAACTTGGAATACTGGCACTGTTTTTATCAAAATTAACTGGGGTGGGGGAGTGTTTGTGGATGCGTAATCAAGCTAAAAAGTTTTGGTAGCCTAATTGACCTGAAGGTCAACTTTTTTTGCTGGCATTTTGAAACTTGTGCAAATCCCCTTAACATTGCTTCAAATCCCCGAAATCAGAAAAAATTTCACCGATTCAATTGAATATGAACGACAAGAAATTTTCTAACAAAGTAAAAAAAATAATCTCGGCCAGCCGTGACGAAGCGTTGCGGCTTGGGCAGGATTTCATCGGCACAGAGCACCTGTTGCTCGGGCTGATACGGGACGCCGACACCCTCGCCTACAAAACGCTGGACTCGCTTGACGTTGACCCCGTAGAGTTGCAGCAAATCATCGAGGAGACGGTACCTCGGCGTCCATCCGCCAACTCCACCATCCATATTGGCAACCTGCCCCTCAACAAGCAGGCGGAAAAAGTGCTCAAAGTGACCTTCCTCGAAGCCAAGGCTTTCAAGAGCGAAGAGGTGACGCCAGAGCACCTTGTGTTGTCCATTTTGAAGCACAAGGACAATCCCGCTTCCCGCATTTTGAATCATTTCGATATTGACTACGAAATATTCAGGACGGAATTGGAGTATGTTCGTCAGGAGCAGGGCACTATCGAAAGCCCAGAGATTTACAATGCTGCGCCACCACCCGATGAAGATTCTTTTGACGAAGATGAAAATGCCCGCTATCAGCAGCAGCAGCGCAAGGGACAGCAAAAATCCCGAACTCCAGTGCTCGATAATTTTGGAAGGGACGTCACCCGCCATGCGGAAGAAGGCAAGCTTGACCCCATCATCGGCCGGGAGAGCGAGATAGAGCGGGTATCGCAGATTCTTAGCCGTCGCAAAAAGAACAACCCAATACTTATTGGAGAGCCTGGTGTTGGCAAAACTGCCATCGTAGAGGGTCTCGCCCTGCGCATCCACCAGAAAAAAGTGCCCCGCACCCTTTTTGGCAAACGAATCGTGATGCTCGACATGGCTGCGATGGTGGCTGGCACGAAGTACCGTGGCCAGTTCGAAGAGCGCATGAAAGCCATCATGAACGAGTTGGAAAAATCAAGGGACGTTATCTTGTTCATTGATGAAATCCATACGATTGTAGGTGCTGGCGGTGCGACAGGCTCTTTGGATGCCTCAAACATCTTCAAGCCTGCACTCGCACGTGGGGAGCTACAATGCATTGGCGCTTCCACCTTGGACGAGTACCGCCAGTACATAGAAAAGGATGGGGCGTTAGACCGCCGTTTCCAGCGGGTAGTCGTGGATCCGCCATCTGCGGACGACACCATTCACATCTTGATGAACATCAGGGACAAGTACGAGGAATTCCACAACGTGGTCTATTCCGACGATGCAATCAAGGCATGTGTGCGCTTCAGTGACCGCTACATGAGCGACCGCTTTTTGCCAGACAAAGCCATTGATGTGCTGGATGAGGTCGGAGCAAGGGTGCATTTGAAAAATATCCATGTGCCCAAGCATATCGAAGAGTACGAGAAGAAAATAGAGCAAATAAAGGAGCAGAAGAACCTTGCGGTGAAGAACCAACAGTACGAGCGTGCCGCCGACCTGCGGGACGAGGAGAGCAAACTGCTCCGGCAGCTCGATTTTGCCAAGATGCAATGGGAGGAGGAAAGCAAGACAAAGCGCTACCCTGTTGATGAAGAGGATATTGCAGAGGTGGTGTCCATGATGACCGGCATACCGGTACGCCGAGTGGCCCAGAGCGAGAGCAAGAAGCTCGTGAACATGGCTGACGATATCACCAAGATGATAATTGGACAGGATGAAGCTGTCAAGAAAATCGTAAAAGCCATACAGCGCAATCGGGTTGGGTTGAAGGACCCAAAGAAACCCATCGGCTCGTTCATTTTCCTTGGCCCTACTGGTGTCGGGAAGACGGAACTTGCGAAGTCGCTGGCCCGCTACCTTTTCGACTCCGATGATGCTTTAGTTCGAATTGACATGAGCGAGTACATGGAGAAGTTCTCCATCAGCCGCCTTGTAGGTGCGCCTCCGGGCTATGTGGGCTATGAGGAAGGTGGACAATTGACCGAAAAAGTGCGCCGCAAGCCCTACTCCGTGGTTTTGTTGGACGAAATCGAGAAGGCTCACCCCGACGTTTACAACATCTTGCTGCAAGTGCTCGACGATGGCCAGCTGACCGACAGCCTCGGCAGGAAGGTGGATTTCAAGAATACCATCATTATTATGACCTCCAACATTGGGGTGCGGCAATTGAAGGATTTTGGGCAAGGTGTTGGTTTTGCCACCAAATCTCGCGTAGAGGCAGCCGAAGACAACGCCAAAACGGTTATCCGGGACGCCTTGAAGAAAACATTTTCGCCTGAGTTCCTTAATCGGATTGACGATGTGGTCATCTTCAACAGCTTGCAACGTGAGGAAATTTTCAAAATTATTGACATCTCCTTGAAGCAGGTTTTCCAACGGCTAACTGCGCTTGGTTACGAGCTAACGCTCACGGAAGCTGCAAAGAGCTTTGTGGCAGAAAAAGGCTTCGACCCGCAATTCGGTGCCAGGCCGCTGAACCGTGCGATACAGAAATACATCGAAGACCCGCTTGCGGAGTTTTTGTTGAACGAAAACCCAGCAGAAGGCTCTATACTGGAAGCTACCCTCAATGAGGAGGGTACAGGATTGATAATTACGCTGGCCAAAGCAGTAAAAACCGACGCATAACGTGAGGGAAACTGCTTTTTTACAGCTTTTTTGGTAAATACCCGGTCAATGTTCAACAAGGTAGTTGGGCATTGACCGTTTGTTTTTTACGTTTGTGTGGAAAATTTTAAGCACACACGGATTTCGGGTGCAGTTTGCCTGAGAAATAGGCAAAAGGGCGGAACGAAAGCTGTAAATTTTGCGTAGCACAAAAAAAATTGGAGTACATCGCCGACAAAATCAGCGGAAGCTCCAAGACCAACATAATCTTTAACAAAATCCATCTCCATTTGGCAAAAGGACACTTTAACCGCAACTTCTCAAGGCCACCAGAGCCTAAGTTCCGTATCAATGAACAAATCCGGATTCCTGAAATCCGCCTCGTTGGTGAGAATCTGGAAGAGGTAAGCGCCATCGTTGGTGAAACCATCGAACCGGGTTCGATTGTCCAGACAAGAAAAGCCTTGTTCTGGGCGGACAAAGCCCAACTCGACCTTATTGAAATCTCTCCCAATGCAGCCCCGCCTGTTTGTAGGCTCACCGACTACAATAAATACGTTTACGAAAAAAAGCGGAAGGAAAAAGAGATGAAGGCAAAGGCCGCCAAGACGGTACTGAAGGAAATCCGCTTTGGCCCAAATACGGATGACCACGACTTCGAGTTCAAGACCAAGCATGCCAAGAATTTCTTGGAGGAAAGTGCCAAAGTGAAAGCTTATGTGCACTTCTTTGGCCGTACCATCGTGTTCAAAGACCGTGGCCGTGACCTGCTGGAGCGCTTTGTGAAGGAACTTGAAGAAGTAGGTACACCAGAAGCTCCCATCAAATTGGAGGGCAAGCGGATGATAGTGGTACTTACGCCCAAAAAGAAAAAGGCATAAGACCGCATTCTCCAAAAACAACCAAGTTGTACGCCAATTAAATCAACCTTAATTTTGAATTAATCAAGGGAGTTGCTACCTTTGCGCTCCTTAAAATAAAAATTGAAGTCATGCCAAAAATGAAGTCTCATTCCGGCGCAAAAAAGCGCTTTTCGGTCACAGGCTCAGGTAGGGTCAAAAGGGGACACGCCAATACCTCACACAGGTTTTGGGGGAAAAGCCCAAAGGCCAAGCTGCGCCATGCTGGCACCACTGTGGTGGATGCGTCAGAAGAGTCACGCATCAAGCGATTGCTTGCAGTCGGATAGTTTCACAGATTTTTTAACGAGAGTCCAGGCTACAAGTATTCACGCCACGGCGTGTTTCCCTGAGCTGTACTAAAAATTCGAATTTATGCCTCGTTCAGTAAATGCAGTAGCGTCTCGTGCAAGACGCAAGAAAATCCTAAAAGCTGCCAAAGGTTACTTTGGTAGGAGGAAAAATGTCATCTCCGTCGCCAAAAATGCGGTGGACAAGGCAATGGGTTACGCTTTCGTAGGCCGCAAGCTGAAAAAGCGTGCTTACCGCCAACTTTGGATTGCCCGTATCAACGCAGGTGCCCGTATCAACGGCACTACCTACTCAAGGTTGATGTTCAAGCTTTCCAACAACAAAATTGACCTAAACCGGAAGTCGCTCGCAGACTTGGCGCTCAACCACCCTGACTCGTTCAAGGCGGTGGTCAACGCTGCGAAATAAGCGTTCTTGTTTGTACAACAAAGCAAAGGGAATCAGTGGTGCGCCATTGATTCCCTTTTTTCTTGTAGTTGTTTTTGGCGCCAGTAGCTGCCCCAGATTGGCAACGCAATGCTGTTCTAACCGAAGCCAACAAAGAAGGGGGACATGGCAAGTGCCATGTCCCCCTTCTTTGTTGGGCAAAAAAAAAGCCTGAACTTACTTCAGGCAGATTTGACAATTCTTACAATTATTAACCAAAACTTACGAACCTACTTAGCCAACAACCGTGCCAAACCCAAAATCATCCTTCGAGATTTTATTCAAAAAAAAATCCCTTCGCTCAGATTATCTGGCGAAGGGATTTGACTTTTATATCAAATGCTTGATTTTATCAAGCTTGTGACTTTGTCCTGGTGAATGACTTTTTATCGTCTTTGCCACCGCCTCCAGTTGGGCGGTTAGCAATACGAATATCGCCTTTCGATAGGTCGGCCATCACTGGTGAAGCGATGAATACGGATGAGTAGGTACCCACAGCTACACCAATCACCAAGGCAAATGCGAAGCCCTTGATACTGCCGCTACCAAATATGAACAGCACCAGTACTGTAAACAGGGTTGTCAAAGCGGTGATGAGGGTTCGGCTCATGGTACTATTGATGGCCATGTTGATGATTTCGTTCCTGGGCTTGTCCGGGTACTTCCCAAAGAACTCCCTGATACGGTCATAGACTATCACGGTATCGTTTACGGAGTACCCGATAATGGTAAGGATGGCAGCTATGAACGCTTGGTCAACCTCCATCGGGAAGGGAAGAATACCGTGCAGCAACGAGAATAGCGACACCACAATCAACGCGTCATGCGCCGTAGCGATTACCGCACCAAGGCTGTACTGCCACTTGGAGAAGCGAACGAGGATATAAAGGAAGATGACCAATAGTCCAAAGAACACTGCTTTCCAAGCGCTTTTACGAAGGTCATCGGCCACGGTGGGGCCAACCTTGCTGAACGAAATGATATGTGTGCCCTTTCCGTCGGGGCTTTTGAAGTCGTCCAAGCTTGCGCCGCCCGCCAAACTTCCCAATCCTTCGTGCAACTTGGCCAATACTTGATCCTGCACGTCCTCACCTTCCTCTTTCACCTTATAATCAGTAAGGATATTGTAGGTGTTTTCCGTATCAACGGCTTTAACTATCGGTGTTTTCTCAAATGGCGCGGTCAAAGCTTGACGGATTGCTTCTGCTTCAGTTGGTTTGTCAAAAACCACATTGTAGGAGAATCCTCCCTTGAAGTCAACACCAAGGTCGAAACCTCTTGTAACAAACGAAATTAGACCAAGTACAGTGATGCCAATGGAAATCCCATAGAACAGTTTGCGCTTGCCCATCCAATCTATGTTCAGGTTGGCCAATACATTTTGTGTCGGGGGTGTCCAGAAGGTAAGGTTGTTTCCCTTGCCTATCCACCACTCGATAACGAGGCGGCTGACCAACACTGCCGTGAAGAAAGTGAAAATGATACCCCAAATCAAGATAACTGCAAAACCTTTGATTGGGCCAAGGCCAAAAATGGCAAGCACAAAAGCGGTGAGCAGCGTCGTTACGTTACCGTCAATAATAGCGGAGTAGGAGTGGCGATAACCTTCACGAACGGCCACTGCAAGCGACTTGCCTTCCCGCAACTCCTCTCGTACCCTTTCAAAAATGATTACGTTCGCATCCACAGCCATACCGATGGTGAGTACGATACCTGCAATACCCGGCAAGGTCAGCACCGTACCGATGGAGGAAACGGTACCCAACAGGAATACAATATTCAGGAAAAGTACAATGATGGAAACCACACCCGCTGTGCCGTAATAGACCAGCATGAATGCCAATACCAACAAGAAGCCCAACAACAGCGCTATCATACTCGTGTTGATATTTTCCTGGCCAAGTGATGGGCCTACCAATGACTCTTGAATGATTTTGGTGCCAGCGGGGAGCTTGCCAACCTCAAGAATGCTGGCTATGTCATTAGCTTCTTCCAATGAAAAGCTACCAGTGATTTCTGATGAGCCACTAAGTATCGGGTTTTGGACGCTGGGCGCAGAGACCACGCCGCTGTCCAGCACGATGGCGATTTCCCGGTTATTGTCATTGGCCGCCTTCTGGGTCATGGCACCCCAAATACGTGCGCCTTCTGGATTCATACGAAGGCTGATGGCCAGTTCGCCAGTGGTTGGGTTTGGGCTGGCAGAGGCATCGGTCACCATGTCCCCTTCAAGCGGAGCGTTGTTTTTGCCCTGCTCTTTTTTAATGGCATATAGCTCGTAGATATCCTTGGTGGCAACACCTTTTTCATCCTTGGCAGGTTTGCGTGACCAAAGGAAGGTCACATCTGATGGGAACAATTCCTTGATACCTGGCCTGGAAAGCATGCTAATCACGTTGTCCCGCTTGTTCTTTTCTGTTTGACCCATCACGGCATACCCGCGAGAGCCATTGTTTGGGGTGAAAATATCGAATAGCGGGCCATTGTTAGCATCAAGGTCTGGCAAGCTCGTGTCCTGTTTGGTAGCCTCAGCCACCTTGGTAGAGTCCACGATGATATTGCCGCTGGAATCACGCACCACACTGTCCTGCGAAGGCGCTTTGATTTCTCCAGACTCCAATTTTTTAAGCTTCTCGTTCGCTGCCGCAAAGGCAGACCCAATAGCACCATCCGTAATCCGGTAAACGTTCCAAAACTCCAGTTTGGCTGCACTTTGGAGAAACGTTCGGGCCCGTTGTGGATTCTCGATACCAGGCAATTCCACGAGGATGAGGTCACGCCCTTCATCCAACGAAACCGTTGGGCCAACCACACCGAGCTTGTCAATCCGTTGCTTGAGCATCTCGTAAGTACGGCCTACCGTTAAGTCGGCTTCACGGCGGAGGAGGGTAATCACTTGCGCATCCGAAGAGCTTGCATTGATTTCGTTCTTGAGGGACTCATTGCGCTTGAAGATGGCATTCAGTGGTTTGCCCCCAGCGGTTTCTTTCCAGCCCTGCGCAAAGAGTGTGATGTAATCCGACTGGGTGTTTTGTTGCAGTTGGGTAGCACGTGTCAGGGCGTCCTCCAACGATTTATCAGTCGTGTTGCCTGCCATCGCACGGATGTAGTCACGCAAGTCAACTTGCAACAGTACGCTCATACCGCCTTTAAGGTCAAGGCCGAAGCCAAGTTGAGACCCCTTCAGTTCTTGGTAGGTGTAGGACTTGAGCAACGGTATCCTGAAAACGGTCTCGCTGGAAATGGAGTCCAGGTAACTGGCCCGCTTTAGCCGGAAACAAACAGTGCCTTTCCCTTCCGGGCACTTTGAGGCGGCATAATTATCTGCCTTGCTCTCCACACCCCAAGTGGGGATGATGAACGCAAATTGGATAAGGGAAACTACGGCAAAAGCCGCAAGAAAGAACTTAATAAAACCTTTTCCTTGCATGACAAGCAAATTTTTTAGCTGTGAAACTTGGGGAACTGCCGTTCAGCTTTTGAAATGGCACCGTTCGAGCGCCTTCCATTGCAAACCCAGCATGTTACTTGACCCAAATTCACATTTTTCGAGTGGTAAAACCTAGGAAAATTGTTAAAGGGTAACAGTTAAAGGCTTATCAATCAATAATTTATACAATCAAATTATGAATTTTCAAACCCCTTTGAAAAAAACTGCGCAAATATACGCCTTTTACTCAATTCTCCTGCTTTTGTTTCAACCTCTTTGAAGGAAGTGGTTCGTGTTTTTTTGCGAATCTGGATCAACTATAACAAGGATGTGTTTTTAAAGCATCAAGGGGAAAAATGCTACCGAAATCCCACCAAGCCCAAACATAGCAGGTGGCCTTAATTCTCCCATTTTTTTCTCAGCGGAAATGTGACGCTGGCCAGAAATGTCGTCATAAATTGACGAGTTTTGAAGGGCGATTACTGGTGAACGCTGAATATCATACCTTTGTCGCCACTACATCAAACAAGCCTGTCCGTTGGATGCAATAAGCAGACAAGGGGCAACTTAACACTTCTAAAATCAATAGAACCATGGGTCTATTTTCATTTCTGAAAAACGCTGGCACTGCCCTTTTTGGGGGTAAAAAAGCCGACGCAAAACCGGCTGCTCCTGCCGCACCAAGCGCACTCGATCAGCTTGAGGACGCACAATTGGCCCTGCGCCTCACAAACCACGTGGTCTCTCTCGGCCTCAAAGTGGAGAACCTCAACATCGTCGTAGATGATGACAAGGCAACCATCACGGGTACCGCAGCCAGCCAATCTGAAAAGGAAAAGGTCATCTTGGCCGTGGGCAACGTGGCTGGCATCGCCAGCGTTGACGATTGGATGACGGTGGCAGTTGCTGAGGAAGCAGCTCCAGAAGCAGAGGCTGTGTTCTACACCGTAGAAAAAGGTGATACACTGTCAAAAATCGCCAAGGAACACTACGGTAATGCTAACAAGTACCCGGTCATCTTCGAAGCAAACAAGCCTATGTTGAAGGACGTGGACAAGATTTACCCAGGCCAAGTGCTTCGCATCCCGCCTATCGCTTAAAGTTCGACAGTTCGACAGTTGGCAGTTAACAGTCGTTACCTCGGTAGCAGCGCCTGACTGCTAACTGCCAACTGACGAACTGCCAACTACATTCCTCGGCGCACCTGCCAAAAACGCCCGCACATTTTCCACGGATTCCGCAATCAATCGCTGCCTCGCCTCACGAGTTGCCCAAGCGTTGTGTGGGGTAATGATGCAGTTGGGCAGGCCAAGCAAATCATTGCCATTTCGAGGCGGCTCCTCCAATAGCACGTCCAAGCCAGCAGCGGCAATCGTACCAGCATCCAACGCTTTTTTCAAATCGGCTTCCACCACCAATCCGCCCCGCCCGGTGTTGATGAGCAGGGCAGTCCCCTTCATTTGCGCCAGCGAAATGCTGTTCATAATTCCTTGATTATCAGCAGTCAGCGGCGCATGAAGGCTCAGCACGTCGCTTTTCGCCAGCAACTTCTCAAAGGAAACAAAGTCCACACCCGCACGGCGGTCACGCTCCGGGTGCTTGTGGGTGGCGATGACCTTCATCCCGAAGGCCAAGGCAATGTCGGCGACCCGCTGACCAATCTGCCCAAAACCGTAAATGCCCATCGTCTTGTCCGCCAGCTCTGTCATCGGGGACAGCGTGTAGCTCCAGTCGGGGGAGGCCGCCCAACCGCCACTGGCTGTATGTTGGCTGTGCTTCGCAACATGGTTGGTCAGCTCAAGTACGAGGGCGAAGACATGCTGCGCCACAGAATTGGCGGCGTAACCACGCACGTTGCAGACGGTGATGCCCTGTTTTTGTGCAGCGGCTACATCCACCACGTTGTAGCCAGTGGCCATCACGCTGATGAGCTGAAGTCGAGGCAGTTGGGCCAGCGTAGCTGCATCCAAAACGGCTTTGTTTGTCAGCACGATGTCCGCCTCGGCGGCACGTTCGGCCACGAGTTCGGATGTGGTACGAGTATGGACAGTGACATGGCCAAGTGCTTCCAAGGCTTCCCACGAGCAATCGCCGGGGTTGGCGGTGTGCCCGTCAAGGACGACGATGTTTTTCATAAAAACTAAAGTTGAATTAATTGAAAATGAGAGATTTGCGGTTTATTGCAACAAAAAATGACAATTTTCCGAAAACTCTGGGCAATCTACGGCATCCTCGTTTTTTTCCTGCTCTGGTTGGTCTTATTTCCGTTTTACTACATTTCCTTCCTGCTTTTCCCACGGCCTTGGGTTTGGTACATTATCTGGTTCAGCCACCAGATTTACACGAGGCTGTACTTTGGGCTGACCTTTGTGCGGTTCAAAATAGAAGGTCTTGAAAATATTGACCTCAAACAGCCGTACATCATCGTAAGCAACCACCTCACGGCACTTGATTTCATGATAAATGCACGTGCCTACCCCAGCGTTTACAAGTTTTTGGCGAAAAAAGAGCTGGTAAAAGTGCCGCTGTTCGGGTTCATCGTGCGGAAGCTATGTGTGTTGGTGGACCGCTCCAGTGGTTCCTCCCGCTCGTCGAGCATGAAATACCTGCACCGGACTTTGGAGGAGGGTTACTCCGTGTTCGTTTATCCAGAGGGCACCCGCAATACCACTTCCGACCCATTGCTTCCTTTTCACAAAGGGGCTTTCCGCATTGCCATCGAATCGGGCAAGCCCATCGCCATTCAAACCATTCTTGGGGTGAAAAAAATCTCCAACCAAGCGTCTGGCCTCGACCTTTGGCCAGGTACGGTGCGCATCATTTGGAGCAAACCCATCGAAACGGCGGGGCTGACGATGGCCGATGTGGAAGACCTGTCGGACAGGGTAAGGCGGGCGATGTTGGAGAAATTGGGAAATTGAGAAATCATAGCTACATGCAGGTAAATTTGGGTTAGAAATTCCCCCTTCCTTTTACCTTTGGGAAAACAAAACCTAAAGGAAATGCACCGATTCTTTCAAAAATTACCACCGATATTTTTCCTGTTGCTCCTGTTCGGACTGCCATCCCGAGTGGTCGGGACAAGACCTGCCGACTGCCAACTGCCGACTCAAATATCCCCCCGCATCCTCAACAACTACTGGAAGGCCCGTTGGGTCGTCTGCCCTGGCGAATCGCCAGTGCAGTACGGCGTCTATCATTTTCGCAAGACATTTGACCTTGCGGAAACGCCCGCCAATTTCATCGTCCACGTCAGCGCCGACAACCGCTACCGGCTTTTCGTGAACGGCGAGGCGGTCAGTTCCGGCCCAGCCCGCAGCGACCGTGGGCACTGGAACTTCGAGACAGTGGACATTGCGAAGCAACTCAAAAAAGGCAAAAACACCCTCGCCGCTATTGTCTGGAACGCAGCCGAACACGCCCCCTTCGCCCAAATTAGCTACCAGACGGGCTTCATCCTGCAAGGAAACACCGAGGCCGAAGACCTCGTGAACACCGACAAAACCTGGCGGGTGCTGCGCAATGAGGCATACCGACCCCTGCCCGTTGACCGGGCAAAGCTGCAATCCTACCTCGTGACCGGCGACGGCGACGATGTGGACGCCAGCCGCTACCCGTGGGGCTGGGAGCAGCCCGGTTTTGACGACTCGAAATGGAAAAACGCCGAGCAGCTTTGGTTCGCCGGAAAGCCCCGTGGCCTTGGGTCCGATGGCAACTGGATGCTCGTGCCGAGGAGCATCCCGCTTTTTACCGAAGGGAAAATCAATATTGGAAAAACGGTGGCAACGGGGAAAGACGGCAGGTTTTTACCAATGCCAAGGCCGAACACCTATCCAACTATTGTCAGGGCGAATTCAAAGATTAGCATCCTCATTGACCAAGGAATCCTCGTCAACGCCTTCCCCGTGCTCACCACCACGGGCGGCAAGGGCGCAAAAATCACCCTCACTTACGCCGAAGCGCTATTCGACGGGAAGCGCCAAAAAGGCAACCGCAACGAGTGGGAGGGCAAGGAAATCATGGGCATCCAAGACCGTTTCACGGCGGATGGGGGCAAGGAGCGCACGTTCCGGCCACTGTGGTTCCGCACCTGGCGCTGGCTGCAGCTCGACATCGAAACGGGCGATGACCCCCTGACCATCAACGACTTGCACGGCATGAGCTACGGCTATCCGCTGGTAGAAAAGGCCAGTTTCAAGAGCAGCGACCCCAGTCACGCTAAAATCTGGGAAGTGGGCTGGCGCACCGCCCAACGCTGCGCCGGGGAGACCTACTTCGACTGTCCGTACTACGAGCAACTCAGCTACGTCGGCGACACCCGGATACAGGCGCTCATCACCATGTACGTCAGCGGCGACGACCGGCTGGTACGCAAGAGTATTGAGGACTTCGACCACAGCCGCATACCCGACGGCCTCACGCAGAGCCGCTACCCCTGCCATGACATGCAAATCATCCCGCCCTACTCCCTGTTCTGGGTCAGCATGGTTTACGATTACTGGATGCTCCGCAATGACGATGCTTTCGTGAAAAAATTCGAGCGGGGAATGGCCGACGTGCTGGCCTGGCACGAGGGCCGCATTAGCCCCGCCTTTGGCGGGATGCTCGGCCCGGTGGAATGGTGGAACTTCGTGGATTGGTCATGGCCGTGGAACGAAGAGGAGCGCATCGGCGGGGTGCCGCCGGGCGTGGCCAAGGGCGGCTCTTCCATTTTGACTTTGCAATACGCCTACACGTTGCGGCAGGCAGCAGCGCTGTTTGCTTCCTTCGGAAAAAATGAAGACGCAGCCCGTTATACCGCCCTCGCCAACTCGCTGGTGGAGGCTACCTATCGCAACTGTTGGGACGCTGGCCGTGGCCTGTTGGCAGACACACCCGCAAAGTCTTCGTTCAGCCAACACGCTAACATCCTCGCCGTGCTGACGGACGCATTGCCGAAGGCGCAGCAGCCCGGTTTGCTCGAAAAAATTATGGCCGACAAAAGCATCACGCAGACCACGCTCTACTTTCGATTCTACCTGCTGGAAGCCCTGAAAAAGCACGGCATGGGCAGCGACTTCAACGCCCAACTTAACGACTGGCGGGCAATGCTGGACATGGGCCTGACCACCTTCGCCGAGAGTCCTGAGCCTACCCGCAGCGACTGCCATGCCTGGAGCGCAGCGCCGAACTACCAGTTCCTGAGCACGGTGCTGGGCATCAATCCCGGTTCGCCGGGCTTTGCGACGGTTCGCATCGAGCCATGCCTCGGCGACTTGGGTTTTGCCGAAGGAAAAATGCCGCACCCACTGGGAGAGATTTCGGTGAACTTGGAAAAAGTTGCGACTGGCCATAAAGCCGTGGTGATGTTGCCCAAAGGGCTGAGCGGGGAAGTGGTTTGGCAGGGAGAGTGGAAGGCGGTGGAGGGAGGAAAGGTGCAGGTGCTTTATTTTAAGTAGTTGTTGGGATGGTTCTTTCAGAATTAAAGCGGAACTTCGCCTTCCCATTTGAATAATTCACCACAAACAAATAGCAATTGAAAAATTTCATTGACCTGCTGGGACGGATTTTGTTGTCCTTTATTTTCTTGTACGAAGCTTACGATTCCATCTTTTTTTTCAAGGAAACAAAGGCCAAAATGGACTTCTATGGCATGAAATGGCAGCCTGATTTCTTGCTTTACGGTGCCATCGTGCTGTTGGTGCTGGGCGGCTTGATGATACTATCAGGCTACAGGTCGGGCTTGGGGGCTTTCCTTTTGCTGCTGTATTGGGTGCCGGTGACGTTTATCGTCCACGATTTCTGGAACGTGCCGCTGACCTGCGACATGGTGGTCAGTTGCCCGGAACTCCAAATGAACGGCACGGAAGTTTTCCGACGATTGGAGGGGGTCATGTTCATGAAAAACCTGGCCATCGTGGGCGGGCTGCTCATGGTACTGGTGAACGGGAGCGGCAGGTACAGTGTGAAACGACTGTTTGCGACGACGAGAGTGGCGGGAGCTTGACGATTTCGGATTTACGATTTCGGATTGGAGAGACGTTGAACTTGGGTGGATGATAATTCGTGAAATTTGGTGAAATTCGTGGATACAAATTAAAGTTTCAATTGATGAAGGTACTTGACGACAAACAGATACGGCAAAAAATACGGCGCCTCGCCATAGAAATCCAGGAACACAACTACGAGGAGCCAGAAATCATCCTCGCCGGTGTCAACAACCGGGGAATGGCATTCGCACGGCTGCTCTATGCCGAATTGACCACCAGCTCCAGCCAGAAAATAACGCTAACCCACCTCCGGGTGAACCCCGCCGACCCGCTCGCCACGGAGGTGCAGCTCGAAATCCCCATCGAATACGTGAAAGGAAAAACGCTTATCGTGGTGGACGACGTGGCCAACACAGGGCGCACCATCTTCTACGCCTGCAAGCCAATCCTTGAAACCCTTCCCAAAAAAGTGGAGGTCGCCGTGATGGTGGACCGCACCCACAAATCCTTCCCCGTCAAAGTGGACTATTTTGGCATCTCCTTAGCCACTACCCTCCTTGAGGACATTGACGTACAAATACTTGAAAACCAGCCGTTTGGGGTGTATTTGAATTGAGTGTTATGGAATTTGAGCGTTTGAGGATGTGAGGAGGTCGTGCAAATTCTCACTGCCCAAATCTCAAAACCTCGATTTCTCAACGTCTCAACTACTCTATGAAAAAAGGGTTTGCCGAACGCATGCTCGACAAACCCTGGAATTTTAAACTACACCCGTACCTCGTTTGGCACGGGGTAGCCCACACACTATGAGAACACCCAATATTAATCTTCATTCGATAAGCGTTAGGGTATCTCAAACCCTCAAACACCTACCTACTCTAAATCTCAAAAACGGCAAGGAAGCGCCCTTTTTTTGCTGATGAATTTGATGCCTTTCCGGTTTATGGGAAATCCATTTGGACACTCATCAGCTTGAGAAGCCTTTACCAGTTGTTTCCGGGCTGTGCTTCCTCGCCTGGGGGGTAGTTTTCACCCTTTAGTTTAATGCTCCGGGCACTTTTGCCGGTATCGTTCAAAAAATAGGAATTTCAAAAAAAAGGGTTTACCAACACGCTCCGGGTAAACCCGACTACAGAAAATAACTACTTATAACCGCTCCAAATCGTTCGGTAAAAAGGGGGTTGTTCATTGTTTTTGTCCCTGAAAAAGTGCGTTTGTTGGGGTCAGGGTCTTACATGAAGTCTCATCACCCAACACTCGCTACCTCAAATTAATCCCATGATATGTTTGTTCATCGCTTGTTTCTTGAATGGAATCTTACCAGTGTTTTCTTTTCTATATCCGTCCGTTGACTGAATCATTTTTGATGATACAAATGTAAGCCGGTGCCAAGGCGGCTACAATCCATTTTTCGGTGCAGTTGGGGTTTCTACCGATGTGCCTTTTCGTAAGCAGTGAGTAACCAGTGGTTTGTTTATTAAAATATTTTATCATAAATTGCTATTTTACAGCAGTTTAGAAAATTGCTATTCGCTAAATTGACTTTTGAGGTGGTAAAAAAGCGACTTTGCGCTCTCTATCGAGTTGGAGTTTCCAAAGGGCTAAAAATTTTTGAAAAAAAATTCATTTCCTGGTTTTTAGGCCGTTTATTTCGAAAAAAAGCCTGCCAAACGCTACCGGCGGACTTGAACAAACACCAAACCATGCGCAGTAAAGAAGACCTTTTCCACCTCGTACAGGCCATGTCCAAATCGGAGAAACGCTATTTCGTGCTGGACGCCAAGAAAAGTGGCCGCACCGACAGCCGTTACCTCGCACTTTTCGACGCCGTGAACAACCAAGAGGAGTACAACGAGGAGCCACTCAAAAAGCAGTTTGCCACCAATCTCTCCTCCGACAAGGCATACCTCTACGAGGCCATCCTCCGCAGCATGAGGGACTATCGCAGCCAAAGCTCAAAGGCAGCCCAAGTGAAAGAGCGGCTAATGGATGCCCGCTACCTGTACGAGCGGGGGCTGTACGACCAGAGCACCGAGCGCATCTCGGAGGCCAAGGTCATGGCCGCCGAATTGGAGGACCAGTTCACGCTGCTGGAAATCAACCGGGAGGAGCAGGTATCGCTCTTCGACCGCCGGGCGAGGGTACAGTTGGAGCATATCGAAAAGCTGAACGAGGAACGGGAGCGGACGCTGAAGGCGATTGATGAGGAGCTGCGGTATTTGGATTTGTATTACCGGTTGTTGTTGGAGGTTTTCCGAGAATTCAATTTAAAGGATGACAAGAGCATAGAAACGCTCATGAAAAGACTTCCCATTGAACTATTGGAGGAAAGAAATAAACCTAAATCATACCAAGCTATTCGCCGCTTTTACCAATGCAACGCTGCATTTTACAACCTACTTGGGGATATGGAAAGGGTTTACCACTATTCGTTAAAAGCAGTGGAATGGTGGGATGATTTTCCAAATTTGAAGGAGGAGGAATTCCATCGCTATATAATTAACGTTTCAAACTTGGTCAATACCTGTTATAAAATTGACGGGTATTTTTCGAAGGCCCAAGAGTGGTTTGAACGGTTAAAAACAGAAAAGTCAAGTGTCAGCCTACACAACCAAAAAGTGATATTCCAATACCTTTCACTTTCCAAGTTATTGTACCACCTGAATCGAAATGAATTTAAAGATGCAAGTCAATTATTGCCAGAGATCATTGATGGCATGAATAAATTTGGTCTAAGGAAAAACATTGCGCTGGCAGGCAATATAGCTACTGTGTACTTTCTCATTGGCGAATATCGTAATTGCATTAAATGGGTTGACATTATTATCAAATCAATGAAAAACAACGGCAGGTTAGACATTCAGCGCATTATGCGACTCTATAAAGTAATTGCGCTCTATGAACTCGATGAATTTGAGCAGACCGAATTGGAAATACGCTCTTCAAACCGGTTTTTCAAACTAAATGACGCTGAACATGAAGCCTTTGAAGAACTTGTCTTAAACGTTTATCTGAAACAAATTTTCAACGCCACCATCAACGATTTCAAGCCCACCCTTCGCCATTTAAAGCAGTATTTGTCCGAAATAAAAGAGCAGCCCAATGCAGAGAATTTATTGGGTTTGGACGAGCTAATGATTTGGGTCAACGGCAAGCTAAAATAACAGCCCCATCAAACGGCAGGTAAATAGTAAAACCGAATTAGCCGCTTCAGACCTATGGTTTCAAGCCGTACCAAAATAACATTTGGAGAAGTCATTCCAGTGTTGGCATTAGCTTTCATTCTAACTGAAAACGTCTTGACTTTGCTCTGTGGCACTTCCACTGGGCCAGCAAAACCAACACCAATATCCGTTATCCCAATAATAAAAACCGTATTGCTCACATCATTGTAAGTGATGCAAAGCTGGTTCTTGGCAAGGTCGGCCACCTCAAACTCATAGAACGACTTTTTGCCACCAATGGCAGTGTTCACGAAGGCATTCAGGCTGGAAGGCACCTCGCTGGCGCAAATCTCTGTGCCAAGCACGGACAGCAGCACCCCCGACTTGCCGATGGCCATGCGTTGGTCGTCCTGCAGGGTGTCCACTAAAACGACGGAGTTAAGGTCAGAAGTGACAAGGAGTGAATTTCTCATAGTTGTTTGTTTTTTAGTTTGTATGTTGTGTAGTTCAAAAGACGCAACAAAGAAACGGATTTCTCTTTGATTTTTGGGAGTTTTGGGCTGCTTTGATGGGAAGACGCTCAAAAATTGCGCAAGCCTAAATGCGATTCGGTAATTTGGCCGTCCAATACCCAGCAACAAAGCCCCAAATCAAGCGTTTTTTTCATTGCAGTTTAGGAGTTGTAGAAAGTTTGGCAGGTGCAATTATCAGGGTCAGCTAAACCTTCTACCCCCCCTAAATCTTCTAAACCTAAGTTTCCGATGAAGAGTATATACGCCTTTTTCTGCCTTGCAATTTTTGCGCTTTCTGCCTGCAACTACACCCAAAAAGTCAAGGACGGCAACTTCGCCGTGGACCGAAAGCAGTACGCCGTGGCCGTGGACTTGCTCAAAAAAGAGCACCAAAAAGCCAAAAGTCGGGTAGAAAAGGGCAAAATCGCCTTCCAACTTGGCGAGAGCTACCGGATGCTCAACAAGCCCGCCAGCGCCTCCGATTGGTACAAAAAAGCGTACGACGACGGCTACGGTGCCGATGCCCTTAGGGAATATGCCTACACCCTCAAGCAACTCGAACAGTACGACGAGGCCATCAAACAGTTCAAGGAACTGGGCATAGAAATCGGCAGCCCTTATGAGTACAAGCGGGAAATAGCCGCCTGCCAAGTGGCCAAGGGTTGGAAGGAGGAGAAATCCAAAGCATATTCCGCCGCCCCGCTGCCCTTCAACAGCCCCGGCGCCGACTACGCCCCTGCCATTTTCCAGCCCGGAAAAATCGTCTTCACCTCCGACCGCCAAGCTGCCACTGGCGACAAAAAGTACACTTGGACGGGCAACGAATTCTCCGACCTCTTCATCGCTGACCTGCAATCCAACGACGTACAACCATTTGACAACCAACTAAATACGCCCACCAACGAGGGCACGGCCACGTTCAACAAAGCTGGCAATGAACTCTTCTTCACCCGCTGCTATGGCGACAAAAAAGAGGACAATTACTGCAAAATCATGTCCAGCAAATGGGACGGCAGCCGTTGGTCCGACCCCGTGGCGCTGCCCTTTCAGCTAAACGGCGTGAACTATGGCCACCCGGCCCTTAGTTCTGACGGCAACACCGTCTATTTTTCCTCCAACTCCAAGGAGGGGTGGGGCGGCTACGACCTCTGGTTCAGCGAGCGACAAGGGGAACTTTGGAGCGAACCCAAGCTCCTGCCCCGCACCGTGAACACCATCGGCAACGAGAAATTCCCGTGGCTCGACGGCGACACCCTCTACTTCGCCTCCGACTACCACCCCGGCATGGGCGGGTTGGACGTGTTCAAGACCTACAAGACTCCCAATGGCGCATGGGCGCCCGTGCAAAACCTCAAGCCACCGCTCAATTCCGGCTTCGACGACTTTGGCCTCGTGGTGGACTACCAGGCCAAGCGGCCACAAGATGTTCTGCAAGTCGGCTATTTCAGTTCCAACCGCCCTGACGGCTCCGGCAACGACGACCTCTACCGCTTCGAGCGGCGCATACCGCCGCCTGAACCAGCCAAACCAGTGGCCGAGTACAAGCTGAAATTGGAAGGCTATGTGCTGGAAAAAATTTTCGCCGTGGCCGACAACCCCGACACAAAGCTGCTGGGCCGCAAGCCCCTCAACGGTGCAACGGTAGAGGTGCGCATTGGCAAGGAAGTGAAGAAATTCACGGTGGCCGAGGACGGCTTTTTCAGCATGGACTTGTCGGAAAACACTGACTACCAGTTCATTGCGAAGAAAGATGGCTACCTCACGGGCGAGACTTACTTCTCCACAAGGGGCATTGGCAAGGACCCCGCCAATCCCGTTCAAACCTTCGAGGTGGAAGTGGTTTTGGACAAAATCTTCCTCAACAGGGAAATCGTGCTGGAGGACATTTACTACGACTTCGACAAATGGGGCATCCGCCAGGACGCACAACCGACGCTCAATGCCCTCGCCCGAAACCTGGAACTGAACCCCAAAATCCGCATACAACTCAGCTCGCACACCGACTGCAGGGGCAACGACGGCTACAACGCCGAACTCAGCCAGCGCCGGGCACAGTCCGCCGTAGACTACCTCGTGACGAGGGGCATATCTGTGGAGCGCCTTTCGGCAAAAGGATATGGCGAAACATTGCCGAAGGCCAACTGCGCCTGCGCCCGCTGCACGGAGGAGGAGCACCAGTTGAACAGGCGGACGGCGTTTACGGTGCTGGAGGGGTTGTAAAGGAGCGAGGTAGCGATATTGGCATCAACGAAGATGCCCGCTATTCATTTTCGGAGAAAATTTAGGGGTGCATTGGTACTGTTTACCCATCTTTGCCCTCTAAAACATACCTTGAATGAAGCTCGACAATTTTGAAAAATCCTTCAGTTCTACCATCCTTGCCCGTGGTAAGCAATACTTCGACTGGGGCCGGGTCATACACCTCGAAGAGGAGGGTCACCCCGGCTCAGGTGACTGGGTAGCCCAAGTAAAAGGGGGGGTTGGAAATTATATCGTAGAAATCCATTTTCTGCCAAACGGCGAATTGAAAGCTTGGTCCTGCGAATGCCCTCAAGGCGACAAATGCAAGCACCAAGCCGCCGTGCTTTTCAAAATGAGGGCAAATTTGAGCCGCCAGCCGGAAAGGGCCAAACAATCGAAGCCCAAAACCCCAAGCCTCGACGAGATGCTTGCCACCTACGCCACCCTCTCGGAATCCGAGCAGCGCATCCTGAAAATCACCGCCATACTTTGGGAAGGCACATCCCAGACCAAGCTGCTGGAAGTGTTCAATTTCAGCAACTTCAAGCACAATGGCAAGAACTTTTACCCAAACGACATAAAGCCTATCCTGGAAAGGCTCGTAAGCGAAGGGCTGACAACCCTCAGCGCCAACGGTTATTACGAGTGCCCCAAGCCCTTCGCCGATGCCCTTTGCGACCGCTATTTCGCAACCGACCCAGATTTCAATACCACCATCATTCCCATCCGAAGGTCCTTCCCCATCTATGCCAATTGGTACGGCTACAACGACCCCAACCGCAACTTCCGGGAAATGCGCATTGGGCGGTACACCGACGACCCCGACGTTTTTAGGGAGGGTTTTCTGGGAACTTTGCAAAGTACCACAGCTGCCAAGCCAAAATATGACCAGCACAGCCTTACTACTTACTGGCTTGGCGAGGGGTTCGACCTGCCAAAAATAGAATCGCTCCCGATACGCATCCGTGCCTATTTGCTGTCGCAACGGCTGATATTGGACACCTTCGATCTTACCTCGCTAAACAACGGTTTTTTTCCGTACACCCTCGACAATATTGAGCGAATGGACGATCAAGACCGACCGTTGCTCGCTCATTTGCTGGCTCAATTGTGCATGTTGAGCGGCGATTGGAAACCCATCGAAAAACTCTCCAAGCACTTCGACGAAACCGCTACCGGCATTTACGCTGCCATCAGGCAGTTCATACAGGGCCAAAATGCCAATGCCCTCGACACTTTCGACCTGCTGCAAAAAGCCCTCCGCAAGAAGACGGGCAATGCCAAGGAAGTGCTGCAGGCCATGGGCGGCGTCTTCCATATTTTAGCATACCTCAAAGCACAGGACACCAAGTTTTACAAGAAAATCCATAGCCATACAAAGCAGGTCAACAGCCGCTCTCACTCCTATGAAACGACCTACCGGCACCTGGAGGCCGTCGTACACTTCCTCGAAAACAACAAGCCATACGCCGAGCAATTGCTCAAGGAAAAACCCGACAGCGAGCTGGCCAAGCCTTTCCACTTCCTCTGCAATTTCTGGGTCAGCGATACCTTGGTCAACAAAAAGGGCCTCATAGCCCACCGGGACTTGCTGGCGCAAAACGGCTACACTTGGTTGGCCGCCGAAATGAACGCCCTACTTGGCGAGCTTGGAAAGCCCACAGAAGGCTACCCCCTGCCTTCCGGCGAGCCGCTGTACCAAACCCTGCCCCGTATCGAAGAATGGGAAAACGCCGTGAAGGTGCTGCTCGAACTGGGCGACAAAGCAGCCAGCACCGCAGGGTCACAGGATCGGGTAGCCTGGCTGGTTGACTTTGAAAAAGGCTATGCCCAAGCCCGCCACCAGGCCATGAGCAAAGGCGGATGGGGCAAGGGCCGGGTAGTATCCTATGATCGCCTGAAGAGCAGCGAAGTGCCGGGGCTTACCCCACAGGACATCCAGTTTGTAAAAGCTGTTGGCCACGCTTGGGGCAGCGAAATCATCATCCGGGGCGACCAATCAAAATGGAAGCACCTCGTGGGCCACCCCCTCCTCTTTCTCGAAAAATCGCCAGACACCGCTGTGCAGCTCGTGGAGACGAAGCCCACGCTCATTGCGAAGCGAACGGAAAAGGGCTACCAAATGCAGTTTAACCAAAACGTGTTGGTTGCTGGCGCAACGGTGGTAAAGGAGACCCCCACCCGATACCTCTTTGTGGAAGCTACCGAAAAGGTGGCACAGATAGCACGTGCCTTCAACGGCAAGTCGCTCACCGTACCGGAAAAGGGAGAGGCACAATTGAGGGAGGCGCTCCAGGGCCTTGCCCACGTGGTGCAGGTACAGTCCGCCTTTGAGGACGAAAACCTGCCCGCCGTCCCTCCCGACAGCCGCACCTGCATACACCTGCTGTCCGTCGGCAACGGGTTTCACGTGGAGGCTTATGTAAAACCCTTTCGCACTTCCCCGCCTTATGTGAGGCCGGGCGAGGGCGAACCCTTTCTAATAGGTGCCATCAACGGGGAGCGCACGGCCACCACCCGTGACCTGAAATTGGAAACCAAAAACCTCCAACTGCTCCGTGACCTCGTACCCGTCCTGAAAAAGAACCGGTTGAGCGGCGGTGTATGGCAGTTGGAGGATACCGAGACCTGCCTCCAACTCTTGCTCGAACTGCGCCCCCTGATTGAGGCCGAACAAATCCTCTTGGAATGGCCCAAGGGCGAGAAGTTTCGGGTGGATTCGGTCGTGGGCTTCGACGAGTTCCGCATGTCCGTCAGCGACGGTGGTGGCCACTGGTTCGAGGTGGAGGGCGAGCTGAGGGTGGACGAGGAGCGGGTGCTTTCGCTGCAAGAACTGCTGGCCCTGAGCAACCAAAAAAGCCCGTTCGTGGAGATTAGCCCCGGCAAGTTTCTGGCGCTCACCGAGGAGTTCCGGCGCAGGTTGCAGGGCATCAATGGCCTGCTTGCTCCGCAAAAAAAAGGCGGCAAGCTCCAACTGCACCCCTTGGCTGCCTCCGCCATTGATGGGTTCACGGGGGCGCTCCGCAATTTTGAGTCCAGCAAAAAATTTCAGGAAAGCAAGTCAAAATTGGAGGCGGCTTTCGCCAAAAAGTTCAAGCTGCCAAAGGACTTCAACGCCGAGCTGCGCCCCTACCAGCTCACGGGCTTCGAGTGGCTGCACCGCTGCGCCGCATGGGGCGTGGGCGCTTGCCTCGCCGACGACATGGGCTTGGGCAAGACCGTGCAGGCCCTCGCCTTCCTCACCGACCGGGCCAAGCTGGGGCCAGCCCTCGTGGCCGCACCCGCCAGCGTCTGCCGCAACTGGATGAACGAGACCGCCCGTTTTGCGCCAGCGCTCAACGCCATCCTGTTCAGCGAGAGCGACCGGGCCGCCACCATCAAGAACGCCAAGAAGGGCGACATCGTGGTGGTCACCTACGACCTGATGACGAGGGAGGAAAAGCTGTTTACGGAGAAAAAATGGGCAACCGTCATCCTCGACGAAGCACAGGCCATCAAGAACAGGGCGACCAAACGCTCCGAGACCGTGATGCAACTGAAAGCCGACTTTCGCATGGCGATGACCGGCACCCCCATCGAAAACCACCTCGGCGAGTTGTGGAACCTCTTCCACTTTCTCAACCCCGGCCTGTTGGGCAGCATCGAGCAGTTTGCGGAGCGCTTCTCCGGCCCCATCGAGCGCCACGGCGACGACAACCGCAGGGAGCAGCTCCGCCGCCTCGTGCAGCCTTTCATTTTGCGCCGCAAAAAGGACGAGGTGCTGAAGGACTTGCCCGAAAAAACGGAAATCACCCTCACCGTGGAACTGCCGCCGCAAGAGCGTGCCTTCTACGAGGCGCTGCGCCGCAATGCCCTCGAAAAACTCGCCGAGACCGCCGAAGAAGGCCAAGCCGGGCAGCAGCACCTGCGCATCCTCGCCGAAATCATGCGGCTGCGCCGGGCGGCTTGCCACCCCTCCCTGGCCGACAAAACCGCTGGCTTTACCCAAAGCGCCAAGCTGGAGCTGTTTGCACAAATCGTGGACGAGTTGTTGGAAAATGGGCACAAGGCGCTGGTTTTCAGCCAGTTTGTTGACCATCTGAAGATTTTGGAGAACCATCTCATTTCCAAAGACATTGCCTATCAGTACCTTGATGGTAGCACCCCAGGCAAGAAACGGCAGGCGGCCATTGATGCCTTTCAGGCGGGCGATGGCGATATCTTCCTCATCAGCCTAAAGGCGGGCGGCACGGGCCTCAACCTCACCGCCGCCGACTTCGTCATCCACACCGATCCGTGGTGGAACCCCGCTGTGGAAGACCAGGCCACCGACCGTGCCCACCGCATCGGGCAGGACCGCCCGGTGACGGTCTATCGCCTCGTTGCGGAGCAAACCATCGAAGAAAAAATACTGCAACTCCACACCCAAAAACGGGACTTGGCCGACTCGTTGCTCGCTGGCTCGGACGTGAGCGCCAAGCTGTCGGCGGATGATTTGATGAAATTGTTGAAAGAGGGCGTGTAGGCTTGAGGGGTTTGGAATGGATGCCATAGCGCTCATCTCCCCATCTCGACCTGCCTTGCTCCATGCGAAATAGTAGTTTAAAATCAAGCACAATGAATAAAGACGAACTCTTGGATAACCTGCTCCTGAACCCTATCAAGCGGTTTATCAGCAACTCCACCACCAGCGGAATCGTGCTGTTTTCTTCTGCGATAGTGGCCATTGTTTTGGCCAACTCCCCCCTATCCGATTGGTACTTTAGCCTTTGGCGAGTAAAATTTTCCATCGGTTTTGACGATTTCATGGTCTCCAAAGACTTGACGCATTGGATAAACGATGGGCTGATGGCCATCTTCTTCTTTGTAGTAGGGTTGGAACTGAAACGGGAAATCATAGCTGGCGAGTTGAACAATTTCCGAAAATCAGCCCTCCCCATCGGTGCTGCGGTTGGGGGCATGGTCGTCCCGGCTGTCATCTACCTGCTCTTCAACCCAAGCGGGCTGCCCCAAAACGGCTGGGGCATACCAATGGCCACCGACATCGCTTTTGCACTGGGGGTGCTTTATTTATTGGGGGACAAAGTGCCCATCTCCGCAAAAATCTTCCTGACCGCATTGGCCATCGTGGACGATATTGGGGCCGTGCTGGTCATTGCATTTTTTTACACCTCGAACATAGACTTTGAGAGTCTTCTGGTCGGTGCCATTTTCCTGGTGGTGCTGATTTCTGCCAATTACTTTGGCGTTCGGAACGTGTTTTTTTATGGGGTAATCGGCATTGGCGGATTGTGGTTGGCATTCTTGATGTCCGGCGTTCATGCGACCATTGCTGCCGTCATTGCGGCCTTCACCATCCCGGCCAATGTCACGATTGATGAAAAAGACTTTTTCAAAAAAGCGGGCGAATTGCTGGGCAGGTACCAAAAAATAGCGCCAAATAATAAACCGACGGTAACAGACGACCAGTTGCAAGTGCTCAACGAAATCCGTGCCCTATCCAAAAGTGCCCAGACGCCGCTTCAACGATTGGAGCACGCACTGCACCCTTTGGTGGCCTTCATCGTCATGCCCATTTTTGCACTTTGCAATGCTGGGGTCATATTGTCCGACAACATCGTGGCGCAGGCCGTTAGCCCAGTGGCTTTGGGGGTGTTCTTTGGATTGATTGTCGGGAAAGTAGTTGGTATTACTGGTGCGGTATGGCTGTTGCGGAAGTTCAAGGTTGCCGAGCTTCCTTTTGGATTGAACAACATGCATGTGCTTGGCATCGCATTTCTGGGGGCCATCGGTTTTACGATGTCGCTGTTCGTTGCCGAGCTTGCATTTACCGACGCCGAAACCATCAACCAAGCCAAAATCGGCATCTTGTTGTCGTCTGTGGTGGCGAGTGCCGTTGGGTATTTCGTCATCAAAAAAGCCAACAAAAACGAGGCAAATAGGGTGTAGCGCTGCCGCTTAATTTCCCAAAATCGCCTTGGCCACCCGTTCCATACCCGAATCGAAATTGGGGTCAATGATGTCCACGTTTAGCCTGTTCTTCAAATTGGCGACAATCTTGGGCAGGTCGTTTTTCAGGTCGTTGTTGCGGGTGCGCTCGTTCTGGAGGTCCTCGAAGCCGAGGTCGTGTTCGATGCGGTACTTCAGTTCTTCCTTGAGTTCTGCCAGCCGCTTGTCAATGGTTTCCATCGCCGTGCGGACGAAGCTGAGCTGGTAAAACGAGCTTTCGATGACCACGGCAATGAACTGCTTATTGGCGATATGCTCTCCCACCACGGTGTTCATGGTTTCCATGCCAACCCACGCAGAGATGAGGCTATTGGTTGATACCAGCGAAAGGGTTACGTCGGCCTCCCGGATGCACTTGTTGATGAAACTGGCGATGTCCTCGCCGGGCCGCATGGCCTCGGAGTCTATCGTCACCTGAATGCCACGGCTTCGCAAGTAGTCCTTGACCTTCGTTGCGGAAGCGCTGTCCTTGTGATTATAGGAAAGAAAAACGGTGAGTGCCTTTCCACTGGAATTCGTGCCGCCGCCGCCGCCGGAAGTGCCAGTCCCGGCGCTGTCGGGGATTTTCTTGGCCAGTTCCAGTAGGCTGTTCATGATTTGGTTTTGGGTCAGGTTGGCGTAGTCCGGCGAGATGACACGCGCCGCAATGTCCTTTTGCAGCCGGTTCCATTGGCCGGCGAGGTTGAGGATGACGTTGTCATTGGGCATGGCAGCCCGCATGGCCTTGATGGCCGGCCCGATTTCGCCTTCGAGGAGGAGGTCAATAATTTCTTGTTTGGTCATGTTGATTTTTCAAATTGAAATGTAAAGTGCCAAAAATAGCAACGAAAAACGGAAATTGCGAAGCGATAAAAAATTCTACCTTTCGCCCCGGTTATTTTCATCAAAAACAGGCCTGAGTTCAGGCTTTTTCAAAAAGAAATGGCAGACAAAAAAAAATACTACGTCGTGTGGCAAGGGGTGAACCCCGGCGTGTACGATAGTTGGGACAAGTGCCAGCAGCAAATCAAGGGCTACCCGCAGGCGAAGTACAAGAGCTTTGGCAGCCGGGAGGAGGCCGAGGCGGCTTATGGCGGCAATTTTGCGCAGCACATACAATTCAAGTCGCCCAGCAGGCCCGGCACCTCCTCAAACTCTCAAGCCCTCAAACCGTCTCGCGCTCAAATCAACTGGGACAGCATTTGCGTGGATGCGGCCTGTAGTGGCAATCCCGGCGTGATGGAATACCAGGGTGTGGACTCTAAGACCCGCACCCAGATTTTTCACCAAAAATACCCGCTCGGCACCAACAATATCGGCGAGTTCCTGGGCATTGTCCATGCGCTGGCCATGTTCCACCGGGAGGGCAAGGACACGCCCATTTACACCGACTCCCGCAATGCCATGCTTTGGGTAAAAAAGAAGGAGTGCAAAACCAAATTGGTGCGAAACGCCAAGACGGAGAACCTTCACCAAGTCATCGCACGGGCCGAGCAATGGCTCCAGACTCATACCTACAAGAACCCCATCCTGAAATGGGAAACGGAGGCGTGGGGGGAGATTCCGGCTGATTTTGGCCGCAAGTGAGGGTTTGAGTATTTGCGGATTTGAGAAGGGGCCTGCGAAAACCATTTAGGCCAACCTCAAACCCTCAAATCCTCAAACACAATTCCAATTATGAACCTATTCGGACGACTTTTCGGCACCACCGCCCCGCCGCCGCAACCGGCCATCCGGTTCGGCAGGTTCACGGACAGCAACCGCTCCCCCGAACGGGAAGCGGCGTTTGACATGGCGCTACGGGATTTCAACAAAGAGAACTACCTGTCAGCTTATGTCTCGTTTTTCAACTACCTGTTTGATGAAGCGGAACAAAACGTGCGGGTTCGGGAGGAAAAGGGCGAGCTTCACTTCGAGTTTTTTCAAGGGTCTAAAAGGATAACCGGCTTCGCCAACGACCGGAAACTGCGGGCTTCGGCAAAAATTGCAAAAGCAAATACCCTCCAATCAAGCTTCATGCGGCGGCTGTTGGAAGCGAATTTTGAGCTGAAATACAGCCGCTTCTCCCTCTCGCCGGACGACGAAATCACCATTGTTTTTGACACCTACACCGCCGATGGCTCTCCGTACAAGCTCTACGCAGCACTCAAAGAACTGGCCACTCGTGCCGACAAGCACGACGACATCCTGCTCGAAGAGTTTGAGGCACTCGAAATCATAGACCTGAACATGCGCCGTGAGCTGCCGCAATGGGAAAAGGACACCAAGTTTGAGTTCATCCAACAGGAAATAAAGGCGGTTTTCGAGGAAATTGACCTCGGAAAATTGGACACCAACAAATACTCCGTGGCGGTGACCTACCTCCTGCTGCACCTTTGTTACAAGCTCGACTACCTGACCAAGCCGGAGGGCCACATGATGGAAGTGCTGGAGTGCATCCACCGCACCGCCTTTGAAGAGGACGGAAAAAATGCGGCGCAAAAGAACTTGGCGCTTCGCAAAGAATTCCAAAAACTATTGGACAGGCCCCGGGAAAAGTTCTTCCAGGAGATGTACGAGGTGAGCGCCACCTTTGGCATCACCCCGCCCATAGACCACCAAAATGTGGCCATCCTGATAGACCAGGAGCTGCCCAACATGCGCTGGTATGCCGACAACGGCCACGACCGCATTGCATTGGCCGTGCCGGGGTTCATCATCGGGCGGGCGCTATTCAACTTCGCATTGCCGCTGCCCGACAAGGACTTTTTCCACTTGCTGATGCAGGTCATGGAAGCTGAATACTTCCGCAGCTTGGGCTTTAAGCCGTTTGTGGAGAAAGGCGTTTTGGATGAAAAAGCCATTCGTCAGGCCATCCGGCGCATCGTCGAGCTGCACGAAAATGCCTACCCTCGGCTCAAGCCAGACCTGAAAAAATTGGTTTTCAGTTCGATGCCCGATTTCGCCGAGTCTTTTTTGCAAATGGTAAAGGAATTGGATTTGTACAAGGAGTAGATTGCTTGTTGGGGTTTTTGAAAAACTTTGGGCAAGTACCTATGTTTTATTGACTCCGCAATTTTTCAAAAAAATGTCAACCGAAAAAATTTACGAGATACTCGAAACGGTCTGTGACCCAGAAATTCCTGTGCTGACGGTGCTTGACATGGGCGTCATCAGGGAAGTGAAATGGGACGAGGGCAGCAGCCAGCCCGAGGTCGTCATTACCCCTACTTATTCTGGCTGCCCGGCCATGCACGCCATCGAGGTCAACATCCGTGCGGCATTGCAGGAGCACGGTATTGACCCTGTGAAAATCACCACGGTGCTGAGTCCCGCTTGGACGACGGATTGGCTCACCGAATCCGGCAAGGCGAAACTGAAAGCTTACGGGATTGCGCCGCCCGTTGGCTCGTCTGACAAAAATTCGTTGTGGGGTGACGCGCCGGAAGTCGAATGCCCCCGGTGCGGCTCAAAAAACACCAAGTTGGTGAGCCAATTCGGCTCCACGGCCTGCAAGTCGCTGTACCAATGCCGGGAATGTTTGGAGCCGTTCGATTATTTCAAGTGCCACTGAATTTAGGAATGAGGTGTGAGGTGGCAGGGATGAAATACGTCATGGCTTCCCTCATCCCTTATCTCTCATTCCTCACCCCTCATCCCTAAATTTATACCCAACCCCCCTCACCGAGTGAAAAAAAACAGGGTTCCGCTGGTCTTCCTCAAAATATTTTCGGAACGAAAGGATGAAGTTGTCAATCGTGCGGGTGGACGGATACACGTCGTAGCCCCAGACGGATTGCAGGATTTGGTTGCGGGAAACGACCTCGTTTTTTCGGTCAATGAGCAGCTTGAGCAGCATGGCCTCCTTCTTGGTGAGGATAAATGGGCCTTCGTTGCCCTCCGCCTCGAAGGTTCGGAAATTGACTTTGTTTTTGCCAAACTCCGCTATTTCTGGCGTATTTTCGGGGGCTTTGCTGGTCCGGCGGATGAGGTTGTTGACCCGCAGCAGCAGTTCTTCGAGGTGAAACGGCTTGGTCAAGTAATCGTCCGCACCTCGTTTGAGGCCAGCGATGCGGTCGGTGGAGCCGTCCTTGGCCGTGAGGAAAATGATGGGCACTTCCATGTCCGACAGCCGGATTTGCTCGCAAATCTCAAAGCCGTTGATTTCCGGCAGCATCACATCCAGGACGATGAGGTCAAAATGTTGTTCCCTGAAAAATTTCAGGCCATCCCAGCCCTTGCCGGTGGCCACGACCTCGAAGCCTTCCAGTTCCAGGTTTAGCTTCACCACTTCCCGGATGTTTTCTTCGTCTTCGACTAATAATATTCTCATATTGGATGATTGGTTGGCTGGTGATGGGGACTGAGGTACCGGAGGGCAATCCGATCACAAATCACCTATCACTATCTTGAAGATGGTTCCTTTTGGTTGGTTGTCCAGCACTTGTATCTGGCCCCGATGAGCCTTCACAACTTGTTGGACGATAAACAAACCAAGACCCGTGCCTTTTGTTTTGCGGGTTTCTTCGCTGCCGATGCGGTAAAATTTTTCAAAAATCCGTTTTTTCTCTTTGTCCGATATGCCGGGGCCATTGTCGGCAAACGCCATCGTCACCTTATGCTTGTCATGAAAAAGCTGAACTTCGATTTCCGGGCGTTCATCGGCGTATTTGATGGCGTTTTCGAGCAGGTTGGTGGCGATGGAAATGATGCCCTGCTTGTCCATTTTCACCAATGGGAAATCGTCCGGTTTTTCGAGGGCGATGATGGCTTCTGGGTGTCGGTCGGCCAATTTGGCAAGTAGGTCTTCGAGCAGGGCAGCGAGGTCCAGTTCCTCAAAATGCGGTTGGTAGGCGGTTTCTAGCTTGGCGGAAAGCAGCAGGTTTTCGACGAGTTCGTGCAGGCGTTCGTTTTCCCGAAGGGCACTTTGGGCGAGCAGGTTGGCTTTTTCCTTTGGTAGCTCCCGCCGCAGTAGGGTCTCCAGCACCAACTGGATGGAGGCAATGGGCGATTTCAGTTCGTGGGTGATGGAGAGGAGGAAGTTGCGCCGCTGTTGGTTGGCCAGTACCTCCTTTTGGTAGCCTTGGTTGATGAACCAGAGGCCAGCCAGCAGGGTCAGTACGAACATCAGCGCCTCCCCGAAAATCATGCGCTCCTGCCGCTGGTATTTCCTTGCAAGTTCTTGGTAATCAAAGGTTTGCTCAAATTCCGAATCGCTCCGCACCCGTCCCTCGGCCACCATGCCTATTTTCATCAAATCCCGTTTTGCCTGGAAGGCATCTTGGTTTTTGGTGAAAAGCAACAGCGACCACCATGCAAAAGCCATCAACATGTAGGCCATGATGATATAGGACAAAAGGCGGAGTGGAAGGTTGGGCATGGGTGGAAAATGGGAAATTGTTGAACTGGTTGAAGTTGGAAAATGGTTGAATTGGCTGAACTGGGGGCTAAGTTGGAGAAAGTTGGGTGTTGAATATAAACAAGAACGAAAATGGGCATTTCCAATGTAAAAAGCCCCATGAGCAAATCGTCAAGGGGCTTTTTACCTAAATATTACAGGTGCTGCGCTGTTGTCCAGTTCAGTACAAGCTTAATCTTCTGCTTCCACGAGGTCTTCCGCCACTTCGAGGATATGGGCATCCACAAGGATCCGGCCACAATGCTCGCAGGCCATGACCTTCTTCCTCATGCCGATTTCGAGCTGAAGCTGCGGTGGCACTTGGTTGAAGCAGCCGCCACAGGCATCGCGCTCAATGGTGACGACGGCAAGCCCATTGCGGTAGGAGCCACGGATCTTGGAATAAGCCTTAAGTAGGCGCTCTTCGATTTTCTTGCGGGCTTTTTCACTCTTTTTACGGAGCTTCTCTTCCTCCTTTTCTGTTTTTTCTTGGATGGCCTGCAGCTCTACCTTTTTGCGGTCAAGGTCGGCTTTTTTGGAATTCAGACGCTCCTCAGTGGCAGAGAGGGTGGCTTGCTTGGCGTCCACGTTCACCTTTGAGTCCCGGATTTTTTTCTCAGAAAGCTGAATATCAAGGCGTTGCATTTCCACCTCTTTGGTCAGGGCTTCATATTCCCGGTTGTTCTTTACGTTTTCAAGCTGCTTTTCGTAGCGGGCAATCAGTGCCTTTGATTCGGCGATGTTGGATTCGTAGCGGCCCACCTCGCCTTCGAGGTCTTCCATGTTTTCCTGCAAGCGCCGGAAACGGGTTTCCAGACCTGCGATTTCGTCTTCGAGGTCGCGCACTTCCATCGGCAGCTCGCCTTTCAGGATTTCGAGTTCACTGATTTGAGAATCAATCAGTTGCAGTTCATAGAGGCTTTTGAGTTTTTCCTCGACGGTCAGTTCTGCCATGTTATTCTGATATTGGTTAAAGGTTACAAGGTCAATTGCCAATCGTCGTGGTAGAACCTAACAAGTATGCAATCAGCCGTAACCCAATTTTTTATAAATAGTGAACAGGATTGGTGTTCACGCTCGTTTTAAGGGGCGCAAAAATAGTAAATTTTTCAGAGATAATTTCATGCAATAAATCAATTGTGAACTGCTCCGATTCAAAATGGCCGATGTCGGCAATGACGAGGTGGCCATCAGCATCAAAAAACTCGTGGTACTTGAAGTCGCCCGTGATGTAAATGTCTGCCTTACAGGCAATTGCAGCAGGTAGAAGGAAACTCCCCGACCCTCCGCACAGCGCCACCGACTTTATGGGCCGGCCCAGCAGCCAGGTGTGGCGAATGCAGCCTACCAGCATGATTTCCTTTAGTTTTTCCAAAAAATGGGCTTCTTCCATTGCTGATGGCAATTCACCGATAAGGCCGGCTCCGATCTCAGCGCCGTTGGGAGATGGTTTCGGGGATAGAATGCGGGAGTTCAGCAGGCCCAGTTTCTCGGCAATCCTGGAATTCACCCCCCGGTAAAGCACGTTGTCGAGATTGGTGTGGATGGCGTAGATGGCCACGTCGTTTTTAATGGCCTTGATGATGGTCCGCTCCACGTAGTTGCGGCCATTTATTTTTTTCAGCCCCTTGAAAACGATGGGGTGGTGCGCTACCACAAGGTTGCAGCCACGCTGAATGGCTTCATCCACCACCGCTTCGGTGCAGTCGAGGCAGCATAGAATGTTCGTGACCTCCCAGCTTGCGTCCCCAGTTATCAGTCCGGCATTGTCGTAACCCTCTTGGTAGGAAAGCGGCGCAATGGATTCGAGGTGGGAAGCGATGTCGTGTATGGTGGACATTGGCATGGTGAATTTATTGGCCACAAAGTTAGGAGGATGTGCTGCAAATATTTTCAAAAAGGCAAACTTGCGGTCAATTTCCAAAAATCCCCTACCTTCCCATTTCCAAAAATTTTTATCAAAAAAAAGCTGAAATCATGAAAAGAACACTACTTTTTACTTGTTGTTTGACCTGTTCAATGGTGGCCTTCGGCCAATACCATAACTTAACGGTCAAGGCCAACGGCACAATCGCCAAGGCAATTACCAATCCATCGCCCGATGGCAGCCCAACCATTATCGAGCTGCCCGCCGTGCCGCCCGCCACCACCGGCTTCCGGTCACAAGAGAAAGAAATAGGCACCACCAATTTCGACATCCAAACGTTGGCCTCCATGGGGAGGCGCATTAGTGAGCCGAGCAACGGCACCATCGGCGCAGCGTGGCAGATGTCGTTGGTGCAGCCGAACTGGCCAGACCGTGGCACTGGTTACAACCATTATAGTGGTGGCAGTTGGGGACCGAAACCAACCACCCAAGTGGAAGGTGCCCGTGCTGGCTACCCCTCTTACACTGTCATGGAAAACGGCACAGAAGTCGTCATTTCGCACAAGGCGCTTCCTGCGGGGTGGCAACTCATTGCCTACACCAAGCCGCTTGGCTCCTCCACTTGGACGGAACGTATACTGCCATCTGCCGTGCCTGGCGGCAATGTTTGGGCAAAAATCGCTGCTGGCGGTGCCAACGGCAACTCACTGCACGTCGTGGGCATCACCCTCAACCCAAGTTTTGGCGGCTCGGTCTATAAGGGCATGACCAACCACCCGCTCTACTGGCGCTCCACCGACGGCGGGCAGACCTGGGACAAACAGGACGTGGTGTTGCCCGGCGTGGACAGCTCAAAATACTTGACCATGGGCGCTGAATCGTACAACATCGAGGCAAGGGGGGAGACGGTGGCGATTTCTATCACTGATATCTTTGGAGACATCCTGGTGCTGAAATCCACTAATAATGGTGACTCGTGGGAGAAGCATGTAGTTTATGATTTCCCGCTGGACAAGTGGAATGGCGAGGCGTACACCGAAAACGACCTCCCAATAGACCCCAATTCACCCGATCCTTTGGCCACACTAAACACGGATGGTTCCGGCTCTTTGGTCATTGACGACCAAGGCAAGGTGCACCTTTTCTTTGGGCAACTATATGTGGCTGGCAACCCAGCGGATACCAGTATCGGCGTTTACCTTGGCACCAACGGGATTGCCTACTGGAATGAAAACACCGGGAGCATAACCACCATTGCAGGGGCCGAGGACTTCGATGGCGACATGACAATCACGCTTGGTGGCACCATCGGCAACTATCGTTATTCCAACACAGGGCTTGCCAGCTTCCCCTGTGCTTCCATTGACGAGGATGGCAACATCTACTTGGCCTATATGGCCTTCCACGAACTGTTCCCAGATGCCGGGGGGCTTACCTACCGCCATATTTTTATCATAAAATCGGAAGATGGTGGCCAGACTTGGTCGGCACCTTTTGACATCATCAATTCGGACGTAACGGAAGAGCCAGGGTTCGTTGAGGCTGCATTTCCTGCCATTCCGAGCCGTACGGGCAATGCCATCCAACTCCTTTACCAACAGGACTACTCACCGGGCTTGACCGAAGCAAACGCCACCGTGCCCGACCAGTATATGATGCACGTGGCGCTCGACAAGGTGAATTTCGGGGTGTACACCAGCAATACGAAGGATGTGGAGGATGCCCTCAGTTTTATGACAATCACGCCAAACCCGGCACATGGCCTCGTGCAGGTCGAGTTCGTGCTGCCGCAAAATGGAGCGGTTCAAGTTGATTTGTTCAACTTGGTGGGCGAGCAGGTAATGGGCAAAAAGTTGGGCAGCTTACCAGTCGGTGCGCACCGCACTGCGCTTGACCTTGACGGAGTGCCTGCGGGCATTTACTTTGTAAAGGTTGGCTTAAATGGAAGGCTGATGACGAAAAAATTGGTAGTGTATTGAGGCTGCGGCTTTTGCGCTACCCATTTTTACAAAATGAAAGGGCATTGGTATCTATCCAATGCCCATTTCATTTTTTTGCAAAAAAAAAGCGCAACAAGTTGTCAGTCAACTCGTTACGCTTTTGTGGGTACCCGCGACTGGATTTGAACCAGCACATCCTTGCGGACACTACCCCCTCAAAGTAGCGCGTCTACCAATTTCGCCACACGGGTATGAAGACTTGGAAAAATAAATTTCCGAATTGCTTTCCTTAAAAAGCGGGGCGAAGATAAGACTTTTCTGAAAGTTCAAGTCCAAAAAAAATATTTTAAAAAAAAGCATCAAAAAGTACAAATATGAATATTAAAATTTCCTATGTTTGCATCGTCATTGTGATTTGAACACACCACTCATCCGAGCTCATTGGTCATTAGTAAGAAAACTGATACTAACAATAATCCAGAACATTTTACCAAAGCTCGCATGGAACACTCTGTTACACTATTTTGCCTAATGGCCTTGTCATTTGGGCTACTACTATTCACAGTAGGCTCCGGGAAGCCAGCCAGTGCTTCCGATTCCACCACCGAAGACAAGCCGTCTTCGTCCTTTTCATTGGACAGCCGTTCATCAGAATTCAAGTCTGCCCGTACGAAAATCCCTTCAGGTCAATTGGGCTGAGGTCGGTTGCCGTTTGCCAAGTTTGCCTGTTAAACGGTAGGCAAACTTGGCATGATTTTTACGAATATGTAAAATGTTAAATTTGTAATACCATGAACATGAATACCATTCGCACGGTTTCCTTGTCGCTTCTGTTGGGCCTGAGCGCTGGCGCATTTTGCCAAGGAGGTGCTGCTTTTGAGCCAGAACCCACGCTTGCCTCCGTAAGCGCACCCGGAAAGAAGCCTGCTCCGGTCGCATCCACCACTCGCTACCACAAGCGTTTTCCGCAACTTTATACCGGTATGGCCATCGAGATAGCCACCTCGACCTATCCGATGGACAAAACAGCGCCTGTGTTCCGGCAATTTGGCAGTGTACTATATGAGAAACTGCCAGAAGGTGGCTACTCCTATATGATTATGGCCAACTTTTCGTCCAAAGAGGCGGCACTTGAGTTTGTGCAAAACGTGGTAAAGCCCAAAGCGGAAAAGGCTCGGCTCATACAATTCAATGAAGGTAATCGCAAGGTCGTCAGGTGATAAACCCCCTGAGAATGCCTTGTGCCAAATAGTAGTTTTCTTTTCTATAGACCAATGACGATGGGGCCCGCTTCCGGTTTACCGGGGCGGGCATTTTTTGTTTTGTGGTAATTTTGCTGAAAGTTCATGCCCCATCAAAACGCTCGTCAATCCAATCAATGTACTCTGGGACCAGGATATGGTCAATCTCATTGCTGCTATACCCTTGCGCTGATTTTTCGAGGTACAGATTGGCCATGAATACGTTAAAATCGTTCCAAATCACGGAGGCTGGCTTGATTTTTTTCACCCCCGACTCGTAGAACCAATCCCGAACGCATTTTATCAGCTTCTCCTCACTGCCTTCATGGCTTTTGCAATCGCCGAAGGACATGTCGGACAAGCCCTTCTGTACGCTGAAACGCTCGTGTTCCAGCACCAACAGCTTTTTGCCCCGGAAAACGGCATCAGGGTGGTAGTCCCGGCACCCGATGTCCATGCCCAGTTCCAGGGCCATGTTCAAGCGGAAATAGTCGCCCGCATTGGCAGCCTTTATCCTGCTCAGGTCATGGACGCTGTAGCTCGACTCCTCAATCAGTTGCTTGATTTTTTGTAGCCGCACCTCTGCGGAATTGAAGCGCTCCAAAGCTATGCGGGGATTAAAGCCACATGCTTTTATGGTGAAGATAAGGGACTTTAGCAGCGGCAGGTATTCATCGTCGTAGGGACAATTGATGAAAACGTTCTTGTCGAAGCTGCTCATTGTGCGTGTGAAGTGTTGAAAAGGTTTGGAAAGTAGCTGTTGGTAACTGATACCAAGTTCAAGCGGGCAGGGGAGGGACTTTTTTACTTGCTTGCTCCGGCATTTGTCTTGCTTTTTTGCCGACTTTTCGTCGCTGCTTTTTTCTCCAGTCCATCCAGCGAAATACCAGAGAGGGGAATTTCGGTAGCCTTTTTAAACTGCTCAACCGAGCCATCTTTGCGATGGATGACCAGGTCGAAGCCTAATTGGAGAAAGGGATAAGAACCCAACACGGCGTCCTCTTTTGTCGGATACACCTTCAAGGCCCTCGAAGCACCCTGCTTCAAGACGGCCCAACCGCCATTCAACCGACTTATTATGTGCACTCGCTTGATTTCCGCTTGCATAGTTTTCAAAATATGTATAAGGATGTGGACTGAAAACGCAGCCCCACCAATTTTCGTTCAAAATACGGCAATTGTTTTCCCTTTTTCAAAAAAAAAATCTGTGGCCTGAGGCCATCCAAATGGATTATTTTTTCTCTCCCGCCTCCTTTTCCTTGGTTTTGTCAAAGAAACGGTATCCCACCGAGATGCCCCCAAAGGTATAAGAATCGTTTTTGTAGGAATTTCCAGAAGCTTGGGTGCCGTCCAGAAAATCGGAAATGGTAAAACGATAGCTCAGTTCCAGCCCAAATACCAGCCGCTCGGTTGCGTCAATCCTCACGCCGCCGCCGATGGGCATTCCTATGTGCCAGTTGATGTAGTCCACGTCCAGGTCCTTGCTTTGTGCGCTGCCATAGTGGACGGTTGGGTCAAAGTAAGCAACCGAACCGCCCCCAAACAGGTAGAGGGAAGACATTTGCTGGTAACCCCTCCTCGCCGAGAAACGCTTGCGGCCACTAAAGTCATACTCGCCCATTACGGAAAATTCCGTCAATCGCCCCTCAAACCGGTTGCCACGTTGGTAGTTCTTGTCAAAATTATGGTCGTCGCCAGCGAGCTTGCCATGCAGGATGTTCACCCGAATGGCATGTTCCCTGTCAAAATAGCGGCGAACGCTGACCTGTCCGCCAGCAAAGACTTCTTTGATGGTAAACAAGGGTGGCGTCAAGTCGCCATAATAATTCATCAGGCCGGGAGAAACGCCTATCTCCCAGTGTTTTTGAGAGAAGGAAAGAACAGGCAAAACGAGCAATAGGCAGCCAACCAACATCAGCTTAAAAGACTTCATTTGAGCATAATTTGTCCCTGCCCTGCAATTCATTCAGAAAATTGCGGCGCATGGAAATGAAAGAATCAGTTCCAGAAAAGGGATTGGAAGGGGGGATTTATCGGGAAAGTAGCTCGGTGGTAAATCCTGCCCTGCAAATTTTATGCTCAAAGTCGTTCTCAAGGTGCTACTCAGCAAAAAATTAGCCTTTCGTTATGTCAATCAAGTAGTTCATGGAAATTGGTTTTGTTTGACCGGGGCTGCAACTTGCCCCTACTCCCCCGGCTTGTACTTCCGTTTCGCCCTTTTCTCCACGTCCTCCCGGTAAAACGCCACGTCCTTGAACTGCCTGTCCACGTATCGCTGCGCCTGGTCGTAGAAGTGTGGCGACTTCGGGTCCCCGCTCTGACCGCCAGCCAGCAGGCTCTTGGCCTTCAGTTTTGGGCCGAACTCTACCACTGCCACGAAGCTGTTGCCGGAAGTACCGTAGATGCGCTTCGTGCCATTGTACTGGCGAGCGCCATAGGAGGCTAGGGCGCCCCATTTGGCGGAGGCGAGGCCACAAGGCAAGCTCGGCTTGCTGTCGTCAAAAGGTTGCTCGATGTCGCCGTTGATGCGTTGGAAGCGGTTGATTTCGCCCCACGGCACGTCCCATTTCCCAAAATCGGCGGTGAGCTGCTGCACGGCTTCCTTGAAAATGGCCAGCCGCTCCGTTGGGGGCGAACCCGTGCCAAAGTACTTGATACGCTCCATGTCGGTCAATCCTTTCGGGGCATGGCCCTTCTGTTCGTAAAGGTTGGCATAGTAGTGCGCCAGCGACATGGCGACGGATTCCTTGCTCACTCGAAAATTCCAATAACGAAGTTCCTCAATAGCGGGGGCAAGTGCAAATGCTTCTTCTGGTGACGACACCCCCGTTTCATAATAAGCATTGATGAGACCTGGAATCAAATATTCCAATCCTGGCAGCGATGGGTCATAGGCTGTTTCAATTAATTTATCAAGGGTAAAGTCCTTGTTCATGTACAACAAACGCTGGGCATGGACTCCCCTGAAATTTTCGGCAGGAAGCTGCATGTAAACAGGGTAATTTTCTGGCTTGGGGCTGTTTTCCCCAGCACAGGTGAAGGGCGTGGAATTGCAGTTTTGCAGCCAGCCATTTGGTGGGTTTACGACGACGATGCACTCATCCACAGCATGCAGGCCCTGCCAGTCGGTGGCGGGGTTGCTGCCGTTCACGGGCTTCGAGAAGTCGAATATGGTATCCCTTTTCGGGACAAAATTGCCGTGGTAGAAGGCGATGTTCCCTTCCGCATCGGCGAAGACGGTGCTGTTCGAGGAGTTCGTTCGGATGTCCATCATCTTGCGGAACTCCGCATGGTTGCTCAGTTTCGTGCGGGTAAACGATTGCGTGAGCGCCTTCACGGGGTCCCACATCATGGCGGTGGAAACCCAGCGGTCGCCAATCATGTGGGTAATGGGGCCGTGGTGGGTGCGGTAAATGGGGAATTTCCGTTCCTTTATTCCATTGCCGTCTTTATATTTTAAGCTGACCTGCTTCGCAATGACGGGGCGTTTTTCAGTGCCATATTTATAAAAGAACTGGCCGTTCTCTTCGGTGACGGTCTCCACGAACTCGTCCATCACGTCGGTGTAAGAAGAGGTGTGCATCCAGCCCGTTTTTTCGTTAAACCCTTGATAGACAAAAAATTGCCCCCAAGTGACGGCCCCATATACGTTCAGCCCCTCCTCGCTCACCACATGCACCTCTGGTCGGAAGTAAAACGAGGTATGTGGGTTGATGAGCAGCATGGCATTGCCGGAGGCCGTCATTTTGCCGGACAGGGCAAAGCCATTGGAGCCTCGTGGCTCGTCGTTAATCCGCAATCCGAACTCCCCAATCCGCAAATTGGTGTTCCCCATCCCCATCCCTTCTTTGTCTTCATAAAATGCCTCAATCCCCTCTGTCGAAATAGATTCAATGTCCCCACCGATACTGCCTTCGCTGAAGTAAATCGGAAACCACGGCTCAAAGCGGGTCAACAGTTTCGGCTTCACTTCGGGGTGCGTGTGCAGGTAGAAATTGACGCCGTCGGCAAATGCGTCGCAGAGTTTTTTCAGCCAGTCAGGGCTTTTTTCATAATTGGCTTTCGCCTCGTCCTCGGTCATGAACAGGTGGGCACGGAGGTCACTGTACAGTTCCTTTTCGCCCTCCACCTCCGCCAGACGGCCAATGGCCCAGATGTAGTTGCGTTCCACCCGGTTGAAATCGTCCTCGCACTGCGCATAGAGCATTCCGAACACAGCGTCGGCGTCTGTTTTTCCGTAAATATGTGGGATGCCGAAGTCGTCCCGAATGATGGTGACATTGGCGGCTTGTGCTTGCCAGCGGCCGAGGTCGGTGGTTTTACAGGCGGTAAAAGCGAGCAGGAGGAGGAGGTAAAAGGTTTGTTTCATGCTGATTCGGTTATTAAAGTGCCAAGGTAAATGCTTCCTGGAATTTGGCGAATCAAATAACCACCTATCAATGGGCTTTATCATAAAATCCAGGAGGGATTAAATTTGAATAGCCCATCAGCATCCCCGGATGGGTTTAATGACCATTGATAAAACAACAATGGGTCGTTGAGTTATTGGAGATAAAACCCCAACAACCCAACAACCCATTTTACAATTGCTTGCGCAAATCTTCGGTATCTCCGTACCCCTTACGCCGTCTTGGTCAGCGTCACCACGTTGGAATAATCGGTGACGGGCACATTATCGTCGCCAAGGAGGCGAATCTTGTAATCGTACTGCACGGCAGTGAGGCCCGGCGGTAGCGGTGTGTTGTCGGTATAGGTATTGCCGACCCGGAAGTCCAAGTAAACAAAATCGCCGGTGCCGGTCACCTTGCGCCAAATCTCAAAAACGGAATAGCCATAGAGCTTGCACTCCAGCACGGGCTGCCCAAGCACCAGCTCGCCTTTGAGCACGGCTTGAAGCGTGGGCACCGACTTTGGCTTTGGCAGTACGCCCATTTCCTTTTTTTTCATTTCGTTCAGCGTGGGACAGGCACGGGTGCGCACCACCAGGTTCTGTATAAAAGCCTTGATATTGGCCGGGGCTGCGGTAGGGGGCACTACCACGGCGGGTTGGTCTTCGAATTCCACGGCTTCCAGCATTTGGTTTGTCAGGTCGCCGTTCAAGATGATTTGGCGGGTGCGAATGAACTCCGAAAGGGCATTGTCGTAAGCATTGATGCGGCCAGCCGTAAAGCTCAACGCATTGTTGATTACAATCAGTTTTGCCACCTCATCGGGCGTTAAGCCAATGATGGCGGCCAGCGCAATAGCCTTGGGTGTGTAATTGGCCAACCAAGCAGGGAATTGACTGTCAGGTGGCGGATAGAAATATTCTTCCATTTGGGAAATTGGTTTGGTGAAAAAAAAATGTCAGCGCACAAGTTTACGACGATTTTTGCAATTGTATAAAGTTTTTTTACACTTTATTTATTTTTTTCTATTGCAATGCAGGCGAGGCTTAACAAAATGAATGGAAGGGATTTGAAGGGTTACTTGCGGCGTAGGCACTTTTCTTGGGAACATCGCGACAAAACTTGGAAACGTCGGGGTGTTTCCAAGAATTGTCGCGACGAATCTTAGAATTGTCGCGACAATTCTTGGAATTGTCGCGACAAATCTTGGAAAGATCGCGACAAATCTTGGAAACATCGGGGTATTTCCAAGAGTTGTCGCGCCAAATCTTCGGAACAAGATACCCAGTGCAAATGCTAACTGCCGACAATTCAAGGATAAATTTACGGTCGCCGCTTGTGTGCCACACTTTTCGGGGGTATGTTTGCTCACGGGCGGAACTTGTTTGGCCCGGTACTGGCGGGGTGGCGTACCGGATGGTACAATTTAAATCCAGCGGATTGAATTAGGGGGAAAGCTCATCATCAAATCAAATGAAATAACATGAATACAAATAGCACCATCCAGCAAATGCCTACTTGGCCTACGCACTTCGGCCTAGAGGCCGTCACCAAAACCCGTATGATAGCAAAGCTATCAACGAGCGGGGGCGTTTTTCAAAGGGAAGGGGTGGGGCAGCGGGCCGGGGCGCAGCCCATTAAGACGCCCGAAATTAGCGAAGCAGGGTATGCAGCAAGGCTATTTCCAAATCCTGCCAATTCTTGGGCTTTACTGGAAACCAATGCTGCCGAAGACTTTGAGGCCTTCGTCCAAATCTTTGACGTCACGGGCAAACTTGTAAGTTCATTTTCTCAAACTTGTTTTGCAAATGAACCTTCATTGCTTGATTTGTCGAGCTTGCATTCAGGTTATTATACAGTTAAGATTTTTAGAGAAGGCAAGCCAGTCTTCACTGACAAGCTTGTAATTACACGAGGCGTTGTTGCATGAATCGGCCA
>DIUC01000054.1 GCA_002435785.1 Saprospiraceae bacterium UBA6168 | reverse complement strand
TGGCCGATTCATGCAACAACGCCTAATTACGAAGTTAAACACACTTTCCTGAACTTAGGCGAAAAAATAATGTCCCTCAATGCCAGCCGTGTTATTCAGAAAACACATCGTGAACAATTAATCCTACTCGTAATAGCAGACATTACAGAAGTAAAACACCTCATACTAGAAAAAGAACTGAGGGAAAAAGAAATGCTCAATAAAGAAATAAGCGAACGAAAGGCAGAAAAAATAAGGCTGGAAAAAGCTGTTGACGAAAGAACCCGAGAATTAAAAGAAGCAAATGCTTTGCTTGAAGGTAAAAACACGGAGCTTCTGAATATGAACAAGGAGCTTGAAGCATTCACGTATGTTTCCAGTCACGATTTGCAAGAGCCGCTTCGAAAAATACAAACTTTTGCAAGCCTAATCCTCGAAAAAGAAAATCAAGCCTTATCGGAGAATGGGAAAAATTATTTCCGTCTTATGCAGCAGTCGGCGGAAAGAATGCGGCAACTCATTCAGGATTTACTTGCCTTCTCCCGATTAAGTGCTGCCGACCGAAAATTTGAAAATACTGACCTCAACATAATTGTTGAAGAAATAAAAAAAGAATTTAAAGAAGCAATTGCTGAAAAAAAGGCTATAATAGAAGTAAAAGAAATCTGCGAAGTCTATATTATTCCCTTCCAGTTTCGACAGCTCATGCAAAATCTCATTAGCAATGCGCTTAAGTTTTCAAATCCAAATATGCGGCCTCATATAACGATAGAGAGCCGAAATATAAAATACAGTAAAAAAAATAAGGTAACCCTTCCAACTCAAAAAGATTACTGCCAAATCAGCATCACCGACAATGGCATCGGTTTTGAAAAAGAATACAGCACCAAAATATTTGAAGTTTTTCAAAAGCTCCACGGCAAAGAACAATACGCAGGCACAGGCATCGGTCTGGCTATCGTAAAAAGAATAGTTGACAACCACAATGGTATCGTTACCGCAAAAAGCGAGCTAAATAAGGGAACGACTTTCGATATTTATATTCCAACTACACAACAAAATTAATTCAAAATGACAAACAAACCATTTCTCATTCTACTTGCAGACGATGATGAAGGCGATAGGATTATTTTTAAAGAGGCCTTTTCAGAAATAAAAATAAAAACCGTTGTTCAAACCGTAAATGACGGAGTACAACTGATGGAATGGCTCAATAATAAGGATAACCCTATACCTCATTTTCTTTTCCTTGACCTCAACATGCCACGCAAAAATGGAATTGAATGTTTGAAAGAAATCAGGGGCAATGAACGGCTAAAAGCTATTTACATAGCCATTTATTCAACTTCTAATAATGAAAAGGATAAGGAAGAAACATTCCTCAATGGAGCAAATGTTTACATTACCAAACCCAATGATTTCAGTACCCTCAAACAAACGTTATACAAAGCTGTGGCAGCAACGCTTGTTTATGAAGGGAGCAAATTAAACAGAGAAAATTTTATGCTACAGATTTAACGACGGTGAAAGAACGTGTGAAAATGAGAAAATTGATTATGTGGAATATAATAACCATAGACGGTTATTTCGAGGGAAATCATAATTGGGATTTACCTTTTCATAGTGTTGTTTGGGGACAGGAACTCGAACAACTTAGTATTGAGCAGTTACAATCTGCGGACTATCTTGTATTTGGTCGTGTGACCTATGAAGGCATGGCAGCACATTGGACCAAAGCAGAAGGGATAATTGCAGACTTGATGAACAATATCCCCAAAATTGTATTTTCCAAAACATTGGAAACGGTAGATTGGAAAAACACTACTTTAATTAAGGACCATGCTTCTGAGGTAATCAAGAAACTTAAAGCAGAAAGTGGTAAAGATTTGTATGTTTTTGGCAGTGCAAATCTTTCTGAAACTTTTATCAACGAAGATTTATACGACGAGTACCGTATTGGCATAGCACCTGTTATTTTGGGTAGTGGGCGACCACTTTTCGGACAAGGGATTGCCTCCAAAAAACTAACCCTTACTTCTACCCAACAACTGCTGACAGGCGGCACGGTTTTAAAATACTCAAAGTAAAACCTGTTTACTCTCGCACACATTAACATCATTCACCACGGACTTGGAGACTCTTAAAATGAACAAGTTTGATGTACTCATGATTAGAGGATATTTACTATAGAGTCTATACCGCACGCCGTCAAGTTTTGTGCATAGGGGGCTTGGGGGCGGAACGCCCCCAAAAGCGCCTCTCTCCCAGCTGCGGCGCCTTCGGTGCCGCAGCTGGGAGGAAAGGGTTTCGTGGGGCGGCAGCGCCGCCCCAAACCCCATGCCCAAAACTTGCCAGTGTGAGCCTACAACTGCCTTATTAATTTATAATAAAAATTACCTATGCTTAGCCCAAAAATTTTACTGATTTTAGTTTTTCTTTTTAGCTTCTTTTCAAAACCTAATGCTCAAAATAAATCAATTGCACCAGTCTTTGAAAATACAGAGAGCATTGTGGGCGAAAAACAAAAATTAAATACGCCATATAATACGGCGGGTGATAAATTATACATGGTAGGCCATCAGGATGGCACTTTTCCAGATTTAGGTTGGCATGTAAAAGGCGAAATGGGCGGAATATGGCAACATCCGATAAAACTATTAGACGGTTTTGATGCAAGTATTTCAGTAGATAACAAAAATTACGAATTAAACAAGACGGATACTTTTGTGAATTTTCCTTTTGGAAATAAACATATCTACAATGCTTTTTCTGATAAGGTTTCCATAGAAAGATTTCAGTATGTTCCTGACCAAATGGGTGCAGTTTATGTAGAATTTTTAATGAAAAACAATAGCAATAAAACGATTAAAATAGAGTTTGACGTAAAGGTAATTTCAAACCTAATGCCTGTTTGGTTGGGTGAACGCACAGGAATGATTGACGGAAAAGACAAGGTGGAGTACGATAAAAAAAATAATTATTGGATTGCAAAAGATGCTATAAATCCTTGGTATGTAGTGTATGGTAGTCCCTTTGCGGGCAAGTCTTTCAATAAATTAAAGCCAAAAAGTAATAAGCCAAATACTTCAATCACCCACACCAGATATGCTTTAAAAATAAAACCAAATACAGTTTTTAGTTTGCCTTTTATCGTTGCAGGTTCTGCGAAAAGTAAAGAGGAAGCTGCAAATTCGTACAACCAAGTTAGTAAAAACGCATTTGATTTAATTTCAAAAAAGAAGGAAAGGGTATTAATGCTTAATGACAAATCAAAACTGACGCTTGATGACAAAGAACTAGAAACCACTTTTAGGTGGTTGAAATATAATTGTGATTGGTTGGCACTTGATGTAGATGGAATGGGCAAAGGCGTTGTTGCTGGTTTACCCGATTATCCCTGGTGGTTTGGCGGCGACATGGTTTACACACTAAGAGGTTTGATTACTACGGGACGTAAAGATTTAGTTTATAGCACCATTGAGTTGATTCATAATACTTCTGAAAGAACTAATGGAAATGGTAGAATTATTCATGAAGTTTCTACTAATGGCGCAGTTTATAATTTAGGGCTTATAAGCGAAACGCCGCAATTTGTATCTCTGATATGGGATATATTTTGTTGGACCGGCGATTTGGAATTTCTACAAAAGTATTTCCCTACGATAGAAAAGGGTTTGGATTGGCTCTTAAAAGAAAATGATTTGGATGGGAATCTAATTGCGGATGGACATGGAATGATGGAAATTCAGGGGCTTAATTCTGAAATGATTGATGTGGCGGCATATTCCCAAAGAGCATTTTCAGATGCGGCAAACATGGCTAAATTATTGGGGAAGGCAGCGTTATCAAAGGAGTATGAAAATAAAGCGGCGATTTTAAAAGAAAAAATTAATACCATTTTTTGGGATGAGGAATTTCAATCTTATGCAGATTTTTTGAGTACAAAAGAACAAGCCCTAAAATTAGCGGACGAAGCCATAGAACGAGCGCTTAAATTAAAAAATAACTGGGCTGTTGCTGAATTAAAAGAAACCAAATTAAAAATTGAAAATGATACTTCAACTAAAAAAAAGAGTTTTGTCATTTATCATAACTGGGTCGTAAACTCTCCGATGGAAACAGGAGTTGCTGAAAAAGAAAAAGCCATTAAAGCTTTAAATACTGCTCAAAAATTCACAAATCCTTATGGGATGTTTGTTACAGGCATTGATAGAAATGAAAATGCTGACAAGGACGAAAATTCTTATGCTGCTACCACTAACAAAGATGAATTTACCTATACAGGAACAGTAATGACCTTGCCAACAGGTGTACAAATTGTATCAGAAAATAATTACGGAAGACCCGATGAAGCCTACAAATTATTAAAAAAAGTTTCCAATACTTTTAGCTATGCCCTGCCAGGGTCCATGTACGAAGTTTCGCCGGATTATGGAATGATGACGCAGGCATGGAATATTTATGCCTATGGAGAACCGATTATAGAACAATTTTTCGGGATAAAACCTATGGCCTATAATAAAGAAATTACAATTTCTCCGCTACTTCCTTCAGCATTAACAGAAGGGAAGATTGAAAATGTAAGCATCGGAAATAATGAAATTACAGTAAGTTTTTCACAAGCAACTACCAGCAGTAAATTTGTAATCAATCAAAATTTAGACGATTGGACGATTATATTTTCTCAACCTAAAGGAAAGTATGAAAAGTGGATTATGAATAACAAAATCATAAAACCAAAACTGGTTGGCGGATTTGAACAAATCGAAATACGTGAGCGAAGAACCGAATTAGAATTAATCAAATAAAGCGTTAAACTTATTCAAAAATAGAATACGTTGGCTAAAATATAAAAGACAAGTTTTGAACATTACCAACACACACAATCAACGCATCGCAAAAATGACCTTCGCATCGGTCTATCCTTTGTATCTCGCAAAAGTAGAGAAGAAGGGCAGAACAAAAGCGGAATTGCACCAAGTCATAGCATGGTTGACCAGCTTCGACGACAAGAAGCTGCAGGAACTAATAAATGAACAGGCAACTTTTGAAATATTCTTCCAACATGCTTCGATAAACCCTAATGCGCACCTCATCACTGGCGTAATCTGTGGGTGTCGGGTGGAGGAAATCGAGGATGCTTTGACGCAGCAGGTCAGGTATTTGGACAAGTTGGTGGACGAGTTGGCGAAGGGCAGGAAGATGGAGAAGGTTTTGCGTACTTCGTAGGTATTATACTTCGCACTAATAGGTTTTGTGTAAACAGGGATTTGGGGCGGAACGCCCCAAAGGTCCCTTTACCCCCGACGAGCCGCCGAAGAGCCTGCCCCGATTTCTCGGGGCGGCGAGGAGGGGGCAGCGTTGCATAATTTTTGATTTGCACTAAACCTATTTGCGCCAAGTATAGGAGGCGCTGTGGCGAGCTGGCAATCCCAGCTTTTGTGTAACAAACTATCTGTAAATACAGTACCTTTGCAAGTTAGATGAACAACACAACCATTTTTCACCTTTTGGATGGATAATGATTTAACTTATCAAAAAAACAAGCTTATGAAAATCTACGTAAAAAATATGGCTTGCGAAAGCTGCAAATTATTTGTCAAAGAAACTTTGGAAGAACTTGACATACCGTGTGTTAAAGTAGAATTAGGTGAAATTGAAACGAAGGAAGATATTAGTGACGACAAAAAAAAGGAACTGAACAGCAAATTCAAAAAAGCCGGATTGGAATTGTTGGAAAAAAAGCAGGGCTTGTTGATTGAGAAAATCAGAAAAGTCATGGTAGATTATGTTTACAAATCGGAAGATAAACCAAATATTAAGTTTTCTGTTTTATTAAGCGAGCAATTAAACAGCAGCTATTCTTACTTAGCAAACTTTTTTTCTGAAGTTGAAGCAACTACCATAGAACAATATATTATCGCTTTGAAAATTGAGCGAATAAAGGAGTTGATTATTTTTGGAGAGGACACCCTTTCTGAAATTGCACATAAGCTACATTACAGCAGCGTTGCACATTTATCCTCACAATTTAAAAAGGCCACAGGTTTAACGCCCTCACATTTCAAAGCCCTAAAAGAAAAGAGAAGAATCTCCATTCAAAACATTTAGGCTGATGCTGGGGTGAAAGGCAATTAGGCTGTTTTGACATTCTTCCTTTGGCCATAAAAAGGCGCTTTTCCGCCCTAAAGGCTTGTCGTTCTTTTTTTTTAACGGATTTTCAGGGGATACCAGTTTTTTTCCCTGCTTCGTGAAAATTATCAGCTATGCCGCAAACCTCCTCCTCCCCTCCAATCAAAAACACCCTTCTCCTCTTCGCTTTGTTGGCCACCTTCGCTGGTGGCATCCTGCTCACCCGTTGGTACTTCAAGCGCATGGAGGTACAGGTGACGGAAAACGGCGTGGTACTACTCGAACGCATCAAGCAAGTAGCCAAGTTGGTGACGGTTGAGGGCTACTTCTCCGAGATTTACGACTACCAGGACTACTACGGCTACGACCTCAGTTTTTTTAGGAAAAAAGCCCTCATTCGGGTGAAGGCAAAGGTGTCCGTCGGCTACGACCTGGAAAAAATGAAAATAACCTCCTTGCCGGAGACCAAAACCATCCGCCTCAGCGGCATCCCACCTGCCGAAATCCTGTCCATTGAGCATGACCTCGACTATTACGACCTGCAAGAGGGCGTGTTCAACTCCTTTTCCCCTGCGGACTACAACAAGCTGAACGCCAATGCCAAGGAGTTTATTCGAAAAAAAGCCCTCGAAAGCGACTTGATAAAATCGGCGGCATCCCAGCGCAATTCCCTGCTAGAATCCATGAAGTTCATGGCAGAAAGCATGGGCTGGACGCTGGAGGTGGAAGGCCCACAAATGGGGCCTTCGCCGGATAGTTTTCCCAAATAAATAGCCGGTCGGAACAAAATTCCGCATTTAGAGTACACCGTTTCAAAATTCCGCTATTTTTAGCCGCGATTTGGCTATTGGACAGCCTTTCAAGTTTCGCTTATTTTTTATCAAACAAAACACCGGCAACCGGGCTTTTTGATGCCAAAAAGGTAACTATTTAGTGGGGGTGTTTTTTGGGAAAATTTCAATTTTCCCAAAAAACACCCCCAAAGTGCGGGAGGGGAGGGAAAATGAAATTTTCCTTCCCCTCCCGCATCCCTCCTAAATAGCTACCCTGAAAGTATCAGTGGCGGGCCTGCCAACAAAAAAAACTAAGTATGGATATTGGACTTGTTTCGCTAATTGTGGGATGGGCATTTGTGCTTATTTGGGTGCCACTGGTGGTGCTCTCGCAACGAAAAACCCATCCTAAAGCCCTTTTTACCCTATTCTTTACAGAGCTTTGGGAGCGTTTTTCGTTCTACGGCATGCGCTCGTTCTTGGTACTCTACATGACGGGGGTACTTTTCGTGGACATGATTCAAGGGGAGGCCGATGCACGGGCCTATGGTATTTACGGGGCGTTCAACGCCCTCCTGTATGCCGCACCGGTGATTGGTGGCATGATCGCCGACAAAATCCTCGGTTTCCGCCGGACGATTTTGTTGGGCGGCGTTTGCATGGCTGCTGCGCAATTCATCCTTGCCGCCAACGCCGCATTCGTGGGCAGCGAGACCATGTTTTTTACCGGCCTTGGTTTGTTGGCCGTCGGCAATGGGTTCTTCAAGCCCAACATTTCCAGTTTTCTTGGCACTTTTTATGACAAAAACGATTCCCGCAAGGACGGTGCTTTTACCATCTTCTACATGGGCATAAACATCGGAGCCTTCTTGGCACCGCTCACTTGTGCCTACTTGGCCCAGAAAGTGGACTGGTCGCTCGGCTTCCTTGCCGCTGGCTTGGGCATGGTGCTTGGTTTGGTCGTTTTCTGGAACAACATGGTCAAGTACGAGGACAAGGGCAACCCGCCCAACCCGACCACGCTCAAGGATGCCATTTTTGCGGGCATGTCCCGCCAGTCCATTATCATCCTGGCGTCCTTGGTTTCCGTCCCACTTTTTGCATTGTTGATTGATTACGAACGAATTACGGACATTATCCTCGTATTGGGTGGCATTGCTGTGCTTGGCTACGTCATGTACAACGCACTGACCAACAACAACCGGGAGGACGGCCAGCGCCTGTTGGTGTTCTTGGCCTTGTTCTTTTTCCACATGATTTTCTGGACCCTGTTCGAGCAGGCGGGCGGCTCATTGACCATCCTGACGGAAAGGTTCGTGAACAAGCACGGCGTGACCGCTGGCCAGTTCCAGTCCTTGAACCCGCTGTTTATCATGCTTTTTGCTCCGGTCTTTGCCGGCCTATGGCTGAAGCTCGCCAAAACGGGCAAGGAACCACGCACCCCCATGAAGTTCTTCTACGGGCTTTTGCAGATTGCCTTGGGCTTCTTCATCATCGTTTGGGGCGCAAGGAGCATCGCCGATGGCGTAAATGCCGGGGCAGTGATACCCGTTATTTTCTTGGTGGGTATGTACCTGTTCCACACCACTGGTGAGCTGAGTATTTCGCCTGTCGGGTTGTCCGTCGTCACAAAACTGGCGCCCGCCAAAATGGTGGGCTTCATCATGGGCGCTTGGTTCTTGTCCATCGCCTTTGCGCACAAGATTGCAGGTGAATTGGGCAAGCAGATTGCCTCGCCCGGTGAGGGCAGCGATGCCGCTGCCTCCCTCAAGGCATTTGCCGATGTCTATATGGTTTGGGGCGTGTACGTCACCCTTGGGGCTGCCGTTCTGCTTTTCTTGCTCTCGCCCATTTTGAAAAAATGGATGCACGGCATTCAATAATTTGAAGGGATAGGCAATACTGCCAAACAGGACGCCACTTCTAATCAAAAAGCCCCCGACTGCTGACAGTTCGGGGGCTTTCTGTTTTAAGGAACGTGTGAAAAATAACTTGTCACTTTGGGCGGCTTCTTTTTCCCGCTGGCTTCCCTGCCTGTCGGCAGACAGGGTTACCAAAACAGTTGCGTAGCACCACTCCCGACTTAGGCCGGGACAAGTTATGCGCCTGTTTTAGTGCCTTGCCAGCCGAAAAAATACACTCGCCGAAAGCAACAACTTATCTTTCACACGTTCCTAAGCCATTTGGGAATCAAAGTTTTGACAACAAATGGTTCCAAAGCTTATCAAAGGGAACTACCTCCAGCTCGGTCAGCTTTCCACGGTACGAAAAAGGCCGGCTCACCAAGTTTTCATAAGGCTTTTCGGTGTTGACGATTTCGTGCAGCTTGAAATTGGCCTTCAGAACCTGAACCACCAATTTGATGAACTGAGTCATCCGGTAGCTTTCCATTTCCACCAAGAACTTTCCGTGGCCCCGCAAACTGTCAATGGCCTCGGCAGCCTCTGTCAGCGATTTCCGGTCCAACAGGAGCAGAACCTTTCCTATCAGAAGGTGAACGGTAAGCACCCTCAGCTCCTTTGGCAGGCCAAGGTCATCCTTTAGAAAGCGGTTGATGCGAAAAGTGGAGGTCAATTGCTCCTTCAACACCTCGATTTGCCCCGACTGTTTTTCAATGAAATAGTTGAGATAGACCTCGTAAATGCGCCATTTTTCCCTTGATGCGATATCCAATTTCTTGAACTTGCTCTGCGCTCTGGCCCGAATGAGCACCGCCGCTCCTTGGATGTAATTTTCGGTGTGCATGGCCGTCAACAGGTAGTATTCCATGAAATTGAACCAAGTATTGCTGCCCTCTTCAAAAATCTGCAAGCTGCGCTCTGCGGTGATTTTGCCGTTCTTGAAATCCTGCAAATGCAGGTGGGCAGCCATTTTCTTGAGCTGAAAAGTGGCCAACTTGTCCTCCTGCAAATAATTGGGGTTTCGGTCAATGTACTGCTCCGCCTGGGCACAAATCAGCAACATGTTATCGTAGTCCCGCAGCAGTTCGTACTGATAGGTCCACACCAAGAACATGTTGTAAAAAACCACGGGCGAGTCGTGCATTTCCGAAAGGCTGACCAGCGCATCGCAGTAGCCCTGCAACTCCTCCCCCATTTCCGCCAATTCCTCGGCGGGACTGACGTATATCATCAGCACCCGTTGGTGAAGCTCCTCTGACCGGATTTCTGCCAAAAAAGTGTTGGTGAACTCCTTGATATGCCCATCGTATTCGTTGAACAATTTGGCATCGCCAGCCTCGGCTGCGAACTGCCTCAATACCCGGCTGCAATTGAGTATGATGTCCGAAAACTTGAACCGCAGCGCCACCAGCAGCACCTGCCGGGCAAGTTCTTCGGCAGTGTCGTGGGCCTCATTGGACAAAAGGATTTTCACTAATGTCCAATCCTTGTGGCAGGAAAAATGCGCCCGGTCGTATCCCGCCACGCTGGGCTGTGCTTGGTCAATGAAGAAAAGCGTGTTCATCAGCCGCTTGCGAAAACGGGACTTCAATTGGCGGTACTTGTCGTCGGTGGGGCTGCACTTGTAAAGCAGGGAAGCCGCATCACGGTCGTTCTTGAACCGGTCGGCCATCAGGGCATCGTAAAATTCAGTGAACTTGCTGGCCTTGTTCTCTACCGAGGCGGTATCGAAAATTTCAATCTTTCTTATTTTTTTCTTCGAAATAATCCGGGAAATTTCAATCAGGTTCTTCATCTAACATTTATTTTTAAAACTGCTCCAAGGGACCTTTCCATGCTTGAACATTGGCCTTGCCAATACAAGGTACGCTGATAATTCCAAAAACTGTTCCGAGAATCGTTTTTTTCCTTGTCACAGCTTTCCACGGAAAACCCCAATAAAAAAAGAGGTTTACCGATGAACCACACCGATAAACCCCATATTTTTAGGATGAATCAATTCCCACTCCCCCACTCCCCCAATTCCACTAATTTTCCACAATCACCACCCGTTCCGGCTTGCTCCAAACCACCGCATCGTTGGAGTAGTAGAGCCAAGCGGCTGACGCAGGGGCCTCGTACTCACCTGGCACGTCCGCTTTCAGGTCAAGGTGCAGGTCTTTCACTTCGCCAGCGCCCATGCCCCGGAAGTAGAACACCACGTAACTGTCCTTGATTTCATAAAAATCCATCAAGCCCCGCTCCTGCATCTGCTTCACCTGCCACGGCTGTACGCTCAATCCAGCAGGTATGCCCACGATGGCGATTGGGTTGGGCACGGCGGCGGCGGCAGTATTGGTGATGGTGGTGGTCAATCTCAGCGTCTCGCCGATTGCGGATTGCGGATTGCGAAATCGAAGATTCACGTCAGTAAATGCGGATTGGGTGGACGTGCTTCCACGAAGTGTCGTTTTCAGCGCCAATTTGCAATCCGGGTGGCTGTACGGCAGCGTCGTGGAATACTTCACCGACAGGTCGTAGGGCAGCGGGTCGCCGTTGGCAAACTTCACTTTCACTTCATTTTTCCCTTCGGTAAAATATTGCTCCAAACCATTGAAAACCAATGGTTTACGCTCATCGGCGGAAAAAGGTCGCTTGCCGACCGACTTGCCGTTCACGAATAGCTGCACCTCCCCGCCAATGCTCTTTTTCACGTTTTTCGCATTCGCCACAAGGGCTTTCAGTGCCAAAACCGTCGCTTGCGTAGAGCCGAACCCGTACTGCGATTTTGCGCCAGCAAGGTAAGTCACCGCCTTGTTCACGATGGCCATTTCTGCGCCCGAAGCGCCGCCCTCTGCGGCATCGGCATTCGCCAAAAAGGCAAGTGTGGCCAAGGCCGTCGTCTCCACCGTCAGGTTTTTGCCCGTGGAGTGGGTCATGCTTATTGTCTTGCCCGTCCAACTCCCGTCGGCAGCTTGACTTTTGGCCAACATGGAAAGGAACTCCTCCGCCCGTCGGTCGCCGAGGTTCAGCAAGGACTTGGCCGCTAAGGCCACGATATACGGGTCTTGCATCTCACGGGCATCCGTCACCGTTTTTGCCAATTCGGCGGCCACCTGTTTGCCATAGCCCGCCTCCGTCAGCGCCCAGTTGATGTACGCATCCCGCACGGGCGACTGCTGGTGCCAACTGTGCAGTCCCTGTTTGCTGCCCTGCCAGCCGCCCTTCCCATCCTTGCGGGTGAGCAGCCATGCTGCCGTCCGGTCAATCAAATCCTGCTCCACCGGATACACGGCTTTCATGTCCACGAACTGCATCAAGCCGTAGGCCGTGAGCGATTCGTGCGCTGGCGGCTTACCGTACCAGTCGAAGCCGCCGCCATTTACCTCATAGGTTTTGAGGCGATTGTAGCCAGCTTCGAGGTGCTGCATGGCCGTTGTTTTCAGTCCCTGCGCATCGGTGTTCGTTGTTTTCAAAAGGTTGACCACCAATAAGTTAGGATAGTTGGAACTGCTCGTTTGCTCAAAGCAGCCGCTGGGTTGCCGAATCATCCGCTCCATCCCCGTCGTCAGGTCGCTGAGCACGCTGGGGTGTACCGTGAACGTTGCCGAAAGGCTGCCCGCCACCACGTCCTTCACGGGTACGTTGAAGGTTTTGTCCCGGTCGTTCCCCCCAAAAACAAGGTCAACGGGGAAGCCACGGGGCTGCACTTTGAGGTCTTGCGTGAAGGCGTCGGAGAGGCCGTTTGCCTCAAAGCTGACCTGCATACCCCTGACCCCTGAAGGGGAACCTGATTTGGTAGTATCGGAAGTTGCGGGCAGACCGACGAGGTATTCTGGATAAATAGTCGTGCTTTCGCCTGGCTTTAGCGTCACGGTTTTCGGATTGCTTTTTACCAAAGAAAAACCTGCGGGCATGTTGATTTCAAGTTTGCCCGTGATGGCCTTGTCGGTGTTGTTCGTTAGCGCCAGCGGGAAGGCCAGTTTGTCGCCCGTGAGCAGGTTGACGGGGGCCTTCACGTCCATGCTGAACGGCATTTGGGTGAAAAACCGCTGCTCGCTGCGCCCGATTCCCCCGCCGGAACTAATGCCCTCCACCGTCGCCCGGAAGGTGCTGATGGCGTCGGTGTTGTAGAACTCGACGGTGGCCCTGCCGTTCCTGCCGACTTCCAGCTTGGGGGCGAAGAAGACGGTTTTGCGGAAATCATCTCGGATTGCGGATTGCGGATTGGGGATTGCGGATTCCGAGTCGTACTTGGGGGCGTAGAATTGGCGGGGGGCGTGGAAGTTGAGGGTAGCCACCGCATTTTGTGGAACGGGAATGTGATTCACGTCGGCAGCGGCATCCATTTTGCGTTTTGCAGATGGTGCATTCAAACTTGGGGCTGGTGGGGCGATTCTAATAAAACCCCTGTCATCGCTTGGCATATCCTCTGCCAAGCTGGTTCCATGCTTTGCTTCAACGCCTCCAGTGATGACCGAAAGCTCCTCAATGGATTGCCTTGGCGGCAAATTGCCCGTCACCCGCACACCATCAACATAGTAGTTGGTACTATTGGAGCGGCTGCCCCGGATGTTCAAATCTGCACCTTCATCCTCAGTTGCCACCCCTGCACTGAATGACGCCAATGCGTTCACGTCACGAGTGGGCAGTGCTTTTATTTGCTCAGAATTGAGCATTTTGCCTTGAACAGGTGCCGCTGGTTGTGGCTGCCACGGTGTCACTTTCGGCCCGCTTTGTTTGTCCTTCGACTCCTTTCTTGACGGGGTTGCTTTTTGGCGGCCCAGCGGTACGGTGCTGCCCATAGTCGTGTTGTCTTGCGTAACCAATGGCCGCTCGTATTTGACCACCACTTCCGTCAACTGCACACCAGCGCTTAGTTTTTCATCCCATTTGTTGCTCTTCCCACTGCTAACCTCCATGCCCGTAACCCGGCTTGGGGTGTACCCGGTGTAGCTGTACTCCACATCGTAAGTGCCGGGTTCAAGGTTGGTGATGGAGTAGTAGCCGTCAAAATCAGTCTCCGTGCCTGTTTTCAGTACGCCGTTTTTGTAAATCGCCACCGTAGCGAAAATAATGGGTTCACCATTTTCGGCATCTTTCAATGTCCCTTCCAGCCTTGTTTGAAGCGGCTTTGAAAGCACCAGCGGCGCCATTTGAACTTGGTTGTTGTCAGCGTTTTTCACTTCGTAGGGCAAACGAATTTGCAGCACCTTGCTCGTGCCATCCGCAATGATTTGACTGCCGTCCCACACCGATGAAAAGACCCCCAACGGTTGGTTCAGTGGCAAAAGTGTGTCCAATTCAAAGCGTCCCATCTCGTCCGTCATGGCTACCATGCTGGATTTTTTCACTCCGACCAATATCCTTGGCACAGGATTGCCCAGCTTGTCGGTCACGAGGCCACGGGTCACGGCCCGCTCGTTTTCAAAGGCCATCGCCACATGCTGCCCCTCCAAAATCTCCTCCCACGCCAACCTCCTCCAGCCCTGCGTCAGCATCAAGTAGTCCAGCGCCAGCAGTTCGTTTTTTTCAGGGTGTTTTTCTTTAGGTTCAAAGTAGAAATTCGGCTCCTCCACCTTGCCTTTCAACTCACTTTCGAGCAGCAGGTGGCTGAGGATATGGCCCTGCCTATCGTCGGCAAAAGTGAGCAGGTTGTCATCCGCCACGGCGAGGCTAAACTGGCCGGGCATGGCGATGCCCCGCTCGTCCGTCACCTGCACGGTCATGGTCACTTTTTCCCTCGGTAGGTATTTTTCCTTGTCCGTTTTTACGCTGATTTTCAGTTGTTTATCGTGGTTGAGGAACACGAGGCGCTCGGCCCGTGGCAGTTCTTGGCTGTCAAACAGCGTGACCTGTGCAATGCCGATGGGCAGGTTTTTCACGGGGATGCGGACGAAGTGCGAGCCAGCCCGTGCGGGCAAGGTTTGGGTGAAATGAATTTCGCCCCGGCTTTGCAGCGCCACGTGCAGCGCTTCGTCCTCCGTGGAGTTGATTTCAACGGTCAGTTCGTCCTTTTGCAGTGGGTTTATCTTCATCGAAAAGCCACGAGGGAACGCATCCGGCAATCGTACCGCCGAACCCCAATTCGGCGTTTCAACCACCACCGAACTGGGGTTCGGTGGTACTGGTTTTGTCAAAACGGCGTGGTAGGTTTCCCCACTGGCCGGGGTAAAATTGAACGCCCCCATGCCCTGGTGGTAGCTCTCGAACCGGGCCACCTCCACCCCTTTCGAGTTCACGATTTTGCCGCTAACGTCTGCTGGTTTGCCCCATTCGTTCAGTGCCTTGAACGCAACAGTTGCGGGCAGCCCAGCCACCATGTCGCCGCCCTCCGGCATGAACTGGAGGTCAATTTTGTTCAAAACAATTGGGATGCTGCGGCTGATGCTCTCCGTCTGGCCGTTGTATTGGATGAGCACATTGAGCAGGCCGTCGTTGGTTTCCAGTCCTTTTGGCAAGTCGAACTTGACCTTGGCGTGTCCACGCCCATCTGTTTTGCCCGAAACCTCCATGAACTGCTGCCCCTCAAGACTGGCTTTTCCAGTAAAATCGTAGTTGGAGAGCGGCGCATTGGCGAGCGTGTTCAGGTCGAGCTTGGCCTCCACCACGTCGCCGGGGCCGTAGGCTTTTTTCATAAAATCAAGCTCCATGCGCAGCCGGGGCAGCACGGTGGCTTGCACTTGCAGGTTCCGCTCGAAGGCTTCGTTCGTGTTCCGCATCCAGTTGGTGTAGGCCCTGATTTTGTAGAGGCCACCGGGTGCTTTGGCGTCGAGCTTGAAGTCGCCCGCCGCCGTACCGCCCTTGGCCAGCAAGTTTATTTTTTTCAAAACTGAACCGTTTGGGCCAAGCAATTCCACATATAGGATTTCGCTTTTCGGGCTGGCCTTCAAGCTGTTGGCGTCCCGCAGGTAGGCATTGAACCAAATGTCCTCGCCCGGCTCGAAGAAGGTACGGTCGAACTGGAGATAGACCTTTTCGGGGGAGGTGCGTTCATTGTGCAGCGAGAGTTGGTTGAATAGTTTTTGAAAAAATGAGCTGTCTTGAAAGCTGGTGATTGGTGATTGGGGATTGGGGGAGGCAGTGGTCAGACCTGAAAGGTTTTTTTGGGAAAGATTTCCGAAGTTTTGAAGACTTCGGAAATCTGGTTTCGTAGGTTTTGTTGCTTGCGCAACGCCTTGATTGTCTATGGTTTTTTCTTGCGAAAAAGCCTGTGGTGTGGTTTGCGAACTGGCAGTCCGCACGACTGGGGGCGTCTCCCGCTGCATGAGCAGGAGCGCCAGAAGGAACAGTACAGTTGTCATAGCTAAGATAATTTTAGTTAAAAAATAGCTTCTATTTGGAGTCCTGTCATCGAGGATTTGCTCCATTTTCTTCCACGCCGCCGGGTTGAAATCAAACTCGTGGTCGGCGAGCTTTTGCTTTATATTTTTATTGTCGTTCATCATTTTTATACAGGATTTACCTCACCCCCCGGCCCCCTCTCCTGCGAGGAGAGGGGGTGTGGTGCCGTGGGTATTTTCAAATACTTTTGGTTGAAGCAGCCGCTTCCCCCCACTCCTCGCAGGAGAGGGGCTGGGGGTGAGGTGCTCCCGCAGCCACTTTTTCGCCTCCGCCAGCCGCCACTTCGACGTGTTCTCATTGATGCCTAACAGCTCCGCAATCTCCCGGTGGGTGTAGCCCTCCACCACGTTCATCGAGAAAACGACCCGCTGGTCGGGCGGCAACTGCTGGATGAGCCGGTAGATGTCCTCGGCTTCCAACTGCGCCAATATGCCGTCGTCGTGTGCCGTTTCCGGTGGCTCACCGAGGCGGAAGGCCTGCCGCATTTTCACCTGCGACCGCACGTAATCAATCGCCGTGCGCAGCGTGATGGTAGCCATCCAGCCGTGCAAGCTGCCCTGTTCCGAGTACTCGCCGATGCTTTGGAAAATTTTCAGGAACGCCCGGTTCAGCACGTCCTCCGCTTCGGGGCGGCTGCCGGTGTACCTCATGCAGATGCCCAACAACCGACCGTAGTACCGCTGGTACAAGCATCCCTGCGCCAGGCGGTGCTGTTGGCGGCAGCCATCCACAAGGACGGCCTCCGGGCTTTGAGTAGTGTAAAGGTTATTTTGCATCTGCTTATAAAATGGACAACGAGGCGCCACTCAAATTTGGTTGGAAAAACGAACCACTTTTTGCAGATGCACGACGAAAGGAGGATTGCACAAGAAGGGCTTGAGGATTTGAGGATGCGAGGATTTGAGGAGAGCATCCTTCAATCCTTCAATCCTTCTATCATTTCATAGGTGAGCCAAAATCCTGCACCCAAAAATCCTTTACGTGAGCGACGCCCATCTCTTTGTGGCCAACGTGCATAATGTTGCGACAGTGGCCGGGGCTGGCCTTCCAAGCAAGCAGGGTGGCCTGGAAGGATCCATAACCTTCAGCGATGTTCTCCCCAACGGCGTACCACTTGTACCCCGCCTTGCTGGCCCGGTCGCCAATATTGCTGCCGTTGCTGCCCTTGTGGGCAAAGAAATTGTTGCGGAGCATGTCGTTGGCATGGGCGAGGGCAGCTTTTTCAAGTCGGGCGTTCCAAACGAGGGGTTTGACTGGCGGCATGTACTTTCCCCCACAGTGGCAACCCTTGGCACGGAGGCGGTTGACGAGGTCGAGCATTTCGTCCTTGCTGGTCTCCGCAAAAATGGCAGGAACAGTGTGCGTGTTGGAGGGCAAAATTGCGAAGCAAAGAAGGGCGGCGGTGAAGGTGATTTTTACTGCAAACATGGTTTGTGCTGTTTGTTGTTTGTGTAGAATGTGGGAAAAAACGTTGCAGCGAATCGTTTTATTGAAAATGGGGTTTCCAGAATTAAAAAAATTCAGGAGGGGTTATTTTTTTTTGATAGCAATGCCTGCTATTAAAATGAGGTTCGGAATAACGCCATCCTAATTCCTTGACAATCCGCTTTTTGCCATTTTGAGCGCCTGAAAGATTGGTAGTCATTCTTTGGGAGTGCAGCTTATCCAACCCACTGAAAGCATAAATTTTAATCCGCCCCCTCTCACAACCAACTTAGCGTAACAAACCTTCAACACGACAATTTTTCAACCCGAATTATACCGCATGTCCGTACCTTGTCGCTGAAACGCAAAACCCAATTTTCAGCTTCATGAGTAACCGCAAACTTGTTTTCCTGTTGTTTTTCAGCCTGTTTTTCACAAAAAACTTGCTCCTTGCCCAATGCCCCATCACCGTCAGCGCAGGCCCAGATGTCTTGGTGTGCGACCCTGGCAACTCGGCCTACCTCAACGGAAGCATATCGGGGCCATTCCTTGGCTTCGTCTGGTCGCCGCCCACGGGGCTCAACAACCCCAACGTCCTCAACCCTTTCGCAACGGTTACAGGCCCCATGACCTATACCCTGAGTGCACAGGCCGTGGACCCCTCGGCCACCAACCTTGTCAACAACCCCGGTTTCGAGGCGGGCAATACCGGCTTCACGAGCGTATATACCTACAATCCGTTGCCCATCACGCCCGGCACCTACGTGATGACCACTTCCCCGGCGCTCGTGCTGTCCACTTTCCCGCCCTGCGACGACCACACCTACGGCAACGGCACGGGCAACATGATGCTCATCAATGGCAACGCCGTCACAGGCTCACAGGTCTGGTGCCAGACCATCAATGTGTCACCAAACACTTGGTACGTAATGAGCGCATGGGCGATGGCCTCCCCGCTCTTTCCGCCCACTTTGCAGTTTTCAGTGAACGGCGTTGGGGTCGGCGACCCCTACCCTGTCGGGACTGGCACCTGCAACTGGCAACAATTCTCTGCTTCTTGGTACTCCGGCTCGGCCACCACGGCGCAGCTTTGCATCGTTGACCAAATCAGTGGTGGCAATGGCTTCCTTGGCGACGACTACGCCCTCGACGACGTCTTCTTCGCCGCCGCCTGCACCGTCACCGATGAAGTGAACGTGGGCGTGGCAAACATCCAAGCCGTGGTGCCGACCACCGCCATTTTGCCCTGCAACGCCGTCCAATCCGGCATACAACTGAACGGAAGCGCCTCCTCCTCCGGCCCCGGCATCACCTATCTCTGGACGGGCCCCGGGGTCATCGGCGGTGCCACCACTCCAATTGCCACCGTCAACCAAGTGGGCAACTACACCCTCACGGTTTACTTCACATCGGGGGCCACCAACTGCCAAGTCTCCCAAAGCGTCATGGTACAAGACGACCCCAACATCGTGACCGCCACCGCCACTGCCAACAACCCAATCACCTGTGCCAACCCAACCGTCTCGTTGGACGGCACTGGCACCTCCACTGGCGGCACCATCAGCTACGCCTGGGAGCCATCGTTTGCGGTGATTTCAGGACAGGGAACCCTTATGCCCACTGTGAACCAGTCCGGGCAATACACCCTCACCGTCACCAACAGCATCAGCGGTTGCACGGCCACGGCCACCGCCACCGTCCTCCAGAACACCACACTGCCCAATGCTGCAGCCGCCGCCCCCGTCCCACTTTCTTGTGCCAATACGGAAGTGACCTTGAGCGGAAACAACAGCTCAATTGGCTCCGAATTTTCGTACCAATGGGTTGGCCCCGGCATCGTTTCCGGCGATGATTTGCTGAATAATTGCATCGTGAATATCCCCGGCCAGTACACCCTGACCGTCACCAACAACGTAAACGGCTGTACCGCCACGGCCACGGCCAACGTCATTCAGGACGGTTCAGCGCCCACCGCCGTAGCCAACGCCAATGCACCCGGCTCGCTCGACTGCGACACGCCAACGCTCACCCTGAACAGTACCGGAAGCAGCACCGGTACTGGGATTACCTACACTTGGACAACCACCAACGGGAATTTCACCAGCCCCACCAATGGCTCCACCGCAACGGTGGATGAGGGCGGGACTTATTTTCTCACTGTCACCAATGCCCTCGGCTGCACCGCCATTGCCTCCGTGAGCGTGACGGCGGATTTTGCGCAGCCAACCGTTGGCATAGCCACACCGATACCTACGTTCCTCTGCGACACCGACTCCGTGATGCTGGACGCTTCGCAATCCACCAGCGGCATGGGCTTCGGGTTGGTTTGGGCTTCGCAAAATGGCACGTTCCTCTCCGGCAGCACCACGCTGATGCCCTGGGTGGGTAGCGCAGGAACCTACACCATCACCATCACCAACAACACCAACGGCTGCACCGCCTCAGCCTCGGCTACCGTGGCCGCCAATACCACCCCGCCCATTGCGCAAGCAGGCCCAAATGCCACGCTCGACTGCGATGGCACGGCCATCAACCTCAATGGAAACGGCAGCAGCACCGGCCCCAACATCACCTATCTCTGGACGACCAACGGCGGCAACATCGTCAGTGGCGACACTACCCTGACACCCGAAGTGGATGGCACCGGCACGTATTTTATTTTAGTGGAAAACACGACGAACAACTGCACCGCCCTCGACTCCATACAAGTTGGGCAGGACGCCAACGCCCCTATCGTGCAGATTGACCCACCGGGCCAATTGGACTGTAACACCGACGAACTCATGCTCGATGCCTCCGGCTCTTCTGCTGGCGCTAACATTGCCCTGATCTGGACGGGGCCTGGCCTCGTAAGTGGGCAGGACACCTACACGCCCATCGTGAACCAGCCCGGCACCTACGTCCTCACACTTTCCGACCTAACCAACAATTGCGTAGCAAATGCCAGCGTGGTCGTGGTTGAGAATACCGTAGCGCCCGTTGCGGATGCTGGTGCAGCACCTGTGCTTGATTGCAGCGCCCAGTCTGGTATGCTCGATGGAAGCGGCAGCAGCCAAGGGCCAGCGTTCAGCTACTTGTGGTCGAACGGCGCAACCATCCTCACGCCCACCATCACCGCCGCTGGCACCTACACCCTAACCGTCACCAATGCCTCCAACGGCTGCACGGCAACGGACAACGTGACAGTGGCCGCCTTCGGCAACTTGCCCGATGTGGACATAGCCACGCCGGGCAACCTGGATTGCTCTCAACCCGCAATCCAACTGTCCGCCACGGCTTCCACTGGGCCGGAATTTACCTACAATTGGACGTTCACGGGCACGGGAACAGGCATCGTTTCCGGTGGGACCACCCTCACGCCAACGGTCGGCTCACCGGGCAGCTACACCCTGACCGTGACCAATACGCTGACCTCCTGCACCGCCAGCGAGACCGTGCAGGTGATGCAATCGGCCAGCCTACCCACTGCCAATGCTGGGCTTCCGCAAAGTTTACTCTGTGGTACAGCCAGCCTCACACTAAATGGTTCAGGCTCCAGCAGCGGCCCCGATATTACCTACCTCTGGACAACCACCAACGGAAATATCCTCAACGGCGATAGTACTACGACTCCGGAAGTGAACGCCCCCGGCACCTATACCCTCACCGTCCTCAACACCATCAACGGCTGCTCCGACTCGGACGATGTGCTGATAGGGCAAGACGCCAATGCGCCCATTGCTGTTGCGGGTGCTCCGCAATCGCTTACCTGCACGGTATTGTCCGTCATGCTGAACGGCACGGGGTCAAGCACGGGAACGGGCATCAGTTATCTTTGGACGACCACTGACGGGAGTATTTCCGCTGGCGCAATGACCTTGACGCCCACCGTGACGGCAGCAGGCACCTATCTCCTCACCGTCAGCGATGCGACCAACAACTGCCAGACGCTGGCCAGTGTGCAGGTCATTGACCAAAGCCAACAACCGGACGCCATCGTGGCGGCTCCGCAAAGCCTGGGCTGCAACGTGGCCACCGTCACCCTCGACGGTTTGGCCAGCAGCACCGGAGCGGACTTCGCTTACCAGTGGACTGGGCCGGGCATCGTGAGCGGTGCCACCACCCTCATGCCCGTGGTGAATGCCCCCGGCGTTTATGCTTTCACCGTCACCAACACCACTACCAATTGCGTCACCGTGGCGCAAGTGACCGTGGTTGGGGACAGCACGCCGCCCTTGGCCATTGCGGCAGCGCCACAAAGCCTTAACTGCATTTTGCAGCAAGTGCTATTGAGTGGGACGGACAGCAGCACTGGGACAAACTTCGCATATTTATGGACTGGGCCCGGCATCGTGAGCGGCGGCACTTCGCTGGCACCAACGGTAAACCTGCCTGGCCTTTACACCCTCACCGTCACCAACCTGACGAACAACTGCACGGCAACGGCTACCGCCAACGTTTTGCAGACGGCCACGCCGCCGACGGCCATTGCGGCTGCTCCGCAAAACCTGACCTGCATTGCGCAGCAAGTAACCCTGAGTGGTGCGGGAAGCAGTGCGGGCTTGGGCATTGTATATCTCTGGCTCGGCCCCGGCATCGTGAGCGGGGCGACGACGCTTTCGCCAGTGGTGAACATGGCTGGCACTTATACCCTGACGGTGACGAATGCCACGAACCTCTGTACTGCCACGGCCACGGTGAACGTGGGCAGCGACACTACCCCGCCCACAGCCATTGCGGCTGCACCACAGAGCTTGGACTGCATTGCGCAGCAAGTAACCCTGAGTGGCACGGGAAGCAGCACTGGGGCGGGTTTCGCTTACTTGTGGTCGGGGCCGGGCATCTTGAGCGGTGGCACCACGCTGTCGCCTGTGGTAAATGCGCCCGGCACTTACACACTAACGGTGACGAACCAAACCAACGGTTGCATGGCAATGGTGAGCACTACCGTGTTGCAGACGGCCACGCCGCCGACGGCCATTGCGGCTGCGCCCCAGAACCTGACCTGCATTGCGCAGCAAACAACGCTGGATGGCACGGGAAGCAGCACCGGGGCGGGCATTGGCTATTTGTGGACGGGGCCTGGCATTGTGGGTAGTCCGACTGCCATTACGACTACCGCCAATTTGCCCGGCACTTATACATTGACCGTGGCCAATGTGACCAACGGCTGCACGGCCACGGCGCAAGTGACGGTGGTGCTGGACATCGTGCCGCCCACGGTAGAGGCTGGGCCGTCGTTCAGCCTCGGCTGCAATCAAGACACCGTGACTTTGCAGGGCAGCAGCAATGTGGCCAATGCAAGTTTTGCATGGTCTTCGGCGACGGGGAACTTTGTGGCTGGGCAATTAGCAGCGACGCCAGCAGTGGATTCTCCCGGCACTTATACGCTGACCGTGACCAACCCCGACAATGGTTGCACCGCCACAGATTTCACCGTGGTGACGGTTGTGACGCCTGTGTTTCCGACACCGGAAATCGTGGTGCCGACTTGTGCGAACCCCTTGGGCAGTATTTCATTTTCGGGAGTGGCTGGCCTGTTCTTCTATTCGATAGAAGGTGGGACGAATCCAAACACTACTGGCAACTTTGAAAACTTGGTAGCTGGTGAATATGAAGTGGTTGTCTTTGACGCTTTTGGGTGTGAAGCGAACTTTTCCATCAGCTTGCCGAGCGCATCCTCTTTGGTGGTGACACTTCCCGCTGTTGCTTCCATAGAGGCGGGTGGCTTGCTCCAACTCAATCCCGTGCTGAGTATTCCGCAAGACCAAGTTGCATCCATCGGCTGGTCGCCTGCCGCTGGACTGAGCTGTACCGACTGTTTGAACCCAACCGCTTCGCCAACAGGAGATGCAATATTTACTGTGACGGTGACAAGCGTGGATGGCTGCACCGCCAGCGCTTCCATTGCCGTGTCGGTTTCGGCAAGCGTACCAGGCGAGGTGTTTGTCCCAAACGCCTTTTCACCCAACAACGACGGCATCAACGATGTGCTGGTGGTCTTTGCGGATGAGGCAGTCGTGAAAAATGTCGTTTCGCTCCGGGTGTTCACCCGTTGGGGAGAGTCGGTGTTCGAGGGCTTCAGCCTACGGCCAAATGACGTGGGGACGGGCTGGGATGGTTCTTTCCGGGGCAAAAAAGTGGACGTGGGCGTGTATGTTTGGTTTGCGGAACTGGAGTTGGCCACCGGCGAACGGAAATTGCTGAAGGGTGACGTGGTGGTGGTGAGGTGAGTTCGATTGACGATTTGGTGATTGACGAATGGCTTTCCTAATCGTCAATCACCAAATCGAAATTCTACCAAACAAAGGTTCCCGCCGACTTACCCTGCAACGAGGCGGTTATCCAGCGGCTGCCCGCTTGGATGTTGAACGACTGCAAATCTGTGCCTTCGTTCAAAACAATCAGCACTTTTTTCCCGTCAGGGGTGCGGAAGGCCACGTTTTGCAACTGGCCGGGAATATTGCTGCCCAGCCGCACTGACCCCGCTGGCACGAACTTGGCCACCTGCCCAATGATATAGTATGCCACGTTTTTGATGGCCGTCGAACCATTGATGGTCACAGCCCCCTTGCACTCGGTGCAGCCGCCGGGCGTATGCGGTCCAAAGTCTGGGTCGTTGGCGAGGTTCCATTCGAGTGCCACCCGGCTCCAGTTGCGCATCGTACCGATGATGATGTTCTTGATATGCCATTGCAGGTCGCCATCGAAGGTGCCGTTTTTCCCAGTCCATTGTTCCGTAAAATAAAGCGCCCTGTCGGGGTGGGCATTGTGGACAGTGCTCAATGCTCCAGCATCGCCAGCGTACATGTGAAAGGCCGAGCCATGCACGAAAGCTTTGGCGGCTGGGTCGTCAAGGATTTCTATGGGGTAGCCGGGGTTGTCGCAATTATGGTCCCAGATGATGATTTTAGTGGAAATGCCCGCCGCCTGAAAGGCTGGGCCGAGGTGGTTTTTGATAAAATCAGCTTGTTGCGCAGCGGACATCACCAAGCTTGGATTGTTGCCGCCGTGCTGTGGTTCGTTCTGCGGGGTCACAGCGTCAATCGTGATGCCGAGCGCCTTGTAGGCTTGGATGTATTTGACAAAATACTGGGCATAGACGCCGTAGTATTCCGGTTTCAGGTTGCCACCCACGCTGCTGCCGTTGGTCTTCATCCAAACGGGCGGGCTCCACGGCGACCCCATCAGGGTGATGTCGGGGTTGATGGCAAGTATTTCCTTGAGGACCGGAATCAGGTGCAACGTGTCCTTCGAGAGGTTGAAATACTGCAAGGTCGGGTCGGTCTGGCCAGCGGGACGGTCGTTGTAGCTGAACACCTCGGCGTCCAGGTCCGATGCCCCGATGCTCAGGCGCAGGTAGCTCACGCCAATGGAGTTGGTGTTTTTTCCAAAAAACTCCTGCAAGAGGGTCGCCCTTGCGGTGGCGTTCATCTGGTGCAGGAGCATGGCGCTGCCGCCCGTGAGCGTAAACCCGAAGCCCTCAATCGGCTGGAACTGCTGCGCCGTGTCAATTTGGATGGTCTGGAACCGGTCGTCCTTACCCGTGGCAAAGTCCAGCGACTTGTTGTAGAGCAGGTTGGCTTGGTCGGCGGAAGTCGTCCAGACCTTGACTGGCAGGGTTGGGTTGGGGTTTGGGTCAACAGGCTCCTCGTCGTCGGTCTTGGAGTTGCAGGATAAGGCGCTGATAAGGAGCAGGATAAGGAGTAGGTTTTGCATAATCTTGATGGTTGAATTACTTGATGGTTGTGACTTTTCAGAAAATATGCCCAGCCCAGGTGAACGATTGCCAGTCGTCGGATGGTGGTTTTTTTCCTATCAGCAATGTTTCGGTCATGCTTATGGAATTGGCTCGGCTAATCAGGGTCGAAAGATGGCTTATGTGTGGTGTTTCCTTTATTTCACAGGCTGTGGTCAAGTCAAAAACAAAGTCAATTTCTTGCCCTGACTTTCGTTGATAGAAATTGACAGGCTTCCCAAGTTTCATAAGTTGCAGGAAAACAGCATTCTCCAAAACCTGACCGCTGCTCACCTGTGCAAGCAGGTTGAGGATGCCGGTATCTGCCAAATATACCTTTCGCCGAAGCGATATTTCTTTGTCAACACTCCTTGAATAAGGGGCTACCGTATGGATAAAATAGGTCTTTTCAAGCAGGTCTATGTAGCCTGCCACCTTTTTGCGGTCAACACCAAGCGAAGAACTGATTTTGGAAACATCCAGCAGGCTCCCACTCCTTGAAGCGAGCAACCTTGCGAGTTTGTAAAGCGTCCCACTAACCTCAAAGTCGGACACCAACCTTATGTCAAGGTCAATATAAGCGTTGATGACATCCAAGTTGGTTCTTGTCTTTTGTTTTTCAGTGTTCATCAATACCACCTCTGGAAAGCCACCAAACTGCAGGTACTCTTCGTACAAGTCCTTGAATTTCAGATAGATGCCTTGCTGGTACGGCTTCATCTTGAATCGCTCCAAGATGGCAGTGTTCTCACCTCTAAAATGCAAAAACTCCAAGAAGTCGAGTGGAAACATTTCAAAAATATGCTTCCGCCCGGCCAAACTCTCAGCGAAACGATTTTTCAGGTAAAATGAACTTGAACCAGTGACAATGAACTTGAGACTGGGATAAGTGTCGTAAAACCACTTCATGATGCTCGTGATTTCCGGCACGAGTTGGATTTCATCCAATGCGACCACGGCGGGCTGCTCAAAGTCAATGCCCTGTATTTCAAGGTCAATTTGAACGTCTTTATAAGTAGGTTGCTGGAAGATGTAACGATTTTCTATTCTTTCAAGGTCGAGGTAAACCTTGTTGTCATGCGGTATTTTCTCCAACAAATATTTTAATGCGGTTGACTTGCCAACGCGGCGCATCCCGGTAATGACCGTGATTTGCTTTTCGGAAAGATGCGCTTCCAATTCTGGGAAAATCCTTCTTTGAATCATTTTAAAATAACTTTATGGCCAAAATTTGCACACGAAGTTATACTTTATGGCCAAAACTTGCGCACAAAGTCATGTTTTTGCCAGAATAGTTCAAAACACCAGCGTCGCAATCGAATGCGGCAAGCTCACTGTCTCCGCAGTATGCCCGTTCATCCAGAGCCGATAGCTGATTTGCTCGTTTGTTGGGTTCATCACCACAACAGCAATGCTGCCGTCTGGGTTCTGGAAGGCCGTGGTCAGCAACTGCGCCCGGCTGGATGAACTGACGATGCGCCTTGCCCCCGGTTGGATGAACTTGGAAAAGTGCCCGATGTAATAGAAAGAGTTCATGTAATGTAGTGTGCCCTCCTTGGTTTTGGCGTGTACGGGCGCAAAGCAGAAGTTCTGCACATGGTTTGGGCCGCCCGTTTCGTCGAGGAGGATGTTCCAGTCCGTCCAGGCCACGGCGCCGTTGTTGAAGTCGTGAATCATGTTCTCGCCGTAGCGTTCGCCCCATTTCCATTGGTTGATGGTTTCCCAAGAGAACGGGAAGTTGCAGGCCTCCGTCAGCAGCAGGTTTTTGTCAGGAAACGATTCGGCCACCCGCTTCACATTGTCGAATTGCAGCCCGCCGTTCCAGTCTTCGTACCAGTGGAAGCCGATGCCCCAGATGTACTTCGCCGCTTCCGGATCGTGCAAGTAGGTGCTGGCCCGCTGGTAAATCAGGTCCCGGTTGTGGTCCCAAGCGATGAGCTTTTTGCTGCCGAGGCCGCTCCGTTGCAGCGTCGGGCCGAGGTGATTTTTGATGAAATCCCGCTCCTCTTCCGCTGTGTAGATGCACGATTCCCAGGTCTGCTTGGCCATTGGCTCGTTTTGCACCGAAAGTCCCCAAACCGGGATGCCGAGCTTTTCGTAAGCTTGGATGAATTTCACATAGTAGTTCGCCCAAGCATCGTAGAACTCCGGCTTTAGGTGTCCACCTTGCAACATGTTGCCGTTGTCCTTCATCCAAGCTGGCGGGCTCCACGGGCTGACGTAAAAGTCCAAATGGCCAGCTACGTCCATTGCTTTCTTGATGAACGGGATTTTGAATTTCTCGTCATGTGCGATGTTGAACGTTTTCAAGGATTTGTCGCCTTCGGCAACATAGGTGTACATGTCGCTCGAAAAGTCGCAACTGTTGATGTTCGTGCGGGCGACCGTGTAGCCGATGCCTTTTTCCTTGTCAAAATAGGCCGTCAGCAGTTCCGCTTGCTTGTTGGCGGGCAGCTTCGCAAAGGTTTCCGCCGAAGCATCCGTCAGCGCCCCGCCGATTCCGAGGAAGGTCTGGAACGTTTTCTTGGGGTCAACAAAGATGCAGGGCTGCGTTTCAAACGGTTGCCCGAAGGGCGCAAAAGTCAGCGTCGCTGTTTGCGTCAGGCGGTTCGGCGTGTTTTCAGCGGTGGTGTAAACGGTTATTTTTTGGCTGAAAGCTGCAACTGCTGTGAACAGTAAAAGGGTGGTGAGCAAATTTTTCATGGCAATGTTTTGGATTTAACACGGAGGCACAAAGGCACAGAGAAAGCACTAAGTATTTCTCGTGTCGCTCTGTGTCTCTGTGCCTCGGTGTTAAAAAAATCAGTATCCAGCATTCTGCACCAACTTTGTATTCTTGTCCAATTCCGCCTGCGGAATCGGCCAAAACAACCGCTCATTCGTCAGCAAGTAGCCGATGGGGTTGCCCGTGTGATCAATGGCCTTGCTCATCACTTCGATGGCACGTCCGGTGCGTTTCAGGTCAAACCAGCGGTGACCCTCAAAAGCCAGTTCAAGACGGCGCTCCTTCTCGATGGCGAGGCGTAGGTCGGCTTGCGAGGAGGCGGAGGTCGGTGCAAGGCCCACCCGTCCCCTGATTTGGTTCACGATGGCGGCGGCACCAGCTTGGTCGCCCAATTCGTTCAATGCCTCCGCCTTCAACAGCAGGATGTCGGCCAATCGGATGAAGATATAGTTCTGGTCACTTCCCTCTTGGTTCTTGCGCCATTTGTTGATGAACGGGTACTGCGTCTGTGGCCAGTGTTCGTCCGACCATTTGCCCGAAACGTCCAGAAAGGTGATGGAAGCGGCCTTGCGAACGGCATCCCCCTCGGCATCGAAGGCGGCTGCGAGGTCGTTGCTGGGCAGGTTGAACTTCTTCCAGTCAAGGCCACGGAAGATGTTGACTCCCCAATTGCCATCGGCTGTCCCGCCATCGTAGTTGATTTCAAAAATGGATTCTGCGGAGTTCTCGTTGGCATTGCTCCAAAGCTGGTCGTAGCTGGCCAGCAGCGAGTATGGCCCGGCAATGACTGCATCGCAATACTGGCTCACCTTAGCCCAGTCGTGCGGAACGACGGTGGCATGGACCTTGGCCAATGCCGCCTCGACCGCTCCCTTGGCAACAAAACCCTTGTGTACCGCAGTCACGGGCACCCTCGATTGCGCCGCTTCGAGGTCGGCGATGATTTGCGCATACACCTCCGCCTGCGGCGAACGTGCGGGGAAAATGAGCGGATAAATTTCGTCCAATGTCTCGGCGCTGATGCTCGTGATTTCCGTGAGTTGCAGCGGCACATCGCCCCAAAGTTGCACCAACTGGAAGTACATGAACGCCCGGATGAAGCTGGCTTCGCCAATGATTTGCTCCCGACGGGCACCTGTAAGCGCAGGGTCGTCCAAGCTGCCGATATTGTTCAGGATGGTGTTGCACTTGCCGATGGTCGAGTACAGGTAGGCCCAGTCCCGGCTGACGTTGCGGTTGGTGGCCACCAATTGAAACTGGTCAATCTGGAAGTTGTCCGGGTTGTCGCCGCCAGCGTAGGCGTCGTCGGACTGTGCGTCGCCGTTCACGAAGTAGTCAAGCTGCCAATACTCGTTCTTGAAGTCGGAGTAGGCGCCCGCAAGTGCCGCCTCCACTTCGCTGGCCGATTTGAAATAGATGGAATCGGCGTCCGTGTTGCCCACGGCGATGCTTTGGGAGCTTGGCTCGATGTCGAGGAAGTCCTTGCAGGAAAACATGCTGACGATTAGCAGCATGGAAAGGATGGTTATCAGATTTTTCATGATTTTCTTTTTTACCCCTGACCCCTGAAGGGGAACCCAAAACTATAAGCCATTGACAATCCTACAAATAGTGTGGTCGAATCACAAAGCGGCTTCCTGGTTTACGTTCCCCTTCAGGGGTCAAGGGTAATGTTAAAACTCCACATTCACCCCCGCCGTCAGCGTCCTCGCCTGCGGGTAGGTGCCGTAGTCAATGCCCAATTCCGTGGCGCTGCGGCCAAAGGCGTTCACCTCTGGGTCGAAGCCGCTGTAATTGGTCAAGGTCAGCAGGTTTTGCCCAGTCACATAGACCGAAAGCTTCTGCACTTTCAGGCGTTGCAGCGATTGGGGGTTGATGTTGTAAGCCAGCGTGATGGCCTTCAACCGAAGGTACGAGCCATCCTCCACGAAGCGGCTGGAGTTCCGCACGTTGTTGATGTTGCCAGCCCTCGGGATGTCGGTTTCTCGATTGTCCGGTGTCCAGCGGCGCAGCACGGCGGTGCTTTGGTTCTTGCTGTCGAACATGCCCTCCAAATCAATGCGGGTAGCGTTGTAAATATCGTTGCCCTGACTGCCCTGAAAGAAGATGTTCAGGTCGAAATTCTTCCAAGAAAGGTTGTTGGTAATACCATACGTGAAGTCGGGATTTGCATCGCCGATGACCTTGCGGTCGCCTGTGTCGAAAATCCCGTTCTCGTTCACGTCCTTGAAAATTAGGTCGCCCGTTTCGGGGTTTACCCCTTCGGAAACATAGCCGTAGAACACGCCAAGCGGCAGCCCTTTGCGCACGATGGCCACGTCCTGGTTGTTGCTGTAAATAGGCCCGAAGAAATAGACATCGGTGTACTCCAGCGCCAGCACCTTGTTTTTGTTGAAGGAAATGTTGAAGTCGGTGCTCCATGTCAGCGCCCCACCCTGCGTGTTCACGGTGGAAAGGTTGAACTCAAGCCCCCGGTTCTCGATTTGGCCCGCATTGGTCTGGATGGTATTGATGTCCAACGAGCTTGGGAGTTGGACGTTGAGCAGCACGTCGTCCGTTTTTTTGTAATAGGCATCTGCGGTGAAATTGACCCTGCCCCGGTAGAGCGAGAGGTCGAGGCCGATATTGGACTGGGAAGTGGTTTCCCAGCGGAGGTCAGGGTTGCCGTAGGTCACCTGCGCCGAGGCGGGGCCTGAAAGCGGGTTGGTGGGTGGCCGGCGGAAATAGGAAATGAGGCCGTAGCGGGCATAGTTTGGAATGCCCTCTTGGTTGCCGTTTTTGCCCCAGCCTGCCCGCAGCTTCATGTCGTAAATGGCATCGAAACCTTCCATGAACGGCTCCGCCGAAATGCGCCACCCAACGGAAACCGAGGGCAAAGTGCCCCAAGGCTGCGCCAATTTGGAGGAACCATCCCTTCGCACGGTGGCTGTCAGCAGGTATTTGCTTTGGAAATCGTAGGTGACACGCCCAAAAAAAGAGGCAATTGCCCATTCCTGCACATCCGTGCTGGCATTGATGCTGTTGGCGGCGTTCAAAGTCCTGACGGAAATATCGGCGGGGAAGTCGTTGCCGCTGATGTAGGAATTGCTCCAATGCGATTTCTGGATACTGCTGCCCGCCAGGAACGACAGCCTGTTTTCACCAAAAGTGGTCGAATAGTTGGCCGTGTTTTCCCAAAGCCAGATGTTGCTGTTGGACTTGTCCGCCTGCCCGAGGCCATTCTGGTTGCGCCCGAAATTGGTGCGGAACGGGTCGAGGTAGTAGTCCCACTGGTGGGCGTTCAGGTCCACGCCGAAGTTGGTTTTGATGGAAAAGCCCTCGAAAATGGTGGCCTCTGCGTTGGCATTGCCAAAAATACGGGTGTCGGTTGATTTTTGGTCAGCGCCAAACATGTACGCAATCGGGTTCTCCCACGATGGCTGGAAGGGGTTCGGGTCGTACTGCGTCTCGGTTTCGTCCTTGTAAATATTGAGGAACGGCGGGGTGTTCAGGGCGCTCATGATGACGCCGCCCCGACCGCTGCTGGCGTTGTCGGGCGTATCCTCGGTGATGGAGCGGAGCAGGTTGATGTTGGTGCCTACTTTCAGCCAGCGGTTCACTTGGTTGTCCAAGTTGAGGCGCATGGAGTAGCGGTCGAATCGGGCCGGTTCCACGATGCCCGCTTGGTTGAAATAGTTGGTGGAAAACAGGTAGCGGGTCTTGTCGTTGCCGCCGGAAAAAGCCAACTGGTAGTTCTGCACCTTCCCCACGCCAAATACCTCGTCGCTCCAGTTGGTATAGCCCGTTTTGGATGGGTCATAAGCACCGGGAATAATTTCGTTGATGAGGTCACGGTAGTCCTTGGTTCGGAGCGTTTCCACCGTTTTGCGCAGGTTGGAGACGCCGCCGTAGGCGCTGAATGTGACCGTGGACTTGCCCTCAATGCCCCGTTTGGTGGTAATGATGACCACCCCGTTGGCTGCCCGTGCGCCGTAAATTGCCGCCGAGGAAGCATCCTTGAGTATCGTCATGGAAGCAATATCGGAGGGGTTCAGGCCCCGGATGTCGGTGGTGGGCACGCCGTCCACGACGTAGAGCGGCTCGTTGCCAGCCAGCACAGAGGTCGCACCCCGTACTCGCACGGAGATGTCGCCGCCCGGTTTGCCGCTGGGCTGCACGACCTGCACGCCCGCTGCTTTTCCCTGCAAGGCTTCGGCGGCTGAGGCCATCGGGCGGTTGCGGATAGACGCTTCGTCCACGACCACCACAGCAGTAGTAAGGTCTGCCTTTTTCTGTGTGCCGTAGCCGATGACGACCACATCGCTCAGGAGGTAGCTCGTGGGTTGCAGCACCACGTCAATCCGCTTTTTGCCTTCAATGGGTATTTCTTGCGGGGCATACCCAGTGAAGGAAAATACGAGAATGCCCTGCGAGGCATTTATGGCATAGGTGCCGTCAACTTCGGTGATGGTGCCGTCGGAGGTGCCTTTGAGTAGGATGGTTGCCCCAATCAGGGGTTCCCCCGTGGGGTCCGTCACCTTGCCGGATACCTGTGCTGAACAGATGGAGGCAAGTGCGGCAAGGCAAACAATAAGGGTAAAGCGTTTTTTCATAATGCTTTGTTTTGAATATTAAACGGTTGAAAATGCTCGAAAAACAGCAATGAAAAAACAGGGGAGGTGGTGTGTACCACCTCCCTGTTTAAAAGATTCTTTGTCCAACTTTTAAATTATGCTGCGGGCGCTCAATATGAAGGTAATGCGAGTGCCCGATTGTAGGTCTTATCGAACCAATACTACTGACCATGCAGCAGAGCCGTCGTGAGCAGCGGAAATGTCAACTGAAATGGTCATAGTCTCCGTTGTGCCATTGTCGTCATAACCCATCACTTCATATTGATTGGTAGCATTCCCGCCGTTTGGTGGGTTAGCATTATTGCTATTTTCACCACCATAGAAGCCCTTGTAGAAACCGATAAATGCTGCTTTTCCGCCAGCACCGTTGGTCAACGTAATGAGCGGCCTTCCAGAAGGTGAGGCAGAGGCAGGTGTGAAAACGTATGAGTGAACACCAGAGCCAAATGGAGCGCCAGGGCTGGCAGCAACTTCGGCATCAGTCCAGCAGCCGTTGGGTGTCCCCATATAACCATCGTTGCGGGCATCACCACTGGTTTTGTATTCATAAGCACCACCAGCACTGAAGATGAACTCGTCATTGAGGATGCATGACCAATTGTTGGTTGGGTCTGGGTCAACGCCATCAAGGTGTGCAAGTGGAATAATATACCAATCAAGAAGTCCAAGACCTGGGCCTACAAAGATGGAATTCGCTGCATGGCGAACTTTCCAAGGGCCACCGACAAGGTTAGCTTCTGTAAGTACACCGGAAATCGTGACAGTCTTGGTGGCAGTGGCAGTGCCGGAACCCTTTGTTCCCGTGAGGGTCACCGTGTAAGTACCTGCAGAGGAATAGGTATGTGTAGGTTCGGCAGCAGTAGAAGTTCCACCATCGCCGAAATTCCAAGAATAGGAGCCAGCTTCAAAAGAATTATTAGTAAAAGTCACCTCTGAGCCGACAACATTAAAGCTAAAAGAAACTACTGGAGGTTCTTGGCTTGGATTGTCGTAGTGAACAAGGGTGATTTTCCAATAGGCATTGTCAGAAGTTGAACCAGGTTGTTTGTACTTGGATTCAAGCACAAGTGTGTCAACAGGGCCACTGTCATCCAATTTTAGGATGTCCAAAACAACGGAAGATTGTGGCACATTTACTTCTGCGTCAGTTCCAATTTTTTGCAACCCAATCCATGCACCTAAGCCTGTGAGGGTCAAAGTTGTACCCGAAACAGAAAATGCATGAGTCCCATCACCAAATGCGGAAAGGTCTGAACCACCAGGACCTGTAAGGTTCGCTGCGGTGGTTGTTTGGCAAAGGTTGGCTGGATCGAATACGCCACCTTCTGCCCAAAAATCGCCGTTGGAATCGTAGGAATAGCTGCCATCACGTCCGAAAATGAATTCGTCGTTCATGGTGCATGGACGACCTGCAATGTCTTCATTGCCTCTGCCAAGTCCCCACCAAACCTCGTTGTTAGTTTTTGGAAATGGTCCGACTTCCAATGGCCAAGTATTGCCATTGACTATCCGAAGCAACTTCCAGCTCTTGGACGTGCTTCCAGCCAATGCAGTCAACTGCGCATCTGGGTCAACAATCGTTACTTTTTGGGTCACGATGTCTGGGTTCTTGCCGTTTTTGCCGCTGGCTGTGAGTGAAACGTTGTATTCCCCTGCACCTGCGAAGGTATGTGTAGGATTTGCATCGGTCGAGAGTGCAGAGCCATCGCCGAAGTTCCAAGAAAGTTCATCAGCATCTGTGGCAGTGCTTTTGAAGTTGACCGTTCTGAAGTCGTTGGCATCAATGGTGTAGGTAAAACCTGACACCGGGCTTGGGTCTTTGTCCTTTTTACAAGAAACAATAAAACCCACCATTGCTGCAAGCAACAAGACTGCTGAGTTTCTGAAAAGATTTTTCATAATGGAAGTTTTTACAATTGTGAACGAATTAATGATCAAACATACCTCACAAACCATTTTTTAGTGGCTTTGTGGAGATAAATTCTTGGGTCAAATATGGGGCTTCACCTGGCAGCCCACAAAATTATAAGTTTGTGAGGATGGTTAGTACGGATATGCAAAGGTTTTAGTTTTTTTGTTCAAACAGGTTCTTTTTGCTCCATGATTTTTGTCACTTACAAGTCTTACCAAAATATTGTTTTGAGAAACCACACAGCCTTCTCTTTAGCAAATCCTCGTTCTGGCACAACTTCTAATAGAATTGTCACCCTTTTAGGCTTCTACTACATTGAAAACCAATTTTTTATTCTGGGGGTAATGGACTGGGTTTTGAACCTCCCCGACGGTTTCCCAAAAAATTGGAAATGGTCATCAGAATAGGCTTGACGCACTCGTTCATGGCCGACTAAAAATCAAAAAAAAGAATGTTTCCTAATTCATTTTTTCTGCTTTGCTTTGCAGCGATTCTTTTGTCCAACTTTCCTTTTTGATGTAAGCTCAGTACGCCATAGGGCCGCCTATTTCCTTTGCCATTCACTAAATGGGTAATCATTTCAGCCACTGAATTGACTTACTTGATTTTTTCAAGCACCAAGAGGCTGTTTTAAAACCCCTTGACGGCCATAAAACGCCACCTTTTGGCGGCATACTGTGGCAAATTTTCAAGCGATAGGAACCTCTATCCCATGAAAATTTCCCTTCGTCTGCCGCTCAAAATCTGACATTTTCTGCCTCATCAGGGGTTTTATAATAGCCTCTCAAGCAATTTTTTCAAGCCATGAAAAAACTTATTTACGCCATGCAGGCTATCAAAACGCCGTCGGCAGCCCAAAAGCTGCTCACCCTTTTTGCATTAGCCCTATTTAGTTTCACTGCGCAAGCAACTCCAGATTTCGCAGTGCCCGCAGCCCCAATCCCCGTCACCGGGACCGTCACCAACGCCAAAGGTGAGACCCTAATCGGCGCCTACGTGGTGGTGAAGGGCCAAGAAAGCATCGGGACTACCACCGAATTTGACGGTACCTACGCCATCACGGTGGACGAAAACGCCGTGCTGGTTTACAGCTACACTGGCTACGAAAAACAAGAGGTAGCAGTGGACGGCAGAAGGGTCATTGATGTCGTTTTGGTCGAATCCGCCGTGATGCTCAACCAAGTCGTGGTGGTGGGTTACGGTACTTTGACCAAAAAACAGGTCACAGGTGCCATCGCCCAAGTGAAGGGCGACGACCTGAAAAAGCAGCCGCTCCTCACGCCGATACAAGGGGTGCAGGGCTTGGCCAGCGGTATCCAGGTCATCGGGTCGGGGCAGCCCGGCTCGCAGCCGAGGGTGCAGATTCGGGGCATCAACACCGTGTTGACCAACGAAAACCCACTGTATGTGGTGGACGGCGTCATCACTGACAACATCACGAACGTCAATGCTGCCGACGTCTTCTCGATTGACGTGCTAAAGGACGGGGCAGCGGCCATCTATGGCACTCGTGCGGCCAACGGCGTCATCCTCATCACCACCAAACGTGGCAGGGAGGGCAAGATGGCGGTTAGCTTCGATTCCTATGTCGGCTTCCGCCAACTCATCAATGTCGTGGACATGGCGGATGCGAGGTTCTACGGCGAGTACACCAACGAGGCGAGGGCTTACGAGAACCTGCCCCCGCTTTTCTCCGTGGACACTTTTGCCTACGACACCGATTGGTTCGACGAAATCAGCCAAAGGGGATTGGTGCACAGCTACAACATGAACATCAGCGGCGGCACGCCCAATGTCACCTACCTGTTCAGTGCAGGGTACTTCGGCGACCAAGGGGTGCTGAAGGGCGCAGAGTTTGAGCGGATTACCTTCCGGGCCAACAACGAGTACCGTCCATTCAAGTTCCTGAAATTGGGCAACGTGCTGAACGCCAACGTCACCAACAGCACCAACAAGCCCACTGGTGCTTTCACGGATGCCTACCGCATGGGCGCTTCCGCCCCCGTCATTTCCCCTTACAAAAATTACGGGTTCATTGGCGGCCTGAGCGTCGCAAACCCAGTGGCCACGCTCGAATTAGCCAACGACTTTGACAAGGGAACCCGCTTTCAGGGCAATTTCTACGGCGAGGCCACCCTGCTGAAAGGACTTGATTTCCGCTCCTCTTGGGGCTATGACAAGAGCGCTGGCAACAACACCGGGTACAACCCGGTCTTCCAATACGGCATTTACAGCAACCCGATTTCTGAGCTGCGCCTCAGTAATTACGAGAGTTTCTTCTGGGTATGGGACAATATCCTGAAGCTCAACAGAAAAATTGGCGACGACATTTCCCTGGAACTCTTGGGCGGCCATTCCGCAGAGCGGGACAAAGGCACCAACTACACGATACGGGTAGCCGACGTGCCAGCGGATCGGAACCTTTGGTATGTTGGGCAGGGCGACCCCGCCAAAGTTACCGTACCAGCTCACGGTGGCCGTTTGCTGCGCCGGGAAAGCTGGTTTGGCCGTGCCAACATTGGCCTTATGGACAAGTACAACCTCAGCGGGACCGTCCGCCGGGACGGTTCGAGCGCCTTCCCCGACGCACAGCAGTGGGGCACGTTCTACTCCGTCGGTGCCTCCTGGATAGTGTCGGACGAGGGCTTCCTGCAAGACGTTGGCGTCGTGGACTACCTCAAGCTCCGGGCTGGTTATGCGCTTTTGGGCAACGACAACATCTCCCGCCTCGTGAACAATGAGCTGGCGCAATTGCTCTCTGTTTCACAAACAGACCCTTACGGCTTCCCCAACGGGCTGGTGGCAGGCATCACCATCAACCAGTTGAAGGACGCCTCCGCCACATGGGAGGAAACCAAGTCCATTGACGCTGGCGTGGAGTTTGGCTTCGCAAAAAACTTTTCCGGTGAAATATCCTATTACAACAAACTGACCAACGCTTATATTCGGGTACCAACCCCCGCCGTTGTTGACCCCGATGGCATCCTCAGCCGAGCTGCCGACGTGCGAAACAAGGGCGTGGAAGTGAGCATGAAATGGAACGAAGTTGCCTCCCCCGATTTTAGCTACCGCTTTGGCTTCAATGCCACTTTCAACAAAAACGTAGTGGAAGCCGTGAGGGGCGGCATTGACCTAAAGGACGGCGGCCTCGGCAATGGCGAAGTCACCACTTCCACGGTGGTTGGCCAGCCCATCGGCAGCTTCTGGGTCTATGAAACGGACGGCCTCTACCAAGACCAAGCCTCCATTGACGACTCGCCGCACTTCACCGGCACACTGCCCGGCGACTTCCGCTACAAGGACACCAACGGCGACGGCGTGCTCGACGAGCGGGACCGGGTGTTTGTGGGTTCTTACCAACCCAAGGTTTTTTACGGCATCAGCGGCGGGGTGAACTGGAAGCAGCTCGACTTCACGATTGATTGCTACGGAAACGCTGGCAACAAGGTCTATAACGGCAAAAAGGGCGTCCGCTTTGGCAACGACAGCGTGGAGGCTTCCCGTGAGGACCGCTGGACACCCGACAACCGGGACACGAACGAGCCACGTGCCTCCAACAGCATTCCCAAGCCATCCACCTACTTTGTCGAGTCCGGCAACTTCTTCCGAATCAACAACGTGACCTTGGGCTATACCCTGCCCACCAGTGCCACCAGCCGTGCCAGCATCGGCAGGGCAAGGGTTTTCGTTTCGGCGCAAAACCCGCTCATTCGCAAGAAATTCACGGGATTCACCCCAGAACTTCCCGGCTCCAGCGCCCTCAACAGCGGTATTGAGCTTGGCATTTATCCTTCTTTGGCAACTTATATGGTTGGTGTGAACATTGATTTCAACTAATTTTGTTGAGAGGGGTTGAGATGGTTGAGATGGTTTAGATTGAACCCTCTCAACTTTCTAAACCCCCTCAACCTGCTCAACCTCTTTCAAAACTAATTTCATCATGAAAAATATTCCTTTTTTCATCGTCATCGCCCTCCTTGCGCTAACCGCCGCAAGCACCGGCTGCAAAAAAGACTGGCTCAACCCTGCGCCAGAAAACACCCTCATTCAGACCGACTCCACCTTTTTGGACAAGGACAACGCCGAGAAATTTGTCAACTCCTGCTATAGTTGGACCATCCAGTGGGGGCAGCACGTCTTCTCCTGGATAGGCATGAGCAGCATCACCTCCGACGATGCCGACAAGGGCAGCGACCCCGGTGACCTTGGTGCCGACAAGGACCAGATGGATGCACTTACATACACGCCAACCAGCCTGAGCGTCTTGGAGGTATGGGAAGCCAACTACACGGGCATTGGCCGCTGCAACCAAGCCATCGAGAACATCCCAAAGTTTGAGGGGATGGACGCCAACTTGGCCAGCCGCCTCATTGGCGAAGCCAAATTCTTGCGGGCATACTACTACTTCAATCTCGTGCGCTGCTACGGCAACGTCCCTAAAATCGCAAGGGTCTATACGGGCGAAGAGGCGGCGCAGATATACGAGGACTATTCCGGTTCGCCGAAGGAGGAAATCTATGCCTTGATTGAGGCAGACCTCATAGATGCCGCCGCAAGGTTGCCACTGAAGAGTGCCTATCCAGCCAAGGACCTTGGCAGGGCCACCAAGGGCGCCGCACAGGGTTTGCTGGCAAAAGTGTACATGTACCAAAAGAAATGGAACGACTGCCTACTTGCATGCAATGATGTCATCAGCTCCGGTGAGTACCAATTGCAAGGGGATTATGCCACACTATGGCGGCAATCCACCGAGCATGGCCCCGAGTCACTCTTCGAGGTGGAGGGACAAAACGGCGCAGAAGGATGGGGCATTGGCGGCTACTTCGTCACGCAGGGACCAAGGGGCCAGGTGACCAACGGCTTCAACGGCTGGGGCTTCAACACTCCCTCCGACGACCTCGAAGCGGCTTATGAAGCGGACGACGTGCGCAAAGCTGCCACCATGTACTCCGTTGGGCAAACCCTTTGGGATGGTGCTGTGCTGGTATCGGCCTCCAACCCAAGGTACAACTATAAAGCCTATGTGAGCCAAACACAGGAAGCCAACTATGATTCTTGGTCTTCTGGCAAAAACATCCGCATACTCCGCTACGCCGAGGTTTTGTTGATGAAGGCAGAGGCGGCCAACGAGCTTGGCAATTCCGGCGAAGCCATCAGCGCGCTCAACCAAGTGCGCACCCGGGCTGGCCTCGGCAATACCACAGCCTCCACGCAAACCGACCTGCGCAACGCCATCTGGAAAGAACGCCGGGTAGAGCTGGCAATGGAGCACGACCGCTTCTTCGACTTGGTGCGCCAGGGCAGAGCGGGGGAAGTGTTGCGTGCCCACGGCAAAAACTTCGTGGACGGCAAGCACGAGGTTTTCCCCATCCCGCAAAAGCATATTGACATTAGCGCTGGTAGGTTGAAGCAGAATGCGGGGTATTGATTTTCCCAGCATTATTTTGGACACGACCAAAAAAGGGACGGCCCCACCAGATTTAATTGCTGGTGGGGCCGTCCCTTTTTTTTGCTGGCGCAACAATCAGTTTTTCACAAACTGCTTGGCGCAGGTGCCGCTTTCCATTTTCAACACCAAGAAATAAAGCCCCGTTGGCAAATCTTGCAATGGCACTTCCTCGCCGACTATCCCCGCCGCTACTGTTTTTTCCTTAAAAATATTGCGGAGCAAACGGCCTTGTGCGTCATATAGGTCGAGGGAAATGGGCTGGCTTTTATCAAAAACAAAGGAAACTGCAAGCGCATCGGTGGCTGGGTTCGGGAAGAGCAGCCAGCCCAACTCATTAGCAGTGGATTGGTCGGTCGCAGTGCTCAAGTCCGGCACAAACCCAATGGCGTCCAATGCTGGCTGGATTTCGGGATTGGACATGAACAAGTCCCAGAGCAGCCGGCTCCGGTAGTTCTCAATCATGCAGATGATGGGGCCTTGGTCAATGGCGAGGGTGCTGGTGGCATACCAGTTTTGGTTGAGGTTGAAGGCATCGAAAAAGCCCATCCTGCCCCAGAGTTTTTCCCCGTGTACCCGGTAAAAATGCTTGAGCGCCGCCATGCTTTCCGCAGGGGTATAGGGCATGGAAGATAGCGCTGCCGTGGGGGTGATGGTGCCATTGTCACGGCCAGCGGTCGGCTCGTGTGCGAGGTAGCCCACCAATGGGTCGTCACTGGCGGTGAGCCCCCAGTTGTCGGCGGAATAGCCCTGGTGGTTGAGCGGGTTTGCGATGCAGTAGGCCCGATTGACGAGGGTGTGGTGCTTGTTGTGCGTGTAATAATTGGTGTAGATGTCCTTGATGCCCCGTGGGTCGAAGCCCAAGTAGGAGTAGTGGGCAAAGAAAAGCGGCCCGCCCCGTGCTGGCCCCACATCGAGTTTATAGCCGTAATAGGTTTGTCCATTGATATAGCCCGGCCCGGCCCAACCCGTGTTCCAAAGGCTTGCTGGCACGGGGTGCGTCGGCGAGGCGATGGCCAACAGATAGACAATCAGCCCCTCATTGTAGCCCCGCACCTGGTGGTTCATCTGCCAATTGTAGTTGGGCGACCAGTGCCAGTACAGGACGTTGGAGTTGTTTTTTCGGTACCAATCCCATTCCACGGCTTCCCAAAGGCCCGTGATGTTTTCACGGAGGGCAAGTTCCGCTGGGTCGTTTTGGTCAAAATACTGCCGGGCTGCGAGCAGCCCCTGCATGAGAAAGGCTGTCTCGACGAGGTCGCCCCCGTTGTCGAATTGGCTGAATGAGACGACCGTGCCCGTTGCACCATTTAGCCAATGTGAAAATGCCCCATGAAAACGGTCGGCATTCTCCAAGAAGTTGGTCATCGTAATCAGCCTATCCAATGCTTGTTGTCGGGTGATATAACCCCGCTCTACGGCCACGAGCATGGCCATAATGCCAAAGCCCGTTCCGCCAGAAGTCACCACGTCACCGCTGGTATTGCGTTCCCGTGCCATCCCGCTCACGGGGTGCCCAAAGTCCCAGAAATAGCGAAAGGTATAGCGCTGCACCATGTCCATGAGGGCATCGTCACTGAGTTCGGACACCGTGGTCGCCACGGTGTCGGACACGGCAGCCACCGTGCCGCCGGGAGCCATTTCTTCCACAAAATAGTGGTATTCATCGGGGGTGTCGCCAGCGAAGCCCGTATAGTCCAGGTAGGTGGTATTGGGGAAAATGATTTTCAGCAAGCTGAAATTTTGGCCATCGTTGGAGCGCCATATTTTGTAGGAAATTGGCGGGGCACCCATCGGGGCTGGCCAGTTCAGTTCCACATGGCTGTCGTAGCCGGTGGCGGTGAGGGGGAAGGTTTGGGCAGCGGCTGCCATCCAGCAGCAGCAAAGCGTGAAGGCGATAAGGAATTTCCTAAAAAGCATGGCGTTGGATTGTGATTTTGCGCTGGCGTCGTGTTGTTTGGGAAGTGAAGGTAGGGGATTCGGCCCTGTTCCCCAAATGCAGGGATTGGGACAATGGGGCTTTCGTGTAAAATGTACGACGGGCATTTTTGTGGTCTGTCCATTCAATTCTGAAAAGTTAGCGAGACAGTACCTCACCCCCAGCCCCTCTCCTATGAGGAGAGGGGGGCGACCTCTGCATCCTTTACAAAGAGTTAGCATTTGCAGGTGGAAAGCTATACCCCCCTCTCCTCACAGGAGAGGGGGGCGACCTCTGCATCCTTTACAAAGAGTTAGCATTTGCAGGTGGAAAGCTATACTCCCTCTCCTCACAGGAGAGGGGGGCGACCTCTGCATCCTTTACAAAAAGTTAGTATTTGCAGGTGGCAAGCTATACTCCCTCTCCTACGAGGAGAGGGGGGCGACCTCTGCATCCTTTACAAAGAGTTAGCATTTGCAGGTGGAAAGCTATACTCCCTCTCCTCACAGGAGAGGGGGCGACCTCTGCATCCTTTACAAAAAGCTAGTATTTGCAGGTGGCAAGCTATACCCCCCTCTCCTCACAGGAGAGGGGCTGGGGGTGAGGTGAACTGACTTCCTGTCCAGCGAAGCACAACAGCCTCCACAATCCCTACAAATCCTTCGGCTGTGGCTCGCCCAGTTTGCCGAGGCTCTTGGCCACGACCATGGAAACGCTGAGGTCGCTGGTGACGTTGGCGACGGTGCGGCACATGTCCAGCGGGCGGTCAACGGCGAAGATGAGCGCCAAGCCCGCCTCTGGAATGCCCGCTTGCGCCAGCACGATGACGAGCATTACCATGCCCGCCCCAGGCACTGCCGCCGAGCCTATGCTGGCCAATGTGGCCGTCAGGATAATGCCGAGCTGCGCCCCCAAATCCAAGTCCATCCCAAAAGCCTGTGCAATGAACACCGCCGCAACGCCTTGGTAGAGGGCAGTGCCGTCCATGTTAACCGTGGCGCCAATGGGCAGCACAAAGCTGGCCACCTCCTCGTCCACGCCAAGGTGCTCCTCTGCCCGCTCCATGGACACGGGCAGGGTGGCCGCACTCGAACTGGTACTGAATGCCAACAACTGCGCGGGGGCAATGCCCCGCAGGAAGAACCGGTAGTCCTTTTTTGCAAAGGTTTTCACCAAAAATGGATAAAAGCCAAAGATAAGAATGGCCAAACCGAGCAATACGCAAAAGGCGTAGCCCAGCAACGCCGCCAGCAGGTCGGGCGAGGGAAGCTCCACGATGAGCGAGGACAACAGGGCAAAAACGCCTATCGGAGCAAATAGCATGATGATATCTATGAGCTTCATAATGACCTCATTGGCGCCCGCAAAGAAATCCACCACGGGCTTTGCCTTCTCCTCCGGGATGAGGATGAGGCCGATGCCGAACATGACCACGAAGAAAATAACCTGAAGCATACTGGTGTTGTCCGTTGCGGCACGGAACAGGTTTTCGGGCACGATGTCCACGAGGGCTTGGAGGGGGCCGCTGTTCTTGGCGGCCTCGGCAGCCTTGATTTTGTCGGCGGCGCTGCCCGCAAACTTCTCCATCATCACGGTGCGGGTCTCTTCCTTGATGAAATTACCCGGCTGCACGATGTTCACGATGACCAGCCCAAGGCTGATGGCAATCGCCGTGGTGAGGATGTAAATGCCAAATGTCCTGCCGCCCATTTTGCCGAGCTTGCTGATGTCCTTCAGGTCGGCCACACCCTTGACGAGGGAGGTGACGATGAGCGGCACGGCTATCATCTTGAGCAGGTTGATGAAGATAGTGCCGAAGGGCTTTATCCAATCCTTGATATAAGTCCCCCACCCCATTTGCGCAGCAAAAAGGCCAAAAAGGATACCTGCCGCAATGCCAATCAGAATCTGCCAGTGTAATGCCAGTTTTTTCATAAAAAGTTAAAGTTGGGTAACGAAAAATGTCCTGAATTATCGAGGGCAAGTTACCCAACTTTTTCTTTTTGAAAAGCGGTGGGTTTTATTGGCGCAAATGGCTCAGTCCATCCGTCATTCGCTGGCAAGCAGCTTGGTTGGCGTAGCCGGCCCATTTTTTTTCACTTCGTAAATATCGAAGCAACCGAAGCCCTCCGTGGTTTGGCTGCACTCCGAGCCGGGACGGTCAGAGGCGAGGTAGCCCGTTTGCGAGGATTCGTGGTAGGTGTAAAACAGGTCATCGTAGGCAGTATTAAAGGGCCTACCGAAGTTTTGGGGCCTGGCCCAAATGCCGTCAGCGGCCTTTTTTGTCAAATAAACGTCGAACCTGCCCAAGCCTTTCAGGCCATTGGAACTAAAGAAAAGCGTCTGCCCCGTCTGGCTGAAACTGGGGGTCACTTCGTCCTCAGTAGTGTTGAACGGCAGGCAGACCGGCGCCTCAAACTTGCCGTCCCAAGTGATGGTGCTGGCCCAAATGTCCATCTTGCCCTTGCCACCGGAGCGGTTGGAGGCGAAGAATAAGGTGTATTTTTTGGTAGCTGCGTCCCAGCCGATGGCGGGCTGGGTGGTGTTGGCATCCCGGACATTGATGGTTTCGGGCAGCTTGACGGCCACGCCCCATTTCCCATCGTATTCCCGGTCACGGTACCAGATTTCGCATTTCTGCATGGCCTCGTCCCGGCAGAGGGTGAAGTACATGCGGCTGGCATCGGGCATCAGCGTGGGGCAGGCCACGTGGTAGTTGCTGTTTTTGGGGTTGAACTCGGCATCGAGCGCAGGGGCACAGCCCGGGGTGTAGGAAAAAATGCGGCTGATGGGGGTCGTGCCGGGCGCTGTTTGCCGAAGGCTGGAAAAATAGACCCGCTCGCCATAGCGCACAGGGGCGAAGTCGGCAACGGGGGCATTGATGGCATTGTCGAGCCTTCTGACTTGGTGGGTAGGAGCTTGGGTGGTGGTTTTGGGCTGCTGTGCAGCCAAGTTTGCGACTGCAAGGAGGCAGCCCGCAAGGGTCATGATTCTGGTTAACATTGTTTGTAAGTTTTGGTAGTAAGAAAAATCGGACTTGCCGGGTCAAATGCCGGACAGGTCAAAATCGTAAGTAATTGTCAGTAAAATCGAGTGGAATGAAACCAGAAAGTATTCGAAGAAACCGGGATGTAAAGAAGGAGATAGTAAGAATTGTGGTGCAAATATAAGGTGGGTAAGAGCGGAATGCAAGCATTCCTTGCAGTAGTACCCTACTGGCATTGCTACAACGCTTGCTCAAAGCCAAATTTTTCCTAACGGTTAAACAATTGGGGAACAACCCATTAACCTATAGTTTGGGCGAAACAGGCCATACCCTGAGCAATGGAGAAAAAACCTGAATTTTTAGAAAAAAAATCAAGGGTCGAGCGGGCGCTTGAGGTAAATCTGGCGCTTTAGCTGGATGAAATAGCTGATGGATTCGGTGCTGAAATCAAAAACATAAGGCTTGTATCCATCGGCGATGACGGTGAATTCGTACCGTTTGCCTGTTTCCAAGCGCACTTGGATTTGGTTCTGGTCATTGCGGGCGGCATAGGAGCCAGTTTCACCGCTATTTAATTCTTTGACATCCACTTGTGGCGCATAAACTGGGGTATTGTCTATGGAGCGGAACACGGCCAAATCAAGTTGTGCAAAAATACGGGCTTCATAAATATCCATCTGGTCTGCCCTTCGTTGCCCTTCCTTGTGATTTGGGCCTGGCCTATTGGAAACGAGGTAGGCATTCTGGGTCTGAGAATGGAAGCTATAATAGGTGTCGTCGTAGGCGCTATTGAGCATATCGCCGAGGTTTTCCGGCACGTTCCATTCACCATCGTCGGATTTGCTCTCCCTGAAAATGTCGAAACCGCCCTTGCCCGGCCAGCCGTTGGAGCTAAAAAACAGGGTTTGAGTAGGTTGGTGAAAGAACGGGGTGATGTCGTCCAATGGCGTATTGAAGGGCAGGTTAAATGCCTCCCCAAAGCCCCCATCCCGCCCCATGGGGCTGCACCAAATGTCCAAGCCGCCCCGACCGCCAGGCCGGTTGCTGGCGAAGTAAAGGATATATTGTTTATTGACTTTGTCCCAGCCAATGGTAGGCTGCGTGGAGGTGTAGCCTCGCAGGTTCACCTGCTCTGGCAGCTTTTTCGGCGGCCCCCAGTTGCCCTCATATTCCCGCTCCCGCCACCATATTTCGCACTCTTCTGAATTGACGAAATCGCCTTTGCAAAGCGTGTAATAGACCCGGCTGGCATCCGGGGTAAGTGAGATATTGCCTGCATTGAGTGCCAATTTTGAGGGGTTTCCCTCGAATGGCTTGGCGGGATAATTTGGCCGTGCCTCGAAAATCCGGCTCACCTCGATTTTATTGGCCTTGCGGCCTTCCCCCGGCAGTTCAACCACTGAGGTAAAGTAAATTTTGTCCCCGTACCTCAGTGGCGCAAAATCCGCTCTTGGAGTGTTGATGTTGCCGGGCATTTGGCTTAGGGCAAGTGCACCATCCTTACCCCTGTCTTCCTTTCCCATTGACTTGATGGCCTCCAATGCCAAATAGGCAAAAAGGTTGTTGGCCTCGTTGTGCTTGTTGAGGTATTTTTGGTAATAATATTTGGCCTCGCTCAGCTTGTTCAGGTCCAATTTAACGCCCGCCAATTGGTAGTCAGTGACGGCATAATAACCCACTTTGCCCTCGTCTGGGATGCGGGTGAGGTAGGATTCTGCCTTGGTCAATTCGCCGGAAAGCCGTGCTGCTTCTCCAGCCACAAAGAGTGAGGAGATATTATCAGCTTCAATTTCCAAAACCTTTTCACTAAACAGCAGCGCAGATGAATAATCCTTAGAATGGAAGGCAGTGAGCGCTTTCTTCTCATAGTTCTCCAAATACTGCGCACTCACCAAGTTGGAGGTCAATAGGAAGGACAAAATTAATATACAGTTCCGATAACGCATCAAGCGGTTCTTTTGCAGTTTTTGTTGCTTATGCTTATTTCGGATTTTGAGAATTGGGAATAACACAAAGTGGACGCCCTGAGTGAGCTTCTATTCCAGCACATCACGAAGAATCAAATACTAAGCCATAGGGGAAAATGGTAATTTGTAGGATACCCTGAAAAAAAATGCTTGCTCCATTGAACGCCATCCTATTTTGGGTGTACAATGCCCTGTACTTTTTTAAAATGACCACCTATGAAAAAGATTATTCCTGCTCTATTCGCCCTTCTGCTTTTTGCGCCAAGCCTCCTCGCCGCCCGGCAGGGCGCTGCACTTCCCGAGCGCATCCTGCCCATTTCCAAAGTGGCTTACTCCGTGGCGTACTACGCCGAACAGGCCAACCTCTGGCAGCTCGAAACCACCAAGAACAACCTTAACCCCGATGCCTGGCTCAACTACTTCCGGGCCGCCCGGTACGCCAACATGCTGACACGGGGCGACGGGCAGGCCTACAACTTGACCGCCATCGTCGGGCAAATTCCCGATGCACTGACCCAGACGTTCGAGTACCAGTTCATTCGTTTTCTAAACGCCCCCTGGGACGAAAGCCGCTTCCAATTCCTCCTGAAAGCGCACGAAATCGCACCACAGCGAACCGAAATCTACCATGACCTCGTCACCTACCACGAGACGAGGGGCGAACAAGCGCAAGCACTTATTTACCTCGAAAAACTGTTTGAAGCCGGCGAGTTCCCAGCCGAGCTGCTGGCTTGGAACTATAACCTGCTCGCCTCCGTGGAACCCGACGCCATTTTGCTCACCCACGGCGACAACGACACCTATCCGCTATGGGTCTTGCAGTCGGCCAAGGGCATACGAAAAGATGTTAACGTCCTGAACATCAACCTTTTAATGATGGACGAGTACCGGGACAAGGCCCTGAAAAGACTGGGGATTCCGGCCATTGATATCCGGAACTGCCTTGATTCAAAGGAGGCGTTCCTGCTTATTTTTAAGGAAATAATGACCGGGGCGAAGCGGCCAGTCTATGTGGCCAACACCATGCCCGAACAGGTTCGGCAAGCCTTTGGCGACAGCCTATACCTGACGGGGCTTGCGTTTCGGTACGCACCCACGGCCTTCGACAACCTCGGATTCTTGAAAAACAATTTTGAGAACAAGTTCCTGCTGGACTACCTGCGGGTGGATTTCAGCCCCGACTCCGTCTCCTCCGTTTTGGCGGGCATGAACCTCCAGTACCTACCCGCTTTCATCATGCTGCACCAACATTACATGGCCAGCGGTGAAAAAAACAAGGCGGCCAACTTGGAGCCTATCATGCGGCGGGTGGCCAAGGAAGGAGGCCGGAAAGGTGAACTGGAGGCATACCTTTCCAGCCATGCCCAAGACCTCCCGGCCGTTTCCTCTGCCATCTCCGTGCGCAGCCTCGACAAGGGCCTCAAGAAAATCAGTGGCAACCTCTACGCCTTCGACACCGAAGTGACCAATGGGCAGTACGAGGCATTTTTGATGGATTTGGTGAAAAACAAGGCATTTGACCTGCTGGAAACCTGCAAGTCGCTCCACATAGATTGGCGCAGCTTCTTGCCCGAAAAACACAAAAACCTGCCAGACAGCGAGGTCTTTAAGCACGCCCACCCAGATGACCCCGCAGCACCCGTCGTTAACATCAGCCACGAGGCCGCCCAGCAATATTGCGATTGGATAACTAAGGTGTACAATAGCAGCACAGAAAAGAAAAAGGCCCACCGAAAAGTGCGATTCCGACTGCCCACCGAGGCCGAATGGGAACTGGCCGCCCGTGCGGGCAGAAAGGATGTTCCTTACCCTTGGGGAGGCTATTTTATTCGGAACAACAAAGGTTGTTTTCTGGCCAACTACGATGTTTCGGGCGAAGCACCCTGCAAGGACTGCCCAAATGCCAACACGGACAGACCAGACGACGGCGGCTTCTTTTCCGTAAAGGCCGACTCCTACTTCCCCAACGACCTCGGCCTTTACAACACCAGCGGCAACGTGGCCGAAATGATTGACCAACCCGGCGTGAGCAAGGGCGGCAGTTGGTTTGAAACCCCGTTTTTTGGCCAAATCGCCAATCGGAATACTTACACAAAGCCCGCACCGTTCATTGGATTTCGGGTATTTATGGAGGTTCTGGAGGGGAATTAGAAAATTAGGAAATTAGTTGAATTGGGGAATGGGGCAGTTCAACCCAATTCAACCATTTCAACCCACTTCACTCATTTCAACTAATTCAACCCATTTCAACCACTTCACCAAATCCGCCAATTTTTTGCCAAACGAAATCACATACCAATCCATGCCGGACGAGCAGTTGATGCGGCGGCTGGCAAGCGAGGGCTGCGAGCCGTCGTTCGGGGAACTGTACGACCGGTACAGCAAGCGGATGCACCGTTATTTCTATCGGACGCTGGGCCGGGACTCGCACCGGGCGGACGATTTCACGCAGGATTTGTTCATGAAAGTGGTGGAGAAATCGGGGCATTTCGACCCGGAACGGCGATTCTCCACATGGCTCTACACGGTGGCCGGGAACATGGTGAAAAACGAGTACCGCCGCCTTTCCCGCCAAATCGAACCATCGAACGAAAGCGATTTTTTTGGGGAAAACTTCTCAGAAGACTTTGACAGTCAAGCATTTGAACAACACCTTCATCTGGCGCTCGACGAGCTGGAAGAGACCCAACGCCAGTGTTTTGTGCTGCGCTACCAGCAAGAACTGAGCGTAAAAGAAATCGCCGAAATCTTGGACTGCCCAGAGGGAACGGTGAAGTCGAGGATGTTTTACACGCTGAAAAAACTGGGCAACAAACTACGTGCCTTCGCAGGAACGCTCTGTGTTTTGGCATAAACTGCTTTTTCATTGCCGTGGGCAATGAAAAAGCGGCTTGGAATGAACTTCAACTTATTGAAAATGAAAAGGTTAGAAAAAATAGACTTGGAGCGACTATTGGCCGAAGTGCCTTTCAATTTGCTTTCGCAAACGGAGCGGGAGGCCGTGCTATCGGAAATGCCAGGTTATGAATACGAGCGGCTGCACCAGCTCATTTTGCGGAGCAAAAAAACGATGCAGCAAGGGCCACTACCTGACACCGCCATCCGGGAACGGGTCATGTTGGCATTGCGGCAGCGGCAGCCCGCCCAGCCCGTGCGGCCTACTGCCTTGTTGGTTCGGCTGGTGCAATACAGGCTGCCGCTCTGGCAAGTAGCAGCAGGGTTTGCTTTGTTGCTCACTGCCCATTTTGCCTTCCAAAACAACGCTCCTGTCAGCATCCAAACGCAGACGGTTTACGTGAACACGACGGACACCATTTTCAAAGAGGTGGCGATGCCCGTGGTTGACACTTCCTTTAAAATTCCGGAACACCGGGTCAACGTGAAGCCCAAGACCGTCAAAAAAGCAACATCGGCTGGCATTCCCGTTGAGGCCATAGCTGACTCTTCCTCCCGTTTTCAAAGCCGATTCCTTGACCTGCCCGATAGCCTCCCCAGCTTTCAGTTCACCATCCAACAGCCCAGCGGCAGGTCCGCCAACGAGATGCCGGAGCTTTGGCAGTTCCTTGGGGAGGTTTATTGAGTTGGCAGTTCGACAGTTGGCAGTTGGCAGTCAGTGTGCAGTCTATCAGTCAATTAGTCGCTTGCAGTTCGCTTCGGCACAGTCTAAATAACTGCTGAACTGACTGCCAACTGCCAACTGGCGAACTGCCAACTGCCCAATGCGAACTGTCAAACTAAATTTTATACATTTGCGCAGCTTTTTGGAAGCGCTACCTGCATTTGCTTGTCAATATTTGTGCATTTCTCAATATTGCCTTGATAATCAATAGTTTGCCCATTCAAAATCAGGTGGCACAAGTTTAAATATCCAACCATTTTCACCTACATGAATTCCTTCAGGACAATAAGTAACATCACAGGCTGGCTGGTTTTTGCCATTGCCGCTGTCGTCTATTACCAAACCGCCGAACCCACTGGCAGTCTTTGGGACTGTGGGGAGTTTATCCTCGGTGCCTATAAGCAGGAGGTCGTCCACCCTCCGGGAGCACCTTTGTTCCTGCTCATTGGCCGACTTTTCATCTGGGTGGCTGAGACGTTCAGCGACACGAAAGCGCACCCGGAAAACATCGCCTTTGCCGTCAACTTCATGTCTGGTATCTGCACGGCTTTCGGGGCCATGTTCTTGGCTTGGACGACCATCATCTTGGGCAAATTGTCGCTCGTGGGACGTGATGGCGAAACAGATGGCGGCCAGAATTTCGCCCTCGCCGGTGCTGGCCTCGTGGCTGGTTTGGCCATGACCTTCACCTCATCCGTTTGGTTTTCGGCGGTGGAAGGCGAGGTTTACGCCATGTCCACCTTCTTCACGTGCCTGACGGTTTGGGGAATGGTGAAGTGGTACAACCTACCGGACGAGCCTCGTCATGACCGCTGGCTGGTGTTCACCGTTTACGCTGCCGCACTGTCAATTGGCGTGCACTTGCTGAGCTTGCTCACCTTCCCGGCGTTGGCCATGCTGTACTATTTCAAAAAAGACATTCAACTCAGCAAGTTCAGCTACCTGGCCCTTCGGGCGTTGCTGGCAGTGGGGTTGCTGGTGGCATTGGTCGTGGTGGCCTCCGGCGCTTCCGGCATCCTGATGAAGGGACTTGGCTCCATCCTCATGCTGGCGCTGGCCATATACCTGCCCTGGAAGGGCGAGGACAAGTACATCGGGGCGCTGGGGGCTTTCGCAATGGGCTTCTTGGTCATTGCCGCCATCCAAAAATTGGTCATCACGGGCGTAGCCAACATGTGGAGCTGGATGGAACTCCAGATGGTCAATGGCTTTGGTATGCCGTTCAATTCTGGCCTGGTGCCCACGGCCCTGGTGCTGATAGCGATTTTCTTCTTCGGAATGCGCTACGCCGCTGGCAAGGGAAAATTAGACTTGATTTTGGTGTCCAGCCTCTCCGTGATTTACGGCTTCTTCGCTTTCGGCTGGCTGAACCTCTTAGTTTCCCCGGTGGCTGCACTCATTTTCTACTTTGGGCTTCGCAATGCGGACCGTCACCTGATGCAAGTGCTGATGTTCAGCGCACTGATGGCGGTGGTGGGCTTCTCCACCATCGGCGTGGTGCTGGTTCGTGCCAGCGTGGACCCGCCCATCAACATGAACAAGCCGAGCGACCCCATCCGCCTGCTTTCCTACGTGAACCGTGAGCAATACGGCGAGCGCCCGCTGCTTTTCGGCACCGACTTCGAAGCAAGCCCAATTGACAACGAAATCACCCCTCGCTACGGCCAAGTGGTGAAAATGGTGGACGGCAAGGAAGTCCACAGTTACGAAATCACCGATGAAAAAGTATCCTATAAATTCAAACCGGAGGACAAGCACCTGTTCCCCCGCATGGGCGACGACTCGCAGAACCGCCCCGAAAAGTACCGTGCATGGGTGGACAAGCCCACGGGGCAAATCACTTTCTCCGACAACATGACCTACCTGTTCCGCTACCAGTTCGGCTGGATGTACTGGCGCTACTTCGCCTGGAACTTCATTGGCCGCCAGAACGGCGAACAGGGCTACTACTCTTGGGACAAAAAGAGCGGCAACTGGGAGAGTGGCGTCAAGTTCATTGATGAAATGCGGCTGTACAAGACCCGCAACATGCCCGATTCGATGAAGAACGACATGTCCAGGAACCACTATTTTTTCTTGCCATTGCTGTTCGGCCTGCTGGGTCTGGCATTCCATTTTTTCAAAAAACCGGACGATGCCACAGCCATCATGGCCATGTTCCTCATCACGGGCCTCGGCATCATTATTTATTCCAACCAGCCGCCCAATGAGCCAAGGGAGCGGGACTACGTGTTGGTGGGGTCGTTCTTCACCTTCTGCATCTGGATAGGCATGGGCGTGTTGGCGATTTACAATTTCCTCAAGGACAAAATCGGCGGCATAGGTGCCGCAGGAATTGCCTCGGTGCTGGCACTCTCCGCACCCTACCTCATGGGCAGCCAAAACTGGGACGACCACAGCCGTGCCGGGCATTACGCCTCCCGTGACTACGCCTCCAACTTCCTCAATAGCACCCAACCCAACGCCATCATTTTCACCTACGGTGACAACGATACCTACCCTCTCTGGTACGCCCAAGAGGTGGAAGGCATACGGCGGGACGTGCGGGTGGTGAACCTCTCCCTCATTCAGGTGGACTGGTACATCAACCTCCTGCGCCGTAAAATCAACGACTCGCCGCCAATAAAACTGACCATACCCGCCGATGCCTACCGTGGCAAAAAGCGCAACGCCGTCTATTACCTCGCCAACCAAGACCAGGGCGAAATGCCCGCCACCAAAGCGCTGGAGCTGACGGGCGTGGACAAAACATCAAAGAACAACCGGATTGACGCTGTTTTCCCTTCGGGAAATATCTACATGCCCATTGACCTCTCCAAGGCAAGCGAGGTCTTCGGCATAAACCCCGGCGACAGCTTGGTGCTAACAGAAAAGATTCCGCTGAAAATGCCGTTCCACAAAACCGGCAACGCCGACCTCTCCTACCTGACCAAGGACGAGCTGGCCATCCTCGACGTCATCGCTTCCAACATCAACGACCGCCCGGTTTACTTCGCTGTGACCTGCCGTCCGGACAAGATGTTGGGCCTCGAAGACTATATGCAATTGGAGGGCCTTGGCCTTCGCATCACGCCCATCAAGTCGCAGAGCGAGCAGGGCCTTTACGTCTATGGCTATGGCCGGGTGAACACCGACCTGCTGTACGACAATATCATGAACAAGTACAGGTGGGGCAACTTCGACACGCACCCGACCTTCATTGACCGCAGCTACGGCCCCAGCATCCAGAGCATCCGGGTGGTGATGCTGCGTGGTGCCAGGAGGCTTTCCGACAAGGGCGAGAAGGAAAAGGCTGTCAACCTCATCGAAAAATACCTGCAATCGTTCCCGCATTACAACTTCCCTTATGACTGGAACACGATGCAGATGTTGAACATTATGATTCAAGCGGGCGGTTACGAGAAGGCCAAGCCACATTTGAAGACCCTCGCCGAGGAAGCCAAGCAGCAACTGACTTTTCTCAATGGCCTTGACCCAAATCTCATTGGAAAAGATGGTACTTTTGAGCAAGATTTGCAGTTGTACATGAACGTGAAGGAAATGCTTACGAGGTCCGTTGAAAGCCAAAAAGACGAAGAGTTCAAAAAGGAGTTGGACACAATGTTTGAACCGTTTAAATAAGGATTTGAGGGTTTGAGAGGTTGAGGGTTTGAGAGGGGGCACACCTCAAACCCCTCAACCTCTCAAGCCCTCAAACCCTCCTTACCAACCATGAAAAAAGAGGGAAAACCAGTCATATCCCTTTCGCAACTTGAGAAAATTGCCAAAGCCTACAATGGCTCACCCAACGGTGGACCTGCCCTTGATTTTTCCAATACTCAAATCGCCTTTGCGGGGAAAGACAATGACGAGCTGAAGCGCACCGAGTGGCTCTTCAAGCTGATGAACAACCGACATTTGGTCAGCATCGGCTCCAAACTGGGGATGTTGGGCACCAAAATCCCGTTGCCGTTTTTTGAGTCAGCCGTCAAGGCCACCATTTTCAAACAATTTTGCGGAGGCACTACCCTGCTCGAATCACAGCCAGCCATCGAGCACCTGCACGAGCTGAACGTAGACTCTGTGCTGGACTATGGCGCAGAGGCCAAGGAATCAGAAGACGACTTCAACCGCACGATGAACGAAAACCTGCGGGCCATTGATTTTGGTTCGACCCTGCCCTCCGTGCCCGTTATCAGCTCGAAAATCACCGGCCTTGCCCGCTTCGAATTGCTGGAAAAAGTCAGCAAAACTGACGCAACGCTCACCACCGAGGAGCGGGGCGAATTCAAAAACGTGCTAAAACGGGTGGACGCCATTTGCCACCACGCTGCGCAACAGGGCATGTCTGTGTTCATTGACGCCGAGGAAACCTGGATTCAGCCAGCCATTGACCTGCTGGCCAACCGCATGATGAAGCGCTACAACAAGGAAAAAGTGGTGGTCTTCAACACCTTTCAGATGTACAGAACAGACCGGCTTGCGTATATCGCCGAGTCGTTTGACCTCGCCAAAACCCACGGCTACCTGCTCGGCGCAAAGCTCGTGAGAGGTGCCTACATGGAGAAGGAGCGCAAACGTGCCACCGAAATGGGCTACCCCTCCCCCATCCAGCCGAACAAAGACGCCACGGACCACGATTACAACCTGGGCATCCAATTCTGCATCGAAAACCACGAAAGCATCGCCGTCTGCAACGCTTCGCACAACGCTGATAGCAACCTAAAAATGGCAGCGTTAATTTCACAGAAAAACCTGCCAAAAAACCACCCACACCTCCAGTTCTGCCAACTCTACGGCATGAGCGACAACATAACTTTCAACCTCGCAAAGGCGGGCTACAACGTGGCCAAGTACATGGTCTATGGGCAGGTGAAAGAAGTGATTCCCTACCTTATCCGACGGACGCAAGAAAACACTTCCATGACCGGCGACCTGAGCCGGGAACTGACTTTGGTGATGAAGGAGGTGAAGCGGAGAGGGATTTAGGGCCTTTTTTTTATCGCAATAGCTGCTCTTTTAGTGGCAATCATCGTTGCAGAAGGCAACCTCAAGTGTCGGGGTTGCCTTCTGCATTTAGGGGGACATTGAACTCGAAGTTGCAGCTTGCCTTCGGCAACGATAAAAGCAACATGGAGTGCCAGTTTTGTTTTATCAGAAAACCTTTATGCTAAAGAGTTTACGCTACATTTACCCGAAATTGATAACCAACCTAAAATAAAGATGATACTCACCACACTGCTGAAAAATATGGCTTGCACAATGGCCATCAGCGCACTCCTGCTTGGCGCTTGCAAAAATGACAGCAAAGACAGCATCCTCACCGTCCGGCAAGACCCGGCCGCTGCGGCTAAAAAGGCCAAAGAAATCAGGGAAACCGTGACCGCCAAGCTGGCCGACGGGCTGGAAATAAGCCTGTGGGCCTCCGACTCGCTCGCCCCCGACCCCACGGCCATGTCCATTGACGACTTCGGGCGGGTGTACTTGACCAACTCCAACCGCCAGGCCAACTCGGAGTTCGACATACGGGGCCATCAAGACTGGATGACGCAGTCCATCTCCTTCCAAACTGTCGAGGACAGGCGGGCCTTTCTTCGCAAAACTTTTGCCCCAGAAAAAAGCAAGGAGAACGAATGGCTAAAGGACCTGAACAACGATGGCAGCCACGATTGGCGGGATTTGACCGTGGAGAAGGACGACGTTTGGCGCTTGGAAGACACGGACGGCGACGGCGTTGCCGACCTTTCGAGCCGCATCCTCCACGACTTTAACACCGAGGTTACCGATGTGGCCGAGGGGCTTTTGGTGCGTGACCACGATGCGTTTTTGGCCATTGCCCCCGATTTGTGGCACTTGGAAGACCTCGACCACGACGGTATTTGGGAAAAGAAAACCTCCATCAGCACGGGCTATATGGTGCATATCGGCTTTGGGGGGCATGGCATGTCAGGCGTGCGGGAAGGCCCGGATGGCCGTATTTACTGGGGCATAGGCGACATTGGGGCCACCATCACCACGACCGATGGCCGCAAAATCGAGAACCCAAACTCCGGGTTTATCTGCCGCTCCAACCCGGATGGCAGTGATTTTGAAATATTTGCGACCGGGCTTCGCAACACCTACGAGTTCGTTTTTGACGATTATGGGAACATCATATCCTCCGACAACGACGGCGACTACCCCGGCGAGCGGGAGCGGCTCGTCCATATCGTGGAAGGCTCGGATGCGGGCTGGCGCTCCAACTGGCAATATGGCAAATATACCGACCCAAAAAACAACCGCTACAACGTATGGATTGACGAAAAACTAAGCGTACCCTATTGGGACGGACAAGCCGCTTATATTGTCCCACCCATCATGAATTTCCACAATGGCCCCACTGGCATGATATACAACCCCGGCACAGCGCTGGGCAAGGAATGGCTGAACAAGTTTTTCCTGGTGGAATTTGTGGGCACCACCTCTGGCTCGCATATATGGTCGTTTGGGCTAAAGCCCAAAGGTGCTTCGTTTGAATTGGACGGCGAAAAGGACGTGCTGAGTGGCATTTTGCCAACTGGCATACAGTTCGGACCGGACGGCGCCATGTACGTGGCCGACTGGATAACGGGCTGGGAACCCAAGGAATATGGCCGGGTGTGGAAGCTGGACGTTACCAAGGAAAAGAATGATTTGGAGGAGGTACGCCAGGAAACAAAGCGCCTCATGCAGCTCGATTATGCCAAAGAATCGCCCGAAGCACTGGGCCCGCTACTGGGATATGCCGACCAGCGCATCCGCCAAAAAGCCCAGTTCGAGCTGGTGAACCGTGGCAAGGTTGGGGCCGCTGAATTGAACAAAGCCATATTGCAAACTGAGAACCAATTGGCCCGTATACATGGGATATGGGGCATTGGTCAATTGACCCGAACAGATAATAGCCATGCAGCATCATTAATCCCAATGTTAAAAGACAAGGACGAGGAAATCATCGTGCAAGCCCTTAAAATGTTGGGCGATTCAGAGATAAAAAGCATCGGCAATGATTTAATACCAATGTTGCAAAGTACCAACCCCCGGCTTAAATTATATGCAGCAGAAGTATTGGGGCAAATAAAGCATGAACCCGCCGTGCAGCCGCTCATCAATATGCTGAAGGACAATAATGATGCGGATTTATATATCCGTCATGCTGGTGTTTTGGCGCTGTCGAGGATAGGCAAGGCCGAGCCGATGATTGCGCTCGCCAATGACCCCAGCAAGGCGTTGCGCACTGCTGCCGTGCTGGTTTTGCGCAAGCTGAACCATGAAAGCATTGCCCAGTTCCTGAACGACAAAGATGAGTACATCGCCACCGAAGCGGCCCGTGCCATCAACGACGACTTGTCCATCACCCCGGCTTTGCCAGCATTGGCGGCTACTTTGGCCGATAAACGCTTCAAAAGCGAGCCGCTGCTCCGCCGGGCCATCAATGCCGCCGTGCGGGTGGGCGGCGACAAGGAACTCGACCTGTTGTTTGTCTTCTCCAAGCGCACCGACCTCTCGGAGGCCATCAAGGCTGAATCATTGGCAGCCCTCGCCAATTGGGCCAACCCCTCCGAGACCGACCGGGTGGACGGGCGGTACCGGGGGAAAGTGGAGCGTGACCCGGCCAAAGTTCGGGCATTGGTTTCACCATATATCCCCAATTATTTAAAGGAAAAAAATCCCGCCACCTTGATTGCGGTAGCCAATTTATTGGTTGGTTTAAATATAACGGAGGCAAATGAGCAACTGGCCAATTTATTTGCGACCACCAACAACAGCAATGTAAAAAAGGCCATATTGCCAGCCTTAAAGGATTTAAAGTATGGCAAGATAAACGACCTCATTAAATCGGGCATGTCCGATGCCAACGAGGATGTGCGCACGACGGCCATTGGCCTGTTGAGCGACGAAACCGTTTCTGAGGAAAGCCTGCCCGAACTGGTGCAAATCATTTTCAAAAAAGGCAGCATTAAAGAGCAGCAACAGCTTTTGGTGACGATGGGCAAACTGGATGCCGCCAAGACACAGCCCGTGCTGGAGGACTTGTTGGCGAAGTTCAAGGACAAGAAGCTTTCGCCAAACCTGAGCCTGGAATTACGGGAGGCCATAGACTCATCCGGCTCCGCAAGTTTGATGGCGCAAATGGACGCTTTGAAATCGGCAGGTTCGACCTTGGGCAGGCATGAATCTGCGCTTTTTGGCGGCGACAGTGGTGCTGGTAGGGGCATGTTCTTCTGGAACTCCACCGCCCAATGCGCCCGCTGCCATGCGGTGGGCGGCGACGGCAGCACCGTAGGCCCCGACCTCGCCAATATTGGCAACACCCTGACCAGGGAGCAAATCCTGGAAGCATTGGTGGACCCCAGCGCCCGCATTGCCCCAGGCTACGGCAATGTGGTGCTTAAACTCAAGGACGGACAGGAGGTTTTCGGTATGCTGACCCGCGAGACTGCCGATGAACTGACGTTGAAAACCTCGAATGCCGAGCCGTTGAAAGTGCCCGTTTCGAGGATTGAAAAACGGGAAAACCTCCCCTCCGGTATGCCGCCAATGGGCGATGCCTTGTCAAATCGGGAGCTTAGAAATTTGGTGGAGTATTTAGCGTCTTTGAAAAAAGAAGCATTGAATTGAAACTTGAAACTTGGTTTCCTGCTCACACCAGACAAATGGGCCGGGCGAATCGCATTCGCCCGGCCGTTTCAGTAGAACAACTTTCAACTAATTGCTTTTCATTCCCTAATCACGGAATTCTGGGCATATTGCGAACCATTGACGGGGTTCAGCCTTGCCAGTTCACCATTCGGGAAGAACACGGAATAATTGGTCCAACCTGAACTTGGCCCCATGAGGTACCGTGGGTCAGGTCGGTAGTAGTCTGTGGAAACAACCTGAGCTCCACTTGCGAATGCCTGTTCACGACGGTTGGTGTTGCCGTTTCGAGCCTCAATGGTTTCGGCGTCGGCACGGGTGCGCACCATGTAACCATTTTGTACCAAGTTTTTTATGGTCTGGAAGTTCGGCACAGGGTCGTCATGCTTAACAAACGCCGTTTCAGGATTGCCTGGCTGCGAGAACAGGAACATCGCAGCACCTTCCAAACCAGGATAAAGGTTAAGATAAGCCTCCTTTTCGTTGTTGGAGTTAATCATGACAAACATGATTTTACCCCTTGAGTCACCCAATTTAGGCCATTTATTATGGGTAATGGCATGGTTCACGCTTGGGGAGTTGCCCCGAACCACATCCGGCGTGATGACTTTGGCCAATTCACTGCCGAAGATGTCCTTTATTTCCTGGTCAATTCTGCCAATGTTGGAGGCAGTGAACGGAATCGTGTTGACAAAATAGTTTGGTACGGTGTTAGGAGGCGGCAATTGAGCCAAGCCAGCGAGGTCTGCGTATGGGTTGTCCTCCTTAGGCTCGATAAAAATCGTCATGGGAAGGTGGTTTGGATGTGCATCCGACCAGTTTTTTACTGCCATCAGTCCCTGTTTAAAGGTATAATAGTTGGTGTTGTAGTCGAGGTCGGGGTAGTGCAGCATTTTAAGCCCTGGGCCGCCCAATGCAGGTACGTTGGAGTAGCCTGCCTGTGGGTTGTTCATGACGACAGCCTTCCCGTACCGGAAATAGAACAAGCCGCCATTTGGGTCATCGTAAACATCAAGCTCAATGCTCCGAATGCCGTAATCATTGAACTGTGCATCCAAAGGAAGGTGCTCGTAGTCCCAGTTGTCGGGGTTAAAATCTGATGGCAACAACTGCCCATTTTGGTACATGAATCCAAGGATATAAGGGTCAGTCCTTTTCCGGTAACTGTTGTGGCTTCCTATCACTTGTAGCTCATTGATAGGCAATCTGTTCACGACAATATCGCAAGCTACCGGAAGATTGTCGTCGCAAAGCTGGAAGCAGCATTGGTAAACTGGGCCGACATTGGCGGTAGCACCGCAGGGGTCTTGGAAGCGGTTCAATACCTTGTAGGCTGGCCATTTTTTCAGGCCGCTGCAATACATGGAGGCCATTGGCTCGCCGCCAGTCCACTTCCATCCGCCATTGGCCGAGCGGCTGTCAAAGTCGGCTTCCGCAACCACTGGTTCATCCCAACTCCACAAAATTTCGTCCCTGTTATACGCCTCTACGAAAAGCAGGGCATACACCAAGTCTTCGTTGCGTTCAGGGTCACCAATGGTGTACAATTCTTTTTCGGTGAGTCCGTCTTTGTCTTCCTTCAGTTCAAAGAGTTTCAGGGCAAACTGTTCGGATGCGGCTGGGTTTGGTAAATCGAAATTGTCATTCAGCGTTAAATTGGTGTAATTGGCTGCTTTTGCCATTTGGTTGCTCAGTTCAGGTGGGTCTTTTTGACACCCAATGAAAGCAATAATTCCAACGGCAATCGCAAAGAGCGACGTAATTGTTAGCTGTTTCATAATAGCTGGTTTAAATGCCTACTTGGGAAGGAGGGGCATTGGCGTTCCCCACTCAAACAGAGAAATGGAGGCAAGGCACACGCATCTTTTGGATACATGCTCAATCTTCAAAAACTGTGGTGATGGGCAAAGGTTGCGGTATTGAAAACGCACAAAAAATGACATTCGTCATTGGAGCTCATTGATATAAATCAGGGTAATAAAATAAATGGTCTAAAGCGAAGATATTCCCCCAACCCAATCTAAAACCATTAGAAGTTTTGCTAAGAAAAAAGGCTTGAAAAACTACATAAACGCCCGCACCAATTCCTCCCATTCCGCTTCCAAGCTGCCTGTAAACACAGGCTTTCCCGCCTGTCGGTACCAGTAGCCAGCGTTCCATTCGTCGCCCTCCTTGCGGTGCAGGTAGGCGTGAAGCCACGAGCCGTCACGGGTGTGCAGGTCTTGGGCGATGTTGTGGGCGGCTTCCCAGTTGCCTTGGGCATCGTGCCAAAGGGCGAGGAGGAGGAGATTTTCGGTGGGCGGGGTTGGGGAGGATTTGAAAGATTCGAAGGTCATGGTAAAGATGCAATCAAGCGAGGGTTGATGGGACACAGATTTAACGGATTTAACGGATAACAACTGATTTATGATTAAATAAATCTGTGCTAATCTATTGAATCCGTTAAATCCGTGTCCTATCCTATATCCTAAAACAACCCACTAATATTCCCCTCCCCATCAATATCAATATTCTCCGCACTCGGGTGGTCGGGTAGCCCTGGCATCCGCATCATCTCGCCAGTGATAGGTACCACAAAGTTGGCACCCGCCGCAATTTCGATTTCCCGCACAGTGATGGTGAACCCGGTCGGGCGACCAATTATTTCGGGGTTGTCGGAGAGCGACTTCTGCGTCTTGGCGATGCAAACGGCTGCCCCCGAAAGCCCCAGCTTTTCGATGCGCTTGAGGTGGATTTTCGCTTCGGCGGAATACTCCACTTTGGCAGCGCCGTAAACCTTGGTGGCAATGGTCTCGATTTTTTTCTCAATCGGCCAAGCCCAGTCATAGAGCGGCGTGAACTTGGTGGTTGAGCCTTCCGCTGCTTCGGCCACGGCATTGGCGAGTTCGATGGCGCCTTCGCCGCCCTTCGCCCAAACCTCTGCCACCACGGCCTTGAAGCCCATTTGCTCACAGCGATTTTTCACCAAGGCAATCTCCTCGTCCGTGTCGGTCGTAAACTTGTTGATGGCGACCACGGCGGGCAAGCCGTACAAACGGGTGTTCTCCAAGTGTTTTTCCAAGTTGACCAAGCCTTTTTCAACTGCTTCGGGATTTGGAACGGTGAGCTGCTTGAGGTCGCCGCCGCCGTGGTATTTCAATGCCCGGATGGTGGCCACGATGCACATTGCCTTTGGCGCAAGCCCAGCGCTCTGGCACTTGATGTCCATGAACTTCTCGGCGCCAAGGTCGGAACCAAAGCCCGCTTCCGTCACCACCCAATCGGCCAAGGAGAGGCCCGTTTTGGTGGCAATGACGGTGTTCGTGCCCTGTGCGATATTGGCGAACGGCCCGCCGTGGATGATGGCCGGATAACCCTCCAGCGTCTGCACGAGATTTGGCTGGATGGCATCCTTGAGCAGTGCGGCCATTGCGCCCTGCGCCTTCAAGTCCCTTGCAAAAATCGGCTTGCGGTCCATGGTGTAGCCCACGAAGATGTTTCCGAGGCGATTCTTAAGGTCTTCGATATTGTTGGAGAGGCAAAGGATGGCCATCACCTCCGAGGCCACGCAGATGTCGAAGCCCGTTTCCCGTGGGATGCCGTTGCCGGTGCCGCCAAGTCCGACGATGATTTTGCGGAGCGAGCGGTCGTTCATGTCCATGACCCGCTTCCAGAAAATCTGGCGGGGGTCGAGGCCAAGGCTCACTTTTTTGCTTTGCAAATTGTTGTCAATCAGCGCCGAGAGCAGGTTGTGCGCCTTTTCAACAGCGGCGAGGTCGCCGGTGAAGTGCAGGTTGATGTCCTCCATCGGCAGCACTTGGGAGTAGCCGCCGCCGGTTGCACCACCTTTGATGCCGAACACGGGGCCGAGCGATGGCTCCCGCAGCACCACGCAGGTCTTGCGTCCGGTGCGGTTCAGGCCCTGCGAAAGCCCAATGCTGACGGTCGTTTTGCCCTCGCCCGCCGGGGTTGGGGAAATAGCCGTCACCAGAATCAGGTTGCTTTTTTTGATTTTCTCCTCGTCAATCAAGGTGAGCGGGAGCTTCGCCTTGTATTTCCCGTAGAGTTGGAGGTCGTCGTGGGAGATGCCCAGTTGGTCTGCTACGTGCTGAACGGGCTTCAGCACGATAGTCCTTGCGATGTCAAGGTCAGTCATAATTGGTTAGGTTGATTTTGTTTGAAAAAATGGCCGCCGACACTGCATTTTGCGCCGACGAGGGGCTAATGTAGGAGGATTTTTGAAAATTAAGCGGGAAGATTGCTGGATTTGTAACTTTCGATTAGTTTCTGATTAAGGTCATAAAAACACTGGCCATGAAACCCGTTTTCTTTTCCCTTTTTTTGTTGTTTGTTGAAAAAACGACAGCCCAGCCCACCAACCTCGTCCTCAACCCTGGCTTTGAGGATTTAAAGCCCGGTAACACCTACCCCACCTGCGCCTATGGCAACAGTTCGGCAGTGTTCAACGCAACTGTGGAGCATTGGAGCTCCTTTTTGGAGTGTACGCCAGACCTGATTGTTTGGGCGCCTTCGGCAACGGGCGACTGCCATTTCCCCAAACCTCACTCCGGCGATAAGGCGGTCGGCATACTCACCTACATGCCCGCCCTCGACATGTCACGCACCATGGATTACCACGAATTCATTCAAGGAAAACTGAGCATGCCACTGGAAAAGGGCAAGGAATACACCTTCGCATTTTACATCCAACAGGGCAAAGCTGCTGGCGAGCGGCACGTGCGCAACCTCAACAGCAGCGTGAAAACGCTGGAGGTCATCCCATTGGCGGCGGGCAGCCTTGGCGTTTGGTTCACCGATTTTGAAGAAAAAAACATGACGCTCGACGTGGCCTTCCCCCAGTTGGTTTGGTACGACCCCATCGTGACGCAGCCGGGCGAGTGGGTGCTCCTGAACAAAACCTTCAAGGCGGACAAGGCCTACACCCATTTCACCATCGGCAATTTCACCACCGACAACAACACGGCTACCAACCTGCCGAACACCGCCGAAATTGACGAATACAACACCGTCAACAAAAATTGGCAGTTGAAAAAACGGCGGGTCGGCTACTACCTCCTCGACGACCTCTGGCTCGGCGAGGGCAACCCGCCCCCACCCCCCGTTTCCATCGCAGAGGACTTGAAAAAGAACAGCGCCTACACCTTCAAAAACGTCAACTTTGAAACAGGCAAATGGGACTTGCTGCCCGCTGCTTTGCCCGAACTAAATGGACTGGTTGATTACTTGAAAAACAACGTGGGGGTCAATGTGGAAATCGGTGGGCACACTGACAATGTCGGCCAGGAAGAAGCCAATAGAGTTTTGTCGGAAAAAAGGGCCAAAGCCGTCGCCAACTACCTGATTTCCAGCGGGATAACTGAAACGAGGGTTATCGCCATGGGATATGGAGAAAGCAAGCCATTAAGTGCTAACGACACTGAAAAAGGGCGGCTAAAGAACAGGCGAGTCGAGTGCAAAATCCGTTGAAAATGTCCAATTATTCGCCACACTACCCCCCACTCTCCATCCCCTCCTCCATCCGTTGTTTTTCAAACTGCTCGAAATAATACCCCTTCATGCTCAGCAGTTCGGCATGAGTCCCCATTTCTGTGATGCGCCCATCGTCGAGCACGATGATTTTGTCAAATTCCAGCAAGGAATAAATGCGATGGGTGATGATGATGGCTGTTTTGTCAGCGATGTCGGTGCCGAGGTAGCCGAGGATTTGCTTTTCGGTGTTGGTGTCCACAGCGCTTAGGCAGTCGTCCAGCAGCACGATTTCGGGCTGCTTGGCCAGCGCCCGTGCGATGCTCACCCGCTGCTTTTGGCCACCGGATAGGGTGACGCCCCGCTCGCCCACCACGGTTTCGAAGCCTTCGGGCAATTCAGCGATTTCGTTGTAGATGGCAGCATGTCTGACAAAAGCCTCCACATCGGCCTGTGTGGCGTCCGGCCTGCCAAAGCGCACGTTGTTGGAGATGGTGTCGGAGAACAGGAACACATCTTGCGGCACATAGCCGATGCGCTGGCGGAGGCGGTGGAGGTCCAGTTGGCGGATGTCCACGCCATCCATGAGGATGCGGCCTTCGGTCACGTCGTATAGGCGCACCAGCAGGTCGGCCAAGGTAGACTTGCCGCTGCCCGTCCGCCCTATGATGGCCAACTTCTGGCCATGCAACAGCTCAAAGCTGATATTGCGGAGCGCAACAATGCCCGTGTCGGGATAGGTGAATGAGACGTTGTCGAAGACAATTGCGGATTGCGGATTGCGGATTGCGGACTGGTGACTGGTGGCTGGTAACTGCCGACTGCCATCCCGAGTAGTCGGGACAAGACCCGCCGACTGAAGACTGTCGACTGGATTCACAATCTCCGGTTTTATGCTCAGGAACTCGTTGATGCGTTTTTGCGAAGCAGCAGCTTGTTGGATGAGGGAGCTAATCCAGCCGAGGGAGGTGACGGGCCAGGTGAGCATGTTCACGTAGATGATGAACTCGGCGATGTTGCCCGTGGTGACATTGCCCTTGGCTACCTGCAGCCCGCCGACATAAACGGTGATGATGGTGCTCAAGCCAATCAAAACCAGCATCGTTGGCTGAAAGAACGATTCCACACGGGCGAGCTTCAGCGATTTGTCCATGTAGGCTTGGCTTTCTTCCTGAAAAAATCGGCCCATTGGCGCTTCCTGCACGTAGCTTTTTACCACCCGGATGCCACTGAACACCTCCTGCGAGATGCTGGTGAGCTTGGAGAGTTGGCGCTGGATTTTTTCGCTGTTCTTGCTAATCAAACTGCTCACGAAATAGATAGAAAGGGACAAAATGGGCAGTGGCAACAGCGACCACAGCGTAAGCGTGACGTTGACCCGGAGCATGGAGATGATGACGAGCGTGAACAGCGACACGAGGTTGATGCCATAAAGAATGGCCGGACCGAGGTACATCCGCACTTTTGAAACGTCCTCCATGACCCTCGCCATGAGGTCACCGGTGGCGTTTTTTTTGTAAAATGCGAGGTGCAGGTCTTCGTAATGCTGGAAGATTTCCTTGCGGAGGTCGTACTCTATCAGCCTCGACATCACGATGATGGTCTGCCGGACCAGAAACAAAAAAACGCCCATCAAAAGCGCCAAAACCAGCACCACCCCACCAAAATAAAGCAGCGTCCGCCCAAAATGGCTGAACACCACTGGCTGCAACCCAAAGCCGTCGTACATGCGGTACAGGGCGATGTTTTCCACCACGAGGTCGAGCGCCTGGCGAATCATCTGCGGCTGCAATGCCTGAAAATAGTTGGAAACAAAGATGAAAAGTATGCCCAACAGCAAGCGCCTGCGGTATTTGAAGAAGTATTTGTTGAGGAAAAAAAGATGAGCCATTTTGGAGGTCTTGTCCCGACTTCTCGGGATGGCAGTTTGACAGTTGGCAGTTCGCAGTCAGTTTGCAGTTCCAAAGTTCAAAAGTTTTGAGTCAGCGGATGGCCTCGGCTAATCAACTGCCGAACTGACTGCCAACTGGCGAACTGCCTAACTTTCAAAAGCTGTCACCTGACAAACTGCCTAACTCAAATAAAGTTTGGGCGGGCGAAATTAGCGAAATATATTTGCACGGTGCTTGGTCAAGGTTTTCACAAATCAAAACACGGTACTGGTTCCCCAATAACCCAACAACTCAATACTCACATCTATCAAAACGAACGAAAATGCACAGAGAAATCCATCAGTGGCACAGCCCATCTTTAAACAAAAACATGGAAATCGGCATCTGGGGAAACTACGGTTTTGCCGTGCTAATGCTGCCCACGGCGGCGGCTGATTTTTTGGAGTACGAGCGCTTCCTGATGATGGACGTGCTGGAAAACCAAATCAACTCCGGCAAATGCAAGGTGTTCTCCATCAACAGCATCAACTCCGAAAGCTGGCTGAACAACAAGATGCACCCCCGCCACAAGGCTATCCGCCACACGCAGTTCAACAGCTACGTCTATAATGAGGTAGTGCCGTTCATCAAGAGCAAGACCAGCCCAGATACACCTATATATGTGACAGGTGCTTCGCTGGGTGCCCTGCACTCCGCCAACCTGTACTTCAAACGCCCAGATTTGATTGACGGCGTTATCGCCATGAGCGGGGTATATGAACTGCAAGACTACACTGATGGCTACTACGATCAGGATGTTTACTTCAACTCCCCCGTGTCGTACCTGCCCAACCTGAACGACGACTATTTCCTCCCAATTTTGCGGAACAAAAGCCACTGCCATATCGTGACCGGCTCCGGTGCCTACGAAAGCCCACAAGCCTCCAAGACTTTGTCGGGCATTCTTTCGTCAAAGGGCATTCCCCACGAATTGGACATTTGGGGCACCGACATGCGCCACGACTGGCCAACCTGGCGAGCAATGTTGCCGTATTACCTCGATAGCAGATTTTAGCGAGTCAGCGGGTCAGCGAGGTGAGCAAGTGAGCATGAGAACCTGCTCACCCTATCACACCGCTCACCCGCTGCGCTTTCACCTTACCAAATAATTATGCAAAACCGAATCGTAACCCTCGACGAGTTCATCATTCGTCGGCAGCAGGAGCACAATTTCGCCACGGGCGAACTCACCGGGCTGCTCCGTGACATTGGCGTAGCCGCCAAAATCGTGAACCGGGAAGTCAACAAGGCGGGCCTGCTCAACATCCTCGGCGCCGTCGGCAATGAGAACGTGCATGGCGAGAACGTGCAGAAGCTCGACATCTTCGCCAATGAGAAGTTCATCGAGTGCTTGCGCAACAGCGGCGAATGTGCTGGCATCGCCTCGGAAGAAAACGAAGAGTTCATTCCGCTCCCAACGCTGCACGACAAGGCGAGCAAGTACGTGGTGGTCATGGACCCGCTCGATGGCTCCTCGAACATTGACGTGAACGTATCTGTCGGCACCATCTTCGGCATTTACCGCCGGGTGAGCGAAGTAACGGGGTCGGTGACACAGGAAGATTTTTTGCAAAAAGGGGTACACCTTGTGGCCGCCGGATACGTGCTTTACGGCACTTCCACCATCCTCGTTTACTCGACGGGCAGCGGCGTGAACGGCTTCACCCTCGACCCGACCATCGGAGAGTTTTGCCTCTCGCACCAGAACATCCAGATACCCAAGCGCAGCAACTACTACTCGCTGAACCAAGGCTACTACCTTAAGTTTGACGTGGAAATGCGGCGCTATATTGACCACTGTTCTGACAACAACATGCAGCTCCGCTACATTGGCTCAATGGTCAGCGACATCCACCGCATCTTGTTCCAGGGCGGCATTTTCCTCTACCCAAACACCCGGAAGTATCCCAAGGGCAAGCTTCGGCTGCTCTATGAATGCAACCCCGTCGGGTTTGTGGTGGAGCAAGCGGGTGGCAAGGCCATCACTTGTCAACTGGAGCGAGTGCTGGACCTCCAGCCCACTGGCCTGCACGAACGGGTGACGGTTGCAATGGGCAGCCCGGAAATGGTGGACGAGATGAAGGAATTTGTGGAGAAGTACTCGGCGTGAGAAGGGTAGCGCTACGATTGCCCCCAGCAATCGTATCGCTATTCTTGGTTCTCCTTTTTTATAAGTGCCATATCATGCTGCCGTCCATCAGGATTTGTGCAAATCAAAATGCCACATTATGACAATGGAAATTAAAAAAGACTTGTCACCAGCACAAGAGCAAGAACTGCTTAGCACATTAGAAGCCCGTTTTGAAAAAAACATGAGTCGCCATTTAGGTCTTGAATGGGCCGAAGTACATGCAAAGTTGGAGGCCAATACCGAAAAATTATGGTCACTCTTTGAAATGGAAAGAACTGGTGGTGAACCTGATGTTGTTGGTTTTGATATGGTGACGGGCGAATACATTTTTTACGATTGTTCCGCGGAAAGTCCAAAAGGCCGCAGGAGTATTTGTTTCGACCAAGAAGCGCTGGAGTCAAGGAAGGAATATAAACCGATAAACAGCGCTACCAAAATGGCTGCGGACATGGGCATTGAGCTATTGACTGAACAACAATACCGGAAAATGCAGGAACTCGGAAATTTTGATACCAAGACATCAAGTTGGGTAAAAACACCTGCTGGTATTAGAAAACTTGGTGGTGCCCTCTTTTGCGACCGTCGCTACAATACCGTGTTTGTTTATCACAACGGAGCAGAATCATATTATGCCGCCAGGGGGTTCCGTGGGAGCCTAAGGGTGTAATCACCCGGCGGCAAAAAAGGATTCTCCTATTAAATTGGCTTTGCAGCAGCTATTACTGCCCCATCCTCGCCTTCATCAAAAACTCCGCAATCCGAAACTCAATCTCCACGTCAATATCTTGCGCCTCTTCCTTCGAGATTTCGAGCAGGTATGGCCGGTCGCCGATGCGGTTGTGCTTGCGCAAAAGGATTTCTTTGGAGAAAATGTAGAGGCAGGAATTTTCCTCGTAAATCGGCGGCAGGTCTTGGGTGCGCAGCAAGATGTTGGGGTTGTGGTTCACGGCACGGGCCAGTTCGTCCCAGAGGCGGGTTTGGAGCCTCGTCACGCTGAACAGGGAGTCGTAAATCGGGTAGTTTTTCAGGAAAATATCCACGCCTCGTTTAACCGATTCAGCAGTGAGCAGCGGGTTGGTACTGTGCGTTTGCAAGAAAAAATCGGCGTCAAGTTGGTTCAGCGTGTTCAGCAGCACGTCGTTCATGGGTATGTCGCCCGCACGTAGGTGCGCTGGCCGCTCCAACAGGGTAACGGTCGGAAAGCACTTGGCGGCATCTTCCATAATCACAGGGCTGTCCGTGTCTATCACCACTTGGCTGATGGCCGTGCAGGCCAGTAGGCTCTCTACGACGTGGTGGAACAGCGGTTTACCCGCAAAATCCCGGTAGTTTTTCCCGACCACCCGCTCGCTGGAGTGGCGCATGGGTACGATGGCAGCAATCTTCATGAATTTGAGGAATTAGGTTCCCTTTGGGAACGAGGATTAATTGGATTACGAAAAATAGCTCTGGCTGTCGTGCAGCGCAGAGCTATTTTATTGATAATCAATCTTTTAGTTAAAAAAAAGGAAACTATGTACTTTGAAAAAGTATTGGTTTATTCGAAATTATTGAGTGAATCTTCGATTTCCAATTTCCCGATTTCAAACTCAACCTGGTGTCTGAAGCTGTGGCCCAACGGCACCGCCTCCCAACATAAATGTGGTGAGAATGCTGAGGATAATCAAAGTTGCCGCAAGGCCCCAAGTGAGTTTCTCAATCATGTCGGCAGATTTCGCCACGCCGAACATCTGGTTGGCCTGGCCACCAAAAGTAGAGTCAACGCCACCACCTTTTGGGTTTTGAATCAGCACAGCAGCAATCAGCAAAAATGCCACGATTGCTATTAAAATAGTCATTGCTACCATTGTTGTCTATTATTTTATGAAGACATTAGGTTTTAGACGCTGGGTGGCAGGCCATGACCTGAACACCTAAAAATCTACGCCCATTGTCAATTTTTAAAAATTTACTTTCCAAAGTCATTGGTTGTGAGCGTTTTGCACAAGAATAGGTTTCCTAAAAAGCCACTTCCAACCCATCCAACTTCACAACTTTTTGTTCAGTTCCTCAATTTTGGCCGCAAATAAACTGCTTTTCTCGGGATATTGCAACTGCAATCGTCCGTACATCGAAATTGCTTTCCCATACAGCTTCTGCTTTTCGAGCAACAGGGCCAAAGTTTCGCTTGCGATTTCCCTGTCCTCCTCTACGCTTTGGTGGGCAATCTGTTTCGCTTCCGTCTCCCTATCCTCCTCCGCTGTGTGCAACTGCTTGCTGTTCAAAGAAATATCTTTCAAATCCGTACTCAATATTCCTGCCTGTGGCGGATTCAGTTGCCGAAGCCAAGCGTTGAACGAGGAACGGGGAAGCGGTGCAGGTTGGATATCCGGTTCGTTGGTGATTTCAAGCGGAATATTGGCAGCGGAGGGCGTTGGCTCATCAGTTTCCGCCGGAATAGGCTCCGCCTCCAAGTCGGGCAAAATTTCATCGGATGGCATTTCATCGGATGGCATTTCGTCCGCTGGCATCTCTGGCGCTTCCTCCACAAACGGTTCCAACGGGATGCCGTCCTGGCCAGGCTCATTGGCAGCTCCGGCGGTGCCAGCTATCAGCCCCTCCAAAAAATCAAGGTCGTTTTCCGTTTCGGTGGATTCGTCGAGGTCTTCCAACATGGGGACCACGGGCGGCGGCGGTACCGCAGCACCAGCCCCTTTTGGTGGGGCTGCCCTTTCTGGCGCCGGCTCGTTTATCAGGTCTTCCAGCACAGAAAGGTCTTTCAACTCCAAGAAATCTTCGTTCAGCGTATAGTTTTCTTGGGCTGAACGGTACTTAGAATACTGGGTCACCAATTGTCGGAGCTTCTTCCGGTCGGGGCTGCTCAACGACGCCAGCACTTGGTTTTTGTCAAAGTCCTTGCTTTGGTCAAACAGGCTTTTGAGTAGCAGCAGGTAGCGCAGGTTGGGCGAATACGGGTACTGGAGCACGAGGCTCTTCAGCTCCTGATAGCTCACTTGGTGGAGCATTGAGGGGTTCTTTACGTATTCATGAAAATTTTCTGAGTTCATTGTCCTGTGCTGTTTAGGAACGTGTGCGAAAGTAAGATACCATTTTGGGCGGCGTCTTCTTAACGCTGACTTCGTTGACGAAACAGTTGCGTAACTTGGCTATGCGCCTGTTCCGTCGCCTTGTCACCGTCAAGAATACACTCGCCGAAAACGGCACCTTATTCCACCCACGTTCCTAATCGGTGAAAAGCGCTGGAAAAGAATGCAAAAATAGTTTTTTCTTGGTTGATATTCAATGGTTTAGACTTGTCAAAAAATCCACCAACTTTCGCACCGCCTTGCCCCGATGGCTGATGGCGTTCTTTTCCGTTTTTGTCAGCTCGGCAAAAGTAGCTCCAAAACCATCCGGCTGGAAAATTGGGTCGTATCCAAACCCATCCGTGCCAGATTTTTCCTGCCGGATTGTGCCTTCGGCAATGCCCTCGAACAGGTGTTCTTCGCCATTTATTATCAAAGCAATGACGGTGTAAAAACGGGCCTTTCGGTTGGCTTCCGTGGCCATTTTGTGCAGCACCAAATCCATGTTGTCCTCCGAGTTTTTCCCCTCTCCGGCGTAGCGGGCGGAAAGCACGCCCGGCTCGCCGCCAAGGGCTTCGATTTCAAGTCCTGTGTCCTCGGAGAAGCAGTCAACGCCATAGTTTTCAAAGACGTACCGGGCTTTTTGCAGGGCGTTTTCGGGGATGGTAGGACTGGTCTCCGGCAGGTCGAGCGGGCAGCCGATGTCGGCTAACCCCTGCACCTCCAATAGCCCGGCCAACAGCTCGTTCACTTCCCGGATTTTGTGGGGGTTGCCAGTGGCGAAGACGATGGCGGATTGCGGATTAGGGATGACGGATTTTGGGGCGTCGGAACTTTCAATGTATTGGGTCATTGGTAACGATTTTGAGCAAATAGTCCTTCACCAGTTTATTAGGCAGTACCTCTGTTTGCGATTCGACAAGGCACCAAGTGCATCTTTGCTTTTTGTACAAAAGTGGAGGATTTTATCAAATTTGCACAAAAATTAAGGCTTTCAACACAAATCAATCATCTCAATGACTGCTACACAAGCCCTCAAACACATCGTTCAACCCCTGCTCGACCACTATGACCCCGGCGAATCGGTCAGCATCGCTTCCATCGTGCTTGAAGATGCCTTCGGCATAAAGCCGAGCCAGATTTCTGAAGATTCTAAGCTCACCAAAGAGCAACAAATCGAGTTGGACCGCATCATCCAACGGCTATTGACCAACGAGCCGGTGCAGTATATCATGGGGCAGGCGGCATTTTACGGTTATCGCTTCAAGGTCAGCCCCGCCGTGCTGATACCACGCCCAGAGACGGAGGAATCGGTGGATTGGGTACTCGAAACGGCCAAGCAGCACCCCGAAATCCGCACCATCCTCGACATCGGTACCGGGAGCGGCTGCATCCCAGTCAGCCTGAAGAAGCGGCGACCCGACCTCGATGTTCATGCGCTTGACGTCAGCCCCGCCGCCCTCGAAGTGGCCAACGAAAACGCCCTGCGCCTCCATGCCGACGTGCATTTTTACGAAGTAAATATTTTGGAAAAAAAGGCATGGAAGGCTTTGCCCAAATTCGACCTCATCGTGAGCAACCCGCCTTACGTGACGGAGGAGGAGCGCTCCATTTTGCCAAAAAACGTGGTGGAATATGAGCCGCACCTCGCCCTGTTTGCGGGCGGCAACGACGCTCAGCGCTTCGTCAAGAAAATAGGCGAATTTGGCGTCAAGCACCTGAACCCCGGTGGCTGGCTTTTCTTGGAAACCAATGAGTTCTATGTGCCATCTTCATCCGATATTTTGGCAAAATTAGGCTACGTGGAGATTGAGACGAGGCAGGATTTGAACAAGAGGGACAGGATGATTTGTGGGAGGAGGCCGGTTTAGTTGGCAGTTGGCAGTCAGTTCGACAGTTGTTTAGTCAGTGCCAAGGTGAACGCCGCAGACTGAAGGACTAAATGACTGCACACTGACTGCCAACTGTCGAACTGTCAACTCAAAAAACTGCCAACTGCCAACTGTCGAACTGCCAACTTCCCCTACCCACCCGCCTTCTTCGCTTTTGAGTAGCCTTTTTCCAATAAATAGGCCAGCACTTTGTCCCGGTGGTCGCCTTGCAGCAAAATCTCGCCATCCTTGGCGGAGCCACCCACGCCGCACTTGGTTTTCAGTGTTTTTGCCAGCGATTCCAGCGCCTCGTCGCTCCCTACAAAACCCGTGATGAGCGTCACGTCCTTGCCTTTCCGCTGTTTGCGGTCAAGCCAGATTTTCAGTGGCTGCTGGCTATTGGGCACTTCGGCGGCCTGCTCTGGCTCCTCCTGCTGGTAGTTGAACTCCGGGTTGGTGGAAAAGACGAATCCGAACTGGTCGGGCTTTTTGTTCTTGCTCATTTGTTCCAATTTTTGGCAAAAATAGGTTTCACATTTGAAAACCGACCCGAATGGCGCACCCAATGCTTGGCAGGGTGTCAGGGTCTTTTTGCCGAAAACTGAAGTACCTGTTAGGTATCCTGACGAACCTCGCCCCTGCTGGCACCCCCTCGAACATGGGCACTCGGTGTCGAAAACCACCAAAAACCGAAAACTCCCACAATGCACGGCTTTCTGTTTTTAATAAAAAACCCAGCGAGAGGTGCCCAGCATCTATTCGCCTTGAAAAATCATAGAGAAGCTCGACGTACCGTAAATCAGGGCAGCCGTTCAAGCAGAAGAGGCCCTTTTCGTTCGGGATGGTGGTGGTTCGCCACATGTACTGCAACCCAAAGTACCATGCTGCGGAGGTTTTCTGGAATTCAAAATAACGCTTGACTTCTCCCCTTGCCTTGTAGCCCGACATGGGTTTCTGCATTAAATACCGCCCCTCAAAAGAGGTTACAAAACCGCCTTCGGCCATCAACGACCACCTTGGCGCTATGCGGTGCTCGAAGCCCAACAGGAAAGCTGGCGCAAAGGGGTCAAGCATGTCGGCAATGGATATTTTCAGGCTTCGCAGGGGCAGGAAGGTGGTGTCGGCCACTTGCGCTTGGGCCAAGCCAAAAGCTAGGAGGAAAAGAAAAACCAGATGGAGTCTCATCGGCGGGTCTTTTTGTTTTTTAAAACAGATTAAGCCTAAAAACGCTGTGCAATGCGAGCCTCACCTCGTCATCAGATGGGCCACCCAACGCCGCACCCCAGTGCCGCCCCGTGCGTTCACCCAAATGTTGAGCAACACACCGGCTATGACGAGCAGCATGGCCAGCACGTTTCCCAGCGTGAGGTGCTCCCGGAAAAAAAGGATACCGAAAATAGTGGCGAAAATGGCCCCCAAAAAGTTGAGGCTCGACACCACGCCTGCCTTTTCGCCCTGCAAGGCCAGCGTGAGATAGACCTGCCCGAAGTGGGCACAGGCCCCGGTGGCCGCCAGTAACAGCCAGTCCCAGCCTTGCGGCACCTTGAAGTTGAACAAAGTGAAAGCCCCACCAACCAAAGTGCCCACTAATTGAAAATAAAAGACCACCACCATCGGGTGCTCCTTGCCGGATAGGCTGCGCACCAGCACGTATGCCACCCCGGACATGGCCGCCGCCAACAAGCCTACGCCCAAGTACAGCCAAGTCACCCGTGGGTCGAAGCCCTTGAGCGCCACGACCCCCAGAAACGAAACCCCGAAGAACAGCCACTGGGTGGCCCTCATTTTTTCCTTCAAAAACAGCACCGCCAACAGCGCCGTGAAGATGGGCGAGGTGTAGCCAATGGTCACCGCCGAGGCCAGTGGCATGTTTTGGATGGTGAGGAAAAAGAAATACAGGGCCGTGGTGCCCGCTAATCCCCTGCCTACCAATTGCAGCGTGTGCGTACCCTGCCACGACACCTTCACGTGCCGCAGCCAAAACGCACTGAACAAGATGGAAATCACGCACCGAAAGAAGACTATCTCCATCGTCGGCAAGTCCTCCACTCCCTTGATGGTGGCATTCATAATGGAAAAGAACACCACCGCCCAGAACATTCGGATGACGCTAACGGAAAGGAACTTAGGTGGCTTGGAAGGCTCGATGGTCTGCAATTTTTTTTGTTGATGGTAGCCAATGATATGGGCTTTGCCAATTTGCTGGCCAAACTTAGACTGAAATGGCGACTCAGCGCAAAAAATGTACTTGCACCAACCACCAAACCCATTTCGCTGGCATGGGCGTCAGGTGAATAATTTAATTCCAAACTTTTTTCAAGGCCAAAAAACACCTGCGATATTCCCGTGAAAGCTATATTGCACCATCAAAATAAAACTAAAAATCATGGCCAACAATACCATCAATTCCCAATCCGAAGCGCCAGCTACAAAGCCAGAATATGACCCCATCCAAATGCTGCGGGATTATTTGAAGGACTACCAGGATGCGCCCGGTTACGTCACCAATTACCTCATCAACCGACTGGGCGACCAAATCATTTGGTACAACAACAAAAGCGGTTACTTCAAAAACAAATGGGAGAAGTACCGGAAGATTGTCATTATCCTTTCCGCTTCTATTCCCTTTTTAGTTGGCCTTATCGGGGTGGAAATCAGCTCAAACGAAGCAACAAATGACAACATCGCTTTGGTGGTGAAAATATTGGTCGGGGCCGCTGGGGTCATCATCGCCGTGCTGGAGGGCTTCAACTCGCTGTTCAAAAGCCAAGAACTCTACATAGACTACCGGGTGACCTCCGAACAGCTCAAGCAGGAGTTTTCCTATTTTCTTGGAAAAGGGGGCGATTATATTAGTCTTGATAGCGAGGCAGCCTTCTCAAGGCTGGTGGGCAACGTCGAGGTCCTCATGGCCAACCAGAACAACCGCTGGTCCGAAGTGACCCGGCAGAAAGAAAAAGCGGAGATGTCGGAAGAAATCCAAAGCGCCATGCAAAGCTTCATGGATAATTACAACGCCAAGGCAAAACCAGCGCCCAAGCCACCACTCAACCCAATTGCTGACGATGCGGAAGAGGAGCAGGTATAGCGGGCGGAATGTTCACTTTTTGAGTGCTCCTTTTGATAAAACTGGATTAAAATCACCTTTGCACTTAAGGATTATTAAACCTCGGAGGTTTAGTAATCCTTTCTCCCTAACTCAAGTGGCAGAACTGGAAAATATCCGGCACCGAATTATTTTGCCATGCAACTTTCCCTACCTTTCGCCCTCTTTACGCCAAATCATAACTCACCAAACTTAGTATGAAAAAATCCAACTTCAGCATCGCATTGATAATTGCGACAATTACGGGGGCTTTCGCCCAATCGCCAGCACTCTGGCTGCGCTACCCCGCCATCTCGCCCGATGGCAAAACCATCCTATTTAGCTACCAAGGCGACCTGTACAAAGTGGGCACCGACGGCGGAACCGCCACCCTGCTCACCACCAGCGATGCCTATGACTTCGCCCCGGTCTGGTCGCACGACGGCCAGCAAATCGCCTTTGCCAGCGACCGCTATGGCAATGCCGATGTGTTCGTGATGCCAGCAAACGGTGGTTCGGCCACCCGCCTCACCTTTCACTCCGCCGGGGAAATCCCAACGGACTTCAGCACTGATAATCAATCGGTTATCTACGGCTCCAGCCAGTTGGATGCCGCCTCCAACCAGATGTTCCCGACGGGGGCACTGCCGGAGCTTTACCAAATCCCCGTCACGGGGGGTATGCCAAAGCAGTTGCTCACCACCCCAGCCGAGGACGCTAAGTTCAATGCGGCGGGCAATCTCCTCGTTTTCCACGACCGGAAGGGCTATGAGGACAAGTTCCGCAAGCACCATACTTCCAGCATCACGAGGGATGTGTGGAAATACGACATTGCCACAAAAAAATACACCAAGCTGACCAGCTTCGAGGGCGAGGACCGCAACCCGGTCGTGGCGCCCAACCAGCAGGATATCTATTTCTTGAGCGAAAAAAGCGGCTCGTTTAATATTTGGAAAATGGGCCTCAACGGCGGCGCTCCCACCCAAATCAGCCGCCTCGACAAGCACCCCATCCGCTACCTGAGCATCAGCACCGAAGGCACGATGGCCTTTAGTTACAACGGCGAGCTTTACACCATGAAGGACGGTGGCCAGCCCAAGAAATTGGCCGTTTCGGTGGTCAACGATGGTCGCTACAACCCCGTCAAGACCGTCTCCGTCAGTGGCGGTGCCAGTGAAATGGCGCTTTCCCCGAATGGCAAGGAGGTGGCCTACGTGTTCCGGGGCGAGGTCTTTGTTTCTTCGATAAAAGAAGGTACCACCAAGCGCATCACCAACACCCCGGAACAGGAGCGCAACATCATGTTCAGCCCAGACGGACGCAGCATCCTCTACGCCGGCGAGCGCAATGGGAGTTGGAACATCTACGAAACTGCCTTGGCAAGGGAGTCGGAAAAGCAGTTTTTCAACGCCACCATTTTGAAGGAAAAAGCCATCGTGGAAACACCCGCCGAGGAGTTCCAGCCAGCCTACTCGCCCGATGGCAAGGAGGTGGCCTACTTCGATGAGCGCACTACTTTAAAGGTCATCAACCTGGCCTCAAAGGCAGTCCGCACTATTTTGCCCGGCGACAAAAACTACTCCTACTCCGACGGCGACCAGTGGTATGAGTGGTCGCCTGACGGCAAATGGTTCCTCGTGCAGTTCCTGCAAGACAACCAATGGATTACCCAAGCGGGACTCGTTAGCGCCGAAGGCGGAAAAGAAGTCGTGAACTTGACCAAAAGCGGCTACTCCAACTGGGTGCCCCGCTGGGCAATGGGCGGCAAGGCCATCACGTGGTTCAGTGACCGTGACGGCATGAAAAACCACGCAAGTTGGGGTGGTGAGGGCGATGCTTATGCCATGTTTTTGACCCAAGAGGCGTTCGACAATTTTAAGTTGGGCAAGGAGGATTGGGAACTCAAACAGGCCGAGGACAAAGAGAAAAAAGAAAAAGAAGAAAAGGACAAGCAAGAAAAAGAAGGAAAGGACAGTAAAAAGAAGGATGACAAGAAAAAAGAGGCAGACAAAAAGGACGCAGACAAAAAGGTGGAACCCATCAAAATCGAACTCGATGGCATTGAGTTGCGCAAGACCCGCCTAACGATGCACTCCACCCGTTTGGCGGATGCCGTTTTGTCAAAAGATGGGGAAAAGCTGTTCTACCTCGCACTGTTCGAGAAGGGCTTCGACCTGTGGGTAACGGAGCTGCGCACCAAGGAAACGAAAATGCACGCCAAACTGGGTGCCAACGGCGTAAGCAGCATGGTGATGGACACCTCCGGCAAGACCCTGTACCTCATCGTGGACGGCAGCATCACGAAAATTGGCGTGGAAGACGGCAAGCGGGAGGGCGTGAGTATGAAAGGCGAAATGGTGCTGAACGAAAACGTAGAGCGGGAGTACCTGTTCGAGCATATCTGGCGGCAGGTGTCAAAGAAATTTTATACCAAAGACCTACACGGCGTGGACTGGGATTTTTACAAAAAAGAATACGCCCGATTCTTGCCCTACGTGAACAACAACTACGACTTCGCTGATGTGTGTGGCGAGATGCTCGGGGAACTGAACGCCTCGCACACCGGTGCCTTTGGTGGCAGGAGCATCGAAAACCCTGACCGCACGGCTTCGCTCGGCTGTTTTTATGACGACCAGCACACTGGCAACGGCTTGAAAATCAAGGAGATAATGAAAAAAGGGCCGCTCATGAACAACGGTTCGAAAATCAAGGCTGGCACCGTAATCGAAAAAATTGACGGTGAGGAAATAACTGCCACCACCAACTACCACCGCCTTTTGAACCGCAAGGACGGCAAGAACACCCTGCTTTCCCTTTATAACGAAGCGACCAAGGAGCGCTGGGAGGAGGTGGTGAAGCCCATCAACCTTGGCCAGGAAGGCGAACTGCGCTACCAACGCTGGGTGGACCGCTGCCGCTTCCTCGTGGACAGCCTGAGCGCCGGGCGCATCGGCTACGTGCATGTCCGGGGCATGGATGACCAAAGCTACCGCACCGTTTACGAGGACGCTTTGGGCAAAAACGCCAACAAAGAAGCACTCGTGGTGGACACCCGCTTCAACGGCGGCGGCTGGCTTCACGACGACCTCGCCACCTTCCTCAACGGCAAGCAGTACATGACCTTTGAACCACGGGGGCAAAACATTGGCGACGAACCGCAGTTCAAGTGGCGCAGGCCCAGCACCGTGGTCATGAGCGAGAGCAACTACTCCGATGCGCACATGTTCCCCTACACTTACCGGGCGCTTGGCATTGGCAAACTTATCGGTATGCCCGTAGCAGGTACCGGAACCGCAGTATGGTGGGAGGGCCTGCAAAACGGCGTGGTCTTCGGCATCCCACAGGTGGGCATGAAGGGCACCGATGGCAGGTACCTCGAAAACCAGCAGTTGGAGCCGGACATCCTCGCCCCGAACGAGCCGGGCGAGGTGAGCCGTGGGCGTGACCAGCAGTTGGAGGCGGCGGTGAAGGAGTTGCTGGGAAAATGATGGCTTGCTGAGGCACAAAAAATGGGGCGCAGCCAATACGGTTGCGCCCCATTTTTTTTGAAGACTTGCCCATTGAAGGCTTCTACTTCTTGCCCATTTCGAGCCTGATTTGCTGGACGTATCCTATATCCACCTTTGCAATTTTGGCAATTTTTTCGTCGGGCTGGTCTGGGAAGTTTTCAACCAAGGACAAGACCGTTTCTCTTGTTTTCAATTCATATCCTTCCTTGATGCCTTCCTTGATGCCTTCTTTGATGCCTTCCCTTTTGCCTTCTTCCTTTCCCTCCCTCAAGGCTTCCTGCCTTAAAACAAAATTCATTTCTTCCAGTAGCGTCATGGCCTTATTGAATTTAAAAAGTGTACGAGATTTCTCTTTCACCTCTATCCATTTTAAAGAATTGGAAGCGGTAATGTATTGAATGATGATGTGGAAATCTTCCGTCCTGTTTTGGATGTCTGTTTCCTCTTCCACAAAAATAAGGATGTCCCTCAAATTTTTCAACAAATATTCCCGCTCATATCTGTGCTTCATCAACAGCAAAACTGTCTTCAAAAATCCATATCGGAATTGTCGGATGGTTTCGTCCGACAATGCGGACAAGTCAATCAGCAAGTACCTCCCTTCGGGCGTATAGGGTTCAAAGGATGCTTCCATACCTGCCAGATAAGATTTCCAGGGTAGCTCCGTCCAATTCGCTTTCCCGTGATAAAACAAGACTGGCAAGATTGGAGCTGGCTTAAGTTTCGACTTTATCTGCTGCCTCCAGCCATTGATTTGGTAGTTTAAAATCTGAAGCGGCGGGTAGGGTGGCAAGTAGCTCTTGTGTTCCATCAAAAAGGAAACAATTGCTTCCTTGTCGCCCTTGGTTTTACAATCAAAGACGAGGTCTGCAAAATGCGCTGCCAATTCGTTGTCCACAAAGCTGGAATTGGTAAGTGTCAATGTGTCGAGCTGGAGCGACGTCGTCAACTCGGGTGGTGCGCACCTTAAGAGCAACTCACGAGCATATTCCGACCTTGAAAAGGTCTCTTTGAATAACTTGTCTTCTATGTTGTTGATTTGCTCGGCCATATCAAGTTTTCGTTTAAATCTTGAAGAACAAAACTAAAACCCGGTTTTGGAGTGCACAAATATTGTTTTCATCAATCATTCGCCTAAAATGATTGCTGCCCGAAAGCAATAGAGGGGAGGCGGTTCCATCAGAAACAGACTCCCCAAAAAAAGATGGCAAGCAACCATATCGCATTGCTCAACAACCAATTCTTCTCCGCATTGCTGCCCGAAAACAAAAATGGGGAGGCGGTTCCATCAGAAACCGCCTCCCCAAAAAAAAAGATGGCAAGCAACCATATCGCACCGCTCAACAACCTACCCTTGCTGCATTTCTGCCCTGGGGGAGTTCGGCCGGAGCTGGTCGTACGGCGCTTGCCGGGACAAAGGTAACAAAAAACTCCAACCGTGATTTCATGTCCAAAAATTTTAAATCAGAAATTTGATGGCCGCCCAATCACAGCAAGTCAAGCTCAAAATAAAAAAAAACAGCATTGAAAAAAATCTTCACTTACTTTTGCGCCAGCGATAAAAGGTCGCTTGTTTGGCAAACCCTTGTACCAGTGACTTTTTGAACCATTTTTTCAAAACGGACCAGCTCTAAAGGCTTGCTACACAACCAATTCAAGTATTTTTTAACCATTTTTTTCATTTCATTTTAAAAGTAACTTTTTGTTATGAACATTTTTGTAGCAAAGCTGGATTTCAACACGACCAGCGAAGATTTGCAAGCCGTCTTTGAAAAGTTCGGTGAAGTTTCTTCAGCCAAGGTTATTACAGACCATTTTACTGGCAAGTCAAAAGGATTTGCCTTTGTCGAAATGCCAAATGACGACGAAGCAAGAGCAGCCATTGATGCACTCAACGACAGCATGATGGACGGTAGACCGATTTTTGTGAAGGAGGCAACACCCAAGGAAGATCGCCCCCAACAGCGCAGCGCTTATGGCGACGGCAGTGGTAGCGGCAATTATCGCCCACGTACTAGCAGCGGTGGCAGCGGAGACCGCCCAAGTGGCGGCGGCTATCGTGGCGGCGGTGGCGGTGGAGACCGTTACAGCGGCGGCGGCGGTGGCGGCTATCGTGGAGGCGGTGGCGGCGGAGACCGTTACAGTGGCGGCGGTGGCGGAGGTGATAGGTACAGCGGCGGCGGTGGCGGTGGAGACCGTTACAGTGGCGGCGGTGGCGGAGGTTATCGTGGTGGCGGTGGAGACCGTTACAGCGGCGGCGGTGGCGGTGGAGACCGTTACAGCGGCGGTGGTAATGACCGCAACGACCGTTACAACGACCGAAGTGATCGCAGCGACCGCAGCGGAGACCGCAACGACCGTTACAAAGACGATGAATATTAGTCGAAAGACTTGTCAGAATAAAGAAAAAGCCCGCCGGAATTGCTCCGAGCGGGCTTTTTTTTATGCGGTTTAGGATTCCTGTTCTGGAACTAACGCAGCTTGAACTTGGCATGACGCCATGCTCAAGCTGCGCCCATTGCCGCTATTGCTTCACAAATTTACTGGTCCAAACGCTGCCCTCCGCACGGAAACTAATGAGGTAGAAACCAGCTTCCAATTGGCTGACAGCAAGCTTGTTGCCTGGCTTTTTCACTTGCATCACCTGCTGCCCCAGGGCATTTGCCACAATCACATCGTCCACGATGATATCCGTTTTCAGAAAAAGTTGGTCGGTGACTGGATTTGGGTAAAAGCTGATTTTACTTTCTAAAAGCGACTCCGAGGTCGCATTCAGTAGGATAATATCGGCAGCATAACGCGGAAGGAACTGGTAGCCATCGTCGCAAGGAGCCGTGTCGAACTGCCCACCAAGCCCCCTGGCATGAAATGGCCCAACAGGAGCGGGCATGCTCGAAAGCTCGCAATCATTGTCAATCCGCATCGTATTCGTGAAGGTGCCGTTGGTCACGTCCACATTGAAGCTCGTACCATTGCCGAGCCATTGGCTGGGGTTCACCATCGTCAGGTTGGTCAGTTCCACCAATTGCGATTCAAAAGACTCGTTCAGGAAGGTCGTAATCGTCGGGCTGACGAGGGCATTGCCAGTTGAAAGCACAATCACCGTGTCCACATCCGAAATCTGGGTAAGGCAACTGAACTGCGTGATTTTGCCACGGACGGCCAACTCATCTCCCTCCTGCACCGTGTAGCCAAAGCTCTTGGCACTAAACACGCTAATGCCCCCATTTGCTATCAAAGAAAACTGCATGGCATTTATCGGCTGACCACCCGCATTGACGCCTTGGTAGTCAATGCCGTGCACGATGCCCCGCAGTTCGCAAGTGACGTTCAGCGAGTCCGGTTGGCCATTGGCATTCACCGTGGTGACGGCGGCAATGCTATAAAGCGGGTAGTTCGTTGGGCAATTGATGGTGATGGTAACAACCGCAACATCGCAGCCGTTTGCATCGCAAGCCTGGTACGTGAACTGGTCGGTGCCACAGAAGTTAGGATTCGGCGTATAGGTAAGGGTGGCCACACCGTTGACGGTCACGCTGCCGCTGGAGGCAGGGTTGGTGACCGTAAGGGAGGTCAGGGGAATCGGCACCACGTCATTGGCCAATACATTGATGGTCACAGGCGCATTGTAGTTGCCAGTCACGTTGTCGGGGTTGGCAATGACCGTGTTTGGCGGTACGGGCGAGTAACTGCAATCCGGAAAAGGCACGGTGGCCGTGGCATTGGTGGTTTGCAGGTCAAAGACATTTATGCCACTGTAGTTCCAGTTGGCAAGGTTGAAAGTAGTGCCATCGGGGCCGGTGCCGCTCTTGCGGTACGCCCAACCGTCCATGTAGTTCCATGCAAGTGTGCTGCCGCTTGCATAAGTGATGTCCCCAAAAACGTCAATCACTTGGCCGTTTTCAAAGAGCTCGATGGCGTCGTCGCCATTTATGCCTGCATCCGAGTCGGATATCGTTGGCGGATAGCCAAAAAAATTGTGGAACAAGGCACTGTCGTTGGCGATATAGATGCAATCACCCGCCAACACCGAAATAGCAGGCAAAGTGGCCTCCTGACCGTCTGTTCCACCCCCATTGTTGGCGAAGCCAACCCCAAAAATGCTCAGGTTGGGAATGTCGGTCAACGCCCTCAGCTCACAGCCCTTGGCCCAAGTTCCGCCGGCTTCGACCTGCGTATCAAACACGCCAGAAATCACCAAGGCCCCTGTTTGTGGCGTATCGTTGTCGGTAATGTTGATGTTCATTCCGCTGCCCAAAACATTTGCACCGTTGGTGGGATTAGACAGTATAAGTGTCAGCACCTCGTTTGGCTCCTGCACCGCATCGTCCACGATGGCAATGGACGCGGTTTGTACATTCTCGCTCGTTCCCCCCGGAAAGGTGATGGTGATAGGGAGTGAGGTTGAATAATCACTGGGAAAAGTGGCCGTGGAAGCAGCACTGGCATTGAGGGTGACAGTGGTCGGGTTGGTGTTGCCGTTGGTCATGGCCACGTTGACGAAGACGTTGCCCGAATTTTCCTGCACATTAACATTTGTAAGTGTAAAACTTAGGATAGGCCCCGTGAGGCAGTTGGAGGCGCTGCCGGGGTTGGCCAATATCTCGACCGCTCCCACAAAAACGCCCGTGGGGGTCAGTGCCGCTGCCCAGTTGGCGGGGTTGCTGTTGTCGGTGTTCACGTCGCAAAGCACGAGCGAAGGGCCGAAGCCATTGGCCAGCACGGGCCACGGGGCCATGCTCGAATAGTGTACCGAGTCAACAACGGCACCAGCGGCATCCTTCAACACGATGTTCTCGCCGGTATTGTTCAGGGCATTGCCGGAGGAGGAATTCCACTCAAGCGCCTGAAAGCCAAAGCCCGCCTGAAAACTCATCAAGTTGTTGCACACCACCACATACGCACCGGGGTCGAGGGAGTACGCTGGGAAAGTATAATTGATGGCATTGGAAATCGTCCATCCTTCCAGTTGAATAACGGAAGCACCCCGGTTGTAGAATTCAACGAATTCGTAATTGTCCACACCGGGATTGTTGTAGTTGATTTCCGTGATGACCACGTTTTGGGAAAAACAGTTGACCAAAAAGCCAAACAAGGCAAGGAGGGTAAAATTTGCTTTTTTCATGAAGCGAGCATTTGTTGAATGTTGTTTTTGTAAACGCCAAAGGTACACCTTAACCCCTTTACACAGGGGGGCGTCAAATGAATTTACCTTAAAATAACGGTGAATTTGAACCGGAAAATGACCTGTCACCTGCCTCAGTCATGCGGCCTGCCTAACTGACGCCCGTCCTGCACAGCTTTTCGCAGTTCCAAATCGGTGGAATCTGGCAGCGCAACAGCCTCCTCGCCGAGGCGGGAAAGGTCGGGCTGCCCGGCCAGCACCCACGCCGTGTACCATGCACTGCCCACCGAGATGATGGAAGCCTGCATCCGTGCCTCCACCATGCCGCCCATGCGGTCGTGGTAGGCGGCGGCAAAGTCCTCGCATTGGGTTTTCACGAAAACATTGTTGCGGTACTCGTTGCAGAGCTGGCGGTCGGGCGGGAATTGGCTGCGCAACGAGCGCTCAATGCCAATCACGCTGTCCACCAGCGAGTTGCTCGTCAGCACGATGTTCCAGAAATAGTCCTTCGGGTTGGCAATCAGTTCAGCTTGGCCTACCCAGAAGTCGTATTTCTCGTCTGCGTAAAGCTCCGGCAACCGGCTCTCCCAAAAAGCGTGGAGACCGTCTTGACCGGTGAGTTGGCCGTTGTAGTTGGCGGAGGTGTGCAGCGGCACGTGCGCATCGCCGATGTAGTGGCCAATGTCGGCGCTGTGGCGAAGTATGCGCTTGGCGTCCTTTGCCACAAAGGCATCGGTCAGGCGCTTGAGCATCTGCTCCAGATTGTAGGGCAGCACACCGTGCTGCGAGAAAGTGTCCACGACGAACATGGTCCGGCAATTGAGTCGGGCACCGCCAAGTAGGCTGGCGATGGAGTCACATGGAACCTCCCACGCACCGTCCTCATAATAGAGCGGCAGTATGTTTTGGTTGAAAAAGCGCCGAAATTCCTTGCGGCCAACCCCTACCCTATTGCTTCCCGTCGAGGCCCCTTTTATCAGTCGTTGGTTGAAACTTACCGAGTCTGCCCGTTCCGTGATTGGCTCGGTCACGAGCCGAAGGGTGTCCCCACGTTCATTCACATAATAATACTGAAAATACTGCATGAGCGCATCCGGCCAGTTGCGGGGCAAGTTTTCAAACGGCGGCGCCCCATAGCGGTCGAGGTCGAGGAAGTGGCGGGGCGCTTCGTGCTTGGAGGCATAGCGGCGCATGTCCGGGTCCACGGCGTGCTCGGTGAGGTAGTCAATGTTCTTTTTGAAAAAGACCATCATCTCCGGCGGCAGCGTGAACACGGCCTGGCGGTTGATTTTGCGGTGGCCGAAAAAGCCCCAAGCATCGGGCGGTGCAGGCCGTAGGGCCATTAGCAGTGCCGCCAACGGCAGCAGAAGCAACAGGGCGGTTTTGAGTTTTATTCGGTACATCGGCAAGCGTTGCTTTTCGTGTTTGGCCAAAAACAGCCGCTACAAAGGTAGCCTGACCTATTTGACCCTGTATTGAGTTAACGAAAAAATAAAGCGGTGGGGTCGCTGTCCGTTGGGGGTGCGGTGGCATCCATCACTTGGTCAAAGTCGGCGGCAATCCTCCTTGAAAAATGATTTTTGTAAATTCCATCGAAGTCACCCCCTGTAAAATGGCCTTTAGGCCGTCCCGTCCAAGCCATTAAGGGCGACGTAAACGCCTTAGACAGGACGGCCTAAAGCCCATTTACCAAAGAAACCGGCTTTCACCGAAGCCCCTCCACCACCTTCTCTGCCAAACCAAAACTCGTGCTTTGCGAGAGCCGAACCCGCCGCACGGGCTGGTCCCAGGCACTCGCCATAGCAGCCCATACATGGTAGTAGCCGCTGGCGTCCCGCTCGCAATAAACACCGAGCGGCAAGAGGCAGCCGCCGCCAATGAGCTTTAGGGTTTTGCGCTCCACGTTGGTCACGGCAGAAACGTTCGGTTGGTGGAGGTGCTGCTGGATGGTACGTCGGGTCTCAAGGTCGTCGGCGCAGCACTGGAAGGCCAGCACGCCCTGTGCGGGGGCTGGCACAAATTCCCGGACGTTGAGTTTCACCACTTCCAGCCCAGCGAGGTCGAGATTGAGGCGAGTAAGCCCCGCTCCCGCCAGCATGATGGCGTCGAAGTCGCCAGACCGGAGCTTGTCGAGGCGGGTGGGCACGTTCCCCCGGATGTCCACAAGGTGCAGGTCAGGTCGGTAGCCGAGGAGTTGTGCTTTGCGCCTTGCCGAGGAAGTGCCGACGGTGGCCCCGTTTTTCAATTGGAACAATTCGGTGTCAGCCGCCTCGCCCTGCCGGATGAGGAGCCAGTCGGCGGGGTCCTCCCGGTAGCTGACGCCAGCCACCACGAGGCCATCGGGTTGGGTGGTGGGCAAGTCCTTCATGGAATGCACGGCCATGTCCACGTCTCCCCTCAGCAGGGCATCTTCGATTTCTTTGGTGAAAAAGCCTTTGCCCTCGATTTTGTCAAAACTGAGGTGCTGCACGATGTCGCCCGTGGTCTTAATGATGACGAGTTCGGTCTCCACGCCTGCTTCGGCGAGGGCGGCTTTGGTGAATTCTGCCTGCCAAAGGGCGAGCTTGCTGCCCCTTGTACCAATCCTTATTTTTTTCAAAATGCGGTATTTTTTCGCAAAAGTAGCAGCCCGCCGCCAGTTTGAAGGGTAAGTTTCCAAAAAACTAAAGACTGGCTGCTGCCAACTGCCAACTGCCAACTATCTTTGCCGCCATGCAAATCGCAGCCAAAGAAATAGCCCGAATGCTCGGCGGCACCCTGGAGGGCGACGGCGAGGTTTTGGTGAGCAAGCCAGGCAAAATAGAAGAAGGAGGCCCCGGCACCCTTACTTTTTTAGCAAATCTTCGATACGAGCAGTTCGCCTACACCACCCCAGCAGCGGCAATGCTGGTGTCCCGTGATTTTTCCCCAACCCAATCGGTGGCCGCTGCAGCCCTCATTCGGGTGGACGATGTCTATAATAGCCTGCGGATTTTGATGGAAAAGTTTAACGGGCAATTGAAGGCCGAAAGTGGCATTTCCGACAGGTCATTCGTGCATGGTGAGGCGGTTTTGGGGCAAAACGTGGCCGTGGGCATGTTCAGCGTAGTGGAGGAAGGCGCAAAAATTGGCGATGGCACCCAAATACATGCACAGGTATTTTTGGGAAAAAACGTATCGGTGGGAAAGCACTGTACGATTTACCCCGGCGTCAAGGTTTACCACGATTGCATAATCGGCGACAACTGCATCCTCCACAGTAACGTGGTCATCGGCAGCGATGGGTTCGGATTTGTGCCCCAAACGGACGGCAGCTTCCGCAAGCTCCCACAGCTTGGCAACGTGGTGCTGGAGGCAGACGTGGAAATCGGCGCCAACACGACCATTGACCGGGCAACGATGGGCAGCACCTTTATCCGGCAGGGCGTCAAATTGGACAACCTCGTGATGGTGGCGCACAACGTGGACCTCGGCGAGCATACCGTGGTGGCGGCGCAAGCGGGCTTTGCGGGCAGCACCAAAATCGGCAAGCACTGCCGAATTGGCGGACAAGCGGGGTTTGTGGGGCATATCGAGGTAGCCGATGGTACACAGGTGCAAGCGCAAAGCGGTGTGGCATCCTCGGTGAAAGAGTCTGGTACGGCCCTCTATGGCTCGCCAGCCTTGCCGTACGGCGACTACCTACGCTCCTATGCCGTTTTCAAAAAATTGCCCGAACTGTACAAGAAAATTAATGAACTGATGAAAAAGGGATGAGGGTTAAAGGATGATGGATGAGGCTTACATGGCTTCTATCCCACATCCTTCATCCCTCATCCTTGAAGATGACCTATGAATCAGCATACCATACAACAGCCAGTCACCATCAAAGGCATCGGCCTGCACACCGGCCACGATGTGACGATGACCTTCCGCCCTGCGGAGGCGGGCCACGGTGTCAAATTCCAACGGATAGACTTGAGCGAGAAACCGCTCATAAAGGCAGACGTGAGCCAGGTAGTATCCACATTGCGTGGCACGACCATCCAACAGGGCGAAGCGCATGTAAGCACCGTGGAACACGCCATGGCAGCATTGTTCGGCTTGTGCATTGACAATGTGCTGATTGAAATTGATGGCCCGGAAGTGCCCATCCTCGACGGGAGCGCTGCGCCGTTCGTGCGGGCGCTGGAGGAGGCGGGAGTCGCCGAGCAAGCAGAGGAGCGGGAGTACCTCGAAATCACAGAACCCATCCGCTACTATGACGAGGAGTCTGGCAGCGAGCTAATGGCCATGCCTTCCGACTATTTTCAGGTCACGACCATGATTGACTTCAACTCGAAAATCCTGGGGCAACAGTATGCTTCCCTCCACAATGTGGAAGATTTTTCGGCTGAAATAGCCCCCTGCCGCACGTTTGTCTTTCTGCACGAGCTAGAATATTTGGTGGACCACAACCTCATAAAAGGAGGCGACCTCAGCAACGCCATCGTCATCGTGGACCGCCTGATGAACCAAGAGGAGTTGGACGCCTTGGCAAAAAAGCTGAACAAACCCAGCGTGAAGATTGACAAAGAGGGCATCCTGAACACCATAGAGCTGTTCTTCAACAACGAACCTGCCCGACACAAACTCCTCGACGTGCTGGGGGATTTGGCGCTCGTGGGCAAGCCCATCAAGGGCAAAATCGTGGCCACCAAGCCCGGTCACACGGCCAATGTGGAGTTTGCGAAGCTGCTCAAAAAAGCATGGACGGAACAACGCCGACTAAAGGGGGTACCCAAGTACGACCCCAACGCCGAGCCGGTCTATAACACGATGGAGGTGGCCAAGTACCTGCCCCATCGTTATCCATTCCTGCTCGTGGACAAAATCATTGAAATCTCCGATAACCATGTGGTTGGGGTGAAGAACGTGACTTTCAACGAGGCTTTTTTTCAGGGGCATTTCCCAGGAAACCCAGTTTTTCCGGGGGTTTTGCAGATAGAAGCACTGGCGCAAGCTGGCGGCATACTCGCACTGTCCAAAGTAGGCGACCCCGGCAACTGGGATACCTACTTCGTTAAAATAGATGGGGTAAAGTTCAAGAACAAGGTTTCGCCAGGCGATACGCTGATTTTGAAAATGGAACTGACGGCCCCCATTCGCCGTGGGTTGGTGCAGATGCACGGAACTGCGTATGTGGGCAATAAGCTCGTGTCGGAGGGAGAATTGACCGCCCAAATCGTGCGCCGCACCGAGAAGCCAGAAGTGGCGGCTGAAAAGGTGGGTTGAAGCACGGTTTTGACCCCATTTTAAAAAACATGTTTTTGAACAACAATAAAAAGAAGCGTATTTAGTTAAAATGACGTTAAGAAGAAACGAGGAAACAAACAGGAGAGTAATTGACCAATTTTGAAAGGAAAAGATAAAAAAACACTAAAACCCTTTTAGGTTCATTTCAAAAAGGAAAAAGGCACATCATTGAGTCCGGCCCACTGGGAGCCAACAAACTACCAAAGCCTTGACCAACTTTTTTTGACAAGCCCAAAGAGGATTGACCAGTTCTTTTTCAAATATTCGCAACAAGCCGAATTTTACATCCTTCATTCTACTTCAATTTTTTCTCTCCGTGCCCGCTTCCATGCCGACCGAACAATCGGATTTAGTTCGTGTTGGTGTGTTTTCTGGTATATCCGGTATTTTTTGATTGGTTACGCCAAGTATCTGTTTAGAGAACACCAACTATTAACTTTTAATTTTACAGATGAAAATCACTACTGAACAGCCCGCTGTTTTTCCACACCTCAACGGCAGTAGCCATATCATGCGTTACATCCATCCCGAAGCCCAAATAGGCCAAAACGTTACTATTGAGCCTTTCACCACCATTGGCAGGGATGTCGTCATTGGCGACAACACTTGGATTGGCCCCAACGTGACCATCATGGATGGCTCCAGAATTGGAAACGACTGCAAAATATTCCCCGGAGCAGTGGTCGGCGCTGTTCCACAGGACCTGAAATTCAAGGGAGAATACAGCCTCGTGGAGCTTGGCAACAACGTCATCGTGCGGGAGTACGTGACTTTGAACCGGGGCACAAAGGCCAGCCACAAGACTACCATCGGGGCAGGCTCGTTGCTCATGGCCTATGTGCATGTGGCGCATGACTGCCATATCGGCAAGAACTGTGTAGTGGCCAACGGCGTGACGATGGCCGGGCATATCGAAGTGGAGGAGTACGTGACGCTGGGAGGGCTGTCGGCCGTTCACCAGTTCGTAAAAATCGGCGCACACGCATTCGTTGGCGGCGGCTCCCTGGTCCGCAAGGACATCCCCCCCTTCGTAAAGGCAGCCCGTGAGCCACTGTCCTACGCTGGCATCAATTCCGTGGGCCTGCGCCGCAGGGGCTTTACCGCAGAGCAAATCCATGTCATCCAAGACGTTTACCGCATCCTTTTTGTCAAAGGCTACAACACGACCCAAGCCACAGAAATCATCGAAACGGAGATTGAGGCCACGGTGGAGCGTGACTATATCCTCGAATTCCTGCGAAAGGCCGACCGTGGCATCATGCGTGGTTTTCAAGGACTCACCGGCAAAAAGGGGTGAGGGACGAGGAATGAGGAATGAAAACAGCGTTCCTCATTCATTTTCCTACCTTTATCCCGCAAAACTTGTGGGATTTCATGCACCATCAGACAGAACACATCGTCAACAGAACCAGAAAATACAGACGGCTACATCAGCTTGTATCGGTTTCCTTGGTTGCATTTATGTTCATCATTGGCCTAACTGGGCTGCTATTGGGATGGAAAAAGCAGGCCGGACTCTCACCAGCCACCCAAATAGGATCAAATCTTGACGCCACTTCCTGGATTTCCATAGACAGTCTTCATGGTATCGCTGTCCGTTACGCCAAGGATACCCTCCAACTTGACCCGAATGTTGAGCGAATAGACATACGGCCTGACAAAGGCATCGCCAAAGTGGTTTTCGTGCACCATTACACCGAGGTACAGTTGGATTGTGCGACTGGTCAAGTGCGTTCGGTAGCAAAACGGTTCAACGACCTTGTGGAACATATCCATGACGGGACCATTCTGGATCGGCTATTGGGCATCGAAAAAGAACAGCTTAAAATCAGCTACACCACCATCACTTCCCTCGGACTCATGCTACTTGCCTTCACCGGGTTTTTGATGTGGCTGAACCCCAAGCGGATTCGCAAACTGAAATCTGGCAACCCCTCCTAATGGCAGAAATACTCGAAAAAAGGCTGGAAAAAATCGAACACCTTGCACGGGGCAGTGTACTGGGCAGGCTTCTGCACGACCCGTTGCGCTATGTGTCGGCCATTGGGTTCTGGCGGTTGGTGTACCCGATGAGAAAAAAGGGCAAGTATGCCCGTGCCAGCACCTTTTTTGGTGCCGAGATGGAAGTTGTGCTGCCATCGGCCACGGAGATTTACCTTTTTGGCGCAAAGACCCATGACTCAGAAATCCGGCTTGCCCGTTTCTTGATGAAGCACTTGCGCCCTGGCGATACGTTTTGTGATGTAGGGGCGCATTTTGGTTATTTTTCCTTGTTGGCTTCGCAATTGGTGGGGAAAAATGGGCAGGTGTTCGCATTCGAAGCTTCCCGTTCCACATTTGGCATTTTGGAGAAAAACACAGCCCCATTTCCCAATATAAAGCCCCTTCACCAAGCGGCATCCGACGAGGATAAAACCTTGATTTTCAATGAGTTCCCACCACTTTTCTCGGAGTACAACTCGCTCGTTTTGCCTGAAACCAAAAGTTCGGGATGGATGAAAAACAACCCTGCCCAGCGAATAACAGTGAACGGAGTACGCTTGGGCGACTTTTTTGCCGAAGGCAAAATAAAACCTAACATCATCAAGATTGACGTGGAAGGTGCAGAGCCGCAGGTGCTAAAGGGCATGGAGGATTATTCAAGGGTTAACGCCCCGACGCTGGTCATGGAGTACCTCACGGGGGGCGGCCAGAACGAGGCACACCGGAAAGCGGTAAATTTTGCGCAAGCAGTTGGATACCAAGTTTTCAGGATAAGACAGGATGGCGGGTTAGTTTCATGCAGCAATATCGAGGACGCTATGGAAAAGCAAGGTTTTGATTCTGACAACATTGTTTTGAAAAAATGAGCACCCTATTTGTCAGAAATGCGGCATTTTGAAAAAAAGTGTTGCCTCCTTTACCTGTTATGCGATATTTGCTGCGCCTTACAGCGTTTTGAGAGGCGTCATCGAATCTTCTAACGGATGAAATATTTCGCCACCATTTTCTTTTTTTGGGTCTTCTTCACGGTGTCCGCGGAGGCGCAGGGTGTTCGCCGATTGCTGCTCTTCGCTGGCGACTCGACCAATACAGACCTCAAGCTCCAGCGTCAATGGCTCGAAGCGGACTCTTCCGGCGTAGTAAATCGGGATATTTGGATTGCCGTTTTCGCTGACGCCCGCACTTTCCGGCGCATGTACGACCACCACGACGTGGACCGAAGTGAATTCACCCTTGTTTTGATGCGGAAAGACGGCACTGAGCAGTATCGTTCGGAGAAGCCAGTGCCCACAAAGGAATTGTTTGAATTGATTGACAACCCTCCCGTCCAAGCCACGAAAACTGGAAACAGCAAGCCCCAAAGCAGTCAAAATTAGCAGCATTCTTCACTTTAGCACCACCATTCCCAACTGCTTCATCAGTTCACTCCGCATTTCGTTGAGCTTCATTTGAACCTTCATCAGACGCACCAATTGCCCAGCATCGTCCTTGGCGAGTTCCTTCATCTGTAGCTGGTTCTTTTCACCAAGCCGCACGATTTTGCGCAACTTGAACTGGAGCAGTGCGCTCACGCTATCCTTGGTAAAATTGTCCTCGGGCATTTTTTGGGAGTGGAGATAAAGCTCCCGCGCTGCCCATCCGGGGCTGTACTCCCAGGGCGAATAGAGTAAATCCACTGACAACTCGCTGATTTTCTGGTCTTTATGACCAATAAAATACTGAGTGGTCAACGGCGTTTTATCCAATACCAACTGCATGGCCTCCTTGGCGATGCGCAGGTAATCGGGGTTGTCGAAGTCCTCAAGCACTTCCTCGATATTACCCAGTACGAACTCAGCGATGGTCATGTTTTCCTTTTCGTCATAGATTTTGCCCCCAGCCTCCACCAAAATACGTGCAATGTCCCGCTCTTGGAACTCATGGCGAGCCGTGCGTTTGGGCAGTTCAATGACCAGCGCCTGTTCAGAGTCTGGCGGTGCCTCGGTTGGAAACTCGCCGTCTTCCGGGATGATGTTTATCTTTACCTCTTGCTTCTTTCGCTTGTCGAAATCCCTTTTTTGCAGGATTTGCTGAACGGCCTTGTTGGTCTCCGTCACCAACACTTGCTCCTCCAATTCCATTACCCTCGCACATTCCTTGACATAAAACGACCGCTTGAATGGGTCTGGCACTTTGGCGATGCTGTCCACGATGTCCCGCACGAGGCCCGCCTTCTTTACGGGGTCGCCCTTGGTCTCGGACAGTAGCAGGTTCGTTTTGAAGAGGATAAAGTCCTTCGCCTGCTGGTCTATGAATTCTTGAAAGGCCGATGCGCCCACTTTTTGGAGATAACTGTCAGGGTCATCGCCATCGGGCAACAGCACCACCCGCACGTTCATGTCCTGCTCCAGCACCATGTCCAAGCCACGGAGGGCAGCCTTCACGCCAGCGGGGTCGCCATCGTAGAGTATTTTTATGTTTGGGGTGAAACGCTTGATGAGCGCAATCTGCCCCTCGGTAAGGGAGGTGCCAGAGCTGGCCACCACGTTTTCTATGCCAGCTTGGTGCAGCGAAATCACGTCGGTATAGCCCTCTACGAGAATGCACTCGTCCGCTTTGCGGATGGCGGTCTTGGCAAAGAAAACGCCGTAGAGGTTCTTGTTCTTGACGTAAATCTCGGTCTCCGGGGAGTTGATGTACTTGGGCGCCTTAGCGTCCTTTTCCATGATGCGGCCAGCGAAGGCGATGGGCTTGCCGCTCAGGTTGTGGATGGTGAACATCACCCGATTGCGGAAAAAATCACGGTCGTATTGCGAAGCGAGGCCAAGTTTTTTCAAAAAATCGAGCTTGTAGCCCGTCTGGGTCGCTTTTTTCACGAAGGCGTCCTGCTCAGTGGGCGCATAGCCCAGCCCAAACTTCCGAATAGTGTCCTCCCGGAACCCACGCCCCTTGAAGTAGCTCAGGCCCACGCTCTTGCCCATATCTGTGTCAAAAAGTTGGTCTTGGTAAAACTGGCGGGCGTATTCGTTGACGATGTAGAGGCTTTCCTCGGCCTGCTGTTGGGCCACGATTTCCGGCGTGAGCTTAACCTCCTCTACTTCGATTCGATACTTGCGGGCAAGGTATCGGAGCGCATCAGGGTAGCTGAGGTGCTCGTGCTCCATGATGAACTTGGCGGGGTCCCCCGCCTTGCCGCAGCCGAAGCATTTGAAGATGTTCTTGGCAGGTGATACGGTGAAGGAAGGTGTTTTTTCGTTGTGAAATGGGCATAAGCCAATCATGTTCACCCCACGGCGGCGCAGGTTTACGAAGTCTTGAATGACGTCCTCGATTTTTGCAGTTTCGAGGATTTCCTGCACTGTTTTCTGCGGAATCAATGGATAAGTGGTTTGCTTTTGAAAAAATTTAAAGTACCCGAAAAATATGGTGTACAACTTCAACGCCCATTCAATCGTTATTCTTGGGTAACACACAACACCAACAAAAGTAGCCAATTTTTAAAATTGAGCGAAGAGCGCCTTGGAGCGCAAAGGATTTTGGTCGCCATAATTTCTTTCTGAAATTGGCTGACCACACGGATGAGAACTTACCAACTGATAATCAACCATTTATAAATGTTTTGGAATATTTTTTTGCGAAAGTTGTGCTTTCGTTGTGTGGAGTTTTTTGCGTTTGTGCGTCTTTGATTTGTTTTTAGCGATGAACAAACAAACAGGAAAAACGCCGCACCAAAAGGCAAAAAACATAAACTGATGAGAAGGCTTAAAAACGAATTTTCTCCCACCAATAGGGCAAATTCTTTTTCTACTGCACAACAAGGTTTTACCAAAAAATATAATTGGGTGTTCTCATAGTGTGTGGGCTGCCCCGCCACCCCTTGTGGTTGGGGCAGTTTTTTCAAGCTATGGTTTCTGGCTGCGAGCTAAATGTAGCTTGCATGCCGCCAATGAATGATAACGGAAGCGGTTAATTGGGTTTTTGAAAATGATGATAGCTCATCCCCAGTAAAAACTCATAGCCAAAGACTTATTGGGTGTTCTCATAGTGTGTGGAACCAGCCCGAAACCCCTTGGGGAGTAGGGCTGGTTTTTTTCCTGAATTGCTGAATTGCTTCATTGTTAAATTGTTGTCGCACGAAGAGCAACAATCTATCAATATAGCAAACCAACAATTCTATTGAATCGTCTAAATAGTGGGTGTTCTAATANNTAATAGTGTGTGGGACTACCCCGAAACCACAGGGCGGTAGGGGTAGTTTTCTTTTACTTTTTACACCTTTCTCGATATAAACAGTTAGCAAATAGGTGTTTTTTCAACGAAAAACAAACGAAGAAGCCCCGGCCATTTACAATGGCCGGGGCTTTGTGTTTTTGATTTTTTGCCGCTTTTTCACTCAAACCGCCACCCCGTAGTCCCGCAGCGCAGCGTTCAGCGACACTTTTTTATCTGTGCTTTCCGTCCGTTTCCCGATAATCAGCGCACAGGGTACGCCGTAGTCACCCGCTGGAAATTGGCGTGAATAAGTGCCCGGAATGACCACCGAGCGGGCCGGCACCCTTCCCTTGTAGGTAATGGGTGTTGCGCCAGTTACGTCAATGATATGGGTGGATTGCGTGAGCACCACATTGGCGCCGAGCACCGTTTCCCGCTCCACCCGAACACCCTCCACCACGATGCAGCGGGAGCCGATGAAACATTCGTCTTCGATAATGGTGGGTGCTGCCTGTGGTGGCTCCAATACGCCGCCAATGCCCACGCCCCCGCTCAGGTGTACGTTCTTGCCGATTTGGGCACAAGAGCCTACAGTAGCCCAAGTGTCCACCATTGTGCCAGCACCTACATAAGCGCCAATGTTTACGTAGCTTGGCATCAAAATAACGCCCGGCTCCAAGAAACAGCCATGACGGGCGATGGCATGTGGCACCACCCGAACGCCTTGGCTGGCAAAACCTTTTTTGAGCGGAATCTTGTCGTGAAACTCAAAAGGCGGTGCTTCGATGGTCTCCATTTTTTGGATGGGGAAGTAGAGGATGACCGCTTTTTTCACCCAGTCGTTCACCTTCCATTCGCCGTCTGCGGTAGGTTCAGCGACCCTCAGCTTGCCGGTGTCCAATAAAGAAACGACCTGACGAATGGCTTCTTGCACCGACTTGTCGTTGAGCATGGAACGGTCGTCCCATGCTGAGTTGATGATACTTTCTAATTGAGACATTAATATAGGGATGAGGGATGAGGGATGAGGGATGCCAGGTTTCGTTCCTGATTCCTCATTCCCCATCCCTATTTGATAAGCTCCTCTGGTTTGATTTCGTTGTCCTGTACAGGATAGGCGGTGGGATAGTCGTTTTTCAGCAAATATTGCATGGCGATTGCCTCTCGCTTGGAGGTGTAGGCACCTGCCCGAAGCTTGTAGTATGGTTTGGATTGCACCCAATCTGCGGGGATGTTTGGGTAAAGAGAAACGAATTTTTGCAAAGCGTCCTCTACACGCTGACGGTCGGTAGTGGCCAATATTTGTATTCGCCAACCGTCAATGGTTTTCGTGCTTTTGTTGATGTCAACAAACCGCTTCATCAAGGCAGTGATGTTGGGGTCCACTTTTTCGTTGATATTTCCCTGTGCCTGTGATGCGGTAGAACAAATGGCCAACGTGAGGAATAGAAGGATAATTTTTTTCACGGCCTTTTTTATTTAATTGATAATCAACCATTTAAAATGGCAACGCCAGCAGAAGTGCCTATGCGGTCGGCACCAGCGGCTATCAGCTCTTCAGCAAATTTACGCTCACGAATGCCACCAGATGCTTTGATTTTGATAAATGCGGGCAATTTTTTGCGCAGCGAAGCAACGATGGGCACAGTGGCTCCTTTCCCGTTGACACCCGTGGAGGTTTTGACGAAATTCACCTTCACTTCCGCTGCCATTTCACAGAGCTTGGCTACTTCCGTTTCGTTCAACAACCCGGTTTCGAGGATGACCTTGATGGTTTTGCCGCGCATCTGGCAAGCCATCGCCATGGAGTCCATTTCATTGCGCACATAGTTCCATTGCTTGCTTTTCACGGCGCAAAGGTTTATTACGCAGTCCAACTCCGTTGCACCTTCGTCAATGGCTTTTTTGATTTCCTCCACCTTGGCCGGGGTTGCAGAATAACCCATCGGGAAGCCCACCACGGTACTGGTATGGACGGGGGTTCCCTCCAGCGCTTTAACGGCATCCTTCACAAAGAAGGGGGGCACGCACACCGTCGCAAAACCATATTGTTTGGCTTCTTCGCACAAAGTCTTGACATCGGCAAGCGTCGTGTCGGGTTTCAGAATTGTTGCGTCAATGAATCGAGCTAAGTCCATAATTTTTCGTAAAGAACAGGAGGGAACGCTTTGGAGGTGGAAAAACCTCCTCCACAAAGCCTTCACTTAAGCGGCGGCAAGGTAAAGCAAAAAAAATAATTTCTCGTTGACATAAATTGAGGTTGTCCTATTTTTTCAACAGCTTTCTTGCTTTTTCGGAGCATGTTTTTTGGCATTGTGGTAAAGACCGCCTTCTTTTTAAAAAATTGATAGTCAGGAAGATGAAAGACAATCGGGTGGGGTCTTTCGACAGTCGCAACATTTATATTTTTTTTGAAAAATTAGGTTTCCACAAATAGTACCTGATTTTCCACATGCAATTGGCAAAACTGGTCGACAGCCTTGGTTTATTTCTTAGTAACTTTGTGGTCTCGTGTCCGACCCCATGCAATGCCGTGCGAAGGATCGGAAAATCAAAAAAAAATGGCTGACAACAACCCTTCAAAGAAAAATTCGGAACTCAAATCAAAGCTTCGCAGACAAGAAGGCGAGCTTTCTGACTATGTTTTTGGGAAAGTTCAACCCCAAGCAATACCGCTCGAAGAGGCCGTGCTTGGTGCCCTTATGCTCGACAAGGACGCCCTCCCCATCATTTTGGACATCCTGCGGCCAGAGAGTTTTTATACGGATGCCCACCAGCGCATCTTCCATGCCATCATGCGGCTTTTTGAAAAATCGCACCCCGTGGACCTGCTCACCGTCACCGAAGAACTCAAAAAATCCGGCGACCTTGATTCCATTGGCGGCGGCTACTATTTGGTGGAGATGACCAACCGGGTGGGTTCCAGTGCCAACATCGAGTACCACGCCCGGATCGTGGCCCAAAAGCATATTCAAAGGGAGCTTATCAAAGTCTCCACCCAAATCATCCGGGACGCTTACGAGGACACGACCGACGTCTTTACCCTACTCGACGATGCAGAAAAGGGCCTTTTCAATGTGACCCAGAACAACCTCAGCCGACAGTATTCCAGCATGGGCGAGCTGGCCAGCAAGACCCTCAAAATCCTCGAAGAACTCAAGAACAAAGAGGACGGCCTCACGGGGGTTCCGACTGGATTCACGGCACTTGACCGCCTTACCAGTGGCTGGCAGCCCTCCGACCTCATCATCGTGGCGGCGAGGCCGGGTATGGGCAAAACCTCCTACGTGCTTGCCCTCGCCCGAAATGCAGCGATGGACTTCAACAAGGGCGTGGCACTGTTTTCCTTGGAAATGTCCAGCACCCAGTTGGTGCAGCGCCTCATCTCGATGGAGGCAGAAATAGCGGGCAGCAAGCTCCGCAACGGTAAGCTCGAAGAATACGAATGGCAACAGCTCCACACCACCATTGAGCGCCTCAGCGAAGCTCCCATTTTCATAGACGACACCCCAGCCATCAACATCTTTGAGTTGCGGGCCAAGTGCCGCCGCCTCAAGATGCAGCACAATATTTCGATGGTCATCATTGACTACCTCCAGCTCATGAGTGGTGGCATGGACTCCAGCAAGGGCAACACCAACCGGGAACAAGAAATCAGCTCCATCTCACGGGCATTGAAGGCAATGGCCAAGGAACTCAACGTGCCTGTCATCGCCCTCTCGCAGTTGAGCCGGGCAGTGGAAACCAGGGGTGGCACAAAGCGGCCACAGCTTTCAGATTTGAGAGAATCCGGCGCCATCGAGCAGGATGCAGACATCGTAACCTTTATCTATAGGCCAGAATACTATCAGATTTTGGAGGATGAAACGGGCCAATCGCTCAAGGGCATTGCCGAAATCATCATAGCCAAGCACCGGAACGGCGCACTCGACACCGTCAAGCTGCGCTTCACCGACCAGTATGCCAAGTTCGGCGACTTGGAGGAATCCAGCTTTGACAGTTTCCCAAGCCACGACCCCTTCGCCACGCCTTTTGAACCCTCAAAAGTGATGACCGTGCCCTCAAAAATGAACGATGACGAAGATATTCCGTTTTAAGCTTGACCGATTTGATGGATCGTTCCGAAGGGAACCGAATTCCTTTGAAAAATTGGGTAAAAAAGTGAATCTTGCGCCGCTTTTAGAAAAGTGAGCTTTCAGAATTTCAACCTGCCGTGAGAAGGAGGACGTATTTGAGGCATTCTTCCAAGATAAATGGCCTCAAAATACCCCATCCGATATGGCAAACGGAAGTTTTTTGACAAGATTTTTTATCAATTAAATAGTTAAACCTTGAAGTTTGCTGACTTTGGATTGGCGCCCACGCTATTGGAGGGTTTGGACTCCATGGGCTTTAAAGATGCCACCCCCATTCAAGAACAAGCGATACCAGCCCTGCTGAATGGGCAAGACGTACTCGCTTGCGCCCAAACAGGCACCGGGAAAACCGCTGCCTTCCTCCTTCCCATCCTGAACCGTCTTATCTCAGAGCCTATTGCAGGTATTGACACCATCATCCTGGAGCCGACGCGTGAACTTGCCGTTCAGGTTGACCAGCAACTGGAGGGTTTCTCCTATTTCACGCCCGTTAGTTCGGTCGCCATCTATGGGGGCCGTGACGGCCATTCCATGGAAATGGAAATGCGGGCCTTGAAAAAAGGTGTGGACGTAGTGGTGGCAACCCCCGGACGCTTCCTCGCCCACCTCCAAATGGGTTACGTGGACCTGAGCACCGTGCGCCACCTCGTGCTGGATGAAGCTGACCGGATGCTCGACATGGGATTTGTTCAGGACATCATGACCATCGTCAACAAGATACCGAACACCCGGCAGACCTTCCTGTTTTCGGCAACCATGCCCGCTGAAATCCGCAAGTTCTCGCAGGCACTGCTCCGCAGTCCGCTGGAAATCAGCATCGCCATCTCCAAGCCTGCCGCTGGCATCACCCAGGGCGTCTATTTCGTGGACGACGAAAAAAAGAACAAGCTCATCGAGCTATTGCTCCGCCGGGAAGACCCCACCAAGCGGGTGCTTATATTCGCCGGAACGAAAAAAGCGGTCAAGGAGCTGAACAACCACCTCAAAAACAAGGGCTTCAGGTCCGCTGATATTCACTCCGACTTGGAGCAACAGCAGCGGGAAGACACCCTCATGGCATTCAAGAACGCCTCCATGCCCATCCTCGTCGCCACCGACGTGCTTTCTCGGGGGATTGACATCAAGGGCATCGAAATAGTCGTCAACTTCGACGTGCCGGGCGACCCCGAAGACTACGTTCACCGCATTGGCCGCACCGCCCGTGCCGACGCTACGGGCATGGCCGTGACGCTGGTGAACCGATTGGCTCGCAAGAAATTCGACCGCATTGAAAAACTAATGGACCTCAAAGTGAAAATACTGCCTTTGCCCGAAGGGCTTGAGGGCGGTGGAGGTGGCGACGGCAGGTCATCCTCGCAGCGGGGCGGCGGAAGGTCGCAACGTGGTGGCCAGCAGCAATCCGGCGGCCAATATGCTGGCGGTCAGCGGTCAGGTGGCCAGCGATCAGGCCCACCCCGTGGCCCACACCCTCCTCGTGCCGAGGGGCAAGGTGGTCAAGGCGGCGGTGAAGGTGGCGGCGATCGCCAAAAACGTCGTAACCGTGGTGGCCGCAACCGTGGCCGTGGCCGTGGCGGAAACCAAGGCGAAGGCGGCGGCGGTGAAAACCGGGACAACACCCCAAGCGCTCCGCCAGCAGCACCACCAACCAATCAATAGGGTCTTGTAGCATTGGAAACAGCATTTTACACCTCTGATATAAGGTGTACAAAGCTGTTTCCAACGCTTATATTAGTTGCGCAAATCTTCGAATTCCCAATCACCATACAATCATGGAAGAAAAACGGCCAAAACGACAACCTGCGGCAGCCAAGGAACCAGCAGTTCCGAAAAAAGCAGCACCCAAGAAGGCAGCCAGCAGTGCGCCCAGTGCCATAAAGGCTGATTCGCCCAAAAAGGCAGCAACGCCCCGCAAGGCCACTACCCCCAAGCAGGCAGCCCTAGCCCCTACCCCACCAGTTGCGGATGCGCCGAAAAAAGCGCCAAGCCGAGCAGCCAAGCCCAAAGTCCAGACAGTAGCACCAAAGAAAGAAACGGAGCGGGCAGCCAGCAACCGAAAATCAACGGTGACTTCGGCCCCACGTCCAGTGAAGAAAGCGGCCAACAAAACCCCTTTTTGGGCACCTTTTGCAAAGAAAGAAACGCCAAAACCTGAAAAAGAACGGGAAGAGCGGGAAGAACGCAAACGCCCACCCCGGCAGCAGCCTACAGAAGAGCGCCCATTGCGAAGCAGCAAACCCGAAAGGCCCCGGCCTCCGCAAACGGAACGCAACGACCGCCAACGCTTTTCGAAGCCAAGGCCGCAGATGTCGCGAGCACCGGCGCCAAAGCCCATCAACCCTGAACAGGCGGATGAGCCAATGCGCCTCAACAAGTTCCTCGCCTACTGTGGCATTGCTGCCCGCCGACAATCGGCTGACTTCGTAAAGCAGGGCCTCGTGACCGTCAATGGCGAGGTGGAGCCGAACCCCGGCTACCCCGTTCAGCCCACCGATGAGGTGCGCTACAAAGGGCAGGTCGTGAAGCTGGAAGCACGGAAAGTGTATATCTTGATGAACAAGCCAAAGGACATCATCACCACCGCCAGCGACGAAAAGGGCCGCAAGACGGTGCTCGACATCATCGGAAAAAAGGTGGAAGAGCGCATCTTCCCCGTTGGCCGCCTCGACCGCATGACCTCTGGCCTGCTCCTGCTCACCAACGACGGCGACCTCGCAAAAAAACTATCGCACCCCAGCCACAAGGTGCAAAAGGTCTATCACGTAACCCTCGACAAGCCATTTATCAAAAATGACTTCGAAAAAGTGCAGAAGGGGCTGAACTTAGAGGACGGTATCGCCATGGTGGACAGCCTGCACTATGTGGATGGCACCAAGGACGAACTCGAAATCGGCATCCACATCGGAAAGAACCGCATCGTGCGGCGCATCTTCGAGCACCTCGGCTACGAGGTCGTCAAGCTCGACCGCACTTACTACGCTGGTTTGACGAAAAAAGACATTGGCCGTGGCCACTTCCGCCACCTAACGGATAAGGAAGTGGTGATGCTGAAGCACTTTAAGTAATGATGAATGGTGGAATGATGAATTTTGTACCGTATTCATCATTCCACCATTCATCATTCATCATTTTGAAACTCCTGTTTCACCACCGCCATTTCTTTCGCTTTCGCAAAATCGGGAATGGTTCCCAGCGCTTTCATACCTACCAATGCAGCGCCCAACGCTGGGCCGCCTTCGTTTTCAAAAACGACCACTTTTTTGTTGAAAACCGCCGAAGCCATTTGCACCCAAAAGGGCATCTTGGTGAAGCCGCCGTTGGCGTAAATGACGTGGAACGGCCCTGCCACTTCCTCCAGCACATCCCCGATTAGCTTCATGTTTTGCAAAACGCCCTCCAGCACCGCCCGGTGGAAATGCGCCATTGTGTGGTGAGGGCGAATGCCTTGGAAACTTCCCGTTGCGGAAGCGTCCCATAATGGCGCTCGCTCGCCGTGCAAGTGTGGCAGGAAGCGCAACCCGTCACAGCCCAAAGGCACTTGTTGCATGGCCAGCCGATGGCGCTCCATGCCCTTTGCCGAAGGCGACATGCCAAAGAAGCGGCGGCAAAACCAATCGTACACCACTGCCCCGTTGTTGCTGGCTCCTCCGGTCACGTAGGTTGGTGGATGGGTTCCCTCCGGTGGGAAAAGCAGGTAATTGAAGATGCGCTCGCCGGGGTCGTGCGTGGGTTGGTGCGAGGTGGTGCGCAGTGCCCCGCTGGTGCCAATGGAAAGTACCGCCTCGCCCGGCGACGCTGCCCCGGCACCGAGGTTGGCCAGGCAGCCATCCGATGCGCCGATGACCCAAGGGATTTCCGGTGGGATGCAGAGGTATTGGGCGAAGCTCCTTTTCAGTTTATTCAGGATAAAAAATGGCGAGACGTGCTGCGGCAATTGCGCAGCCGTTATTCCCGCAAAATCGAGTGCGGGGCCGTGCCAGTCAAGCCGCTCGGCATCGAACAGGCCAGTGGCGGAGGCGATGGACTGGTCGGTGAAAAACTCGCCAAAGAGGCGGTAGAGCAGGTATTCCTTTATCCCCAAGAACTTGTTTGCTTTTTGAAAAATGGCAGGTTCATGTTGGCGAAGCCAAGCTATTTTAAGCAGCGGAGACATGGGGTGGATGGGCGTGCCGGTGTGCCTATAAATGTCCTTGCCCAGTGGCGTTCCCTTTAGTTGCGAAGCGAGGTCGGCGGCCCGGTTGTCCGACCAAAGGATGCTATGGGTGAGCGGCTGCCCCTTGTCGTCCACGGCGATGAGGCTGTGCATGGCAGCGCTGAGGGCAATGCAAGTGGGCGGTTGGCCGATGATTTCCACGAGCTTTTTCAGTGCGGAAAGGGCTGCCCGAACGACCCGTTCCGGCTCCTGCTCCTGCCAGCCCGGCCTCGCCGAAAGGGTTGGGTAGTGCTTCGTCACCACGCCCAATGACCGCCCAGCCTCGTCAAACGCTACGGCCTTGGTGCTGGAGGTGCCGATGTCGAGGCCGATGTAGGGCATTGAGAGATTGAGGGTTTGAGGGTTTGAGGGATTGAGCGTCAATGCTCGCTGGAACTGCTGTGCTTGTGGCTTGACTTTTTGTAGTCGAACCCGGCCCGGAAGAGCGCAAGCCACCCACCCATGAACAGCACCCCGCCGATGGGGGTCATTGGGCCAAGGATGACGTTGAGGCCAGTCAGCCCAAATGCCTCGGAGACCGCCAGCAGGTACAGCGACCCGCTGAACAGCACCATGCCCGCCACGAAAAGCCACCCTGCAATGGCCGTCCAACGGTGGCTCAGGTAGCGGCTTGTGATGGCCACTATGAGCAGCGCAAAGGTGTGGTAAAACTGGTAACGGACGCCCGTCTCGAATATCTGCACATCATCGGGCGTCAGTATTTTCTTCAAAATATGCGCCCCGAAAGCGCCAAGTGCGACGGCGAAAAGGCCGGAAATGGAAGCCAAGAGTATAAACCTTCTGGTATTCATTGGGTAGGTTGTTTTGTTGAGTTTGAGAGAATGAGGGGCAAAACTAATGTTTTGGGGAGAAGATGGGACTGTTCAAAAAAATAAATCGGTTCCACACTACTACGCAAAAGGACTAAGGATACGCCTCAAAATGGCCTTTCCAATCTTGCAAATTGACAAAAATGGAGTGGCCTTTTTGAGGCGTCACCTTAGTCCTGCAACGAAGCTTAAACCGTTTTTTCATCTTAAAGAGGGATGAGCGGATTTTTAAGTAGAATTACTTCAACCCTACCTCCCAACCACCACCATCCCCATTCTATTCACGCCATCCCCCAGCAAGGTCAGCCCGTAAACGCCCGGCGCCAACCCCCTCAAATCCAACGGAAACCCCCGCCCCCGCAGCACCTCCCGCCCCAGCACGTCCCAAACCACCACTTCAACCCTGTTAGAGTTCCAAAACTCTAACAGGGTTGAGGTGGTGGTTTCCGGCAATTTTGCCCAAACAAACCCGCTCGTCGGGTTCGGGTACAGCACCCATTGCGGAGCAGCCGAATCCGCTTGCTCCTCCACCGCATCAATCGGGTCTTCCACGCAGATATTGTCCAGCAGGGCCTGGTACTTCGGGGCCGTCTCCAGGTACGGCGGCTGGATGTCAATATCGTTCACCACGCCCCACGAGCCATAGACGCTTTCCTGCGGGCTGGCGAGGCTGAAATTGCCGAACAACCGGCTGCCCCACGTGCGGATGGTGTCCAGCATATCGTCGTAAAGCGCATAGATTTCGAGGCTGTACTGCGCATCCCACATGGCCTGTTGGTAGGGGTACGGGATACCGAACACATTGCCAACGAAGTGCTGCCCGCCCTCGTAATTGATGATTTTTTTGCCAAACAGTTTCACGTTGTTGTAGTCCTGCCACAGCACAGGACGAAACCCCGCCCAACTGTTCCGGGCATTCTCGATGATGTCCGCCGGGGTGCTGGCGGCGGTCAGAATTGGCTGGCCGCTGTCCGAGTGGTCGAGCCCAAGGTAGCTGGTCGGCGAGCCGTAGTCCCAGTCGTCGGGGTCAAGGTGGGAGAGGATTTGCTCGTTCAGGTAGTTGAAGCCGCCTTGCAGGCCGAGCACCCTTTTCACCCTCGTTTTTTCATCGCCAAACACCTCGTGCCAAGTGCGGAAAGTACGGCCCGCCCGCATGGCCATCGCCCGGCCATAGTTGAGGTTGCTGGGAGCGTTGTCGGCGTTGTAGTACGCTTGCGCAAAAATCCAGTTCCAGACTTCGTTGCTGTATTCGAGGTAAATGGTCAGGCTCGGGTCGAGTTGGTCACGGAACAGGGCGGCCATCTGCGCCACGTAGTTGCTGTCGGCGGCATGTGGTACGCAGAGCCAAACGTCTTTTTTCAGTTGGTTGGCCAATTTTACCATCATCTCATACGGCACGCCCGTTGCGGTAGCGTAGGTGAAATGCGTGAGCGACGAGCGGTCCTCCCAATGCACCACGGGATTGTGGTTCGTTGCTCCCCAGTCCATGAAGCGCAGCGCCTTGAAAGGCCTTATTTTATCCAAAAAGCCTTCGTAAAATGGCTCGACGTCGAGGTCGGCCAATTCATCGGCGAGGCGCAGCAGGCGGATGTTGCGCACGTGGTCGCCCATTTGCGAAGCGTTTACCATGAAAAAGATATTGCCCACCACGTCCACGCTGAACTGAATGCGGCCCGGTGCATTGCTCGCCACCGTCACACCGCCACCCACGTTGAGGTCACCCGTGCCATCGTACAGCAGCACGTAGGTTTGGCCTGGCGGCAAATTGGCGCCCTCGCTCGAAATCACGTACCTGACCTTGTTCGGCACCCCGTTGGCCTGCTGCGGTACTTGCGTCGGGTAGCCGTCATCGTCGAATTCGAGCAGTGCCAAATTCCCGTTGTCCCAACAAAAACAGGCGTCGTTGAAGGCAATCGGTTCGGGGCGGACGTGCTTCATCAAATTGCGCAGCGGCCGCTCCGGCACCCAATCGGCGAAGCCGCTGAGGTTCGTGCCGATGGCAAGGTCGCACTGCTCAGGCTGCCAGCCGGGGCAGGTGTTGCTGTCAATGGGGACGTGCAGCGTGAACAGATCGGAGCAGCCCGCATTGGTCAGCGCCTCGTAAGTATAGCTTCCGGCGGCAAGGTTGTGGAACTCGCTGCCCGTGGTAGGGGTGAGCGTTGCTCCCGCCGCATTTTTCAAGGTAAAACTTTCGGGGTGGTCGTTGATGCGGATGATGCCACCAGTGCCATCGCAGTCCGCTTGTTTCACCAAACTGAAACTGCTGAGGCAGGGGTAGCTCCCGTTTTCATACCTTATTATAATAGGATAAACGGCGGTGTGCTGCTGCCCACTTTGGTCGGTGACGGTGAGGCGCACGGTGAGTTGGCCGAGGTCGGTGTAGGTATGCGTTTGCGAAGCGCCCGTTGCCGAAGGCGAGCCATCGCCGAAGTTCCACTGGTAGATGAGCGGGCCGCCTTCTGGGTCGTAACTCGTTGAACCAGATAGATTTACGGTAAAAGGTGCTTGCCCGTCGTTGCTGCTGGCCGTGATGACGGCGACCGGCGGCAGGTCAATCGTCACCGAGCCATCCGGGGCGGCGCAGGCATAGCTGCTGGCGAGGCGGATTTCGTCCACCGAGCCGTTGCCGGGGTCGTTGCCGAGGTAGGTAACGACGCTGCGAAAGGTGAACGGCGCTGCAGAGCTTTGGGTCAAAACGGGTGTCGGGCTGCCGTTGCCAAGTTCCGTGGGATTGATAAATAAATCAATGCCCGTGCCGTTGGGGTTGAAGGTGAGTTTCACCACAAAAAATGCGGTGGTGCCGATGCTCACTGGCACGGCTGTTGGGAAGTACGAATTGCCGATGCGGAGCGTCCAGCGGCGCTGCCCAGCCACGTCGCTCTGCCCCTCGAAGTAGCCGAACTCCACCTTCTCGCCCGTGCAGTTGTCGCACCAAGGGAGGTTGCTGCTGTGCAGCCCAGCGAAGACAGACTGGTTGTTGTTTTGGTCTTTGCGGAGCAATGCGCTCATCCAAAGTTCGCCGCCATTGGCAACAGTGCCAATCCCGTTGTCGAACTCGCTGACATATTCGGAAAAAGGGCCGTCGTTGTTGGTGTTGAGGCGGCGACCAGCAGTCAGGTAAGCCCGCCCACCCGTTGCGAAGCGGCCCAGCACCTGTAAATTGCCGAAGGCCAAACTACCAGCACTCGTGCTGGTCTGGTAGCCGGGAAGCTGTTGGTCGTCGTTTTGCGTGAGCCAAGGTTGGAACCAGCCAGCGCCGCCGTTTTGGTCGTCAAGGGGGGCAGATTGTGGGTAGTCGAAGGGGTCGTAAGCGAGGTAGGTGCAGGGTTGGGAAGCGGCTAAAAAAGGGAAAAGGAGGAGGTAAAGGATGCGCATATTATACGGTTTTGCGGACAAATCTACTGGATTTAAGGCATGTATTTTAGTTTTGGCTACCTTTGTTCATCTCACCATTTCATCTTGAATAAATTGATTGAAACATGAAAAATCTTGCCTCCAACCTTTTCCTGATTTTCGGTTTTCTTGGCTTCGCAAATGCCCAGGACACCTTCTCCATCGTAGCCGTGGACAGCGGCACGGGTGAGGTGGGCAGCGCCGGGGCCTCCTGCATCAGTGCCGATAACCTGGCACTTTTCTTCCCCTTCGACGACCCCGACTTCCTCGGCGACCTGCTGCCCGGCATCGGTGCCATCAACACCCAAGCTTCGTACCTCGCTGGCAACCAAGATAATGCTGCCGAACTGCTCGCAAACGGCAATACCCCACAACAGGTGGTGAACTGGCTCGCTGCCAATGACCTGCAAGGCAATCCGGGCGTTCGCCAATACGGCGTGGCAGCCCTTATCGGCGGTCAACCGATGGCGGCTGGCTACACTGGGGCCAATTGTTTCGACTATAAAAACCACGTGACCGGGCCAAACTACGCCATCCAGGGCAACATCCTGCTCGGACAGGGCATCCTCGATTCGATGGAGGCCCGCTTCTTAGCTGCGGAGGCCGCTGGCAAATGCCTCTCCGAGCGCATCATGGCCGCCATGCAGGGCGCAAAAGTGCCCGGTGCCGACACCCGCTGCCTGAGCAATGGCACCTCGGCCATGTTCGCTTTCATCAAAGTGGCCAAGCCCGGCGACGATGCTGCCGACCCCATGCTCCGGCTCTTCGTTGCCTACAATCCCGTCGGCATTGAGCCGATTGATTCGTTGCAGGCGCTGTTCGACATTGCCGCTCCATGCCAGCCAAGTTTCACCACTGAAAAAAAGCAGGATTTCCAGTTCAGCCTATCGCCAAACCCGACGAGCGGGGCGTTCCGGTTGAAGTTCGCTGGCGCAATACCCGCCGGGCTTCAGTTGGAGGTTTTTGATGCCACGGGCAAGCGTTGCCTGCACCTCCCAAACATCGAGCTTGACCAGCCAGTTTTGGTGGGAAAACCTGGCGTTTATCTCGTTAAGCTCACCGCCGCAGATGGGCAGATTGGTTGGGAGAAATTGGTGGTAAACCAATAACCCAATAACTCAATTCTCATATTCAACATGGAAGAAAACGCCTACATCCTCGGCACGGAACAGGCCGAACTGCATCGTTTGGGATTACAGCACCAAGTATGGTCAAGTGAGGCCCGGCGGGGCTGGGAGCTTGGTGGCTTTGGCCCCGGTCAAACGCTCCTCGACTTGGGTTGCGGCCCCGGCTTTTGCACCACGGAACTGGCCTACATCGTCGCCCAAACAGGCAAGGTGATTGGCGTGGACCTCTCGCCGAACTACGTCACCACATTGCGCAAGCAAGCAGAACTACACGCACTGCCCATTGAGCTTCGCACCTGTTCCTTCGATGAAATGGAGTTGGCACCCAACAGCCTTGACGGCATGTACTGTCGCTGGGCGCTGGCTTGGGTACCAAACCCGGAGGAGGTGCTGGCCAAGGTGCAGGCAGCCCTCAAACCCGGTGGTCGCATGGTCATCCAAGAGTATTTCGACTGGACGACCTTCCAGACCGAACCGCCCCTACCCCACTTGAAAAAGGGCATTGCCGCTGTCTATCGTTCCATGAAGCACGGGCAGCCCGGCGATATTGACGTTGGACGCAGGATACCCGCCATAGCCGAAGCCCTGGGGCTGAAAGTGTTAAACGTCCGCTCCATGTCCAAACTGGCCCGCCCAACCGACTTGACTTGGGAGTGGCCCTATTCTTTCCTGAACATTTACCTGCCCAAGCTTGTCGAGCGTGGCTTGATTACGGAGGAAGAAGTGGAAAATGCGTTGGCCGATTTACAGGCACTAACCGCTATGCCACAAGGGATGATTCTCTGCCCAATGATGATGGAGGTGGTGGTGGAGAAGACATGAGTCATGGACGCATTTGCTGCCAAATCCACGCTTCCACAAAGAAGATTGCCCAGCCAAGCCAGCCACGACACCAGTATGTATTGTGAGATAATGGTGAGTGATGTGGATGCGGAGGCAGGGGATGTGGGGACGGTGGTGAGGGGTGGTTTACAATTCTGACATTCAAATCATTGAAACATGGAAAAGTTGAATCGCCATAAATCTATCGTGAAAGCCCTGCTTTCCGACCTTTCAGAAAAACTTTCCAAGGGCATCCCAGATGTCAGGTTTGAGGTGTTATTGGACGAAGAAAAAGGGCAATACCTCTTGTTCAAAGACGGCTGGCGTGGTATGCACCGCATGTACGGCAGCGTTGCCCATATCGAAGTGAAGCAAGATGGGAAGGTTTGGCTCCACCACGATGGCACCGACCTTGCCATTGGCCAAATCCTGCTCGACAAGGGCGTGGAGAAAACTGACCTTGTGCTTGGTTTTCAAGCCCCTGCTAAGCGGGCAGATTCGGGGTTTGCGATAGCGTAAGCGCTCGAAAGCCATCAAGACCGAAAGCCAGCGCCGACAAAAGAGCGCTGGATTGGAGAACGTGGCGAAGCGGATGGCGCTCTTCAATGAGTTGTATGGGAAGCAATATGAGATTGCAGTCAGCGATGCGGATGCTTCGGCGGGGTGAGGGTGCAGGTGAGGATTCGACAATGCTTCTAATGCCACAGGATTAAAACAATCTATTTTTGAGAATTTTTCTCATCATTTTGCATTTTAGATGCAAAATCTTGTACATTTGCGACACAATTACAACGAACTATAAATATGCTGCTTGAATTTAGTGTTGGCAATTACCTCTCTTTCCGAGAGAAAAAAACTTTGAGTTTGGTCGCTTCTAGTATAAGCGATCACAAGGAGACCAATATCGTTATCTCCGAAAGACATACTCTATTGAAAGGTGCTATCATTTATGGAGCAAATGCAAGCGGGAAATCAAATTTCATTCGTGCTATGAGCACGATGAAACGAATTGTGATGCTCTCATTCAATCAATCATCTACCAAACCTTTAGATGTAACCCCCTTTTTGTTAAACACTGAAACTGAAAAAAGTCCATCTCATTTTGAAGTATTATTTGAGATTTTAGGCGTTCGCTATCGATATGGCTTTGAAGTGACAGACAAAGAAGTTGTTGCGGAATGGCTATACGAATCAAAGAAGAATGCTGAGAAACTCCACTTCATTCGCCAAGGTGATGGAATTGACGTTTCTGCTTCATATAAGGAAGGGATAAACTTAGAAGACAAAACAAGAAACAACGCTTTATTTCTTTCTGTCGTTGACCAATTCAATGGAATAATCGCAAAAAGGATTATGAAGTGGTTCGACAATTTTATTGCAATTTCTGGTTTAACACATGAAAACTATGAGATGGTTACTTTCAAGATGTTAGACAACAAGAAGACCGCAAAATCATTGAGCGATTTTTATGATAAATTAGACCTTGGTTTTGACGGATTATCAATTAATAAAGAAAAATTTGATCCCAAACGAATTCCAGAAGATGCTCCAGAAAATTTGGTCAAGCTATTGATTAAAGACTTGGAAGGTGCATATCGTTTCAAAATTAAAACACTGCACAAAAAGTTTGACAAAAATAATGCACCTGTTGGTGAAGTAGAATTTGACATGCGAAGCCAAGAATCTGCTGGAACTAACAAAGTATTCAATATCTCAGGGCCTATATTTGATGTTCTTCATGATGGTGGAGTTTTAGTGATTGACGAGCTTGATTCTAGTTTGCATCCATTAATTACCTTAGCTATTACACGGCTGTTCAACTCAAAAAAAGACAACCCCAATAATGCTCAATTAATCTTTACAACCCATGACACAAACTTATTGGATGATAGGTATGCAAAGATCAGGAGAGACCAAATCTACTTTGTTGAAAAGGATAAATACGGAGCATCTGACTTATACTCTTTGGTTGAATACAGAGAAGAAGATGGCAGTAAAATTCGTAAAGACCGTTCTTTTGAAAGTGACTACATTCAGGGAAGATATGGTGCTATTCCTTATGTTGGTGACATCACAAAAATCTTAAAGGAATGGCAAGAAAGATAAAAATCCAAAACCACATTAAGAAAAGGCACGATAGGATTGAATCCAAACGTTTAGAAGAAACAAAATCTAAGCGCAGGTTCTTCTTGATTGTGTGTGAAGGAGAAAAGACAGAGCCAAATTACTTTGAATCATTGAAAGATGATTTACCAAAAGGAGTTCTAGATGTTTGTGATTTTAAGATTGTCGGCACTGGTAATAACACAACTTCTCTTGTAAAGAAAGCGATGGAGCTAAGAAGTGAATGGCAGATACAAACGAACAGAACTATTGACAAATTGTGGATTGTATTTGATAAAGACAGTTTTACTGAACAATCATTTAATTCAGCAATTCAAACTTGCATTGCCAATAGACCTGAAGTAGATTGTGCATGGACGAATGAGGCATTTGAGCTTTGGTATCTTCTACATTTTCATTACTACAATACAGGAATAAGTCGCAGGCAATATCAAGACTTGATTGAGGGGAATTTTCAGGAAAAAGGATTAAAAGACTACAAATACAAAAAGAATAGCACTGAAATGTTTACACTTCTTGAAACTTATGGAAGTCGTGAAGATGCAATAAGGAACGCTACAACCCTTGAGAAAACTTATGAAGAACAACACGACTACGCCACTCAAAATCCTTGCACGATGGTCCATAAATTGGTTGCAGAACTTTTCGGTTTGGAAAAAATAATTCAAGAAGAGAATGCTAAATAGAAAACCGGTTGTGTGTTCCCCATTGTGCCAAGCATTTCCAAAACAGCATCTAAGTCCAGAAATTCCTAAAAACTTGCTATAACAAAAAAAGCGGTGACACCTTCCCAAGGCTATCACCGCTAAAGTTTTAGCGGTGTATATCCTAGCTCGGCAAGGACGCAAAGCCGCAAGGTTTGGTAGTGGGCCAATTGGGTTGAAAGAAGCCCAAAAGCGATACGATTGCTCAAAGCAATCGTATCGCTTGCCAACCCTTTTGACCCACTACCCAAGGTTTTATGCTCCCACCGATACGATTGCTTTGAGCAATCGTATCGGTTTCCTTCTTAAAAAAAAGCCTAGCTTTGCTCGCTAGCGATTAGTATAAAATTCCTGATAACTCAATGCAGCGATTGCTTCGAAGAATTGGTTACCACATTGAATTTATCACTGGTAATTCGTACCAGAAAACAATATCAAATGAACATTTTAAAGACACTGCTTTGTTTAGTTGCTGCATTTTTTGCACTTGGAAGCACGATTATTTTTAGAAAATCATTAATGACTTTCATTCAAATGGCGCACGAAAGCGAACTGATTGTGAAAGGCCATATTACTAGCATTGATGGAAATATTGAATCCCCTCAAAGCGGAATGGT